>NZ_JBZUJU010000008.1:0-45431 GCF_058556195.1 Streptococcus sp. A69 | reverse complement strand
CGTTGAACTTTCTTATGATTCACTACAAAACCACGATTTCTGAGTTCGAGAGTAACTCGGCGATAGCCATAATTTCCTTTATGGTCATTATAAATAGTCTGAATTTCGGTTTTAAGCTCTTTATCTTTATCAACCCCATCCAGTTGTTTCAACTGATAATAGTAAGTTGGGCGAGCTAAACGTGCTGTTTCAAGAAGTAAATCTAGTCGAAATCCTCCTGAAGCCATTTCTCTAACTGTTTCTGCCTTTCTCGCTCTAGGGCTTCGTCCCTTTCCTCTAACTCTTTTAACTTTTTTAGGTAGGCCACCTCAGTCCGTAAGCGTTCATTCTCCTCCTGGAGTCGTTCTAATTCTGTCATTTCTTCCCAAGTTTTCTTTCGTTTACGTCCCATTTTAGCTGGTCTCCCTCTTATTTTCTCAACAATAGTATACCCGTTTTTCTTGTATTGCGCCAGCCAATTTGGAAGCATACCACGATTTGGGAGAGCATATTTGAGAGAAACTCTATCTTGAGACCAGTTTTCATGTAAAACTTTATCAATCATTTCTTGTTTTAATTCTGGGGAATAGTAACGATTTTTTCCTTTTTTGACGAATTCTATTCCGTAACAATCAATCAATTTAATCATGTACCTAAGATTAGAATTGTTTATCCCAAATTTATTTGAAAGCTGCTCTAAGCTATATCCTTGTTTTCTAAGTTCATAGATCTGAACTTTATCATCATAAGTTAATTTCATAGTAAAAACACCCCAAAAGTTAGATTTTTTCTGTCTAACTTTTGGGGTGCAGTTCAGTTTCTCAATTGGAAACCTCTAGCTTTTTTGTGGCTGAGAACTATTTTGTTTCAGATTCTTTAGTTATTCAAAGCTGCTGCCATTGTAGCTGCAACTTCAGCTTCAAAATCATTTGCAGCTTTTTCGATACCTTCACCAACTTCAAAGCGAGCGAACTCAACTACTGAAGCGTTAACTGAATCAAGGTAGGCTTCAACCGTCTTGCTGTCATCCATGATGTATACTTGTGCAAGAAGTGTGTATGCTTGGTCAACTTTAGTGTTGTCAAGCATGAAGCGATCCATTTTACCTGGGATGATTTTGTCCCAGATTTTTTCTGGTTTGCCTTCTGCAACCAATTCAGCTTTGATATCTTCCTCAGCTTGAGCAATCACTTCATCAGTCAATTGAGCTTTTGATCCATATTTCAAGTGTGGAAGAGCTGGTTTACCAACCATTGCACGGCTATCGTTATCTTGGTCAATCACGTGGTTCAATTGTGCCAATTCATCTTTAACGAACTGCTCATCCAATTCTTTGTAAGAAAGAACTGTTGGTTTCATCGCAGCGATATGCATTGAGATTTGTTTAGCAAGTGCTTCATCTCCACCTTCGATGACAGAAATAACACCGATACGTCCACCATTGTGTTGGTATGCTCCAAAGTGTTGTGCATCTGTTTTTTCAAGCAAAGCAAAACGACGGAATGAGATTTTTTCACCGATAGTCGCTGTTGCAGATACATATGCTGCTTCAAGAGTTTCACCTGAAGGCATTGTCAAAGCAAGAGCTTCTTCATTGTTAGCTGGTTTTCCTTCAGCAATTACTTTAGCTGTAGCGTTTACCAAGTCAACGAATTGAGCATTTTTCGCAACGAAGTCCGTTTCAGCATTTACTTCAACTACTGCTGCAACGTTACCGTTAACAAATACACCAGTCAAACCTTCAGCTGCAACACGGTCAGCTTTCTTAGCTGCCTTAGCCATACCTTTTTCGCGAAGCAATTCGATTGCTTTTTCGATATCACCTTCAACTTCAACCAATGCTTTCTTAGCATCCATAACACCAGCACCAGATTTTTCACGCAACTCTTTAACAAGTTTAGCTGTAATTTCTGCCATTTTGATTCTCCTATATTTTTTAAAATAGGAGAGCCGGGCTAAGCCCTGCCCTCCTAGGTAATGATTACTTATTTGAATTAAGCGTTGTCGCCTTCTACAACTTCAACGATTTCTTCGATTGAGTCAGCTTGAGCTTCTGAAGCTGCAAATTCAGCTTCAACTGCTGTCGCGTCTTCACCTTGACGACCTTCGATGATAGCGTCAGCCAATTTAGCTGTGATCAATTTAACCGCGCGGATAGCGTCATCGTTAGCTGGGATGATTACATCGATATCGTCTGGATCAGTGTTTGTGTCAACCATCGCTACAACTGGGATTCCCAATTTTTTAGCTTCTTTAACAGCGATTTGTTCTTTATGTGGGTCAACTACGTACATTACATCTGGGATACGAGGCATGTCTTCGATACCACCCAAGAATTTTTCAAGACGTGCACGTTGTTTGTTAAGAAGTGCAACTTCTTTCTTAGGAAGAACGTCAAAGATTCCTTCCTCTTCCATACGTTTAATTTCTTTCAAACGAGCAATACGTTTTTGGATAGTTCCCCAGTTGGTAAGAGTTCCACCCAACCAACGGTGGTTGATGTAGTATTGACCTGAACGTTCTGCTTCTTCTTTAACAGCGTCAGCAGCTTGTTTCTTAGTACCAACGAACAATACAACTGCATCGTTAGCTGCCGCATCACGCATAAAGTCGTAAGCTTGGTCAGCGTATTTTACAGTTTGTTGCAAGTCGATTACGTGGATTCCGTTACGCTCAGTGAAGATGTACTTAGCCATCTTAGGGTTCCAGCGACGAGTTTGGTGACCAAAGTGTACACCAGCCTCAAGAAGTTGTTTCATTGAAATTACTGCCATGAGTATTTCTCCTTTTTGTTTTTTCCTCTCCTCGATTTCAACTTGCAAAACGACCCAAGGGCAACAGTTTCACAATTCATCAAGAATGAGTATTATCGTTTACACGACAAGTTTCATTCTACCACATTTTATCAATATTTTCAAGTATTTTTGCTAGTTTTTGGTCTAACTTAAAATTAAAAAAAGAAAAGAGACTCAAAATCGAGCCTCTGTATTTGGTTTATTAGTTTGGATAGATGTATGTTACGTAACCTTCAGAAGTTGTAGTTGGGTTGAACCATCCACGTTTGTTTCCGATTGTACGATCTCCACCGTAGTTTGATTCTGACACTTGAATACGAGTTGATGATGAAACTGCTGTAACAACCGCTACGTGCCCATAACCACCATCATTCCAACATGCAATCGCACCAACTTGTGGGGTTGATCCTGTACGGAATCCTGCTGCTGCAGCACTTGTTGCCCACTGAGCTCCGTTACCCCAATAGTCTCCAGCCCAAGGTGCCAATGTTTTAGCTCCCCAAGTACATTCACCAGTTGGGTAACTTGATGCATTTGAGCTGTATGTTGGACGTTGTCTAGTAGGAGTCGGAGTAGGTGCTGGAGTGTAGCTTGAGTCCTCGTCGTCAGATGCTGATGCTGACGTTGATGTTGCTTGCACTTGAGCTGAGAAACTTGTGTTTCCAGAAGCAACAACTGATTCTTGTTGACTTGTTTGACGTGCTTTATAAGCTGCCTCTGCTTCAGCTGCTGCTTTTGCTTCTGCTTCAGCTGCTGCTTTTTGTTCCAACAAAGTAGCTTTCTCGCCTTCTGCAGTAGCTTTCTCTGCAGCAAGGTTTAACTCAGCAACTTTTAATTCCGCCTGTTTTGTTGTCAATGTCTGTGCATCGTCAGCAAGCGTTTGTTGGTTCGCAATGACAGTATTGATTGCTTCATTATTTGCGACTTGTTTTTCTGAGATTGATTTTTTATCAGCTTTTTGTTGCTCTAACATTTTGTTGTTAGCCGATACAATCTCGCTCATAGCCGCAACACGGGAAATAGCTTCTGTAATTGATTTTGAATTTACAATTGTGTTGATATAGCTAGTTGCAGCACCGTTTGTTTGTGCGCTACGTGCTTGTTTTTCCAAAGATTCATTACGAGCAACAATATTCTTAGAGAGCTCTGTAATTTCTCCTTCAAGTTTTTTAGATTCCGCTTGTAGTGTTTCATTTTCAGCTTGCAAGTTTGCTTGCTGTGTTTGAATAGCTGTAACTTGCGTTTGGATTTCATCTACCTGTTGTTGAGCTTCTTTTTGTTGAGCTGTCAAGTCACTAATCTTACTATCTTGAGCAGCAATTTTTTCATCAGTTGTTTCAGCGTGAACAGTTGTTAATACCGCTGCTTGTGAAACCAATACTGTACTTAATAAAAGTGACGCTAAGATTTTTTTCTTCATATTGTGTAGATACTCCTTCTATTTAAGACATTACTAGTATACCAGAAAAAGACATAATAAATATTACGCCTTTGTTACATTTTTATTTCTTTCTTATAGATAATATTTTTCAAAAATATACTGGAAAATCACCATCCACAAAAAGTTTAAAATCATTGATGGGACAAGACTGTAGACAATGAAAACTGGCATTGATTCTACTGTCAGTCCCATAGCAAGGGCCAGGAGATAACTACCCATATCAAATAGGAAGCTCATCACAACTATTGTTAACATTCTCGTCCAACGGTTCAACAAAGTCACACTATTAAACTTGTGAAGTGAGGCACCTATCAAGATAAATAAAAGTGTCGCAATTCCTATCAAGTGGAAAAAATAGATATCGTACACCAAACCTACTATACAGCAATAAGCTAGATAGAGATACTCTGACACTTCGATTGTCTCAAACAAGAGAAATAAAAACAGAAAATGACTGGCTAAGTGAAAATGTGGATAAAAGGATTCTACTAATTGACCAATATGTGCATCAATTAGCACAAGAAAAGGAAGTAAAAAGAAAATACCAACTTGTTTTAACAGTCTCATTGCTAATTCCCCACTAACTCTACCACATGAAGATCTTTAGTATCAGCACTTAACTTTACTGTCACCTCTCGTGTTAGATAATCACTGCTATGAGTTGTGGCAACAACCTCCCCAATAGGAATATCCTTAACATTGAAGTTTCCGAGTCCCCCTGTAGTCACCTTGTCTCCGGTGCTAATGTCGCTGTTACTATTTAATTGATTAATTTTAAGCAGTTCGGTTTCCTTGTCATAACCAACGATGATTCCGTAAATTTCAGTAGAACCATGCAAGATTTTAACTGAAATTTTGTCGGAATTTTCAGTGTTTGTCAGCAAGTTGATTGTTGTTGAATGCTCCTCTACTTTTGAAACACTACCAATCAACCCCCCGTTTGCAATGGCCAACATATTTTCAGAAGCACCCTTTGAACTTCCTACATCTATCGTTAACTCTTGCTTCCAAAATACCGGTGAGCGCGTAATCACATCTGCTGCTAAATTTTTTGTAGCCTGCAATTTTGACTTCATATCCAGCAACTGACGTAGTTGTTCATTTTCAGTTTTTAAACTTTCTGATTGATTAGACTCCACTTCTAGTTTGTAGAGTTGCTTTTTTAAGCTTTCATTTTCATTATAAGTCTGCGTCAAATGGTCCAAATCCGATTTGAAATCGTCAAACCACTGAAAGGGTTTTTGGACAATTCTATCCACTAAAGAGATCCCATCTCCTAGTTTCGTCACAATAGCACTTGAATAAGTTGTCACTAATAGTACAGAAACTGCGAGAACTGTGACAAAAACGATGATTAGATATTTTGATTTTTTAAAACGGTTCATATTCCTACCTTTATACTAAAAATCTGCTACTGTGAGCTTCTTATCAATCCTACAAACCTGCTAAGATTTTAAGAAAAATAAGAAACATCCCAGCACCAGAATCACAAGAATCGCCAGTGTATCCTTTTGACTCCATCTCAACTGTCTATACTGACTTCTACCCTTTCCTCCCTGATAACCACGCGCTTCCATGGCTATTGCCAATGAATCTGCACGTTTTAAACTAGTAGCAAAAAGAGGAATTAAAATCGGAATCATAGCCTTTACTTTTTGAACGATGCTACCTTCGCCAAAGTCAACCCCACGCGCTTTTTGAGCATTCATAATTCGCGTCGTGTCATCCATCAAGGTTGGAACAAAACGCAAACTCATTGATAACATGAGACCAATTTCATGAACAGGAACTTTCACGCGTTTTAGAGGCGCTAAGAGAGATTCAACTGCAGCTGCCAAACTCAAAGGCATGGTCGTTAACGTTAGCAAAGTTGAAAAGAAAATAATCAACACAAAACGACAGAAAATGATCCCAGCTTGTTGCAAAGCATAATCCGTTATTCTTATAAAAGAAAACTCAAATAAGACATTTCCACTTGAAATGAAAAAGAGTTGAAATAGAGTCGTAAAAGCAATTAAGAAAAACATGGATTTCAATCCCTGAACAAAAAATGAGAGGGAAACGCCCGACAAAGCGATAAATATACCTGTCGCTACAAAAAGAATGAGATTGGTGAGGGGATTATTAGCCCAAAATACAATCAAAATCAACAGAATCATAGCGAGCAATTTACTACGCGGATCCAAGCGATGAATGATGGAATCCCCCGGTATATAACGCCCTAAAATCATACTATCCATTTAGCGACTCCTTAAACTCCTCTATCTTGATTGGCAGTTTTTTAAAAGCTACACCTCTATCTGCCAAACGTTTACAAAAGGCTGTGATTTTAGGCACACCTAACTGTACATTTTCCATAGAGGCAACATCTTGGAAGACATCACTTGGTTTGCCACTTTTGACCAAACACCCCTTCTCCATAACATAGACCTTATCAGCATATGCAGCTACATCATCCATCAAATGCGTTACCAGTACGATTGTCATTCCAGCAAGGTGAAGTTTTTTAAACAGGGTCATCAATTCTTTTCTGCCCAAAGGATCTAGTCCAGCTGTTGGCTCATCCAAAACCAAGACAGTAGGCTCCATCGCTAGTATCCCTGCAATGGCCACACGTCTCATCTGACCACCCGAAAGTTCAAATGGACTCCTCTCAAAGAGTGACTCATCAATGCCCACCAAGGCTAACTTTTCACGCGCAATTTTCTGTGCTTCTTCCTCAGAAACTCCAAAATTTTGTGGTCCAAACGCAACATCTTTTAAAACAGTCTCTTCGAAAATCTGATTTTCAGCAAATTGAAACACTAGACCGACTTGCTTTCGAATCTGGCGAATTTCTTTATTGGTTGATGTAGGGGTAATGACAGTATCAAAAACTTGAACAGAACCCTTACTTGGTACCAATAGGCCATTTAAAAGCTGTAAAATCGTTGATTTTCCACTACCTGTGTGCCCTACTAAAGCTGTATAGGAACCATCCTCAATCGTCAAAGAAACATCAGTCAAGGCTGATGAAGATAGGGGAGTTCCCTCTTGATAGGTAAAGCTCACATTTTCTAGAGTAATTCCCATAACTTTTCCTCTAGCTCTCCTTCTGTCAAATAGCCATCCGGCAACTGATAACCAGTCTCTCTCAAAGATTCTCTCAATTGATTAGTAAAAGGTTCATCCAACCCTATCTGGTCAAGGTCATCCCGAGAAAAAAGTTCTCTTGGGCTGCTGGTTGACTCCACTTGGCCTTTTTTCATGACCAAGACACGGTCACTCATCGCAACTTCTTCCAAGTCATGTGTAATGGAGACGACTGTCATCTGATGGTCTTTTCGAATCTCTTGAACTGTCTGAATCAGTTCTCTTCGTCCCTTGGGGTCCAACATACTTGTAGCCTCATCTAGAATTAAAATAGCTGGCCTCAGGGCAACAACTCCTGCAATGGCCACACGTTGTTTTTGGCCACCAGATAAACGAGCTGGTTCTCTCTTCTTAAAGTTCAGCATCCCCACCAACTCCAAAGATTCAGTCACTCTCTTCTTCATTTCTTCACGAGGAAGTCCCTGATTTTCTAAACCAAAGGCGACATCATCTTCAACAGTTGCCCCCACAAATTGGTTATCTGGATTTTGAAAAACCATACCAATTTGACGGCGTAAGTCCCAAACGTTCTCAGAGGACAGCAGTTGGCCATCTATCCAGATTTCCCCAGACTCTGCTTCAAGCAAACCATCAATCAAACGGATAGTTGTCGATTTTCCACTCCCATTATGACCTACAATCGAAAGCCATTCTCCCCGTTTCACGTGAAACGAGACATTATTAACGTCATAATGATCCTGGTCTTCCTTATAACGAAAAGACAGATCTTTTACTTCAATAATCGATTTCATTTCGAACCAAATGTCCCTTTGAATACATGAGCGCTACCCTTGAAATAATCATAACCAGAGTAGATAGTGAAAAACAAAGCGATATAAAGCAACAGCTGACCAATTAAATTCCAATGTAAGAGCAAAAAGATAATGGCAAACATCTGACTAAAGGTCTTGATTTTCCCTGGCATCGCTGCTGCTAGAACTGTCCCTCCCGTCTCAACAAGCAACAAGCGCAAGCCTGTCACCGCAAGTTCACGACAGATGATAATAGCAACAACCCAAGCTGGAGCCATACCTAACTCAATCAACATGATAAAAGCTGACATAACCAACAGCTTATCAGCCATCGGATCAGCAAATTTTCCAAAATTGCTGACTACATTCCATTTACGAGCAAGGTAGCCATCAAGATAATCCGTTACACTAGCAACTGCAAAGATGATAGCTGCTAGCAAATGACTGCCTTGTGAATGGCCCAAAGTCAAAATAAGAATAAAGAGAGGTATAAAGAGAATTCTACCAATAGTTAATACATTAGGAATTTGTTCTTTTTTCATTGATTTTTCCTTAATCTGTAGTAAATGTAAGTGTTACAGTTCCAGTCTGAGTTGTCAGCTTCGAAGTATCAATCGTTTGATTGTCCACAGTCACAGTAACTCCCTTTACCACACCCAAAGTAATCGTCACAGGTTCTTTCGTCGAAACTGTTGTTTTTGCGTTTTTATTGTCTGATGACAAGGTCACACCACCTTCAAGTTCACTTCCTGAAACACTTACCCAGCTAGTTGCATTCGAAACAGTCAGCTGAACCGTAGCGATTTCCTTACTCGTTTTATACCGAGCTTCAATGCGGTTTCCTTCGCCTGACACTGTAATAGTTGATTCCGTAGTAGAAGACGAGCTAGACGTCTGACTACTAGAAGATGAACTAGATGAGGTTGTGGAACTAGTTGAACTCACAACACTATAATTAGCTGACGAAGGACTTGGCTGAGTTTGGATGTAGTTCCAAACATAGTAAGTCACAAAAATTAAAATTGATAAAGCAAATAGCACAAAATAAAACAAAGGGAGATAAGACGTTTTTTTCTTATTTGACCGTCTACGACCAGACAGAGCTTCTTCATCAACATCGACCTCTTCATAGGTGATCATACTACCTGAATCATAGGCATCCAAGACAATTCTTTCATCTAACTCTACTGCCCAAGCATATTTTCTTAAAAAAGAACGAGCGTAAAAAGTGCTAGGAAGTTGATCGAAATCATCCGCCTCCATTGCTTCTAGAAAATTCAACTGAATTTCAGTTTTTTCCTGCAATTCTTCTAAACTCAATCCTTGGTTAATTCTAGCTAAACGCAGAACCTCACCAATTGTTTTTTTTCTCATACGTACCATTCCTTCTTTCTAGTGTTAGTCATCTTTTAAGCCGGAAAAATTGTAAAATCAACTAGATCGCCATCATCAATCAAACGATGCCCAGCTTCAAGAACATCTTCCAAAGTAATTTCCTGTAAAATTTTCGGAAAATCAAAAATTGTTTCTCCTCGATCCATAGGATCGTATTGAGTTGCAATAAATTCCAAAGAATTCATACTACTGAAAAATTCTCCAAACATCTCACTCTTAACAAGATCGAGATGCTCCTCTGTAATATCTGCATCACTACTAAACTGACGAATCGCTTTCCGAAATTGGTGCGACAAAGAAACAGGTTCTTTGGTATCCATCGTCAATATCACAAAATGAAAGCGACTATTTACCTCAACCTCTAGTGACAATGACGCATCTAACTTCCCTGTCTCGTATAACTTTTGAAAACGATCCGAGGTCCAACCAAACATCATCGTAAATAGCAATTTCAATAAAATATTGTAACGATAAGACTCCACTTCTGTTATTTTACCATTACCTCTAATAGCAACAGCAAGTTTTGGTAAAGAAACTTCCATCCGAAGGCTATCTGTTTGCTTTACAGGTTGCAAAGGTAGTTGCTCTTTTGAAACTGTATACTGTTCTAAAATCTTATTTTCCCTTTTCGAAAAGTATTCCTCAACAACTTTTACATCAATATTCCCAACTAAAAACAGTGACATGTTGACAGGTTTGTAAAAGTCTGTAAAATTCTCTTTTAAATTTGAAACTTGAATCTTAGAAATTGATTTTTCACTTCCAACAATATCTGTTGCTAGAGGAGTATCAGGATAAAGGTTGGCTAATGTTGCAAAAAACAAGCGTGAGTCTGGATCGTCTTGATACATTTCTCGTTCTTGCTGGATAATATCCTGTTCTCTCAAAACAGACTCTTCTGTAAAATGAACATCTCCGACTAACTCATTTAGCAAATCTAAATTCTCTAATAGATGGTCAATTGTTGAAAAAAGATAGCTGGTCTTAGTAAAGCTTGTAAAGGCATTACTGTCTGCACCTAATCGAGTAAAAGCTGCCATCATATCCTCAGAATTTTCTCTTTCAAACAATTTATGTTCAAGAAAATGGGCAATTCCTGCTGGGTGATGACGTAAACCTTTGTCTAAACTTGTATAAGTTGCATCTACGGAACCAAATTGAACCGTTACAATCCCATAAACCTCATTGAAATCTTGTTTAGGGAGTAAAGAAACTGTCAATCCATTTGACAATTGTGTTTTGTAGACTGTTTCCTTTACAGCAGGATAGTATTTTTCTTCAAAAGTAACCCTCGTCATTCTACTCCTTCCATAAAGTAAATCGCTTGTAACTTCAAACTGTTGGCAGCTTTACATACAGCTTCTTTATCGACACTCTCTAATCTTTCCAACATCCGATCAATATCAAAAGTCGCTTTTCCAAATAGTACAGATAAATAGAGTCTTTCAACTAGGGTATGCTGACTATCTTGAGCAATCAATAAAGATCTTCGAATCATCTCCTTGGTTTGATCAAGCTCAAAATCTGTAAAGTTGCCCTTTTTCAAATCCATCAACTGATGATTCATCATTTTTCTAGCTTGATTCCGATTTTCTCTATCGATACCTGCATACATCCTTAACAAACCACTAAACAAATCCAATTGACTAGAGACAGTATAGGCTATCCCAGCGTTCTCACGAACGTTTGTAAAGAGTTTCGAATGTGCAAATTCACCCAACAAACCATTCATAATAAGCATAGGCAGATGCTGATCATCACCATATTTTACAGGAGAATGATAGCCCATTTCCAAAACAGATTGTCCTACATTCCTCTGAACCATTCCTTCTTGTAGAACATTCGAATAAGACTGATAGTACTGGATGGAAATATCGCTCTTTCTAGCTGTAAAGGACAATGACTTCAGCGATTCTGTAATTTCTACTTCATTAAAATCACCTAAGAAAAAGAAATCAATTCGATCATTTTTCAAAGCATCTTGAAAGCAAGTATAGCTACTTTCAGGAGACTCATTTGAAATGCTATTTCGTAAATCACTGTATCTCAATTGAAGACGCTCATCATGAAAGAACAAGCTATCCAACTCCTTATGAGCAAAATAAAATGAATCATCCATATCAGTAGCTAAGTTAGCCAATAATTGCTTTTTTTCAATTTCAAACAAGGTTGGCTCAAAAGCTCCATCTAGAGCTAAGGGGGCAAATAAAGTCTGTTTCACCAATTCCAAAATTCGAGAAGTCAAGACATTTTTTTTACTCAAAAACTCATCTCGTACATAGGTAAAGGTTAAGTCAAGAACATGTGCCTGTCCCCTACGATAAGCACTCGTAGAAATATCTGCCCCATACAAACTTGCTAAATATCTACGAAAAGCTTGAGAAGTTGGGTAAGCTTTATTGGCAGTCTCCAACATACTCACACTTAACATGCGTCCTGCTACTGTCTCAAGAGATAAGGGAGCAGTAAAACGAACAGTGATTTTATTTGTTTTAAACTTTTTGGATTGAACAAAATGTGCTGAAATTCCAGGCACTAACTCCATACCTTACCTCCTTACATATAGAGTTCTATTATATCACGAAAAGGAAAATATTTCTTATTCTCTTTATCGCTTTTAAAAGAAAAATCGTTTTCATTTTCAGTGATTTCGCTCACTTAATTCTAAGAAATATGGTATAATACCATAGATTGAGGTGAATTATGGAATACAAATTATTTGAAGAATTTATTACGCTCCAAGCGCTCCTAAAAGAGCTTGGAATTATACAAAGCGGTGGTGCTATTAAATCCTTTTTGATGGAACATCAAGTTTACTTTAATGGTGAATTAGAAACTAGACGTGGGAAAAAGATCCGTATAGGAGATATAATTGACATCCCTGATTTAAAGATTGACATCACATTAACACAACCAAGTTTAAAAGAGCAAGAAGAATACCAAGCAGATAAAATTGAAAAAGAGCGGATTGCTAAACTTGTCAAAGATATGAATAAAGGTGTAAAGAAAGAAAAACAAAAAACTACTTTATCACCTAAAACCAAACAAGCTCCACGTTTTCCAGGAAGATAACCATGTGGCTCCAACATTTAACAATTAAAACCTTTCGAAACTATAAAGAGGCAAAAATTGATTTCAATCCAAAATTAAATGTCTTTCTAGGTCAAAATGCACAAGGAAAAACCAATATTCTAGAAGCAATCTATTTCTTAGCCTTGACACGTAGTCATCGGACTCGTACAGATAAAAATCTCATTCATTTTGATAACGAGCAACTCCATCTTTCTGGCTTGCTACAGAAAAAAACGAGCTCTATTCCTCTAGAAATTGATTTAACACCAAAAGGGCGCGTAACTAAAGTCAATCACTTAAAGCAAGCTCGCCTCTCAGACTATATCGGACATATGAATGTGGTCCTCTTTGCACCTGAAGATCTCCAGTTAATTAAAGGAGCGCCCTCTGTTCGTCGAAAATTTATAGACATTGAACTGGGACAAATTAAACCAATCTACTTGTCAGACTTGTCAAACTATAACCATATACTCAAGCAAAGAAATACTTACCTAAAATCCAGCCAAAAGATTGACGAAACATTTCTGTCAGTCTTAGATGATCAGTTAGTAGAATACGGTTGTCGCGTCATAAAGCATCGGATAAAATTC
The DNA here is from genome assembly GCF_058556195.1 of Streptococcus sp. A69. Taxonomy (NCBI): domain Bacteria; kingdom Bacillati; phylum Bacillota; class Bacilli; order Lactobacillales; family Streptococcaceae; genus Streptococcus; species Streptococcus sp. A69. The sequence goes on along the minus strand of NZ_JBZUJU010000008.1, from coordinate 32,275 downwards.
ATTAAAGACTTAGAGAAATTTGGTCAAAAAAAACACTTAGAAATTTCAAATCAATTAGAAGAGTTGTCAATATTTTATCAATCATCTGTCAACTTCACTGATGAAGAACAGCTAACGAATTCTTTTAAAATCGCTTTAGAAAAAAGTAGATCCAGAGATTTATTTAAAAAGAATACTGGTGTTGGTCCTCATCGAGATGATATTTCTTTTTATATAAATGGGATGGATGCTAGTTTTGGAAGTCAAGGCCAACATCGTAGTCTCGTCCTGTCTATAAAATTAGCAGAAATCGAACTAATGGAAAGTATTACTACAGAATCCCCGATATTATTGCTTGACGATGTTATGAGCGAGCTTGACAACACTAGACAACTAAAATTATTAGAAACGATTTCTCAGTCAATCCAAACCTTTATCACAACAACAAGCTTAGACCATCTTCAAAACCTACCAGAAAATCTAAGTATCTTCACTATTCAGGATGGTAAAGTTGCTGTAAACTAAAATTGACAATATTGTAAAAGAACTCCTATTTTCACGGGAGCTCTTTTTATCTCTTTTACATAGAATAATTTGGTGCCTCATTAGTAATTTGTACATCATGAGGGTGGCTTTCTTTCAAACCAGCACCAGACATTTCAATAAATTGAGCATTATCGTGTAGTTCTTTAAGGTTAGCTGCACCACAGTAACCCATACCAGAGCGGATACCACCAATCATTTGGAAGACAATATCAGCTGCCGCTCCTTTATAAGCAACACGACCTTCAATTCCTTCTGGAACAAGTTTGTTTGCTTCATTGACAGAACCTTGGAAGTAACGATCGCTTGAACCTTTCTTCATTGCTGCGATTGATCCCATACCACGATAAGTCTTGAATTTACGTCCTTGGAAGATTTCAGTTTCACCTGGTGCTTCGTCTGTTCCAGCAAACATTGATCCAAGCATAACAGCATTTCCACCTGCAGCAAGGGCTTTTACAATATCTCCAGAATACTTGATTCCACCGTCAGCAATGATCGTTTTTCCATATTCACGCGCAACAGCTGCAGCATCATAGATTGCTGTCACTTGTGGTACACCAACACCTGCAATCACACGAGTGGTACAGATAGAACCTGGTCCAATTCCAACTTTGACAACATCTACACCTGCTTCGTAAAGAGCACGCGCTCCCTCAGCAGTAGCAATATTTCCAGCAATCAAAGTACGATCTGGGAAGTGAGCACGAATCTCAGCAATTTTACGCAAGACACCTGCAGAATGACCATGTGCAGTATCAATAACAATCGCATCCGCCCCTGCCTCAAAAAGTGCCTCTGCACGTTCAAATGTATCTGAAGTAACACCTACTGCACCTGCAACTAGAAGACGACCAAACTCATCTTTAGCAGCATTTGGAAACTCAATAACCTTTTCAATATCTTTGATAGTAATCAAACCAGAAAGACGACCTTCTTCATCTACTAAAGGAAGTTTTTCAATACGGTGTTCTTGAAGAATGCTCTCAGCTGTTGCAAGATCTGTACCCACAGGAGCAGTCACAAGATTTTCACTAGTCATATGGTTTGAGATTGGTTGGTTATAATCTGAAATAAAACGAAGATCTCGATTTGTTAAAATACCAACTAATTTACGATTTTCAAGTGTCTCAACAACTGGAACACCACTGATACGGTAACGCCCCATAAGCTCATCTGCTTCAGCAATCGTGTGTTCTGGAGTCAAAAAGAATGGATCAATAATGACACCATTTTCAGAACGTTTTACCTTGCGAACTTCATCTGCCTGTTGCGCAATAGACATATTTTTATGGATTACTCCAAGACCACCTGCACGAGCAATGGCAATAGCCATTTGACTCTCTGTGACTGTATCCATGGCGGCTGTTATAATTGGGATATTTAAAGTCAGATTATCTGCCAATTTTGTTGTTAAATCTGCATCATTAGGCAACACATGACTTTCTGCTGGAATGAGCAATACATCATCAAAGGTAAAACCTTTTTTCAAAAATTTAGTGTCCCAATTAGACATTGAAGTTTCCTCTTTTCTTTCTTTTTGAGCTTGGCTCTTTTTGTATTGTATCTATCATACCATTCTATGGAAATTTGTCAATTATATTTATAGCAGAAAACATAAAAAAACTATCCCTGTTATTCTATGGAAGAGATAGTTTTACGATTCATATTTTATCTATTATTTAAAATAATTTAGTCCCATTGCTCCCTTAACTTCAGATAGAGTTTGCCCTGCAACCTCACGAGCTTTTTCGCTTCCTTTTTGAAGCATATTATACACTTCTCCCATATCCTGAGCAAATTCGATACGGCGCTTACGAATAGGACCAAGTTCGCGTTCTAATATTTCAAGTAGATAACGTTTCGTCTTCACGTCACCAAGACCACCACGTTGATAATGTTCTTTCATATCCGCAATTTCTTGAGCATCTTCTGGACGACCAAACACATCTAGATAATGGAAAACCATGTTTCCTTCAATCTTACCTGGATCCTCTACTCGAATATGGTCCGGATCAGTATACATACTCATGACTTTTTTACGCAACGTATCCGCATCATCTGCTAGATAAATACCATTATTAAGGGATTTAGACATTTTAGCATTTCCATCTAGACCAGGCAAGCGTCCTGCTCTCTCATTTTCTGGATATATCCCTTCTGGCTCCACTAAGACATCACAGTTATATGCATTTTTAAAGGAACGAACAATCTCACGAGTTTGTTCAATCATTGGTTTCTGATCTGTCCCTACAGGAACATAATTAGCCTTGAAGGCAGTAATATCTGCTGCTTGCGCAATTGGATAAACCAAAAATCCTGTCGGAATACTTTCTCCAAACCCTTTCTGAGCAATCTCTGTTTTCACCGTAGGATTGCGCTCCAAACGAGCTAGTGAAACCAAATTCATATAGTACATAGATAGTTCAGCCAACTCTGGAATCTGGCTTTGAATAAAGATAGTTGATTTGCTTGGATCCAATCCAACTGCTAGATAATCCAAGGCAACATTCCCAATTGATTCTACAATCGTTTGAGGATCTTTGGCGTGATCTGTCAATGCTTGTTGGTCCGCCAAAAAAACAAACATCTCATACTTGTCTTCTTCCTGCAGTAATACTCTATTTTTGAGACTTCCAACATAATGTCCAATATGCAATTTCCCTGTTGGGCGATCTCCTGTTAAAATAATGGGTTTCGTCATTTTTTTTCTCCTTCGAAATGGTCCCTTCAATTATAGCATTTTTTTGTTAAAATAACAGAAAATTTTTTAAATCAAATAGCCAATACGCTGTAAACAAAGTTGTAAATTTAATTGACATAAAATTGACAAACAAAAATTTGAATATTTCTCTCTTTTCTAGTAGAATAAATGTATTACATATTATAGGAGAAAAACATTGCTTACAGTATCTGATGTTTCACTACGTTTTAGTGATCGCAAACTTTTTGATGATGTCAATATCAAATTTACAGAAGGAAATACATACGGATTAATTGGTGCTAATGGTGCTGGGAAGTCTACATTCTTAAAAATCTTGGCTGGTGATATTGAGCCAACAACTGGTCACATCTCTCTTGGTCCAGATGAACGTCTCTCTGTTCTCCGTCAAAATCATTTTGACTATGAAGATGAGCGTGTCATTGATGTCGTCATTATGGGAAATGAAAAACTTTATAGCATCATGAAGGAGAAAGATGCTATTTATATGAAGGAAGATTTTTCCGATGAAGATGGTGTTCGTGCAGCCGAACTCGAAGGTGAATTTGCCGAACTTGGAGGTTGGGAGGCAGAAAGTGAAGCGTCTCAATTACTTCAAAACCTAAACATTCCAGAAGAATTGCACTATCAAAACATGAGCGAATTGGCCAATGGTGACAAGGTGAAGGTTCTCCTTGCTAAAGCTCTATTTGGTAAACCAGACGTCCTTCTTTTGGACGAGCCAACCAACGGTTTGGATATCCAGTCTATTACTTGGCTAGAAGACTTCTTGATTGACTTTGATAACACCGTTATCGTTGTATCCCATGACCGCCACTTCTTAAACAAAGTATGTACTCATATGGCCGACCTTGACTTTGGAAAAATCAAACTCTATGTCGGAAACTACGACTTCTGGAAGGAATCTTCTGAGCTTGCTGCTAAATTGCTAGCAGACCGTAATGCCAAGGCAGAAGAAAAAATTAAGCAATTGCAAGAATTCGTTGCTCGCTTCTCTGCCAACGCTTCTAAGTCAAGACAAGCAACGTCTCGTAAAAAAATGCTTGACAAGATTGAATTAGAAGAGATTGTGCCATCTAGTCGTAAATATCCATTTATCAACTTTAAAGCAGAACGTGAGATTGGTAATGATCTCTTGACAGTAGAAAATTTAACTGTAAAGATTGATGGCGAAACTATCCTAAACAATATTAGTTTCATCTTGCGTCCAGGTGATAAGACAGCTCTTATTGGACAAAATGACATCCAAACGACTGCATTAATTCGTGCAATTATGGGTGACATCGACTATGAAGGAACCATCAAGTGGGGAGTTACTACTAGCCGTTCTTACTTGCCAAAAGACAACTCGGCTGATTTTGCAGGAGGAGAGTCAATCCTTGACTGGTTGCGTCAATTTGCAAGTAAAGAAGAAGATGACAATACCTTCCTACGTGGTTTCCTTGGTCGTATGCTCTTTTCTGGAGATGAGGTTAACAAACCTGTAAACGTCTTGTCAGGGGGAGAAAAAGTACGTGTCATGCTTTCAAAACTCATGCTCTTGAAATCAAATGTCCTTGTACTTGATGATCCAACAAATCACTTGGACTTGGAATCTATTTCAAGCTTGAACGATGGATTGAAAAACTTTAAAGAATCAATCATCTTTGCCAGTCATGACCACGAGTTTATCCAAACTTTGGCAAACCACATCATTGTTTTGTCTAAGAATGGCGTCATCGATCGTATTGATGAAACCTACGATGAATTCCTAGAAAATGCAGAAGTACAAGCAAAAGTTAAAGAACTTTGGAAAGACTAAATAAGACTTCAAAACTCAGTTGGGATAGCCAACTGAGTTTTCTATCATTCTACGAGGTAACATGAAATCATTTTTTAAAACATATTGGGCCTATTTTGTTTCTTTTATCATTCCTGTAGTGATTATGACAGGAGTATACCTAACTCAAGGTATCTATTGGAATAGTGATACATCTCCACTATTAGGAGATGGTTTCCATCAATACGTTATTTTCGATGTGGCTTTACGAAACATCCTACATGGAAATGGTAGTCTGTTTTACACCTTTACAAGTGGCCTCGGACTGAATTTCTATGCTCTATCTAGTTATTACTTGGGTAGCTTTCTTTCACCTCTGGTTTACTTTTTTAATCTGTCGAATATGCCAGATGCTGTTTATCTAACGACTCTCTTAAAATTTGGATTGATTGGTCTGTCAACTTTCTTTAGTCTAAATAGATTATTTAAAGATATCCCAAAATTTTTAAAACTGGCTTTATCTACTTCCTATGCTTTAATGAGCTTCACTGTCAGTCAGTTAGAGATTAAAACCTGGCTAGATGTTTTTATCTTGATTCCTTTAATTATAACTGGTTTACACCTACTTATAACACAAAAGAAGCGCCTACTATACTTTACAAGTTTGTCAATCTTATTTATTCAAAATTATTATTTTGGATATATGACAGCATTGTTTCTAATTTTCTGGTATATCTGCCAAATTTCTTGGGACTTTAAAACTCGAAAATCATCTTTTCTTGATTTTGTTGTTACCTCCTTTTTAGCAGGAATGGCTAGTTTGATTATGACTCTTCCTACACTGTTTGATTTACAAACTCATGGGGAGAAGTTAACTGCCATCACAAAATTAAAGACAGATAGTAGTTGGTATCTGGATATTTTCGCAAAACAATTCATTGGATCTTTTGATACAACTAAGTATGGATCTATCCCAATGATTTTTGTTGGATTGCTTCCTTTTATTTTAACCATTCTATTTTTCACAATAAAATCCATAAGGTTTCACGTGAAACTTATCTATGCAATCTTCTTCACTTTTTTAATAACAAGCTTTTACATAGAGGCACTTGATTTATTTTGGCAGGGGATGCATACTCCAAATATGTTTTTACATCGCTATGCTTGGATTTTTTCTACTCTGTTAATTTATACTGCAGCAGAGGTCTTAAATCGTCTGAAAGAACTGAAGCTATGGAATCTATTTCTCTCACTGTTTCTTGTACTAGCAGGATTTTTGGCTACTGTATACTTTAAATCACACTATTCTTTTTTAACAGATTTGAATATCCTACTCACCCTTGAATTTCTACTAGTTTATGCTCTTTTACTTCTTGCAGTCATTAGAAAATTTATCTCTGTAAATCTATTTGCAATTCTTTTGTCTTTATTTATAACATTTGAGATAAGCTTAAATGCTTCATCTCAAATGGAAGGAATAGCTAAAGAATGGGCCTTTGCTTCTCGTAGCGCCTATAATAGAGATATCACCGCTATGGAATCCATTATAAACCAAATTGACAATCCATTTACACGTACTGAAAAACTGCAAATCCAGACAGGAAATGACAGTATGAAATTTAATTACAATGGAATCTCTCAATTCTCGTCTGTACGAAATCGTTCAGCTAGCACTAGTTTAGATAAACTTGGATTCAAATCCTCTGGAACCAACCTCAATCTCCGTTATGCAAATAACAGTCTTTTAGCAGACAGTTTATTTGGAATCCAGTACAATATTTCTGAAACTTCACTTGATAAGTATGGCTTTCAAGAGATTTATCAAAAGGATCATTTAACCTTATATAAAAATCAACTCTCTTTACCCATTGCCTTTGCCACTCAATCTATTTACACCGATGTAAACTTTAATAATCATACTCTAGATAATCAGGCTTTATTTATAAACCAGCTTGCTAATCTCAACTTAGATTACTTCTCCCAAATAGCATATGATAAAACAGATAATTCTGAAGGTTTATCGAGCATCACAGGTTCTGCGAATGAAGATGCAAAGATTGATTATCAAATTGAGGTTCCTCAAAATAGCCAAGTCTATCTCTCTTTTTCAAATCTTCATTTTACAAACGACAAGCAAAAGAAAGTTGACATCATTGTCAACGGTGAAAAAAAGACTTTTACAACTGACAATGCATTTAATTTCTTTAATTTGGGTTATACTGAAGAACAAAAAACTTTCAATATCAGTGTTAGTTTCCCTGGAAATTCTCAGGTGTCATTTGAATCTCCAACCTTCTATCGTTTAGATACTCAGGCTCTTACTGAAGCAATCCAAAAAATTAAAGAACAACCTATAGAAGTATCCACCTCTAAAAATAAAGTCTTTGCTACATATGAAGTCAAACAAGATACTTCTATTTTCTTCACTATACCTTATGACAAAGGTTGGTCTGCATACCAAGATGGGGAAAAACTTGAAATCAAGCAGGCTCAAACTGGTTTTATGAAAGTTGATGTCCCAAAGGGAAAAGGCACCATTACACTTTCCTTTATTCCCAATGGTTTTGTTATTGGAGCAGTCTGCTCAGTAACTGCCCTTCTTCTTTTTGGGATCTATAATCACAGACGAAATTTATCTAAGACAGAAAAAGATTGACCAATTTCTTGGTCAATCTTTTTAATCCTCTTGCATCTTCTTAGGTTGATAAGCCAGCATACCTAAAACAGTAAAGAAGGCTAGAGTTATAATAAGGAAAATTACTTGATGATGAATATTTCCTGTCATAGAGATTGTTTGTCGTAAGCCTGATACTGAGTAACTCATTGGTAACCATGGATTGACAGTTTTAAAGAAATCATTTGTCAAAGCAAGTGGATAAGTCCCTGCACTTGATGCTAACTGTAATAAAAGTAAAATAAGAGAGAAGAAAGCTCCTATACGGCTATTCCAAGTTGTTAAAGCTGTAACCATAGACATGAAAGCTAAACTTGTGATTATAATTAGAATCAAGGTCCTCATCTCATGGTTCGCAGTCAATCCGATAAGATGGACACCTCCATAAACTAAAACACCTGCTAAGACAGCTATAATCCCATTTATTTCAGAGCGAGACTTCAACCAAGCCCAACGGCTCTCTGGATGACGTCCAGAAGGCAACTTCGCAAAAATCATATTGGTAGATATAGCAGCAACAAAAAGAGCAACTGATATCATATAAGGAGCCATGGCAATCCCATTTACAGGAACTTGGTCATTGTCTGTTTTTGAGAGAACTAGAGGTTCAGATAATGTTTCTGCATTTTTAGATTCTGTCGAAGCTGATTTGAGTTGATTATTAGCATTGCCTAATCCTTGTCCTAATGAATCAACTCCTGTTTGTAAATCTTCAAGACTAGAGGTTAAAGTTGTTCCACCATCTGCTAGTTTTCCAGCACCATCTGCAATCTTCATAGCGCCACTTCCTAGTTGGGATGCTGCAGAAAGTAACTGTGTTGATTTATCTGTTAATTGACCAGAGCCAAATTGTAATTTAGTAAGACCTGCTATTAGCTCTGGACTCTTATTATTCAATTGAGCAGAACCAGATGATAGTTTTTCAATACCTGTTACTAATTCTGGAGTTTTCCCAGCTAGAGTATCCAAACCAGTTGTCAATTTTGAAGAGTTTTCTGTCAACTTGGTTGAGCCAGAAACCAATTGATCCAAACTTGTTGTTAAAGTTGTATTCTTTTCACTTAGTTGATTTACACCTAAAGAAATAGTATCTAATCCTTTAGTATACGCATTAACTCCATTTTCAATTGATTGACTTCCGGGAACTAACTGATTATCTACAGCATTTTGCAACTGTGTAAATCCACTTGACATAGATGTCAAGGAACTAGACGCTATAGGTAAAAGTTGATTTGCTTTAGTCTGTAAAGTAGAAAGATTAGAGACTGGTTGGTTTATACTTTCTAAATTTTCTTTTAAATCTCCTGCCGTCGTTAAAATTGCTTTTGCTGACTCTATCGTAGAATTAGAATTATTTGAAACAGCTTCAGTCAATTCTTTTTTCTGAGTTTCAGTGAGAGATTGATAAGTTGCTGTTGCTTGAAGATTTGTAAGAGTTTTCTCTTGCTCTGCTTGACTATTAGTCACAATATCCTGTGCAAGAGTTGTTAGATTTGGCAAAGCTTCTGATAATGTACTTTTCAGTTGAGTAGTATCTGATATCGTAAGAGCTTGTAGTATTTTATTCAGTTCCCCTAGACTAGTCGCCAATTGAGTTATTTGTTCATTCTGTTGAGATGAGGACTCCAATTGACTTGAAATTTCTTTAATACCAGTATTTAATTGCTCTATTCCATCTCTTAGTGTATCTGATTGGTTAGATAATTGACTCGTTCCGCTGGAAAGTTTTTCTACACTACTTGCATAAGCATTTACACCAACTGAAAATTGACTGAGACCTGCATCCAGTTGTGAAACGCCACCTGTGTAAGATTTTATGCCCGTATTTAGCTGATTTATACCTGTCACCAACTCAGGAGTTTTTGAAGATAATTGACTAAGTCCAGTGTCAACTTGTGAAACGGCATTTGTATAACTTTGTAAACCACTATTAAAAGCCCCTAAACCAAGATGTAATTGCTCTATGGCAAATACATAAGCAGACATGCCTTTTGTAAATTGATCAGCTCCATTTGAAAAAGTTACACTTGAGTTAGCTAGAGTATTAAGATTTGCCGTCAATGTTTGACTTCCTTTTGCTAACTGATTAGTCCCATCAGCCAGTTGTTCACTTCCATCAGCTGCTTTATTTATCCCAGACTTCAAGTCACTCATTTTTTGAAATAGTGCCTTAGTATATGTTTCAGTTACATTCGTAGAGACGGTTTGTTTTAATTGTGTCATTGCAGAATCACTCATCTTACTTGCAATAAAGCTACGGCCACTTGAAGTTTGATAATCAATTTGCATCTGTTCAGGGTGATTTGTTAGGATTGAAGTAGCTTTTTCAGATAAGTCACTTGGTAAAGTTACTACCATATAGTATTCGCCATCATCTAGCCCCTTTTTCCCCTCTTCTTCATTGACAAAATGAAAATCTAAAGTCTTATTTTCTTTTAAATTAGACACCATGTCTTCACCTATTGTCATTGTCTGTCCATTATAAGAAGCTTCCTTATCATTATTAACAACTGCTACAGGTAACTCCGATACTTTACCATATGGATCCCACATTGACGATAAAAATATGATATTGTATAAAGCTGGAATAAGAGAAATTCCTATCATTACAATAATGAATGTCGGTTTTTTAAAAATTGCTTTCCATTCTTTAAACATATTTCCTCCTTTTTTAAACATATTGTCTAAATTTTTGATATAATAGATTATACATTAAAAAATCTAAATTACAAGATAAAAAAATATTTTTTAGACATATAGTCTAAATTGTTCATAAGGAGAAACTATGAAAGAAAGTAACAAACGATTAAAGACAAAGAGAAATATTGAAAATGCCATGGTTCAATTATTGATAGATCACCCCTTCGATCAAATTACTACAATTAAATTAGCAGAAAAAGCTGGAATTAGTCGTTCTAGCTTCTATACTCATTACAAGGATAAGTATGATATGATTGAACACTATCAAAGTAAGTTATTTCATACATTTGAATATATCTTCCAAAAACATGTTCATCATAAAAGAGATGCTATTCTAGAAGTATTTGAATATCTAGAATCAGAACCACTTCTGGCTGCTCTTCTTTCTGAAAATGGAACCAAAGAAATCCAAAATTTTTTGAGAAATAAACTGCATATTATGCTTAGTACTGATCTTCAGAAACGTTTTATGCAACTACAACTAAATTCAATTGAGTTAGAATATAGCAGTATTTATCTAACAAATGCCCTATTTGGTGTTTGTCAGACTTGGATTGCTCATGGGAAAAAAGAAAGTCCGCAAGAAATGACAGACTTCCTTATGAAAATGTTAGGTGATATAAACTAAGAATAAAAAGAACACCAGATGGTGTTCTTTTTATCTAACTCCGCCAGTAGGACTCGAACCTACGACATCATGATTAACAGTCATGCGCTACTACCAACTGAGCTATGGCGGATAAAATAGTCCGTACGGGATTCGAACCCGTGTTACCGCCGTGAAAAGGCGGTGTCTTAACCCCTTGACCAACGGACCATCTATCTGTAGCAGATATAACCATTATATCAATTTCTTACTTATTGTCAATCACTTTTTAGATTTTTTCTCTAGAATATCTTTTAGTTTACGAACTTTCAAACGGGTAATAGGACAACGATGATCTTCATAAAAGACAACTTCTAAATTTTTTCGATCAATTTCTCTCACATTTCCTACATTGACAAGGAAAGATTTATGGGAGCAATAAAATCGCTGAGTATGTTTGTCCTTCTCCTGAATATCTGTCATAGTTCCATAAAACTCTTTGGCAAAATTCTTACCAATAATTCGCAATTTATGAGAAACACCTGTTGTTTCGATATACAGAATATCATGGTAAGGAATTTTCAAATCATTTCCCTTATAGTTGTAATCAAAATAGTCTACAACATCTTCGTTTTCAAGCAGCATGCTCTTAGTGTAAAAAATACTCTGCTCGATACGTTTTTTGAACAATTCATCATTGATGTCCTTATCTACAAAATCTAAAGCTGATACCTGATACTTATAAGTTAAAGTAGCGAATTCAGATCGACTGGTAATAAAGACAATAATAGCATAAGGATTGTGATGACGAATAAACTGAGCCACTTCAAATCCCTTTTTCTCAATTCCATAAATATCGATATCTAGGAAATAAAGCTGGTTTACTTCATCATTTTCGATATATTCCTTAAACTCACGAACTTTTCCTGTTGTCTTATATGAAATAGGAATATTCGATTCTTCCGAGATTTCATTTAATATTCTCTCTAGTCTCACTTGATGTTCAATAACATCTTCTAAAATTAATACTTTCATTCAAATTCTCTCTTAAATCTAATAATTTGTCTAAATGTGTTGTCTTCCATTTCTGTTTCTAAAATAATGTTGTCATACTTATCTAAGATCTCCTTGACATTATTAAGTCCTAGACCTCTGTTTCTTCCCTTGGTAGAGAAACCTAAGGCAAATAAATCTTCTGAAGGCGTCATAGTGATTTTACATGAATTCTGGATAACTATAACTGTTTCAAAATCTATTTTAATGACTGCAACTTCCATTTGTTTCAAGTAACTATCTGCGGCACCTTCAACAGCATTATTTAATAAAATACTCATGATGCGAACAAGATCAAGTAAATCCATTGACAATCTAGTAATGACATCTTTTACTTCCAATGTAAACTCTACATCATTATTTCGTGCATATACAATCGATTGAGCAATTAAACTTCGTAAAGCCGAATCTTCTATGTTATTTAAATCAAAGTAAGTATATTTGTCTGACCTCAATTTCTGATTTGCTTTTACTAGGACTTCGTTGTAAATCCTGTCAATTTCGTGTAAATTTCCGCTGTCAATCGCCATTTGCATGCTGACAAGCATCCCTGCATAGTCATGACGAAAACCTCGAATCTCATTATACAAACCCACAATCTCATCTGTATAAGTTTGTAAATACTTTTGTTCAAATTTCTTCTGCTTTAGGGCAATCTCTTTTTCAATTTGAACCTTATAAGAATTCATTGCAAAGAAAACTAATAGCAGACAGATAAAAACAATGGTTGATAAAATACTTCCAAAACTATTTAAGTGATGAATCGTACTTACTATATCTGAAACAAACAATAAGATATGCAAACCAAAGAAAGCAACTATTACTTTTTTTAAAAAAGGGTACAGATAATCTTTATCAAAATATTTTATTTCCAAATGAAAATAACGAATTGTTTTTAAAATAACAAAATAAGTCAACAACAATACTACTAGAAAGAATATACTTTCATAGTGTAATGCAAGCTCATCACCTGTTATCGAGGATAGGGTTACAGCTATAAAAGTATGAGTACTATGATATAAGAGAGAAAGCAAGAAACTTAGGAATACTCCCCTATACTTATCAAACTTTTTAAACCATATAAAATAAGCGTATAAAATAAATGGATATAAAAATTTTTCAATCCCTAGTCCACTTAAATATATAGAATAGAAGAAAAATTCAATTACAAATTCTACTATTACTGTGTAAAAAATAAAGAAGTATTGTTCTTTTCTAGTTGTATTACAAATCAAATTATAACTTTTACTAGTAATAAAAATATGTAATATAACGCTTATTATTGCGAAAAAATCCATTCTTTTCTCCCTTTACTTTCTTTTAAAAAAATAAAATAAAAAATTATTTTCCTTTCTAATTTCTCCACCTCGAATCTCCTGCAATTCTGCCTCTGTTACCTCTTTAAATTGTTCCAATTTTACTGTATTTTTCATAATGAAATCTCCTGTATTATTTTTTTCTTGTAAGTTAACTTACAAATCTATTATACAAAATGAAGACCATGTAAGAAAAAATTTTTCTCAACTGTACATTTTTGCACCTGAAACGCACTTTTTTAAGAAAAAAGCTGGGAAAACTCCCAGCTTTGCATCTAAAATTGATCCCAGCAGGATTCGAACCTGCGACCGTTCGCTTAGAAGGCGAATGCTCTATCCAGCTGAGCTATGAGACCTAACATGAACATTCTATCAAAAAACAAGAGCTAAGTCAATCTTCTATTTGTGATAAGGAGATCCCTGCTGAATTGTAAAAGCTCGGTAAATTTGTTCAATTAAAACCAATCTCATTAACTGATGTGGTAAGGTTAGACGTCCGAAACTGACAGAAAGATTAGCCCTATTTTTTACAACAGGAGCTAGACCTAAACTTCCTCCAATGATAAAAGTAAGAATTGAATATCCTTTTATAGAAGCCTGCTCTAGTTGCTTACTAAATTCCTCTGAGGAGAGTGTTTTTCCTTCAATGGCTAGTACAACGACAAAGTCTCTTTCTCCAACCTTAGAAAGAATTCTTGCGCCTTCTGTTTCCAAAATTTTTTGATTTTCTAATTCACTGGCTTTGTCAGGTGTCTTCTCATCAGCGAGCTCAATCATTTCTAATTTGGCGAAACGTAAAATTCGTTTGGTATACTCAGCAATACCATCTTTTAAGTATTTCTCTTTCAGTTTTCCTACTGTTACAATTTTTATTTTCATTCTTCTATTCTATCATATACACACTTCATTTCACATCTTATACACAAAAAAATCATCCAAAAATACTATTAAATTCACAGAATAAGGTGAGTTATCCACAACTTGTGTAAAACTTTAAGCTTTTAAGTTTGGATTAAGTTAATAGGTTTATAATCTGAGTAAATAAATAACAAACGGAGGCGTTTATGAAACACTTACAAAAATTTTACAAAAAGGGAGTTAAAGTTCTTGTAATCATTCTAATAGGATTTTTAAGTGGTGCCTTAGGAAGTTTCGTAACATTACAACTTTATCAAAAACAAGGAAATCAAGCTACAAATAATAATTCTGGCACTGTAACTCAAACATCATACAAGAATGAAAACTCAACTACTCAAGCAGTGAATAAAATTAAGGATGCTGTTGTATCAGTCATTACTTACTCTGCTAATAAACAAAGTAGTGTATTTGGAACCGAAGAATCAAATTCTGATACGGATAATCAACAGATTGCAAGTGAAGGATCAGGTGTCATCTATAGAAAGAACGAAAATGATGCTTATATTGTAACAAATACTCACGTTATTAACGGAGCTTCAAAAGTTGATATCCGCTTAGCTGATGGTACAAAAGTTCCTGGTGAAATTATCGGATCGGATACCTTCTCTGATATTGCTGTCGTAAAAATTTCTTCAGAAAAAGTTACAACAGTGGCAGAATTTGGTGATTCAAGCCAACTTAATGTTGGAGAAACAGCGATTGCTATTGGTAGTCCTTTAGGTTCAGAATATGCTAATACAGTTACACAGGGAATCATCTCAAGTCTTAATCGAAATGTTTCTCTAAAATCTGAAGATGGTCAAGCTATTTCAACAAAAGCCATTCAAACAGATACGGCCATTAACCCTGGTAACTCTGGTGGTCCGCTTGTAAATATTCAAGGACAAGTAATTGGTATTACATCAAGTAAGATTGCAAGTAATGGTGGAACATCTGTGGAAGGTCTTGGTTTTGCAATTCCTTCAAACGATGTACAAAATATTATTAAACAGCTTGAAAGTGATGGTAAAGTGACTCGTCCTGCTCTTGGAATCCAAATGGTCAATCTATCTAACGTTGGAGCTAATGATCTTAGAAAACTAAACATTCCAAGTGGCCTCACTTCAGGGGTAGTTGTTCGATCTGTTCAAAGTAATATGCCTGCAAATGGACATCTTCAAAAATACGATGTCATTACTAAAGTTGACGACAAAGAGATTACTTCATCAACAGACTTACAATATGCTCTTTACAACCATGCTATTGGAGACACTATAAAAATAACCTACTACCGTAATGGTAAGGAGGAAACAACCTCTATAAAACTAGATAAGAATTCTGGTGATTTGGAACGTTAATTGACATCAGTGTAAAGAAAACTTTACAGAAAGTAAAAGATATGTTAGTGTAGAATCATGGAAAAATTTGAAATGATTTCTATCTCTGAAATACAAAAAAATCCTTACCAACCTCGGAAAGAATTTGATGTAGAAAAATTAAAAGAATTGGCTCAGTCAATCAAAGAAAATGGGCTCATCCAACCAATCATCGTTCGTCAATCTCCTGTAATTGGTTATGAAATCCTTGCAGGAGAGAGACGATATCGAGCTTCTCTCTTGGCTGGTCTGACCTCTATTCCAGCCGTTGTGAAACACCTATCAGATCAGGAAATGATGGTTCAATCAATCATTGAAAATTTGCAGAGAGAAAACTTAAATCCTGTTGAAGAAGCACGCGCCTATGAATCTCTAGTAGAAAAAGGATTTACTCACACTGAGATAGCCGATAAAATGGGGAAATCTCGACCTTATATCACTAATTTTATTCGTTTACTTTCCCTACCAGAATATATCTTAGCTGAAGTAGAAAATGGGAACATTTCTCAAGCACATGCACGTTCACTAGTTGGTTTGGACAAAGAGCAGCAAGACTATTTCTTCCAACTAATCAAAAATGAAGATATTTCTGTGAGAAGGTTGGAAGCACTACTGACAGAAAAAAAAAACAAGAAGCAGAAAAAAAGCGATTCTTTCATCAAAGATGAAGAAGATAAATTAAAAAAACTACTAGGTTTAAGTGTAGAAATTAAACTTTCTAAAAAAGATACTGGAAAGATTGTCATCTCTTTTTCAAGTCAAGAAGAATACGATAGAATTATTAACAGCCTGAAATGAGGCTGTTCTTTTATTTTCTCAACCCACAAATTTATCCACCAATTTTTTTATCAAAAAGCCTATTGAATCAAGGAAATATCTATTTATCCCCAACCTGTGGATAAATACTACTAACATTGTGGATTCTTTTCCACAATCTGTGGAAAATTCCTACTATCTATGGTAAAATAAGTCTAGCACTAAACTACTAAAATCATAGTAAAGGAGGAAAAATAGTTGAAAGAAAAGCAATTTTGGAATCGTATTTTAGAATTTGCTCAAGAAAGATTGACGCGATCTATGTATGATTTCTATGCTACACCTGCTGAACTTATCAAAGTAGAAGAAAATACAGCTACTATATTTCTACCGAGATCAGAGATGGAAATGGTGTGGGAAAAGCAATTAAAAGATATTATCATTGCTGCTGGTTTTGAAATTTATGATTCTGAAATCAAACCTCACTATATTTTCACTAAACCTCAGAGTACAGAATCTCCTCAAGTAAATGATACAAATAGTGTCTCTACTTACGATTATACACCTACACTACCAACGATTCCCTATTCTGAAACGGGATTAAAAGAAAAATATACCTTTGATAACTTTATTCAAGGTGATGGGAATGTTTGGGCGGTGTCAGCTGCACTAGCTGTATCTGAAGATTTAGCTCTGACCTATAATCCTCTTTTCATCTATGGAGGACCTGGTCTTGGAAAGACTCATTTGCTCAATGCGATTGGAAATGAGATTTTGAAAAATATTCCTGATGCGCGTGTCAAATACATTCCTGCCGAAAGCTTTATCAACGACTTTCTTGAACACTTGCGACTTGGGGAAATGGAAAAGTTCAAAAAGACTTACCGTAGTCTTGATCTCTTATTGATTGATGATATCCAATCTCTCAGCGGTAAAAAAGTCGCAACCCAGGAAGAATTTTTCAATACCTTCAATGCTCTTCATGATAAGCAGAAACAGATTGTCCTAACCAGTGATCGAAGTCCTAAACACCTAGAAGGCCTTGAGGAGAGGCTTGTCACGCGCTTTAGCTGGGGATTGACGCAAAATATCACCCCTCCTGACTTTGAGACACGTATCGCCATTCTTCAAAGTAAAACAGAGCATTTGGATTACCATTTCCAAAGTGATACTCTGGAATACTTGGCTGGCCAATTTGACTCAAATGTTCGAGAACTGGAAGGAGCAATCAACGATATCACTTTAATTGCCAGAGTGAAGAAGATTAAGGATATCACTATTGATATTGCTGCGGAAGCTATTAGAGCACGTAAGCAAGACGCCCGCCAGATACTTGTTATTCCAATTGAGAAAATCCAAACTGAAGTTGGTAATTTTTATGGAGTGAGTGTCAAAGAAATGAAGGGTACGAGACGAGTTCAAAATATCGTTTTAGCGCGTCAAGTTGCTATGTATCTAGCTAGAGAACTGACAGATAACAGTCTTCCAAAAATCGGAAAAGAATTTGGCGGAAAGGATCACACCACCGTGATTCATGCCCATGCTAAAATCAAATCATTGATTGACGAAGACGATAATTTACGTTTAGAAATAGAAGCAATCAAAAAGAAAATTAAGTAGCTTGTGGATAAGTTTTCCTTTCTTATCTTTTTTATCCACATTTTTTAAACAAGCTTAGAAGCTTAAGTTTACTAAATAGCACTCAGTTTTCCACAGAATTCACACACTCTATTATTACTATTAACTTTCTAATACTAAAATAAAGGAGAATCCATGATTCATTTTTCAATTAATAAAAATTTATTTTTACAAGCCTTAAATACCACAAAACGAGCAATTAGCTCCAAAAATGCTATTCCAATTTTATCAACAATCAAAATTGATGTTACCAACGAAGGAATTACTTTAGTTGGATCAAATGGACAAATTTCCATTGAAAATTTCATTTCTCAAAAAAATGAAGATGCTGGTCTTTTGATAACTTCCTTAGGTTCGATTCTTCTTGAAGCCTCTTTCTTTATCAATGTTGTCTCCAGTCTTCCAGATGTAACGCTTGATTTCAAAGAGACTGAACAAAAACAAATTGTCTTAACAAGTGGCAAATCAGAAATCACCCTAAAAGGAAAAGATAGCGAACAGTACCCACGAATCCAAGAAATTTCAGCAAGTACTCCTTTGGTCCTTGAAACCAAACTACTCAAGAAAATTATCAATGAAACAGCTTTTGCTGCAAGTACGCAAGAAAGTCGCCCAATCTTAACAGGTGTCCACTTCGTATTGAGCCAAAATAAAGAACTAAAAACAGTTGCGACAGATTCTCATCGCCTTAGCCAGAAAAAATTGACTCTTGAAAAAAATGGTGATGATTTCGATGTGGTGATTCCTAGTCGCTCTCTACGTGAATTTTCAGCTGTATTTACGGATGATATTGAAACAGTGGAGATTTTCTTTTCCAACAATCAAATCCTCTTTAGAAGCGAAAATATAAGCTTCTACACTCGTCTCCTAGAAGGAAACTATCCTGATACAGATCGTTTGATTCCAACTGACTTTAACACGATAATTACTTTTGATGTTGTTAATTTGCGTCAATCAATGGAACGCGCACGTCTCTTATCAAGTGCGACTCAAAATGGTACTGTGAAGCTTGAAATTAGAGGTGGTGTTGTTAGCGCCCATGTTCATTCTCCTGAAGTTGGTAAAGTAAACGAAGAAATCGATACTGATCAGGTGACTGGTGATGATTTGACCATTAGTTTCAACCCGACTTACTTGATTGATTCCCTCAAGGCTTTAAATAGCGAAAAAGTGACTATTAGCTTTATCTCAGCAGTTCGTCCATTTACTCTTGTGCCAGCAGATACTGACGAAGACTTCATGCAACTCATCACACCAGTTCGTACAAATTAAGTGAAAGAGGTTGAGCCTAGCTCGCCTCTTTTATGATATAATCGAAAAAGAAAAGGAGAGTAGTATGTATCAAGTTGGAAATTTTGTTGAGATGAAAAAACCACATGCTTGCACAATAAAGTCAACAGGAAAAAAAGCCAATCGTTGGGAAATTACACGTGTAGGGGCAGATATCAAAATCAAATGTAGCAATTGCGACCACCTTGTCATGATGAGTCGCCATGATTTTGAACGAAAAATGAATAAGATTATTGACTAAGAACCTTTAGTTAGAGAGTTAGCAAGTTTTCCCTTTTTGTGTTATAATGTTAGGGATTGAAATGAGAACGGAGAATGAGAAACTATGGCTTTAACAGCAGGTATCGTTGGTTTGCCAAACGTTGGAAAATCAACCCTTTTTAATGCAATTACAAAAGCAGGAGCAGAGGCCGCAAACTACCCATTTGCGACTATTGATCCAAATGTTGGGATGGTAGAAGTTCCAGATGAACGCCTACAAAAACTAACTGAAATGATTACTCCTAAAAAGACAGTCCCAACAACATTTGAATTTACAGATATTGCAGGGATTGTAAAAGGTGCATCAAAAGGAGAAGGTCTAGGGAATAAATTTTTAGCCAACATCCGTGAAGTAGATGCGATTGTTCATGTTGTGCGTGCATTTGATGATGAAAATGTCATGCGTGAACAAGGACGTGAAGATGCCTTTGTGGATCCACTCGCAGATATTGATACTATTAACCTGGAGTTGATTCTTGCTGACTTAGAATCAGTTAATAAACGCTATGCGCGTGTAGAAAAGATGGCACGTACGCAAAAAGATAAGGAATCCGTGGCAGAGTTTAATGTTCTTCAAAAGATTAAACCAGTCCTTGAAGATGGAAAATCAGCTCGCACCATCGAATTTACAGATGAAGAACAAAAAGTTGTCAAAGGTCTCTTCCTTTTGACCACTAAACCAGTTCTTTATGTTGCTAATGTGGATGAGGATGTAGTTTCAGATCCAGATTCTATCGAATATGTGAAGCAAATTCGTGAATTCGCAGCGACAGAGAATGCTGAAGTAGTAGTTATTTCCGCGCGTGCTGAGGAAGAAATTTCTGAGTTAGATGAGGAAGATAAGCAAGAGTTTCTTGAAGCACTTGGTTTGACTGAATCAGGCGTTGACAAGTTGACTCGTGCAGCTTATCACTTGCTTGGGCTTGGAACTTACTTCACAGCTGGTGAAAAAGAAGTCCGTGCTTGGACCTTTAAGCGAGGGATGAAAGCTCCTCAAGCAGCTGGTATTATCCACTCAGACTTTGAAAAAGGGTTTATTCGTGCAGTAACAATGTCATATGAGGATCTAGTGAAATATGGATCTGAAAAGGCTGTAAAAGAAGCTGGGCGTTTGCGTGAAGAAGGAAAAGAATATGTCGTTCAAGATGGCGATATCATGGAATTCCGCTTTAATGTCTAATAACATTTAACAAATAGTGTCAACTAGGTTGGAAAAAAATTCCAACCCTTTTGGCTTTTGAAAGGAAAAATAAATGACCAAATTACTTGTAGGATTAGGAAATCCAGGGGATAAATATTTTGAAACCAAGCACAATGTTGGTTTTATGTTGATTGACCAATTAGCTAAAAAACAAAATGTCACTTTTACACACGATAAGATATTTCAAGCTGACCTAGCATCTTTTTTTCTTAATGGCGAAAAAATTTATCTTGTTAAACCAACGACTTTTATGAATGAAAGTGGAAAAGCAGTTCATGCTTTATTAACCTACTATGGTTTGGATATTGAAGATTTACTCGTTATTTACGACGACCTTGACATGGAAGTTGGAAGAATTCGTTTAAGAGCAAAGGGCTCAGCAGGTGGCCATAATGGGATTAAATCTATTATTAAACATATAGGTACTCAGGTTTTTAACCGTGTTAAAATAGGTATTGGCAGACCTAAAAAAGGCATGTCTGTTGTTCATCATGTTTTAAGTAAATTTGATCAGGATGACTATGTAGGTATTTTACAGTCAGTTGACAAGGTTGACGATGCTGTAAATTACTATTTACAAGAGAAAAACTTTGAGAAAACAATGCAGAGGTATAACGGCTAAATGGTGACTTTATTAGATTTATTCTCAGAAAATGATCAGATAAAAAAATGGCATCAAAATCTGATAGATAAGAAAAGGCAACTAATGTTAGGTCTGTCAACTTCTACCAAGGCTCTTGCAATTGCAAGTAGTCTAAAAAAAGAAAAAAAGATTGTGTTACTGACATCGACTTATGGAGAAGCAGAACGAATTATCAGTGATCTTCTTTCTATCTTAGGAGAGGAACTTGTCTATCCATTTTTGGTAGATGATTCTCCTATGGTAGAGTTTTTGATGTCTTCACAAGAAAAAATCATTTCGCGGGTTGAAGCCTTGAGTTTTTTAACTGATTCATCTAAGAAAGGGATTTTAGTTTGTAATATCGCAGCAAGTCGATTGATTTTACCTTCTCCCAATATATTCAAAGATAGTATTGTAAAAATCTCAGTTGGTGAAGAATATGACCAACATGGCCTTCTTCACAAATTAAAGGAAATAGGCTATTGCAAAGTTACGCAAGTACAAACTCAAGGTGAGTTTAGTATTCGAGGGGATATTTTAGATATTTTTGAGATGTCTCAGTTAGAACCTTTCCGAATTGAGTTTTTTGGGGATGAAGTAGATGGAATTCGAACTTTTGAAGTAGAAACACAATTATCAAAAGAAAATCAAACAGAACTCACCATCTTTCCAGCTAGTGATATACTTTTAAGAGAAAGGGATTATACACGAGGTCAGTCAGCTTTAGAAAAGCAAATTTCAAAGACCTTATCACCGATTTTAAAATCATACTTGGAAGAGATTTTGTCAAGTTTTCATCAAAGACAGGTGCATTCAGATAGTCGGAAGTTTTTATCTTTATGTTACGATAAAACATGGACAATATTTGATTATATTGAAAAAGATACACCAGTATTCTTTGATGATTACCAGAAATTGATGAATCAGTATGAAGTCTTTGAAAGAGAATTAGCTCAATACTTTACAGAAGATTTACAGAACGGTAAAGCATTTTCTGATATGCAGTATTTTGCAGATACAGAGCAAACCTATAAAAAACAAAGTCCAGTTACCTTTTTCTCCAATCTACAAAAAGGATTAGGAAATCTCAAGTTTGATCACATTTATCAATTTAATCAATATCCTATGCAAGAGTTTTTCAATCAATTTTCTTTTCTTAAAGAAGAAATTGAGCGATATAAAAAAATGAACTACACCATTGTTCTGCAGTCTAGCAATTCAATGGGGAGTAAAACATTGGAGGATATTTTAGAGAAATATCAGATTAAACTGGATTCAAGAGATAAGTCAAGTATCTGTAAAGAATATGTAAACTTAATTGAGGGTAATCTAAGACATGGTTTTCATTTTGTAGATGAAAAAATTCTTTTGATTACTGAACATGAGATTTTTCAAAAGAAATTAAAACGTCGTTTTAGAAGACAACATGCGTCAAATGCAGAGCGATTAAAAGATTATAATGAACTTGAAAAAGGGGACTACGTTGTTCACCATATTCATGGAATTGGTCAATATCTAGGCATTGAAACAATTGAAATCAAAGGGATTCACCGGGATTATGTCAGTGTTCAATATCAAAATGGGGATCAAATCTCCATCCCAGTTGAGCAGATTCAATTACTGTCCAAATATGTTTCAAGTGATGGGAAAGCTCCAAAACTTAATAAATTAAATGATGGTCATTTCAAAAAGGCCAAGCAAAAAGTTAAGAACCAGGTAGAGGATATAGCTGACTATTTAATCAAACTTTATTCTGAGCGTAGTCAGTTGAAGGGTTTTGCTTTCTCAGCTGATGATGATGAGCAACATGCTTTTGATGATGCTTTTCCTTATGTTGAAACGGATGATCAACTTCGCAGTATTGAGGAAATCAAGAAAGATATGCAGGATTCTCACCCCATGGATCGACTTTTGGTTGGAGATGTTGGTTTTGGGAAGACTGAAGTTGCAATGCGTGCAGCCTTTAAGGCGGTCAATGATCATAAACAAGTTGTCGTTCTAGTTCCGACGACGGTTTTAGCGCAACAACACTATACGAATTTTAAGGAAAGATTCCAAAATTTTGCTGTTAATATTGATGTATTGAGTCGCTTTAGAAGTAAAAAAGAGCAGGCAGAGACACTTGAAAAATTAAAGAATGGTCAAGTTGATATTTTGATTGGAACGCATCGTGTTTTGTCAAAAGATGTTGTGTTTGCTGATTTGGGCTTGATGATTATTGATGAGGAACAGCGATTTGGTGTTAAGCATAAGGAAACTTTGAAAGAACTAAAAAAACAAGTAGATGTTCTAACCTTGACAGCAACACCAATCCCTCGTACTCTCCACATGTCTATGCTAGGAATCCGAGATTTGTCTGTTATTGAAACACCTCCGACCAATCGTTATCCAGTGCAAACCTATGTATTGGAGAAGAATCCTAGTGTCATTCGTGATGCTGTCTTGCGTGAAATGGAGCGTGGAGGTCAAGTTTACTATCTTTACAACAAAGTTGACACTATTGATCGGAAGGTTTCAGAATTACAGGAGTTGATTCCAGAAGCTTCGATTGGGTTTGTTCATGGACAAATGAGTGAAATTCAGTTAGAAAACACTCTATTGGATTTTATTGAAGGCCAATATGATATTTTGGTGACAACTACCATAATTGAAACAGGCGTTGACATTCCAAACGCCAATACCTTATTTATTGAAAATGCAGACCATATGGGTTTGTCAACCTTGTATCAATTAAGAGGAAGAGTTGGTCGGAGCAATCGCATTGCCTATGCCTATCTCATGTATCGTCCAGAAAAATCAATTAGTGAAGTCTCTGAGAAGAGATTAGAAGCGATTAAGGGATTTACAGAATTAGGCTCAGGATTTAAGATTGCGATGCGAGATCTTTCGATTCGTGGAGCAGGAAATCTCCTAGGAAAATCGCAGTCTGGTTTCATTGATTCTGTTGGTTTTGAATTGTATTCTCAGTTACTAGAAGAAGCTATTGCTAAACGGAACGGTAATGGGAATAAAAGAATCAAAGGAAATGCTGAGTTGATTTTACAAATTGATGCTTATCTTCCTGATACTTATATTTCTGACCAACGACATAAGATTGAAATTTACAAGAAAATTCGTCAAATTGACAATCGTGTCAACTATGAAGAACTACAAGAAGAATTGATGGATCGCTTTGGAGAATACCCAGATGTAGTAGCCTATCTTTTAGAGATTGGTTTGGTCAAGGCATATTTTGACAAGGTCTTTGTAGAACGTGTAGAGAAAAAAGAAAATAAGATTACAGTTCAATTTGAAAAAGTCACTCAACGACTATTCTTGGCTCAAGATTATTTTAAAGCCTTATCCGCAACGAACTTAAAAGCAGCCATAGCTGAGAATAAGGGATTAATGGAAGTTGTATTCGATGTCCAAAACAAGAAGGATTATGAAATTTTAGAAGGTTTGCTGATTTTTGGAGAAAGCTTATTAGAGATAAAAGAATCAAAGGAAGCAAATCCCATTTAACATTTTTCTTCTATAAAAAGGATAAAAATGGTACAATAATAATTTGAGGTAATAAAAATGAGATTAGACAAGTATTTAAAAGTATCACGAATTATTAAGCGTCGCACAGTCGCAAAAGAAGTAGCAGATAAAGGTAGAATCAAGGTGAACGGAATCTTGGCCAAAAGTTCAACGGATTTGAAAGTTGATGACCAAGTTGAAATTCGCTTTGGAAATAAGTTGTTGCTTGTTAAAGTACTAGAGATGAAAGATAGTACAAAAAAAGAAGATGCAGCAGGCATGTATGAAATTCTCAGTGAAACACGGGTAGAAGAAAATGTCTAAAAATATTGTACAGATGAATAATTCTTTTATTCAAAATGAACATCAACGTCGTCGTTACCTGATGAAGGAGAGACAAAAGAGGAATCGTTTTATGGGTTGGGTCCTTATTTTGATGATCTTGTTGTTTATTTTACCAACTTATAACTTGGCCCAAAGCTATGATCAGTTACTGCAACGCCGTCAGCAATTGACAGAGTTGAAAGAGCAGTACCAAACTCTTAGTGACGAAAAGGATAAGGAATCTGCTTTTGCTGCAAAGTTGAAAGATGAAGACTATGTAGCAAAATATGCACGCGCCAAGTACTATTACTCAAAGAAACGAGAAGCGATTTACACAATTCCTGATTTGCTTCCGAGGTAATGTCATGGAAAATATATTAAAAGTTGTTGAGCAGTTTTTAAGTTTATCAGATGAAAAACTAGAGGAATTAGCAACTAAAAATCATTTATTACGATTACAAGAAGAAAGGGAAGGAAAGAATGCGTAAGTTCTTAGTAGTTCTATTGCTACCTGCTTTTATTATCATTTCAAGAGTAGTTAGCACAGAAAAACAGCTTCCTTACTCTTCACAAGAAATTTATTATCTAACTGAGTCTAACTATGGATTCTACTATAAAGAAATTTTGGAATCCCCTAAGGTATATGGAGAAACAACTCTCTATGCTAATGAGGACCTTGTCAAGGAGTCTGGTAAATTAACTCCTGAAATCGCCTTTAAAATAGTAGAATGGCGTTTGAATAAACAAGGTATTCCTGTTTTTAAATTAGACAATCATCAGTTTATCCTTGCAGATAAGCGTTTAGTCTATGATCAAAGTCATGTTCAAACTCAAAATAGACAAGTATGGTTGGAACCAGGGTTTGTTATTTATAGCAGCCCTTATGACGTTAAAGAAATTTCTTCTATCCTCTCTCCTTATCAACACGTAACAGTGGATAGAACCCTCTTTGCTGAGGGACAAGAATTTCTTCATATTGATCAAGTTGGGTGGGTATCAAAAGAGTTCGTCTCAGAAGAGGACAATCGCATCCAGAAGGTTCAAGAAATCTTATCAAACAACTATCAGAATGAAAATTACTCTATTTATGTTAAACAGCTGAGTACAGGTAAAGAGGCTGGGGTGAATGAAGACAACAAACTCTATGCAGCTAGCATCTTGAAATTGGCCTACCTTTATTATGCTCAAGATAAGATAAATCAAGGCGACTATACGCTGGACAGCAGTTTCAAGTATATCCCAGAAGTAAATAGCTTCCCTGGATCCTATAAACCAGAAGGTAGTGGTAGTTTACCTAAAAAAGAAGACAACAAAGATTACAGTCTCCAACAGTTAATTACCAAAATAACAAAAGAGTCTGATAATGTTGCTCATAATATTTTAGGTTATTATGTGACCAATCAATCTGACGGCGTTTTTAAAGAAAAAATGTCTACTATTATGGGTGAAGATTGGGATGTGAATGATAAATTGACTTCTTCAAAAATGGCTGGAAAAGTTATGGAAGCTATTTATAATCAGAATGGTTTTGTCTTAGAATCTCTCAGTAAGACTGATTTTGACAATCAAAGAATTGCAAAAGGTGTTTCGGTTAAGGTGGCTCATAAAATCGGAGATGCGGATGAGTTTAAACATGACACTGCCATTGTCTATACTGATTCTCCTTTCGTTCTTTCTATTTTCACCAAAAATTCTGATTATGACACTATTGCTAAGATAGCCAAGGATGTCTATGAGGTTCTAAAATGAGGAAACGGGATTTTTTAAATCATTTTCTCCGAAAAGAGTATTTCAAAAAACATTCTAAAGTCGTGTTAGCTTTATCTGGCGGACTGGATTCAATGTTTTTATTTCATCTATTGTCTACTTACCAAAAAGAGTTGGAAATTGAGCTGATTGTAGCACATGTCAATCACAAGCAGAGAAGTGAGTCTGACTGGGAGGAAAATGAACTAAGGAAGTTAGCTGATGCAGCTGAACTTCCTATTTATATCACAAGCTTTTCAGGAGACTTTTCAGAAGCGCGTGCTCGAGAGTTTCGTTATGATTTTTTTAGGAAAATCATGAAAGAGGTTGGAGCAACTGCCTTGGTCACTGCCCACCATGCAGATGATCAAGTTGAAACGATTTTGATGCGCTTGATTCGAGGAAGTCGGTTACGCCATTTAACAGGGATAAAAGAAAGTCAAGTAGTTGATGATATTGAAATCATCCGTCCCTTGTTGCATTTTCATAAAACAGACTTCCCACCAATTTTTCATTTCGAAGATCAAACAAATCGTGAGAACAGCTATTTTCGCAATCGTATTCGGAATAGGTATTTACCAGAACTTGAAAAAGAAAATCCTCGTCTTAAATCCGCCCTTTTAGATTTTGGAATGGAAGTTTCAGATTACCAAGCAACCATAACGGAGCTTTCTGAACAGATTGATGTAGAAGATTTGAATGAGCTCTTTTCATACTCAGAACAAACTCAAGGGGTCTTGCTCCAGAACTATCTCAATCAATTCCCAGACTTAAATCTTACGAAGTCTCAGTTTGATGAAGTTCGACAGATTTTAGCAAGGAAAAGCCAGTATCGTCATCCATTGAAAAATGGTTATGAATTGATAAAAGAGTATCAAAAGTTTAGAGTTTGCAAAATCAGTCCTCAGGCTGATGAAAAGGAAGATGAACTTGTGTTACACTATCAAAATCAAGTTCGATATATGGGGTATCTATTTTCTTTTGGTATTCCTATTGAAGGGAAGTCTGTTCAAAGAGTAACGGTTTCACGAGAAACATCTGTACACATTAGATATCGAAAACCTGGTGATGTTATTAGGCTGAATGGTCATCGAAAGAAACTGAGGCGTTTGTATATAGATTTGAAAATCCCTATTGAAAAACGAAAAACAACTCCTATTATTGAGCAATTTGGAGAAATTGTCTCAATTTTGGGAATTGCGACCAGTGATTTGAGTAAAAACACGAAAAATGATATAATGAACACTGTACTTTATATAGAAAAAATAGATAGGTAAAAAGATGTTAGAACACGATATTAAAAAAATCCTCATTTCACATGATGAAATTATAGAAGCAGCTAAAAAGCTAGGTAAACAATTAACCAAAGACTATGATGGAAAAAATCCAATTCTTGTTGGAATTTTGAAAGGATCGATTCCTTTTATGGCTGAGTTGGTCAAACATATTGATACACATATTGAGATGGACTTTATGATGGTATCTAGCTACCATGGTGGAACTGCAAGTAGTGGTGTCATCAATATCAAGCAAGACGTAACTCAAGATATCAAAGGAAGACATATTCTATTTGTAGAAGATATCATCGATACAGGTCAAACTTTGAAAAATCTGCGAGATATGTTTATTGCAAGAGAAGCAGCTTCTGTTAAAATCGCGACTTTGTTGGACAAACCAGAGGGACGTGTTGTTGAAATTGAAGCGGATTATACTTGCTTTACTATTCCAAATGAGTTTGTGGTAGGTTATGGTCTAGATTATAAAGAAAATTATCGTAACCTTCCTTATGTTGGAGTATTGAAAGAAGAAGTTTATTCAAATTAGAAAGATTTATCTTTAATGAAAAAACAAAATAATGGTTTAGTTAGAAACCCATTTCTCTACTTGTTAATTATCTTCTTCCTAGTGACAGGATTCCAGTATTTTTACTCTGGAAATACTGCTGGGCGAAGCGAAAAAATTAACTATACAGAACTGGTAAAAGAAATTACTGCAGACAATGTAAAAGAATTAACCTATCAGCCAAATGGTAGCATCATTGAAGTGTCTGGTGTTTATAAAAATCCTAAGACTAGTAAGGAAGAAACAGGAATTCAATTTTTCACTCCTACTGCTACAACAGTAGAAAGATTCTCAAGTACTATTCTTCCGTCTGATTCAACAGTTTCAGAATTGCAAAAACTTGCTTCTGAACATCAGGCAGAAGTAACAGTCAAACATGAGAGTTCAAGCGGTATGTGGATCAATATCCTTGTCTCTGTTGTGCCGTTTGCTATTCTCTTATTCTTCCTATTCTCTATGATGGGAAATATGGGAGGAAATAGTGGCCGAAATCCAATGAGTTTTGGACGTAGCAAGGCCAAGGCTGCTAACAAAGAAGATATCAAGGTACGATTCTCAGATGTTGCAGGTGCTGAGGAAGAAAAACAAGAATTAGTAGAAGTTGTTGAATTCCTAAAAGATCCAAAAAGATTTACCAAACTTGGTGCGCGTATTCCTGCGGGTGTTCTTTTAGAGGGACCTCCGGGAACAGGTAAGACTTTGCTTGCTAAGGCGGTTGCCGGAGAAGCAGGCGTTCCATTCTTTAGCATTTCAGGATCTGACTTTGTAGAAATGTTTGTCGGAGTTGGCGCAAGTCGTGTTCGTTCTCTTTTTGAGGATGCTAAAAAAGCAGCACCAGCCATTATCTTTATCGATGAAATTGATGCTGTTGGTCGCCAACGTGGAGTTGGTCTCGGTGGAGGAAATGATGAACGTGAGCAAACCTTGAACCAGCTCTTAATTGAAATGGATGGTTTTGAGGGTAATGAAGGAATTATCGTTATCGCTGCGACAAACCGTTCAGATGTTCTTGATCCAGCTCTTCTCCGCCCAGGACGTTTTGATAGAAAAGTCTTGGTTGGTCGCCCTGATGTTAAAGGTCGTGAAGCAATCTTGAAAGTTCACGCTAAAAACAAACCTCTAGCAGAAGATGTTGATTTGAAATTAGTTGCCCAACAAACTCCAGGTTTTGTTGGTGCTGACTTGGAAAACGTTCTAAACGAGGCAGCCTTGGTTGCAGCCCGTCGCAACAAGTCAGTTATTGATGCTTCAGATATTGATGAAGCAGAAGATAGGGTTATTGCTGGACCTTCTAAGAAAGATAAGACAGTTTCACAAAAAGAACGTGAATTGGTTGCCTACCATGAGGCTGGACATACCATTGTTGGTCTAGTTTTATCGAATGCCCGTGTTGTTCATAAAGTGACTATCGTACCACGTGGCCGTGCAGGTGGTTACATGATTGCACTTCCTAAGGAAGATCAAATGCTTCTATCTAAAGAAGATATGAAAGAGCAATTAGCAGGATTGATGGGTGGTCGTGTTGCTGAGGAAATTATCTTTAATGTCCAAACGACAGGAGCTTCAAATGACTTTGAACAGGCTACTCAGATGGCGCGTGCAATGGTCACTGAATACGGTATGAGTGAAAAACTAGGCCCAGTTCAGTATGAGGGTAATCATGCTATGTTTGGTGCACAAAGTCCTCAAAAATCAATTTCAGAACAAACAGCTTATGAGATTGATGAGGAAGTTCGTTCATTATTAAATGAAGCACGGAATAAAGCAGCTGAAATTATTCAATCAAATCGTGAAACTCATAAGTTGATTGCAGAAGCATTGTTGAAATACGAAACATTGGATAGTACTCAAATTAAATCTCTTTACGAAACAGGAAAAATGCCTGAGACTGTAGAAGAGGAATCTCACGCCCTATCTTATGATGAAGTAAAATCAAAGATGAGTGAAGAAAAATAAATTTAGGCTCTTTGTCAACTGTAGTGGGTTGATAAAAAGTTACAACCTGAAACTGGGACAATAGTCCCTTATCTCCAAAAAAAGCAACGGATTGTACTGGCCCCAAAAAGTTGGACAAATAATTATTGAAAGGATTTAGTTCTGTACTGCACAGGACTAAGTCCTTTTAGTTTTACCTTAATTCGTTTGTTGTTGTAATAATCAATATAGTCTACAATGGCTTGTTCCAATTGCTTAAGCGACTGAAACGACTCCTCATAACTGTAAAACATCTCCGACTTCAAAATACCAAAGAACGACTCCATCATGCCGTTGTCTGGGCTGTTGCCCTTGCGTGACATGGAGGCTTGAATTCCCTTACTCTCTAGGAACCGATGATAAGAATCATGTTGGTATTGCCAGCCCTGGTCGCTGTGTAAAATGGTATTTTCATAGTATTTCTCTGTGAATGCCTGTTCTAACATACTCTTCACTTGTTCTAAGTTGGGCGAAGTAGAAAGATGATAAGCAATAATTTCACTGTTAAAGCCATCTAAAACAGGGGATAAATAGAGTTTCTGTGTGCTATTTGGAATGGCAAACTCCGTTACATCTGTATAGCACTTTTCCATTGGTTTGGTTGCTTCAAATTTGCGTTGAATGAGATTATCTGCTTTCTTGCCAATCTCTCCTCGGTAGGAAGAATACTTCCGTTTACGACGAATTCGAGCCGTTAGACCAAGGACCGTCATCAGACGTTGAACTTTCTTATGATTCACTACAAAACCACGATTTCTGAGTTCGAGAGTAACTCGGCGATAGCCATAATTTCCTTTATGGTCATTATAAATAGTCTGAATTTCGGTTTTAAGCTCTTTATCTTTATCAACCCCATCCAGTTGTTTCAACTGATAATAGTAAGTTGGGCGAGCTAAACGTGCTGTTTCAAGAAGTAAATCTAGTCGAAATCCTCCTGAAGCCATTTCTCTAACTGTTTCTGCCTTTCTCGCTCTAGGGCTTCGTCCCTTTCCTCTAACTCTTTTAACTTTTTTAGGTAGGCCACCTCAGTCCGTAAGCGTTCATTCTCCTCCTGGAGTCGTTCTAATTCTGTCATTTCTTCCCAAGTTTTCTTTCGTTTACGTCCCATTTTAGCTGGTCTCCCTCTTATTTTCTCAACAATAGTATACCCGTTTTTCTTGTATTGCGCCAGCCAATTTGGAAGCATACCACGATTTGGGAGAGCATATTTGAGAGAAACTCTATCTTGAGACCAGTTTTCATGTAAAACTTTATCAATCATTTCTTGTTTTAATTCTGGGGAATAGTAACGATTTTTTCCTTTTTTGACGAATTCTATTCCGTAACAATCAATCAATTTAATCATGTACCTAAGATTAGAATTGTTTATCCCAAATTTATTTGAAAGCTGCTCTAAGCTATATCCTTGTTTTCTAAGTTCATAGATCTGAACTTTATCATCATAAGTTAATTTCATAGTAAAAACACCCCAAAAGTTAGATTTTTTCTGTCTAACTTTTGGGGTGCAGTTCA
>NZ_JBZUJU010000007.1:0-45894 GCF_058556195.1 Streptococcus sp. A69 | reverse complement strand
TCAGCTGGGAGAGCATCTGCCTTACAAGCAGAGGGTCAGCGGTTCGATCCCGTTAACTCCCATATAGGTCCCGTAGTGTAGCGGTTATCACGTCGCCCTGTCACGGCGAAGATCGCGGGTTCGATTCCCGTCGGGACCGTTTAAGGTAACGGAAGTTATTTTAGACTCGTTAGCTCAGTTGGTAGAGCAATTGACTTTTAATCAATGGGTCACTGGTTCGAGCCCAGTACGGGTCATATTTGCGGGTTTGGCGGAATTGGCAGACGCACCAGATTTAGGATCTGGCGCTTAACGGCGTGGGGGTTCAAGTCCCTTAACCCGCATAATAGAAAGTAGCCGGCTTAGCTCAGTTGGTAGAGCATCTGATTTGTAATCAGAGGGTCGCGTGTTCAAGTCATGTAGCCGGCATTTTTTTATATAGAATAAGAGGTCGATGCGAACGTAGTTCAGTGGTAGAACACCACCTTGCCAAGGTGGGGGTCGCGGGTTCGAATCCCGTCGTTCGCTTAGAGAGGCCGGGGTGGCGGAACTGGCAGACGCACAGGACTTAAAATCCTGCGATTGGTAACGATCGTACCGGTTCGATTCCGGTCCTCGGCATATAATGATGAGCACCCTTAGCTCAACTGGATAGAGTACCTGACTACGAATCAGGCGGTTAGAGGTTCGACTCCTCTAGGGTGCATTTTTTTATTTAACGCGGGAAGTAGCTCAGCTTGGTAGAGTACTTGGTTTGGGACCAAGGTGTCGCAGGTTCGAATCCTGTCTTCCCGATTCATGGCGGTGTAGCTCAGCTGGCTAGAGCGTCCGGTTCATACCCGGGAGGTCGGGGGTTCGATCCCCTTCGCCGCTATATTGATCTTGTTGGACCTTTAGCTCAGCTGGTTAGAGCTCTCGGCTCATAACCGAGTGGTCGTAGGTTCAAGTCCTACAAGGTCCATTGTAAATAATGGAGGATTACCCAAGTCCGGCTGAAGGGAACGGTCTTGAAAACCGTCAGGCGTGTAAAAGCGTGCGTGGGTTCGAATCCCACATCCTCCTTTTATATTAACGCGGGATGGAGCAGCTCGGTAGCTCGTCGGGCTCATAACCCGAAGGTCGTAGGTTCAAATCCTGCTCCCGCAATTTGGCTCGGTAGCTCAGTTGGTAGAGCAATGGATTGAAGCTCCATGTGTCGGCGGTTCGATTCCGTCTCGCGCCATATTTTATTTATAACTTGGAAGGGTAGCGAAGAGGCTAAACGCGGCGGACTGTAAATCCGCTCCTTCGGGTTCGGGGGTTCGAATCCCTCCCCTTCCATTGCTTTTAGTTACGGGCATAGTTTAAAGGTAGAACTAAGGTCTCCAAAACCTTCAGTGTGGGTTCAATTCCTACTGCCCGTGTTAATAAAATTATGGCGGGTGTGGTGAAGTGGTTAACACACCAGATTGTGGCTCTGGCATGCGTGGGTTCGATCCCCATCACTCGCCTATTTTATATTATTGGGGTATAGCCAAGCGGTAAGGCAAGGGACTTTGACTCCCTCATGCGTTGGTTCGAATCCAGCTACCCCAGTTACTATTTGCCGGCGTGGCGGAATTGGCAGACGCGCTGGACTCAAAATCCAGTGTCCGCAAGGACGTGCCGGTTCGACCCCGGCCGCCGGTATAGTATTAAAGACAAGGTTTCTAGGCCTTGTCTTTTCTTTTATCTGATTATCTGTATTTGCTTGAGTTACTAAAAATTACGGCTCTTTGTCAACTGTAGTGGGTTGAAGTCAGCTAAGTCGAGAAAGGACGAATTTCGTCCTTTCTTTTTTGATGTTGAGAGCGATGAAAATCCGTTTTTGAACTTTTCAAAGTTCTAAAACTAATGGCATTTCGCTTGATAAGTTTGATGAGATTATTAGTCGCTTCTAATTTTGCATTAGAATAGGGTAACTGAAGAGCGTTGACGATTTTCTCTTTGTCCTTGAGGAAGGTTTTAAAGACAGTCTGAAAAAGAGGATGAACCTGCTTTAGATTCTCCTCAATGTGCCTGAGCCTAGAAATTCGAAAGCGAAGCTGTTTAGCTAAGTCATAGTAAGGACTAAACATATCCATCGTAATGATTTTCACCTGACAGCGAACGTTTCTATCGTAGCGAAGAAAGTAATTTCGGATGATAGTTTGTGTGGTTACTTACAGTTTACACCAATGAAACGCTATGAGTTTTTTGTTGCACTATATTTTACAATTTATCACACAAAAATAGGCTCCATAATATCTATAGGGGATTTACCCACTACAAATATTATAGAGCCTTATTTTTGAGTGCCATTCTAATCTTTTTTGCTTAGATTTTTGGTATAATATTACTTATTCACAATTTATTTTGATTATGAAAGAGTTTGGTGATTAATGTCTCGGTCTGTTGAATTACTAAAGAAACGTTACTTAAAGAATATAAAAGAGAACCCAAATTTATTTATTGGGATTGAGTTAGAATATCCTATTGTAAATTTAGAGGGTAAAGCTACAGATGGTGAAGTTGGTAAGGATCTCTTTCGGTATTTACCATCAGTACTGGGCTTTACTATCGAAAAAGTGGATGATTTTGGGAATCCAATTCAGTTACTTGATCCAGTCAGCCAAGATACGATCTTGTTTGAGGTTGCTTATACGACGATTGAGTTTGCATTCGGAAAGGCCGAATCTATCCAAGAGGTGGAAGAACGCTTTAACTTCTATATGGCTACGATTCAGAATAAGTTGGGTGAAGCTAATCATGCTATTGTTGGCTGCGGCATTCATCCTAACTGGGATAAAAATGAGAATTGTCCAGTGGCTTATCCCCGCTATCAGATGTTGATGGATTATCTGAATTTGAGTAGAAATGTAACTAAATTAGATTTACATCATTTCCCTGAGTATGGTGCCTTTATCTGTGGAAGTCAGGTTCAACTAGACGTTTCAAGTTCCAACTACCTGCGTGTTATCAATGCTTTTACGCAAATTGAAGCTGCTAAAGCTTATTTGTTTGCAAATTCTGAGTTTTCAGGAGCAGATTGGGATACCAAAATTTCGAGAGATATTTTTTGGGAAGAATCCATGCATGGTATCTATCCAGAGAATGTAGGTGTCAATACTAGACTATTTAAAGATGAGGATGATTTTTTTGACTATCTAAATCATTCTGCGATTTTTACTGCGGAGCGTGATGGGCAGACCTATTATTTTTATCCGATTCAGGCTAGGGACTATTTGGCTACACCTGAAATCCAAGCATTTACCCTTAATGGGGATGAGGTGTTAATTCATCCTCAGGAGGAAGATTTCCAAACTCATCGTAGTTACCAGTACCAAGACTTAACGACTCGAGGAACAGTTGAGTTTCGCAGTGTGTGTACGCAACCTCTTGATAGGACTTTTGCTTCTGCCGCCTTTCACTTGGGCTTGTTGGTTCATTTAGACAAGCTTGAAACTTACTTGCGAACTGCTCCTTTTTTTACCACAGCTGGTCGTGATTATAAGCTTTTAAGACGACAGTTTTCGAAGAAACAACTCACAGATGAAGAAGAAGCTGCGGTTCTCGAGTTTTCTAAAGACTTACTCACCCTAGCTGAGGAAGGACTGGAGATGAGAAATAAACAAGAAATGACCTACTTACAGCCTTTGAAAGAAGACTTGGGGCTATAATTTCTCTTATAAAGGGAGAATTTTCTGAAAAATCATGATATAATGGAATGGACTATAGATAAAGGATAGAGATTATGACATTAGTTTATCAATCAACGCGTGATGCCAATAATACAGTAACTGCCAGCCAAGCTATTTTGCAAGGTTTGGCGACGGATGGTGGTCTGTTTACACCACTTACTTATCCAAAGGTGGATTTGGACTTTGACACATTAAAAGATGCTTCTTACCAAGAAGTGGCTAAATTAGTTTTATCAGCATTTTTAGATGACTTTACGGCTGAGGAGTTGGACTACTGTATCAACAATGCCTACGATAGCAAGTTTGATACTCCAGCTATTGCGCCATTGGTGAAACTGGATGGGCAATACAACTTGGAATTGTTCCATGGTTCAACCATTGCCTTTAAGGATATGGCCTTGTCTATCTTGCCATACTTTATGACGACAGCCGCTAAAAAGCATGGTTTGGAGAACAAGATTGTCATTTTGACAGCGACATCTGGTGATACTGGGAAAGCTGCTATGGCGGGGTTTGCCGATGTGCCTGGAACTGAGATTATCGTCTTTTATCCAAAGGATGGTGTCAGCAAGGTACAAGAGTTGCAAATGACTACTCAGACTGGCGACAATACTCATGTTATTGCTATTGATGGTAACTTTGATGATGCGCAAACAAATGTGAAGCATATATTTAACGATGTAGCTCTTCGTGAAAAGTTGGCTGCAAATAAACTGCAATTTTCATCAGCTAACTCTATGAATATCGGTCGTTTGGTACCACAGATTGTTTATTATGTTTATGCCTACGCTCAGTTGGTCAAGTCTGGTGAGATTGTGACTGGTGAAAAGATCAACTTCACAGTACCAACAGGAAACTTTGGAAATATCTTGGCTGCCTTTTATGCTAAACAAATCGGCCTGCCAGTTGGCAAATTAATCTGTGCTTCAAATGACAATAATGTTTTAACTGACTTCTTTAAAACACGTGTTTACGATAAGAAACGTGAGTTTAAAGTAACAACTAGTCCATCTATGGATATCTTAGTATCTTCAAACTTGGAGCGTTTGATTTTCCATCTTTTGGGGAATGATGCGGTTAAGACTGCTGAACTCATGAATGCCTTGAGTACACAAGGACAATGTGAGTTGACAGACTTTGATGCAGCGATTCTGGATCTCTTTGTAGCTGAATATGCGACTGAGGAAGAAACTGCGACAGAAATTAAACGTGTTTATGATACAGATGCTTATATCGAGGATCCACATACGGCGGTTGCCTCAGCAGTTTATAGAAAATACCAAGCGGCTACTGGCGATGCGACTAAGACAGTGATTGCTTCAACAGCTAGTCCTTACAAGTTCCCAGTGGTTGCAGTAGAAGCTGTAACAGGGAAAGTAGGCTTAACTGACTTTGAAGCCTTGGCTCAATTACATGACATTTCAGGAGTGGCAGTGCCACCAGCGGTTGATGGCCTTGAAACAGCTCCAGTTCGTCATAAAACAACAGTGGCAGCTGCTGATATGCAAGCAGCGGTTGAGGCTTATCTAGGACTTTAAGACAGAGGGCGTAAACTCGGTTGGGAAACCAACTGAGTTTCTTTTCATCAGGAGGAGAGATTGTTTAAGAAAAATAAAGACATTCTTAATATTGCATTGCCAGCTATGGGTGAAAACTTTTTGCAGATGCTCATGGGAATGGTGGACAGTTACTTGGTCGCTCACTTGGGCTTAATCGCCATTTCAGGTGTTTCAGTTGCTGGCAATATTATCACCATTTACCAGGCGATTTTTATCGCTCTAGGAGCTGCTATCTCCAGTGTTATTTCAAAAAGTTTGGGGCAGAAAGATCAGTCCAAGTTGGCTTATCACGTGACAGAGGCTCTCAAGATAACCCTATTGCTGAGTGGACTTTTAGGCACTTTATCCATCTTTGCTGGGCAAGAGATGATAGGACTTTTGGGAACTGAGCAGGCTGTGGCCGAAAGTGGAGGTCTCTATCTTTCTTTAGTGGGTGGTTCGATTGTTCTTTTGGGCTTGATGACCAGTTTGGGTGCCTTGATTCGTGCAACGCATAATCCGCGTCTCCCCCTCTATGTTAGTCTTTTATCCAATGCCTTGAATATTCTCTTTTCCAGTCTAGCTATTTTTGTTCTTGATATGGGGATAGCGGGTGTTGCTTGGGGGACTATCTTGTCTCGCTTAGTCGGTCTTGTGATTTTGTGGTCGCAATTAAAACTGCCTTATACGAAACCGACTTTTGGACTGGATAAAGACTTACTGATCTTGGCTTTGCCAGCAGCTGGAGAGCGCCTCATGATGAGGGCTGGAGATGTAGTGATCATTGCCTTGGTCGTTTCTTTTGGGACGGAGGCAGTGGCGGGAAATGCAGTTGGAGAAGTCTTGACCCAGTTTAATTATATGCCTGCCTTTGGCGTCGCTACGGCAACGGTCATGCTGGTGGCTCGAGCAGTTGGAGAGGATAATTGGGAAAGAGTAGATAATTTGAGCAAACAAACCTTTTGGCTTTCTCTGCTCCTCATGTTGCCCTTGACACTTAGTATCTATGCCTTAGGGATACCACTGACTCATCTCTATACGACTGATCCTGTAGCGGTTGAAGCTAGCGTTTTGGTGGCACTGTTCTCACTACTAGGGACTCCCATGGCGACAGGGACAGTTATTTATACGGCAGTTTGGCAGGGCTTGGGAAATGCTCGCCTCCCCTTTTATGCAACAAGTATTGGGATGTGGTGTATCCGCATTGGCACAGCCTATCTTATGGGGCTTGTTCTTGGTTGGGGTTTGCCTGGTATTTGGGCAGGGACTCTCTTGGATAATGGTTTTCGCTGGTTATTTCTACGTTACCGTTACCAACGTTATATGATGTTAAAAGGATAGAAAATGCAAAAAACAGCTTTTATTTGGGATTTAGACGGGACTTTATTGGACTCTTATGAAGCGATTTTATCAGGGATTGAGGAGACCTTTGCTCAGTTTTCTATTCCTTATGATAAGGAGAAAGTGAGAGAGTTTATCCTCAGGTATTCTGTGCAGGATTTGCTGGAGCAGGTGGCAGAAGAGAGAAACCTGGATGCGGAAGTGCTCAATCAGGTGCGTGCCCAGAGTCTGGCTGAGAAGAATCCTCAGGTAGTTTTGATGCCAGGTGCGCGTGAAGTGCTAGCTTGGGCAGACCAAGCAGGGATTCAGCAGTTTGTCTATACTCATAAGGGGGACAATGCTTTTACCATTCTCAGAGACTTGGGGTTGGAATCCTATTTCAAAGAGATTTTAACCAGTCAGAGTGGCTTTGCGCGCAAGCCCAGTCCACAAGCGGCGACCTATCTGCTAGACAAGTATGAGTTGGATCCTGAGAACACCTACTATATAGGAGACCGGACTTTGGATGTGGAATTTGCTCAGAATAGCGGCCTTCAAAGCATCAATTTTTTAGAGTCGTCTTATGAAGGGAATCACATGATTCAAGAGTTAGCAGATATTCCTCATATTTTTGAGGATTGGGGACGAGAAGATTGTGTCAGTTTTGTGACAGAAACCTAACAAACTATTTCAAGTAATCGAGTTTGTTACAAGGAATAGACAGTTCTGTTAAATAGGCCCGAGAGGGCTTTTTTTCTGCTTTTTTTGTGTTATGATAGACAGGTACTCATTTGAAAGGAATATGAACGAATGAAGAAAAGAATTATTTTAGCCTCAACAGTAGCCTTATCTCTTGCTCCCGCATTAGGAGCTAAAGCTCAAGAAATCTCTTGGACAGCACGTAGCGTTGAGCAAATCCAAAATGATGTGACGAAAAACGAGAACAAAAACAGCTACACAGTTCAGTATGGTGATACCCTGAGCACGATTGCAGAAGCTTTGGGAGTAGATGTGACGGTTCTTGCTAATTTGAACAAAATCACCAATATGGACTTGATTTTCCCAGATACTGTCCTAACTACAACTGTCAATGAGGCAGAAGAGGTAACGGAAGTTGAAATCCAAACTCCTCAAGCAGACGCTAGTGAAGAAGTGACGACTGCGACAGCTGATTTGACGACGAATCAAGTGACAGTCGATGAACAAACAGTTCAAGTAGAAGACCTTTCTCAACCAATTGAGGAAGCTCCAACTGCAACAGAGACTGAAAAACCAGCAGAAGTAGCGCCAAGTTCAGAAGTTTCTGAGACAGCGACAGTTGCTGAAGAGACACCATCTACAGAAACATCTGTAGCTGAAGAAACAGCTGAAACGACTCCAGCGGAAGCACCAGTAGCAGAAACAACTAGTCCAGTTGAAGAAGCTCCACAAGCAGCGACTCCAGCTACCGAAGAAACGGCAGCAACAACTCCAGCAGAAGCCCCAGTAGCAGCTGCTCCAGCAACTGAAACGCCTGCTGATTCAACAGGAACAAGTGCAGCAGAAGAAGCAGCATCAACAGCAACTTCTGACACTGCAACTTCGACTTATCAAGCAGAGCAAAGCCAAACTCCTTCAAGAACGTATTCAGCTCCAGCAGCTCCTGATTATGCAGGACTTGCTGTAGCTAAGTCTGAGAATGCTGGTCTACAACCACAAACGGCAGCCTTTAAAGAAGAAATCGCCAACTTGTTTGGCATCACATCCTTTAGTGGTTACCGTCCTGGAGACAGTGGCGACCATGGAAAAGGTTTGGCCATCGACTTTATGGTTCCAGTGAGTTCAGCACTCGGAGATCAAATTGCAGAATATGCGGTCCAAAATATGGCTAGCCGTGGTATCAACTATATCATCTGGAAACAACGTTTCTACGCTCCATACGATAGTAAATATGGACCAGCCTACACGTGGAATCCAATGCCGGATCGTGGTAGCGTAACCGAAAATCACTATGACCACGTTCACGTTTCAATGAATTAATCATTAAAATGGAAGTTGGGAACTGATTGAGTTCCCGCTTCTTTTTTGTGTGTCATTTTTTAGGATAAAAGGGATAAATATGAGGAAGTGAGTAATATTTCAAGAGAATGTAAGCATATTACTTGATTTATTTTTTGGGTTGCATTATACTTGATAAGTCAATTGTTGATAAATCAACTTTAAAGGAGAAAGATTTATGGTAGCAATTCAAGATTTACTGTATCAACTACGGTTGGCTGATCAGTCTATGACACAACTATTCGAACGACAATTGGGAATTAGTCTGACTCGTTATCAAATCTTATGTTTCTTAATCGATCAGTCTCCGTGTAATCAAATAGCAGTTCAGGATAGATTGAAGATTGATCAGGCTGCCTTGACAAGGCACTTTAAAATTTTGGAAAAGGAAGGTTTGGTTAATCGACGTCGGAATCCTGAAAACCAGAGGGAGGTTTTGGTGGAAGCGACAGACTTTGCGAGAGAACAACTAATAACCAACTCTCCCCAACACCATATAAACGTAAAGAGTCAGATGGAGAGTGTACTTACAAAAGGAGAGCGAGAAGAGTTCAGTCGCTTGTTGGAAAAGTTGATATCTGGCTTAGAAGAGATAGAAATTTAAGGAGAAGAATATGTCTATTTTTACAATTATTTTAGCAACTATCGTTGCCTTGGAGCATTTTTACATTTTTTATTTGGAAAGTGTGGCTACGCAATCAGATACTACTAGTCGAGTGTTTAATGTGGATAAGGAAGAACTGGCTCGTCCTTCAGTGAGTTCATTGTTTAAAAATCAGGGGATTTATAATGCTTTAATAGGTGTCTTTCTCTTGTACGGGATTTATTTCTCGCAAAGTTTGGAAATTGTGACCATCTTTGTTTTATTTGTGCTTGGTGTAGCGACCTACGGTTCTCTAACTGCAGACAAGAAGATTATTCTGAAGCAAGGTGGACCCGCTATTTTGACTTTGCTGAGTATTTTGCTTTTGAAATAAGAAACCCAGCGTCTTTCAGGACGCTGGGTTTTGTAGGTTCTTATCCATTTCGACGTTTACGGGCTAGGAGGGCTCGGTAAAAGAAGATGTGATTGTTCTGGATATAGGGTAAGATTGAAAAACTAGCAATACCAAAGGTAATCCAATTGAGGAAGTACCAAGGAAGTAGTTGTAAGTCGAGGACAAAGCGCTGGAATTTGTAACCTTTCATCAAGAAACGGCTGGTTTTCAGGATTTGACTGGGTTTAGCCTGCCCTAAATCTAGAGTATCGCAGAGGAGGAATTCTACCTGCGAGTAGGCGTAATGTTGCGGGATATAGAGGCTATTGCCCACAATCATCAAGATGAGGCTCGCGAAAAAGTAGAGTCCAAAGGTCAGAAGGAATTGCTCCGTTTCAACGGATGAGAGGTCTAGTTTTGGAAACTCAGGATGTAGGGCAACAAATCTACGAGCCAAGAGATTGCTATAAAAGAGGAAATAAACGCCTACTAAGTTTGGAATGCTCCATAAAAAGAGGTAGAAACGTTTGAGGAGCAGAGTTAGGAAGGTTTGCGAGAAGCGCTCTTCAGCAAAGAGGGCCAGGCTTGATTTTACTGAAAGTTCCGTATCAGGATCCTTGAGGAGTCGGAGTGTCGTAAAGGCAGCACCTGCTAGAAAAATTGCGCTCATAAAAGAAACCACTAGTGGGAAGAGATAGGCTTGGAGCACTTGCGCCAGCATGCTGAAAAAGGATTGCTCTAAAACACTTTCTTGGAGACGAGCCAAGGGGTTGAGAAGGCCTGATAAGATAACCAGTATGCTAGGTAAGAGATAGACGAGAAAGAGGCGGGGATTTTCAGCCTGAAATTGCCTCGTCTGCAGACGAATGGTTTTTAAATCAATTTTTGGGTATTTCATTCTCTCATTATACCATAGTTCGTGACAGTTCCTGGTTTTTTTGATAAAATCATACAGTATGCCTTTGGGCACAAAGTATGAACTGGGACTGTCTTTCCCAGCTTCGGAGGTAGAAAATGTCAGATTCACCAATCAAATACCGTTTGATTAAGAAAGAAAAACACACGGGAGCTCGTCTGGGAGAAATCATCACCCCTCACGGCACCTTCCCGACACCTATGTTTATGCCGGTTGGGACCCAAGCTACTGTAAAAACCCAGTCGCCAGAGGAGTTGAAGGAGATGGGATCAGGGATTATCCTCTCTAATACTTATCATCTCTGGCTTCGTCCTGGAGATGAACTCATCGCACGTGCAGGTGGTCTCCACAAATTTATGAACTGGGACCAGCCAATCTTGACGGATAGTGGTGGTTTCCAGGTTTATTCCCTAGCAGATAGCCGAAATATCACCGAAGAAGGCGTAACCTTTAAAAACCATCTCAATGGTTCCAAGATGTTCCTATCGCCAGAAAAAGCTATCTCCATTCAGAATAATCTAGGCTCAGATATCATGATGTCCTTTGACGAATGTCCTCAGTTTTATCAACCTTACGACTACGTTAAGAAATCAATCGAGCGTACCAGCCGTTGGGCCGAACGTGGTTTGAAGGCTCACCGTCGTCCACATGACCAAGGTTTGTTTGGAATTGTACAGGGGGCAGGATTTGAAGATCTTCGCCGTCAGTCAGCTCACGACCTTGTCAGCATGAACTTCCCTGGCTACTCTATCGGTGGTTTAGCGGTAGGAGAAACCCACGAAGAGATGAATGCAGTCTTGGACTTCACAACCCAACTTCTCCCAGAAAACAAACCTCGCTATTTGATGGGAGTGGGAGCGCCAGATAGCTTGATTGATGGGGTCATTCGTGGTGTGGATATGTTTGACTGTGTCTTGCCGACTCGTATCGCTCGTAACGGAACTTGTATGACCAGTCAAGGTCGTTTGGTTGTCAAAAATGCCCAGTTTGCTGAGGATTTTACGCCATTGGATCCTGAGTGTGATTGCTATACATGTAAGAATTACACACGTGCCTACCTTCGTCACCTGCTTAAGGCCGACGAAACCTTCGGTATCCGCTTGACTAGCTACCACAATCTCTACTTTTTACTCAACCTGATGAAGCAGGTTCGCCAAGCCATCATGGATGACAATCTCTTGGAATTCCGTGAGTATTTTGTGGAAAAATATGGCTACAACAAGTCAGGACGCAATTTCTAAAATGTAAAAATAGAATACTGAAATCCTAAGTTTTCTCTTAGGATTTTTCTTCTTTTTTTGATAAAATAAGGTGTATTATGGAATGAAAATTAGATGTTTTTACGATCTAATTGAGTGGGGAATAAACTCGTATGCGTATTAAATGGTTTTCCTTGATTAGGATTACAGGTTTACTTTTGGTGCTCTTGTACCACTTCTTTCAAACGATCTTTCCTGGAGGCTTCTTTGGGGTAGATGTCTTTTTCACTTTTTCAGGATTTTTGATCACTGCCCTCCTTTTAGAAGAATTTGGAAGAAAACGCCAGATTGATTTACTGGGCTTTTTTAAGAGGCGGTTTTACCGCATCGTACCACCTGTGGTTCTGATGGTTTTGGTAACCATGCCCTTTACCCTCTTAGTTCGCC
Source organism: Streptococcus sp. A69 (assembly GCF_058556195.1). Classification (NCBI taxonomy): domain Bacteria; kingdom Bacillati; phylum Bacillota; class Bacilli; order Lactobacillales; family Streptococcaceae; genus Streptococcus; species Streptococcus sp. A69. Next base: position 33,783 of record NZ_JBZUJU010000007.1, on the reverse strand, counting down.
AAGACTATGTTGCTGGAATTGGCGGTCAGATTGCGGGAGTTTTTGGTTTTATGACCAACTTCTATGAGATGTTAACAGGGGGAAGTTACGAATCCCAGTTCATTCCGCATCTCTTTGTTCACAACTGGAGTCTAGCTGTTGAGGTTCACTACTATATTCTTTGGGGCTTAGCGGTTTGGTTCTTATCGAAACGTTCAAAATCTAGTAGTCAATTGAGAGGGATGGTATTTCTCCTTTCTGCGGGAGCTTTCATCATTAGCTTTTTCTCCATGTTTATTGGTAGTCTAATGGCTGGTTCTCATTCGTCTGTCTACTTTTCAAGTTTAACCCATGTCTATCCCTTCTTTTTAGGAAGTATTTTGGCGACGGTTGTGGGTGTTCGTCAGACGAGCGATTTAGTTAAGCAGTTTGATCGGACGTGGGATCTTCGTCAGAATCTACTGGTGTTTGCTGCAGGTCTCTTGGTATTAGTACTCTTGACCTTCTTTGTCAAGTTTACCTACCTGTTCGCTTATCTATTTGGTTTCTTACTGGCAAGTTTAGCGGCCGTGACCATGATTTTTGCTGCGCGTGTTTTGCATGAGAAAACGCCTGAGATACGAGAACCTCATATAATCACATTTTTAGCGGATACCAGCTACGCGGTTTATCTTTTCCACTGGCCTTTTTATATTATCTTTTCTCAGCTGATGAGTAATCTGCCTGCTGTTATTCTGACAATCATCTTTTCTTATTTCTTTGCTATCTTATCCTTCTATATTATTGAGCCATTGATTGCTGGTAAGACCAACGCTTTAGTTAGAAAAATCACTAAACTGCGTCATATCAAACCTATTAGTGCTAGTGTTGTGGGCGCCCTTTCCTTACTTACTTTGATTATCATAGCTGCAGCTCCTCAGGTTGGAGCTTTTGAGACAGACTTGATGATCAATGGTTTCAAGCAAGCTCAGACCAATATAGGACAAACAAAGACTCTTGCTGAACAAGCTGAAGTCAGTCGCCTAGGAATTTCTGAGGGAACGAGTCTGATTGGGGATTCAGTGACTTTACGTGCCAATACAGCCTTAAAAGAGGTGCTTCCTGATGCAAATATCAATGCCCAGGTTAGTCGAACGACCAAGCAAGCCAATGACATCATGCTCAATAATAGCCAGAACAAGGCGCTTTTAAAAACAGTTGTCATTGCAACGGGGGTCAACAATCCTGAAGGCTATAAGAATGATTTGGACAGCATCGTGAACAATCTACCGAAAGGACACCATCTGATACTGGTGACACCTTATGAGGGAGACAAGAGCAAGGACACTTATGCATCAGTGGAGCAGTATGCGGCTTATGCGAGAGAATTAGCTGAAAAGAATCCATATGTGAGCATCGCTGACTGGAATAAGGTCGCTAAGGAACACCCTGAAATCTGGGCTGGAACTGACCAAGTCCACTTTGGAAATGATAGCAACATGATTGAAGAAGGTGCTAAACTTTACGCAGAGACGATTGCAGCTGCTGTTAAGGCCGCTCAAGAACTACCTGTGAAATCAAAATAAAATCAAAGAGTTGGAGATATCCAGCTCTTTTAAAATATCTCTAGAAAATAGGTCTATACCATTTACAAATGAAAAAGAAAGGTTTATAATGTAATTGACATAATAAATTCTAGAATCAATCTATCAAGGAGGTTATCATTATGCCTAATTATATTAAAGCGGATCAGTTTTTCTACCCACACGGAGTTCGTCGTGGCGGTTACTTAGAACTTGTGGATGGCAAGTTTGGAAAACATGTAGAACAGATTCCTGAAGGAGCTGAGGTGATTGACTATACCGGTTATAGCATTGCACCAGGACTTGTGGATACCCACATTCATGGATTTGGCGGTGTGGATGTCATGGATAATAACATTGAAGGAACCCTTCATACTATGAGTGAAGGTCTACTTAGCACAGGAGTCACCAGTTTCTTGCCAACGACGTTGACTTCCTCTTACGAGCAGTTGCTTGCGGTAACTGAAAATATCGGTGCTCGTTACCAGGAAGCAAGTGGAGCCAAGATTCGTGGGATCTATTTTGAAGGGCCTTATTTCACAGAGAAATACAAGGGAGCCCAAAACCCTGCCTACATGAAAGACCCTCGTATGGATGAGTTTCGTGCTTGGCAAAAAGCTGCCAATGGCTTGCTCAATAAAATCGCCCTTGCGCCAGAACGCGAAGGTGTAGAAGACTTTGTTCGTACAGTTACGGGTGAAGGAGTGACTGTTGCTCTTGGACACTCAAATGCGACTTTTGATGAAGCTAAAAAAGCAGTCGATGCTGGAGCAAGCGTTTGGGTACATGCCTACAATGGGATGCGTGGGTTGACTCACCGTGAGCTCGGTATGGTGGGAGCCATGTATGAATTGCCACATACTTACGCAGAATTGATTTGTGACGGTCACCACGTAGATCCAAAGGCCTGTGATATTTTGCTCAAACAAAAAGGAACTGAAAATATTGCCCTTATCACAGACTGTATGACAGCTGGTGGCTTGGAAGACGGTGACTACATGTTGGGAGAATTCCCGGTAGTTGTTGCCAATGGAACTGCACGCCTCAAATCTACAGGCAATTTGGCAGGTTCTATCCTCAAACTCAAAGATGGTTTGAAGAATGTTGTCGAATGGGGCATTGCGAATCCGCATGAAGCAGTCATGATGGCCAGCTTCAACCCAGCAAAATCTGTTCACATTGATGATGTCTGTGGACAAATCCGTGAAGGCTACGATGCTGACTTTATCGTGCTAGATAAAGATTTGGAATTGGTAGCTACCTATCTAGATGGTGTGAAACGTTACCAAGCCTAAGAAGATAAAAAATAGGGGTCAATAAGGGACTCCTATTTTTATTATCAGATGAAAATAATAGGATTAAAGAAATTTCTAATGTGGGAAACAAGCAAAATCCTTTTCTTGTATTAAAAAATTAGATATAATATACGGTACAAAGGAAGTAGTAAGAATGTATCGTGTTATAGAAATGTATGGGGACTTTGAACCGTGGTGGTTCATAGAAGGTTGGGAAGAAGATGTCATCATGAGTCAATCTTTTGACAAGTATTATGATGCTCTAAAATATTATAAATCATGCTGGTTTGAGCTGGAAAAGAAGAATCCTCTTTATAAGAGTCGGAGTGATTTGATGACTATTTTTTGGGATCCTGCTGATAAACGCTGGTGTGATGAGTGTAATGAGTATTTGCAGCAGTATCATTCTTTGGCACTTTTACAGGATGAGCAAGTCATCCCCGATGAAAAGCTACGTCCAGGTTATGAAAAACAAACAGGTCAAGAAAAACACCGTTCTTGCCGTATGAAATGGAGATAAAAAAGTAACTTTTTAAGTTGCTTTTTTTATTTTTTTGCGAATAGTTAGATAAGGAGGGCGGTATGGTACAAGAAATTGCACAGAAAATTATTGCTACTGCGAAAGAAAAGAAGGCTCAGGATATCTATTTTATCCCCAAGGAAAAGTCCTATGAACTTCACATGCGGGTTGGAGACGAGCGGTGTCTAGTTGACTCCTATGAGTTTGATGTTTTAGCTGCTGTGATTAGTCATTTTAAGTTTGTGGCGGGTATGAACGTAGGAGAGAAGAGGCGCAGTCAGCTGGGCTCTTGCGATTATCAGTATGGGGAGAAGAAGTCTTCTCTGCGTTTGTCTACCGTGGGAGATTATCGGGGACATGAGAGTTTGGTTATTCGTTTGTTGCACGATGAGGAGCAGGAGCTACATTTCTGGTTTCAGGATATGAACGAACTGGGTGGGCAGTACAGGCAACGGGGCCTCTATCTCTTTGCAGGTCCGGTCGGCAGTGGCAAGACGACTCTGATGCACGAATTAGCCAAGTCCCTGTTTAAGGGGCAGCAAGTTATGTCTATCGAAGACCCAGTAGAAATCAAGCAGGAAGACATGCTCCAGTTGCAGTTGAATGAGGCGATTGGCTTGACCTATGAAAATCTCATCAAACTGTCTCTCCGGCATCGTCCTGACCTCCTGATTATCGGTGAAATTCGTGATAGCGAGACGGCGCGTGCAGTAGTTAGAGCCAGTTTGACAGGGGCGACAGTCTTTTCAACCATTCATGCCAAGAGTATCCGAGGTGTTTATGAACGCCTTCTGGAGTTGGGTGTGACGGAGGAGGAACTAGCAGTTGTCTTGCAAGGAGTCTGCTACCAGAGATTAATCGGGGGAGGAGGAATCGTTGACTTTGCAAACAAAGACTATCAAGAACACCGGCCAACTAGCTGGAATGAGCAGATTGATCAGCTTCTTAAAGATGGACATATCACAAGTATTCAGGCTGAAACGGAAAAAATTAGCTACAGCTAAGCAGAAGAAAATCATCACCTTGTTTAACAACCTCTTCTCCAGTGGCTTTCATTTGGTGGAAATTATTTCTTTCTTGGGCAGAAGTGCCCTGCTGGAAAAGGATTATGTAGCCCAGATGCACCAAGGCTTGTCTCAGGGGAAATCCTTCTCAGAAATGATGGAAAGTTTGGGCTTTTCAAGTGCCATTGTGACCCAATTATCTCTAGCTGAAGTTCATGGAAATCTCCATCTGAGTTTGGGAAAGATAGAAGAATATCTGGACAATCTGGCCCAGGTCAAGAAAAAATTAATCGAAGTGGCGACCTATCCCCTGATTTTGCTGGGATTTCTCCTGCTAATCATGCTGGGGTTGAGGAACTATTTGCTGCCTCAACTGGACAGTAGCAATATCGCCACCCAAATCATTGGCAATCTGCCACAAATTTTTCTGGGACTAGTGTTGGCTTGCTCTCTGTCTCTACTTTTAGCCCTCACTTTCTACAAAAGAAGTTCCAAGATGCGGGTCTTCTCTATGTTAGCACGGATTCCCTTTCTTGGAATCTTTGTCCAGATCTATCTGACAGCTTATTATGCGCGTGAATGGGGCAATATGATTTCACAGGGGATGGAGCTGACGCAGATTTTTCAGATCATGCAGGAACAGGGGTCTCAGCTCTTTAAAGAAATCGGTCAAGATTTGGCTCAAGCCCTGCAAAATGGCCGTGAATTTTCTCAAACCATAGCGACCTATCCTTTCTTTAAAAAGGAGTTGAGTCTCATCATCGAGTATGGGGAAGTCAAGTCCAAGCTGGGGAGCGAGTTGGAAATCTATGCCGAAAAAACTTGGGAATCCTTTTTTACCCGAGTCAACCGCACCATGAATTTGGTGCAGCCACTGGTCTTTATCTTTGTGGCCCTGATTATCGTTTTACTTTATGCGGCAATGCTTTTGCCCATGTATCAAAATATGGAGGTAAATTTTTAAAATGAAAAAACTCATGATAAAACTAAAAAAAGCTAAGGTTAAAGCTTTCACTTTGGTAGAAATGTTAGTCGTCTTGCTCATCATCAGCGTTCTTCTCTTGCTCTTTGTACCCAATTTGACCAAGCAAAAGGATGCCGTAGATGATAAAGGAAAAGCTGCTGTTGTCAAGGTTGTGGAAAGCCAGGCAGAACTTTATCGTTTGGATAAAAATGATGATGCCAGTCTCAGCAAATTACAAGCGGACGGTCGTATCACAGCAGAGCAAGCCAAAGCTTATAAAGACTACCATGCAAAACAAAAAACAAGTCAAACTGTTGCAGATTAAGGCCTTTACTATGCTGGAAAGTCTCCTTGTTTTGGGACTTGTGAGTATCCTTGCCTTGGGCTTGTCCGGCTCAGTTCAGTCCAGTTTTGCAGCGGTGGAGGAGCAAATTTTCTTTATGGAGTTTGAAGAACTCTATCGGGAAACGCAAAAACGCAGTCTAGCCAGTCAGCAAAAGACCAGCTTGAATTTAGATGGACAGACGATCAGCAATGGCAGTCAAAAGTTGACAATTCCAAAAGGAATTCAGGGACCATCAGGACAAAGCATTATATTTGATCGAGCTGGGGGCAATTCCTCTCTGGCTAAGGTTGAATTTCAGACTAGCAAAGGAGCGATTCGCTATCAATTATATCTAGGAAATGGAAAAATTAAACGCATTAAGGAAACAAAAAATTAAGGCAGTGATTTTACTGGAAGCGTTGGTCGCTCTAGCTATCTTTGCCAGCATTGCGACCCTTCTTTTGGGACAAATCCAACAAAATCGACGGTTAGAGGCAGAAATCTTGCAAAAGGAAGAAGTCTTGCGTGTGGCGAAGATGGCTCTGCAAACAGGGCAAAATCAGGTAAACATAAATGGAGTTGAGATTCAGGTATTTGCTAGTGAAAAAGGATTGGAGGTCTACCATGGTTCAGAGAAATTGCTCGATCTTAAAGAGCAGTAAGGTAAGAGCCTTCACTCTTTTAGAATCGCTGATTGCCCTTATCGTCATTAGCGGAGGTTTGCTCCTTTTTCAAGCTATGAGTCAGCTCCTCATTTCAGAAGTTCGTTACCAGAAGCAAAGCGAGCAAAAGGAGTGGCTCTTGTTTGTGGACCAGCTGGAGGCAGAGTTAGAGCGTTCGCAGTTTGAAAAGGTGGAAGGCAATCGCCTCTACATGAAACAGGATGGTAAGGATATCTCTATAGGGAAGTCTAAATCGGATGATTTTCGAAAGACGGATACCAGCGGAAGGGGCTACCAACCTATGGTTTATGGACTCAAATCAGCTCAAATTACAGAGGAAAATCAATTGGTTCGCTTTCGTTTCCAATTTCAAAAGGGCTTAGAAAGAGAGTTCATCTATCGTGTGGAAAAAACAAAAAGTTAAGGCAGGCGTTCTTTTATATGCAGTCACCATGGCAGCCATTTTTAGCCTTTTGTTACAGTTTTATTTGAATCGGCAAGTAGCTCATCACAAAGACTTTGCCCTAAACAAAGAAAAGTTGATCGCTTTTGCCATGGCCAAGCGAAGTAAGGATAAGGCTGAGCAAGAAAGTGGAGAACGAGTCTTTAACCTGGGAAAAGTTACTTATCAAAATACGAAAACAGGTTTTGAAATAAGTGTTCATATGAATAAGGGCAACTATGAATTTCTCTTTCCTCCGATGAAAACCCAAGAAAAGAAAACAGCTAAAAAGGAAGAGGTAGTGACTGATTCAAACCCAGAACAAAATCAACAAAAAACAGAAGATAAGGCAGAAAAGAAAGCCAATTCCTAGGCAATTCAACTTCTTTGTGTTACACTAAAAGCATGAAACACGATTTTAATCACAAAGCAGAAACCTTTGATTCGCCCAAAAATATCTTTCTTGCAAACTTGGTTTGTCAAGCAATTGAAAAACAGATTGCTCTTCTATCAGACAAGGAAATACTGGACTTTGGTGGTGGGACGGGTCTGTTAGCCTTGCCTCTAGCTAAGCAAGCCCAATCGGTTACCCTTGTAGACATCTCGGAGAAAATGCTGGAGCAATCCCGTTTGAAAGCAGAGCAACAAGACATCAAGAATATCCAGTTTTTGGAACAGGATTTACTGGTGAATCCTTTGGAGCAACAATTTGACCTGATTGTTGTCAGTCGAGTTCTTCATCATATGCCTGATCTAGATGCAACTCTTGCCATGTTTCACCATCACCTTAGGGAGAAGGGACAAGTCCTCATCGCTGATTTTGTCAAGACAGATACCAACCACCACGGCTTTGAGCTGACTGAACTGGAAAATAAGCTCGCCCAGTTTGGTTTTTCGAGCATTGATAGTCAGATTCTTTACAGTGCTGAAGACCTGTTTCAAGGAAATTACTCAGAACTCTTTTTTACAGTAGCCCCAAAATCACTCGCCTAGTCAGGGAGTGATTTTTCTATAAAGATGGAAAAAAGAAGGGAAATTTGATAAGATAGGAATATGGATTTTGAAAAAATTGAACAAGCTTATACCTATTTACTAGAGAATGTCCAAGTCATCCAAAGTGATTTGGCGACCAACTTTTATGACGCCCTGGTGGAGCAAAACAGCATTTATCTGGATGGTGAAACTGAGCTAAATCAGGTCAAGGAGAACAATCAGTCCCTTAAGCGTTTAGCGCTTCGCAAAGAAGAATGGCTCAAGACTTACCAGTTTCTCTTGATGAAGGCTGGGCAGACAGAGCCCCTACAGGCCAATCACCAGTTTACACCAGATGCCATTGCTTTACTTTTGGTGTTTATTGTGGAAGAATTGCTTAAAGAGGAGGAAATTACTATTCTCGAAATGGGTTCTGGGATGGGAATTCTAGGCGCTACTTTCTTGACCTCGCTTGATAAAACGGTGGACTATTTGGGAACAGAAGTGGATGATTTGCTGATTGATTTGGCAGCTAGTATGGCAGATGTGATCGGTTTGCAGGCTGGTTTTGTTCAAGGAGACGCCGTTCGTCCGCAAATGCTTAAAGAAAGCGACGTGGTCATCAGTGACTTGCCTGTTGGCTATTACCCAGACGATGCCATCGCTTCGCGCTATCAAGTGTCTTCTAGTCAAGAGCATACCTATGCCCATCATTTGCTGATGGAACAAGGCCTCAAGTACCTTAAGTCAGATGGCTATGCTATTTTTCTAGCTCCGAGTGATTTATTGACCAGTCCTCAAAGTGACTTATTAAAAGGGTGGCTCAAAGACGAAGTGAGTCTGGCTGCTATCATCGCTCTGCCGGAGGATATTTTCTCAACTGCAAGCCAAGCTAAAAGTATTTTTGTCTTACAGAAGAAAAGAGACAAGGAAATAGAACCCTTTGTTTACCCTCTTACTAGCTTGCAAGATCCGTCAGTTTTGTTGACCTTTAAAGAAAATTTTCAAAATTGGAGCAAAGGTACTGAAATATAAAAGAGATTTTGTTATAATAGATGAAAACGCTTAAAAAGAGGTATCATCTTATGACAAAAACAATTGCAATCAATGCAGGAAGCTCAAGCTTGAAATGGCAACTTTATCAAATGCCTGAAGAGAAAGTTTTGGCTAAAGGCTTGATTGAACGTATTGGATTGAAAGATTCAATTTCAACAGTAAAATTTGACGGTCGTTCGGAGCAACAAATTCTTGATATTGAAGACCATACACAAGCCGTTAAAATTTTATTGGATGACTTGATTCGTTTTGACATCATCAAAGGGTACGACGAGATTACAGGTGTCGGACACCGCGTCGTTGCAGGTGGTGAATATTTCAAGGAATCAACAGTTGTTGAGGGAGATGTGATAGAAAAAGTTGAGGAGTTGGGACTCTTGGCTCCTCTTCACAATCCAGCCAACGCAGCTGGAATTCGTGCATTTAAGGAATTGCTTCCAGATATTACCAGTGTTGTTGTATTCGATACTTCATTCCACACAACCATGCCAGAAAAGGCTTATCGCTACCCTCTACCAACTAAATACTACACAGAAAACAAGGTTCGTAAATATGGTGCCCACGGGACAAGCCACCAGTTTGTCGCAGGAGAAGCAGCGAAACTTTTGGGCCGTCCTCTAGAAGATTTGAAATTGATTACCTGCCATATTGGTAACGGGGCTTCTATCACAGCTATTAAGGGTGGGAAGTCTGTAGATACTTCTATGGGATTCACACCACTTGGCGGTGTGATGATGGGAACTCGTACAGGAGATATTGACCCTGCTATCATCCCTTATCTCATGCAATATACAGAGGACTTTAACACGCCTGAAGATATTAGTCGCGTTCTCAATCGTGAATCAGGGCTCATGGGAGTTTCTAGTCAGTCAAGCGATATGCGTGATGTGATTGCTGCTATGGAAGCGGGAGACCATGATGCGACTTTGGCTTATGAAATGTATATTGATCGTATCCAAAAACATATTGGCCAATATCTTGCAGTCCTAAATGGAGCAGATGCAATTATCTTCACAGCAGGTATCGGTGAAAATGCAGCAAATTTCCGTGAGGATGTCATTTCAGGTATCTCTTGGTTTGGTTGTGATGTGGATCCAGAAAAGAACGTCTTTGGTGTAACGGGAGACATCTCAACGGACGAAGCGAAAATCCGTGTCTTGGTTATTCCAACAGATGAAGAATTGGTGATTGCACGCGATGTTGAGCGCTTGAAAAAATAAGTAAATACACGTAAAATTTGATTGTGAAAAGAAGTTGGGAAAGAGATTTTCCAGCTTTTTTTATGTAGGAAATGTCTAAAACCTTGCTGTTATTGGCTTTTTTAAAAAATATGGTATAATAGTAGTAATTTAATAGATGGAGTTGAGTTTTGAAGAAAAGCTTTCGTGTAAAAAGAGAGAAAGATTTTAAGGCGATTTTCAAGGACGGAACGAGTTTTGCCAATCGAAAATTTGTTGTCTACCAATTGGAAAATCAGCAAAACCATTTTCGAGTAGGGCTGTCCGTCAGCAAAAAGCTGGGGAATGCAGTTACCAGAAATCAAATTAAGAGACGAATCCGACACATTCTACAAAGTGTAAAAGGGAGTTTGGTAGAGCATGTCGATTTTGTCGTGATTGCCCGAAAAGGGGTGGAAACCTTGGAATATGCAGAGATGGAGAAAAATCTACTCCACGTATTAAAGTTATCAAAGATTTATCAGGAAGGAAATGGGAGTGAAAAAGAAACTACAGTTGACTAGTTTGTTGGGCTTGTCCTTGTTTATCATGACGGCCTGTGCAACAAATAGTACAGCTAGCGATATAACAGCAGATTCGACAGATTTTTGGAGTAAATTCGTCTATTTTTTTGCTGAAATTATCCGCTTTTTGTCCTTTGACATTAGTATCGGAGTGGGGATTATCCTCTTCACAATCTTGATTCGGACGATTCTATTACCGGTCTTTCAGACACAGATGGTTGCCTCTAGAAAAATGCAAGAGGCTCAACCGCGCATCAAGGCTTTGCGAGAGCAATATCCGGGTCGTGATATGGAAAGTAGAACCAAGCTAGACCAGGAAATGCGTAAGGTCTATAGAGAGTTAGGAATTAAGCATTCATCCTCGCTCTGGCCGATTTTAATACAAATGCCGGTTCTCTTGGCGCTCTTTCAAGCCTTGAGTCGAGTAGACTTTTTGAAAACAGGTCACTTTTTATGGATTAATTTGGGGGGAGTAGATACAAGTTTTGTCCTTCCGATTTTGGCAGCAGTCTTTACCTTCTCGAGTAGCTGGTTATCGAATAAAGCTTTGTCCGAAAAAAGTGGGGCTACGACAGGGATGATGTATGGTATGCCGGTACTGATCTTTATCTTTGCCATCTCTGCACCTAGTGGAGTTGCCTTGTACTGGGCTGTATCTAATGCTTATCAAGTTCTGCAAACCTATTTCTTGAACAATCCTTTTAAGATTATTGCTGAAAGAGAAGCAGTGGCGCAAGCAGAAAAAAATTTAGAAGGTAAGAAGAGAAAAGCCTTGAAAAAAGCACAGAAAAAGAAAAAATAAGGAGGAATCTTGTAATGGTATTATTTACAGGTTCAACGGTTGAAGAAGCAATCCAAAAAGGATTGAAAGAATTAGACATTCCAAGAATGAAGGCCCACATCAAGGTCGTTTCGAAAGAGAAAAAAGGGTTCTTAGGCTTGTTTGGTAAGAAGCCGGCTCAAGTTGATATCGAAGCGATTAGTGAAACGACAGTGATCAAAGCCAATCAGCAGGCCATTAAAGGGGTTCCAAAAGAAGTCAATGAAAAAAATGAACCCGTGAAAACAGTAAGTGAAGCAACTGTTGATTTGGGGCATGTAGTTGAAGCGATTAAGAAGATTGAAGAAGAAGGTCAAGGTGTTTCTGAAGAGGTCAAGGCTGAAATCCTGAAAAATGAAAAACATGCCAGCACGATTTTGGAAGAAACAGGTCATATTTCAATTTTAAATGATTTGGAACCAGAGGATACTGCCGAGGAAGTGGAATCTGCTCCAGAAAAAGAAACTGAAACGCAGGAAGCAACAAGCCAATCTTTGGAAGATTTAGGCTTGAAAGTAGAACCAAGTTATGACATCGAACAAGTGGCAACTGAAGTAGCTAACTACGTTCAAACCATTGTGGATGATATGGATGTTGAAGGGACGATTTCAAGTGACTACAATCGCCGCACCATCAATCTTCAAATTGACACGAATGAACCAGGCCGTATTATCGGCTATCACGGAAAAGTCTTGAAAGCTCTTCAACTATTGGCGCAAAATTACCTTTATAATCGCTATTCAAGAACTTTCTACATTACGATTAACGTCAATGATTATGTTGAACACCGTGCAGAAGTCTTGCAAACCTACGCTCAAAAATTAGCGAATCGCGTATTGGAGGAAGGTCGTAGCCAGCAAACAGATCCAATGTCGAATAGCGAACGCAAGATTATCCATCGCATTATTTCACGCATGAATGGAGTGACCAGTTATTCTGAGGGTGATGAGCCAAATCGCTATGTTGTCGTAGATACAGAATAAACAAAATCAGGCTTGACCTGATTTTTTGCTAGGAAAGGAAAGATTCAGATATGCTGAAAGCAGTTAGAGAATACCTATCATTTGCAGGAGTTCAGTACCGTAATCCTGATAAAGCTGGCGATGAAAGAGAAAAGATGTTGGATTTGCGCCACAAAGGCCAGGAGGCTCGGAAGTCTTTTACAGAACTTGCCAATACCTTTCAAGCAAGTCATCCAGAATGGCAACTTCAACAGACTAGTCAGTGGATGAATCAAGCGCAGCGCTTGCGACCGCATTTCTGGGCCTATCTACAGAGAGAGGGGCAGGTAACAGAACCCATGTTGGCGCTGCGTTTGTATGGGAAACCCTCAGATTTTGGGATTTCCTTAGAAGTCAGCTTCATCGAGCGCAAGAAAGATGAACAGACTTTAGACAAGCAAGCCAAGGTTTTAGAACTTCCAGTGGTAGAAGGAATTTATTATCTAGTCTACTCAAATGGGGAAAGTCATAAGGTGGAGGCTACTGAGGAGAACCGTCGCACTTTACGCGAGAAGGTGAAAAGTCAGGAAGCCCGAAAAGTCTTAGTCAAGTCAGATGTTTCCCTCATTGAAAATCAGTCAGTAGAAGCGATATTGGAGGAGCTAGAAGATGCTTATACGCGTTTGCTCCCTTACTATGAGGTGACGAGGGAATAGACAAATCAAATGTGTTAGATGAACGCAAATTGTTTTATTGCTATTCTATACATTTTTTCATATAATAGTAAAATAGGATGTGTGATTCATTAATCACCTCAAAGAGAAAGGAAATTCTATGTCAAATCTATCTGTTAATGCAATTCGTTTTCTAGGTATTGACGCCATCAACAAAGCAAACTCAGGTCACCCAGGGGTGGTTATGGGGGCTGCTCCAATGGCCTATAGCCTCTTTACAAAACAACTTCGTATCAATCCAGCCCAACCAAACTGGATCAACCGCGACCGTTTTATCCTCTCAGCAGGCCATGGCTCTATGTTGCTTTATGCCCTTCTTCACCTTTCTGGTTTTGAAGATGTTAGCATGGATGAAGTCAAGAACTTCCGCCAATGGGGTTCCAAAACGCCAGGTCACCCAGAATTTGGCCATACAGCAGGGGTTGACGCTACAACCGGTCCTCTAGGACAAGGGATTTCTACTGCCACTGGTTTTGCCCAAGCAGAACGTTTCCTTGCGGCGAAGTATAACCGTGAAGGCTTCAATATCTTTGACCACTATACTTACGTTATCTGCGGAGACGGAGACTTGATGGAAGGTGTCTCAAGTGAGGCGGCTTCATACGCAGGCTTGCAAAAACTTGACAAGTTGGTGGTTCTTTATGATTCAAATGACATCAACTTGGATGGTGAGACAAAGGATTCCTTTACAGAAAGTGTTCGTGACCGTTACAATGCCTACGGTTGGCATACAGCCTTGGTTGAAGATGGAACAGACTTGGAAGCAATCCATGTTGCTATCGAAACAGCCAAAGCTTCAGGCAAACCATCTTTGATTGAAGTGAAGACTGTGATTGGATATGGCTCTCCAAACAAACAAGGAACCAATGCTGTACACGGTGCTCCTCTTGGTGCAGACGAAACTGCAGCAACTCGTCAAGCCCTCGGTTGGGACTATGAACCATTTGAAATCCCAGCTGAAGTTTATGCTGATTTCAAGGAAAATGTTGCAGACCGTGGCGCATCAGCTTATCAAGCTTGGACTAAATTAGTTGCTGATTATAAAGAGGCTCATCCAGAACTGGCTGCAGAAGTAGAAGCTATTATCGACGGCCGTGATCCAGTTGAGGTGACTCCAGCAGACTTCCCAGCCTTAGAAAATGGCTTCTCTCAAGCAACTCGTAATTCCAGTCAAGATGCTTTGAACGTTGTCGCTGCCAAGTTGCCAACTTTCCTAGGTGGATCAGCTGACCTCGCTCACTCAAACATGACTTACATCAAAACGGATGGACTTCAAGACGATGCTAATCGCTTGAACCGTAACATTCAGTTTGGTGTTCGTGAATTTGCAATGGGAACGATCTTGAACGGGATGGCCCTTCATGGTGGACTTCGTGTATACGGTGGTACTTTCTTCGTCTTTTCTGACTATGTGAAAGCAGCTGTTCGCTTGTCAGCCTTGCAAGGACTTCCTGTGACTTATGTCTTTACTCACGATTCAATCGCAGTTGGTGAAGATGGTCCAACTCACGAACCAGTTGAACACTTAGCAGGTCTCCGTGCTATGCCAAATCTGAATGTTTTCCGCCCAGCAGATGCGCGTGAAACTCAAGCGGCTTGGTACCTTGCAGTGACAAGCGAGAAAACACCAACTGCCCTTGTCTTGACACGCCAAAACTTGACTGTCGAAGAAGGAACAGACTTCGACAAGGTTGCGAAAGGTGCCTATGTTGTCTATGAAAATGCAGCAGACTTTGATACAATCTTGATTGCGACAGGTTCAGAGGTCAATCTAGCTGTCGCAGCTGCCAAAGAATTGGCTAGTCAAGGCGAAAAAGTCCGCGTAGTCAGCATGCCATCTACAGATGTCTTTGATAAACAAGATGCAGCATACAAGGAAGAAATCCTTCCAAATGCAGTTCGCCGTCGTGTTGCAGTCGAAATGGGTGCAACTCAAAACTGGTACAAATATGTTGGTCTTGATGGTGCAGTTCTCGGTATTGATACTTTCGGAGCATCTGCCCCAGCACCAAAAATATTAGCAGAGTACGGATTTACGGTAGAGAATCTAGTCAAAGTCGTTCAAAACTTGAAATAATCACAAAAATCAGAGTGAAAACTCTGATTTTTTATAATCATAAAAACAAGGTACAACCTTGTAAAAGTAGCTGAAATTTGATATAGTAGTCCTATGTAAAATACAAAGGAGAAAATAATGAATCCAAATATTACTTTTTTAATCATGCTTGTAGGTATGATGGCCTTGATGTTCTTTATGCAACGTTCTCAAAAGAAACAAGCGCAAAAGCGTATGGAAAGCTTAAATAAACTTCAAAAAGGCTATGAAGTTATTACAATTGGCGGCCTTTACGGAACAGTGGATGAAGTAGACACTGAGAAGAGAACAATCGTACTTGATGTAGATGGCGTTTATTTGACTTTTGAATTGGCTGCTATCAAGACCGTTTTGCCACTCAAAGAAGCTGTGACACCAGAAGGAACAGTTGTTGACGAAGGCGGAGCAATCGAAGAATAAAACGGGACCTGTCACTCCCGTTTTTCTATGAAGTAAGAGGAAAAGGGATGAGAAAAATAGTATTTGTGTGCTTAGGAAACATCTGCCGTAGCCCCATGGCAGAGTTTGTAATGAAATCCATGACGAGCGATTACCAGGTTGAGAGTCGTGCGACTTCATCTTGGGAACATGGTAATCCGATTCATAAGGGAACGCAGGGGATTTTCCGGCAGTATCAGATTCCTTATGACAAAGACAAAACATCACTCCAGATTCGTAGAGAAGATTTTGAATCGTTTGATTACATTATCGGTATGGATGCTTCAAACGTTTCAGATCTGCGTCAAATGTGTCCTCAGGAATTGCAACATAAGATCTACCCTTTTGCATCTGAAAGTGTTCCAGATCCTTGGTATACAGGAGATTTTGAGGAAACCTATGCTCGCATCACAAGTGGATGTCGAAGCTGGCTAGATCGATTAGAAAATGAGAGTGACAATGGAAAAGCTTAAACAAATCTATGAAAAGTATAGAGTTTACCTAACTCGCCCTAGGCTAGAGTTCATTGCAGTAGTCGTAATTGCACTCTGTGCCCTTTCAGTATTTCTACTAAATACACCTAAAAAGGGTGCCCTGACACTTGATGGCGGTGCCCTTGTTTATGATGGTACCCTGGTACGAGGAAAAATGAATGGCCAAGGCACTCTGACCTTTGAAAATGGAGACCAATATACAGGTGATTTCAATAATGGAGCCTTTAATGGAAAAGGGACTTTCCAATCAAAAGATGGCTGGAAATACGAAGGTGATTTTGTAAATGGTCAGGCTGAAGGTCAAGGGAAGTTGACTACAGAGCAAGAGGTTGTTTATGAAGGGACCTTTAAACAAGGCGTTTTTCAGCAAAAACAGTAGTCTCCAAGTTAGGAGACTATTTTTAAAACCAAAATAGAAAACGCTTTCTTGCCTTGAATTCGATAAATAGCTATCAACTAGAGAAAACTTTGTGAAATAAAAAAATATTTTTCATAATTTCACAATCGTCCAGTCAAAACTCTATTGTACGGGTTAATTGAGAAAAAGTTCACAAACTTAGAAAAATTCTTTGTGAAATACTTATGAAACTGTTTACAAAGCATAAAAAAAGAGTTATAATAAACTTGTGAAAAAATTAACAAAGGATAATATCCTTAAAGGCTATGGAGGATAATATGGCTGATAAAAAAACAGTAACACCAGAGGAAAAACAACTTGCTGCTGAAAAGCATGTCGACGGTCTCGTGAAAAAAGCCTTGGTTGCGCTTGATGAAATGCGCAAGTTGAATCAAGAGCAAGTTGACTACATCGTAGCAAAAGCGTCTGTTGCAGCACTTGACGCGCATGGTATCCTTGCACAACACGCAGTTGAAGAAACTGGTCGTGGTGTATTTGAAGATAAGGCGACAAAAAATCTATTTGCCTGTGAACACGTAGTGAACAATATGCGTGGAGTTAAAACAGCTGGAGTTATCGAAGATGATCCAATTACAGGTTTGACGAAGATTGCGGAGCCAGTCGGAGTTATTTGTGGTATCACTCCAACAACAAACCCAACTTCAACAGCAATTTTCAAATCATTGATTGCCTTGAAGACACGTAACCCAATCGTTTTCGCCTTCCACCCATCAGCTCAAGAATCTTCTGCTCATGCTGCACAAATCGTTCGTGATGCAGCCATAGCAGCCGGTGCACCTGAAAACTGTGTTCAATGGGTTACAGAGCCATCTATGGAAGCAACTGGAGCACTTATGAACCATGAAGGTGTTGCGACTATCCTCGCAACTGGTGGGAATGCTATGGTTAAAGCTGCATACTCATGTGGAAAACCAGCTCTTGGGGTAGGTGCCGGAAACGTTCCTGCCTATGTAGAAAAATCTGCTGACCTTCGCCAAGCTGCTCATGACATCGTTATGTCTAAATCATTTGATAATGGGATGGTCTGTGCATCAGAACAAGCGGTTATCATTGATAAGGAAGTATATGACGAATTTGTAGAAGAATTCAAATCATACCATACTTACTTTGTCAACAAGAAAGAAAAAGCGCTTTTGGAAGAATTCTGTTTTGGTGCAAAAGCTAACAGCAAGAACTGCGCCGGTGCTAAACTAAACGCAAACATCGTTGGTAAACCAGCAGCATGGATTGCTGAACAAGCAGGATTTAGCGTTCCAGAGGGGACAAACATCTTGGCTGCTGAATGTGCAGAAGTTGGAATTAAAGAACCATTGACTCGTGAAAAATTATCACCTGTTATTGCAGTTTTGAAAGCTGAAGATACTGAAGATGGACTTAAAAAAGCTCGTCAAATGGTTGAATTTAATGGTCTAGGACACTCAGCTGCTATCCATACAAAAGACGAAGCTCTTGCAAAACGTTTCGGTACGGAAATAAAGGCAATGCGTATTATCTGGAACTCTCCATCTACCTTTGGTGGTATCGGTGATGTATACAACGCCTTCATTCCATCATTAACACTTGGATGTGGTTCATATGGACACAACTCAGTCGGTGATAACGTAAGTGCGATCAACCTTCTAAACATCAAGAAAGTAGGAAAACGTAGAAATAATATGCAATGGTTTAAAGTTCCTTCAAAAATCTACTTCGAACGTAACTCAATCCAATACCTTCAAACTTGCGAAGGTATCGAACGTGTCATGATTGTTACCGATAAATCAATTGAAAAACTCGGTTTTGTACAACGTGTGATTGACCAATTGAATCTTCGTAAAAACAAAGTCACGATTCAAGTCTTCTCAGATGTTGAACCAGATCCAGATATCACAACAGTTCGTCGTGGTGTTGAAGTAATGCGTTCGTTTGAACCAGACACTATCATTGCCCTTGGTGGTGGTTCACCAATGGATGCAGCCAAAGGTATGTGGATGTTCTATGAACAGCCAGACGTTGACTTCGGTGACCTCGTTCAAAAATTCATGGATATCCGCAAACGTGCCTTCAAATTCCCATCACTTGGTAAGAAAGCACAATATATCGGTATTCCAACAACATCTGGTACAGGTTCAGAAGTAACACCGTTTGCAGTTATCTCTGACAAGGCAAACAACCGGAAATACCCAATCACTGACTACGCTTTGACACCAACCATTGCAATTGTTGACCCTGCTTTGGTAGAATCTGTTCCAGCATTTATTGCTGCTGACACAGGTATGGATGTCTTGACACACGCAACTGAAGCTTATACTTCTAACTTTGCCAATGACTATACAGATGGTATTGCTCTTCAAACCATCAAGTTAGTCTTCAAATACTTGGAAAAATCTGTAAAAACAGCTGACCCAGAAGCCCGTGAAAAGATGCATAATGCCTCTACAATGGCTGGTATGGCCTTTGCAAATGCCTTCCTTGGAATGAGTCACTCAATGGCGCATAAGATTGGTGCTGTTCACCACACCATTCACGGACGTACAAATGCTATTTTACTTCCTTATGTTATCCGTTATAATGGAACTCGTCCATCTAAAACTACAACATGGCCTAAGTACAATTACTGGAAAGCTGATGAAAAATTCCAAGATATCGCTCGTATGCTAGGTCTTCCTTGCTCAACACCAGAAGAAGCGGTTGAAGCTTATGCCAAAGCAGTTTACGATCTTGGTGAAGCAGTTGGAATCACAATGAACTTCAAAGGCTTTGGTATCGATGAAAAAACTTGGAAAGACAGCTTGCATGAGATTGCCTTACTTGCTTACGAAGATCAATGTTCACCTGCAAACCCACGCTTGCCGATGGTAGCTGACATGGAAGAAATCATGGCAGATGCTTACTATGGTTATGCAGAACGTCCAGGACGTCGTAAATAATCGTTTATCAGCCTAGAGGCAGGAGTTATCCTGTCTCTTTTTTGTACATTTTCTTGAAAAATGTTATAATAAGTGTATATATTTGTTTGACTATCAAAGTTTTTGTATTGAGCCGAGGGAGAAATGTAAGAGATGAATGATTTAGGGGAAAAGATAAGACTCCTTAGAGAGGAGAAAGGTCTTAGTCGTCCAGTTTTTTGTGGAGATGAGTCAGAGTTATCCGTTCGTCAGTTGGTACGCATTGAAAAAGGAGAATTTCGTCCTACTATAAAAACACTAGAATACATTGCAGATAAGCTAGACATCCCATCCTATGCCTTGATGCCAGACTATAAGGAATTACCGAAGCGTTATCAAGAATTAAAGTACTTTCTTCTTCATCATCCTGACTATGGAGACAAAGAGTTGCAAGAGCAGAAGGAAGAATATTTTGATGAGATTTTTGAATGTTTTTATGATGATTTGCCACGTGATGAGAAAGTGGTAGTGGATTGTCTTCAAGCTATAGATGAGGTGAGGGCGACTAGTAATTCCTTATACGGAAGTAGTGTGATTGAGGGTGGTCTTCAAGACTTACTATCCAGAGATGTATACAGGGCTGAGGAATTGTTGAAATTGAGACTGTATTTCAACTGTCAGTTAATGGATGGTTTAAATGTGGGTGAGATAAAAAAATCTGAGCATGAAACCATTCTTTGTTTTCATGACAAACTAATTTCTCAGGTTGATAAGATAGAGTTCGATTGTTTGGACTTGCTTAGAGATTCCTTGTTAGCTTCTTTAGCTTGTATAGAAATTATGGGGCTGTTTCATTATTTTAAGAGAGCAGTTGAGACCTTAAATAAAATAGGACAGAAAACACGAGGTTTTCAAAAACAACCAATTGTCTTGATGGTGGAGTGGAAATATTATATTCAGATGGATTATGAAACAGCCAAACAAAAGTATGAAGAAGCAAAAATGATGGCAAGGATGTTTGGTAATGAGCAGTTACTAATTAGTTTAGACAATGAATGGGCTGAGGACCTAAAAAGATATTGTTAAATTGTTTATAGGAGTGACATTTCTGTCATTGGAGGAATGTCGCTTTTTTGTTACAATAAATTCGAAAAAAGAAGGAATTTTTTTTGAATCTGATTCTGTTAGATTAATTTATATTAGCATTGTTTATTGTAGTTTGTAACGGTTCACGATATCACAAGTGATTAAAGGAGATTGTAATGTCCATTTTATCCATTAAAAATATTTCAAAATTTTACGTTTTGGATGGGAATAATAAAGAGCAGGCTCTAAGGAATATTAACCTACAGATTGCTGAAGGGAAAATCACTGCGATTTATGGTCCGTCAGGATGTGGAAAAACCAGTCTATTAAATATTATCAGCGGTTTAGATAGGGAGTACGAGGGAATTTTAGACTTTAAAGGAGAGTCTCTCAAGGAATTGTCAGAGGTTGAATTGACGCAATTTCGCAAAGACAACATTGGGTTTGTCTTTCAAAACTTCAATCTCATCCCCCATCAATCTGTTTTGGATAATGTTAAGTTGCCTCTCTATGTCAAAGATTTATCGGATAAAGAAATGACAAGAATAGCCCAAGAACAACTTCATAATTTAGGGATGGAGCCTTTTATGGCTAAGAATGTTAAACAGCTCTCTGGTGGACAAAAACAACGTGTAGCCATTGCGCGTGCTCTGGTAAACCAACCAGATATGATTGTAGCTGATGAACCAACTGGATCGCTCGATTCTCAATCTCAAGAGATGGTTTTAGAAGTGTTCAAAAATTTGGCCCAAGCTGGGAAAACAGTACTGATTGTTACTCATAACCCAGAGGTTACTGAATATGCAGATGTGATTATCAAAATGAAGGATGGTGAAGTCGTTGAAGAAGTCAAAAAATAAAGGATTGTCCTTTAAAAACAAATTCAAACTTTCTTTAAGTAACTTTTTGGAAAGAAAGTGGCGTAACTTGCTGATTGCAGTAGCGACCTCGATTGGTTTTGTAGGTGTATTGGTTTCGTTTGGGCTAGGAAATGCCTTGATTTCGATGATTGATGAAAATACCAACGGGGGGAAGCTCCCTTCCCAAGTTCAGATTGCGCTGAATTCTAGTGTTGCTGGCAGAGGTTTTTTGAACCAAGATGATAAGAACTATATCGTGGATACGATTGGGAAAGAAAATATTAAATATCTAGAAAGTCCTTTTGGCATGACCATGTCAAAGATTAGCATAGACGGACACGAAGTAGAATTTAGCCAATCTATGCCTTCTTATGCTCAAGTCGTGAGTTTGTATGAAGATACAAGTATTTCTGTTAGTAGCAATGAAAAAGAAAAAGTGTTAGCAGGCACTCTTTATACGGATGTTAACGAGCAGGGATTGACGATTCCGATGAGTTTGCTCAAAAATTGGAATGAACAAACAGGGGAAAATCTGACAGCTAGTGATGTTATTGGCAAGCCAGTTTCAGCAAGCATTGTAGAAAATGCTGCTGAAGGTAGCAAGTTGGCAGGTTTTCAAACTCATATTGTGCGTGTCATCAATGACGAAGATGATGCAGAGGATAGCAATAGTTTCATGGCTTCCAACCAGATGGAAACTATTTTAAAAGAAGCTGAATTTACAAAGGCTGTATCCTATTTTATTCTGGAACTTAAAGATCCTTCTCGTACGAAAACAGTAATAGAAGAATTGCAGAAAAATAAGAAGTATACAGTTCTTTCTCAACAGGCCGTTCTTGATATTGTGATTACCTTTATTCGTGTCATTCAGGGATTACTGATTGTGCTTTCTTCACAAGCGATTGTGGTGGCAGCAGTTATGATAGGGATCATTATTTACATCAATATCATGCAACGTTCTAAGGAAATTGGTGTCATGAAGGCGGTTGGCTATCAAAATAGAGATGTGAAAGGAATCTTTATCTACGAAGCTCTTTGGATTGTAGGGATCGCCTTGCTAATAGCCTTTATCATTGCACAAGGACTAGGAAGCCTAGCGAATATTATTGTCCACCATTTCTATCCGTCTATCTCTAAAGTTTTTGAATTAAATCTTCTCTCCGTTTCAGGAACTCTTATTTTTGCTTTGTTTCTTGGCTATATTTCAGCCTACTTCCCAGCACGTAAGATTAGTAAAATGGATCCAGTGGAATCCTTACGCTATGAGTAGGGAAAGAAGTTTATCAAAAAGAAACTGACAGAGAAAATCGACGCCCATACTTGCAATTAAACTCAAATAGTTATATAATAGGTGTGTTGAAAGGTGATTTGTAGTGATTCAAGTTACTCTTTTCACAATAAAATTTTCATGATTTTCATAAGGAGGAAATCACTAATGGTAGTTAAAGTTGGTATTAACGGTTTCGGACGTATCGGTCGTCTTGCTTTCCGCCGTATCCAAAACGTAGAAGGTGTTGAAGTTACTCGCATCAACGACCTTACAGATCCAGTGATGCTTGCACACTTGTTGAAATACGATACAACTCAAGGTCGTTTCGACGGTACTGTAGAAGTTAAAGAAGGCGGATTTGAAGTTAACGGTAAATTCGTTAAAGTTTCTGCTGAACGTGATCCAGAACAAATCGACTGGGCTAACGACGGTGTAGAAATCGTTCTTGAAGCAACTGGTTTCTTTGCTACTAAAGCAGCGGCTGAAAAACACCTTAAAGGTGGTGCTAAGAAAGTTGTTATCACTGCTCCTGGTGGAAGCGATGTTAAAACAATCGTATTCAACACTAACCACGATACACTTGATGGTACTGAAACAGTTATCTCAGGTGCTTCATGTACTACAAACTGTTTGGCTCCAATGGCTAAAGCTCTTCATGACAACTTCGGTATCGTTGAAGGTTTGATGACTACTATCCACGCTTACACTGGTGACCAAATGATTCTTGACGGACCACACCGTAAAGGTGACCTTCGCCGTGCTCGTGCTGCTGCAGTTAACATCGTTCCTAACTCAACTGGTGCTGCTAAAGCAATCGGTTTGGTTATTCCTGAATTGAACGGTAAATTGGATGGAGCTGCTCAACGTGTTCCTGTTCCAGCTGGTTCAGTAACTGAATTGGTAGCAGTTCTTGACAAGAACGTTACTGTTGATGAAGTAAATGCAGCTATGAAAGCAGCTTCTAACGAATCATATGGATACACTGAAGATCCAATCGTATCTTCTGATATCCTAGGTATGTCATTCGGTTCATTGTTTGACGCAACTCAAACTAAAGTTCTTGACGTTGACGGTAAACAATTGGTTAAAGTTGTTTCATGGTATGACAACGAAATGTCTTACACTTCACAACTTGTTCGTACTCTTGAATACTTTGCAAAAATCGCTAAATAATTCTTGAGTCGATAAAAAAGCAAGGCTTTCTGGCCTTGCTTTTTTGTATATATAAGAATAAATGATAGTGTCATCCATTTTGTTTTAATTCTATTTCGAAAGTATCCGAGAGGGCAGTGAAACTCAATTTTTCTAAGGTGAGTGGATGAGTAAAGGAGAGTCGAAAGGCGTGGAGCATGAGCCGGCTCGTTTTTGATCTAGAGTTATAGAGAGGATCGCCCAGGATAGGATGCTTGTGATGAGAGAGGTGAACACGGATTTGATGCGTTCGACCGGTCTTTAGTTTGCAACGAACTAGAGAAGTCTTATTTGGAAATTGCTTTAATCGACTGATATGTGTTTCAGCATATTGTCCATTTTTTGCATCAACTATTCTTTTTCTACGATCGTGTCGATCACGACCAATTTTATCTCGAAAGACAAGTTCTTTACTCTCTACTCGTCCTTCTACGAGTGCCCAGTACTCGCGAGCGATTTCTTTTTTCTCCAACAAGCGATTGAGGATGGGCAGGATAAAAGGGTTCTTAGCAAAAAGCATCAGCCCACTGGTTTCCATATCTAGACGATGAACGACATAGCAAGTCTGCCCGACGTAGGCAGAGACATGATTGAGAAGGGCGATTTCGTTTGGTTGATTTCCATGCGTTTTCATACCCTCAGGTTTGTTGACGACAATAAGATGTTGGTCTTGATAAATTTCTTGAACGAGGTCTGGATTTCCCCAAAGGATTTCCTTTTTGGGATAATCTTCCTCATCAAAAGTCAATTGGCAAATATCCCCTGCTTTGACTATCTCGTTCCAGTGAACTTCTTCGTGGTTAATTAAGATGTTCTTCTTGGTTCTCAAAAAATGACGGATTTTTCTAGGAATGAGTAGTTGTTCCTCTAGAAATTGTTTGACCGTCATTTGAGGCAGGGATTCGGGTAATGTAAATGTGAATTGCATACAGATATTGTAACAAAAAAAGCCCTATTTGGATAGGGAGTAGCTAAATTCTTGAGTTCCCATGGTGAAGATGATAAAATAAACGCATGAAATTAGATAAATTATTTGAGAAGTTTCTTTCTCTCTTTAAAAAAGAAACGAATGAATCGGCGGAGTCTGATTCGACTAGCATGCGTCGTTCTCGGAGCGATAGAAAAAAATTGTCCCAAGTTGGCCCAATTCGGAAATTTTGGCGTCGCTATCATCTGACAAAGATTGTCATCATTTTAGGGTTAAGTGCAGGTTTGCTAGTGGGAACCTACCTATTTGCGATAGCCAAGTCTACCAATGTCAATGATTTGCAAAATGCCTTAAAAACACGAACTCTGATTTTTGACCGCGAAGAAAAAGAGGCAGGAGCCCTGTCCGGTCAAAAGGGAACCTATATTGAACTAACAGATATCAGTAAAGATTTGCAGAATGCTGTCGTCGCGACAGAGGATCGTTCCTTCTATAAAAATGATGGGATAAACTACGGTCGTTTCTTTCTAGCCATCCTTACAGCAGGTCGTTATGGAGGGGGGTCCACCATCACCCAACAGTTGGCAAAAAATGCCTATCTTTCTCAGGATCAGACCGTTGAACGGAAGGCCAAGGAGTTTTTCCTTGCCTTAGAGTTGACCAAGAAATACAGTAAGGAGCAAATCCTTACTATGTACCTCAATAACGCCTACTTCGGAAATGGGGTATGGGGGGTTGAAGATGCAAGTAAGAAATATTTCGGTGTATCGGCTTCACAACTAACGCTTGATCAGGCGGCAACTCTAGCAGGGATGCTCAAGGGGCCGGAATTGTATAATCCATTAAATTCTGTTGAAACTTCAACCAACCGTAGGGATACTGTTTTGCAAAATATGGTTGCAGCGGGTTATATTGATAAAAATCAAGAGACCGAAGCAGCTGGAGCAGATATGGCTTCTCAACTGCAAGATAAGTATGAAGGGAAGATTTCGGATTATCGTTACCCGTCTTATTTTGATGCAGTTGTCAACGAAGCAGTTTCCAAGTACAATCTCACAGAAGAGGAAATTGTCAACAACGGCTATCGAATCTATACAGAACTTGACCAAAACTACCAAGCCAACATGCAGGTTGTTTACGAAAATACCTCACTATTTCCAAAGGCAGAAGACGGAACACATGCTGAATCAGGTAGTGTTGCTTTAGAGCCTAAAACAGGTGGGGTGCGTAGTGTTGTTGGTAGCGTAGCTGGCGATGACAAACCAGGCTTCCGCAATTTCAACTATGCCACTCAGTCTAAGCGTAGCCCAGGCTCAACTATCAAACCTTTAGTGGTTTATACGCCTGCAGTAGAAGCAGGATGGGCCTTAAACAAGCAACTGGATAATCATACGATGCAGTACGATAGTTATCAAGTGGACAACTATGCAGGGATTAAGACTTCGCCTGAAGTACCTATGTATCAGGCTTTGGCTGAATCACTCAATTTACCGGCAGTTGCGACTGTAAATGCATTAGGTATTGACAAAGCTTTTGACGCTGGGGAGAGATTTGGCCTGAATATGGAAAATGTTGATCGAGTTCTTGGAGTCGCTCTCGGTGGAGGTGTAGAGACGAATCCCCTCCAGATGGCACAAGCCTATGCAACCTTTGCTAATGAAGGTCTGATGCCTGAAGCGCATTTTATCACTCGTATTGAAAATGCCAGTGGTCAGGTCATCAAGAGTCATAAAAATTCTCAAAAACGAGTGATTGATAAGTCGGTAGCCGATAAAATGACCAGTATGATGCTAGGAACATTTACCAATGGTACAGGAATTAGTTCGTCGCCAACAGATTATGTTATGGCTGGAAAGACAGGTACTACTGAGGCCGCTTTTAATTCAGTATATACTAGTGACCAGTGGGTGATTGGTTATACTCCAGATGTGGTAATTACCCACTGGCTCGGTTTCCCAACGACGGATGAGAACCATTATCTAGCAGGTTCGACCTCAAATGGAGCAGCCCACGTCTTTAGAAGTATGGCTAATACCATTTTGCCTTACACTCCAGGTAGCACTTTTACAGTTGAGAATGCTTATAAACAAAATGGGATTGAACCAGAAAATACGAAAAAGCAAGTTGTTGAAAATGAGACAAACCAGTCTGAGGACCCGATAGGAGATATTCGTAGTCGCGCACAAAATCTTGTAGATGAAGCAGGACGTGCGATTTCAGAAGCTAAAATAAAAGAAAAAGCCCAGACAATATGGGACTCAATCCTTAATCTATTTCGTTAAGAGGCTTGTCAAAGCCTAGGTTTCTTGTTATAATAGATAAGATGGAGGCGTTATGGCACTAAAAAAAGCAAGCCTAGCTTGTGCAGTTTGTGGTTCAAGGAATTACTCAATCAAAATTAGTGGGAACCCCAAGCCAACACGACTAGAAGTAAATAAATTTTGTAAACATTGTGGAAAATATACGACACATAGAGAAACGAGATAGGAGAGAACGATGGGTTTTATTAAGGATATTTTTAAACTTCTTAAAGAAACAACGTGGCCAACTCGCAAGGAAAGCTGGAGAGATTTTCGCTCTATTATGGAATACACAGCCTTCTTTGTGGTCATCATTTACATTTTTGACCAGTTGATTGTTTCAGGTTTGATTCGATTTATTAACATTTTTTAGAAGAAAGGCGGAGAAGTTCTGCTAACTTCCTTCTATATGTATGAAAGGAAATATCATGGATAGTTTTGACAAGGGATGGTTTGTTCTACAAACTTATTCTGGCTATGAAAATAAGGTAAAAGAAAATCTATTGCAACGTGCACAAACGTATAACATGTTGGATAATATTCTACGCGTTGAGATCCCAACACAAACCGTGCAAGTTGAGAAAAATGGAAAGAAAAAGGAAGTTGAAGAGAATCGCTTTCCAGGTTATGTCCTTGTAGAAATGGTCATGACCGATGAAGCATGGTTCGTCGTTCGAAACACACCGAACGTAACAGGATTCGTCGGATCCCACGGTAACAGATCAAAACCAACTCCGCTATTGGAACAAGAAATCCGTGATATTCTGGTTTCAATGGGACAAACTGTTCAAGAGTTTGATATTGACGTTGAAGTTGGTCAGACTGTCCGCATCATTGATGGCGCTTTTGCAGACTGCACAGGTAAAATTACTGAAATTGATAACAATAAAGTGAAGATGATTATCTCTATGTTTGGTAATGATACGATTGCAGAAGTAAACCTAAACCAAATTGCAGAATTATAACTCTAGAGAGGCCTTGCCTCTCTTTTTATGTGCCGTTGAGAGAGGAAGAAGTATGGAATAGAGGAAATAGACCCATGGGTTCGTGCATTTTGCTAAACTAAATGCAGAAAGGAGAGGTCTATGAATCTGAAAGAACTATACGAAGAAACGAAGGGAATCGTCCATAAGTGCCGCAAAGATTATCATTTGCATCTGTGGGAGAAAGAGGACTGGGACCAGGAGGGCATGATGTGCCTCTATGAGCTGGTCAGTCACCATCCAGAGTTATTAGAGGGCGAGCGCCATCGACTATATGTCTGTTTTAAAACAAAATTTAGAAATCGTATTCTAGATTACATCCGTAAACAGGAAAGTCACAAGCGCCGTTTTGACAAAGAACCCTATGAAGAGGTGAGTGAGATTAGCCATCGTCTAGGAGAAAAAGGACTCAGACTGGACGATTATTATCTCTTTCACGAACTTCTAAAAAACTACAAATCAAAGCAGAGTCTGGAAAAACAAGAGTTAATAGACCGTCTCATGGGAGGAGAAGTCTTTAGAGGACGTAAAGCTCTCCTGAGAGAACTTTCCCTTATCTTTTCAGAATTTCGATAAAGAGGAAAAAAGATCTTGACAAAGGTAAAAAAGTAGGTATAATAGAAAGAGTTGAAAAGCTCAAGGTCCGTTGGTCAAGGGGTTAAGACACCGCCTTTTCACGGCGGTAACACGGGTTCGAATCCCGTACGGACTATGGTGTATTGCGGTTAAAAAAACTTGGAAAAAAGTTTCAAAAAAGTGTTGACATAGGTTAGCAGCTGTGATATACTAATATAGTTGTCGCTTGAGAGAGATTGAGTGACAAAGACCTTTGAAAACTGAACAAGACGAACCAATGTGCAGGGCACTACAACTAATGTTGTAGTACTGAACAATGAAAAAAACAATAAATCTGTCAGTGACAGAAATGAGTGAGAACTCAAACTTTTAATGAGAGTTTGATCCTGGCTCAGGACGAACGCTGGCGGCGTGCCTAATACATGCAAGTAGAACGCTGAAGCTTGGTGCTTGCACCGAGCGGATGAGTTGCGAACGGGTGAGTAACGCGTAGGTAACCTGCCTGGTAGCGGGGGATAACTATTGGAAACGATAGCTAATACCGCATAAAATGGATTATCGCATGATAATCGATTGAAAGGTGCAAATGCATCACTACCAGATGGACCTGCGTTGTATTAGCTAGTTGGTGGGGTAACGGCTCACCAAGGCGACGATACATAGCCGACCTGAGAGGGTGATCGGCCACACTGGGACTGAGACACGGCCCAGACTCCTACGGGAGGCAGCAGTAGGGAATCTTCGGCAATGGACGGAAGTCTGACCGAGCAACGCCGCGTGAGTGAAGAAGGTTTTCGGATCGTAAAGCTCTGTTGTAAGAGAAGAACGAGTGTGAGAGTGGAAAGTTCACACTGTGACGGTATCTTACCAGAAAGGGACGGCTAACTACGTGCCAGCAGCCGCGGTAATACGTAGGTCCCGAGCGTTGTCCGGATTTATTGGGCGTAAAGCGAGCGCAGGCGGTTAGATAAGTCTGAAGTTAAAGGCTGTGGCTTAACCATAGTACGCTTTGGAAACTGTTTAACTTGAGTGCAAGAGGGGAGAGTGGAATTCCATGTGTAGCGGTGAAATGCGTAGATATATGGAGGAACACCGGTGGCGAAAGCGGCTCTCTGGCTTGTAACTGACGCTGAGGCTCGAAAGCGTGGGGAGCAAACAGGATTAGATACCCTGGTAGTCCACGCCGTAAACGATGAGTGCTAGGTGTTAGACCCTTTCCGGGGTTTAGTGCCGCAGCTAACGCATTAAGCACTCCGCCTGGGGAGTACGACCGCAAGGTTGAAACTCAAAGGAATTGACGGGGGCCCGCACAAGCGGTGGAGCATGTGGTTTAATTCGAAGCAACGCGAAGAACCTTACCAGGTCTTGACATCCCTCTGATCGCTCTAGAGATAGAGTTTTCCTTCGGGACAGAGGTGACAGGTGGTGCATGGTTGTCGTCAGCTCGTGTCGTGAGATGTTGGGTTAAGTCCCGCAACGAGCGCAACCCCTATTGTTAGTTGCCATCATTTAGTTGGGCACTCTAGCGAGACTGCCGGTAATAAACCGGAGGAAGGTGGGGATGACGTCAAATCATCATGCCCCTTATGACCTGGGCTACACACGTGCTACAATGGCTGGTACAACGAGTCGCAAGCCGGTGACGGCAAGCTAATCTCTTAAAGCCAGTCTCAGTTCGGATTGTAGGCTGCAACTCGCCTACATGAAGTCGGAATCGCTAGTAATCGCGGATCAGCACGCCGCGGTGAATACGTTCCCGGGCCTTGTACACACCGCCCGTCACACCACGAGAGTTTGTAACACCCGAAGTCGGTGAGGTAACCTTTTAGGAGCCAGCCGCCTAAGGTGGGATAGATGATTGGGGTGAAGTCGTAACAAGGTAGCCGTATCGGAAGGTGCGGCTGGATCACCTCCTTTCTAAGGATAAGGAACTGCGCATTGGTCTTGTTTAGTCTTGAGAGGTCTTGTGGGGCCTTAGCTCAGCTGGGAGAGCGCCTGCTTTGCACGCAGGAGGTCAGCGGTTCGATCCCGCTAGGCTCCATTGGTGAGAGATCACCAAGTAATGCACATTGAAAATTGAATATCTATATCAAATAGTAACAAGAAAATAAACCGAAACGCTGTAGTATTAAAAGAGTTTATGACTGAAAGGTCAGAAAATAAGGTTAAGTTAATAAGGGCGCACGGTGGATGCCTTGGCACTAGGAGCCGAAGAAGGACGTGACAAACGACGATATGCCTTGGGTAGCTGTAAGTAAGCGATGATCCAGGGATTTCCGAATGGGGGAACCCAACAGGTACTACCTGTTACCCACATCTGTTAAGGATATGAGGAGGAAGACGCAGTGAACTGAAACATCTAAGTAGCTGCAGGAAGAGAAAGCAAAAGCGATTGCCTTAGTAGCGGCGAGCGAAACGGCAGAAGGGCAAACCGAAGAGTTTACTCTTCGGGGTTGTAGGACTGCAATGTGGACTCAAAGATTATAGAAGAATGATTTGGGAAGATCAGCCAAAGAGAGTAAGAGCCTCGTATTTAAAATAGTCTTTGTACCTAGCAGTATCCTGAGTACGGCGGGACACGCGAAATCCCGTCGGAATCTGGGAGGACCATCTCCCAACCCTAAATACTCCCTAGTGACCGATAGTGAACCAGTACCGTGAGGGAAAGGTGAAAAGCACCCCGGGAGGGGAGTGAAATAGAACCTGAAACCGTGTGCCTACAACAAGTTCGAGCCCGTTAATGGGTGAGAGCGTGCCTTTTGTAGAATGAACCGGCGAGTTACGATATGATGCGAGGTTAAGTTGAAGAGACGGAGCCGTAGGGAAACCGAGTCTGAATAGGGCGCATTAGTATCATGTCGTAGACCCGAAACCATGTGACCTACCCATGAGCAGGTTGAAGGTGCGGTAAGACGCACTGGAGGACCGAACCAGGGCACGTTGAAAAGTGCTTGGATGACTTGTGGGTAGCGGAGAAATTCCAAACGAACTTGGAGATAGCTGGTTCTCTCCGAAATAGCTTTAGGGCTAGCGTCGACATTAGAGATTCTTGGAGGTAGAGCACTGTTTGGGTGAGGGGTCCATCCCGGATTACCAATCTCAGATAAACTCCGAATGCCAAAGAATTATGGTCGGCAGTCAGACTGCGAGTGC
Source organism: Streptococcus sp. A69 (assembly GCF_058556195.1). Lineage (NCBI taxonomy): Bacteria > Bacillati > Bacillota > Bacilli > Lactobacillales > Streptococcaceae > Streptococcus > Streptococcus sp. A69. Next base: position 2,107 of record NZ_JBZUJU010000007.1, on the reverse strand, counting down.
TAAGATCCGTAGTCGAAAGGGAAACAGCCCAGACCACCAGCTAAGGTCCCAAAATAATTGTTAAGTGGAAAAGGATGTGGGGTTGCACAGACAACTAGGATGTTAGCTTAGAAGCAGCTATTCATTCAAAGAGTGCGTAATAGCTCACTAGTCGAGTGACCCTGCGCCGAAAATGTACCGGGGCTAAAACAATTTACCGAAGCTGTGGATACCTTTATAGGTATGGTAGGAGAGCGTTCTATGTGTGGAGAAGGTGTACCGTGAGGAGCGCTGGAACGCATAGAAGTGAGAATGCCGGTATGAGTAGCGAAAGACAGGTGAGAATCCTGTCCACCGTAAGACTAAGGTTTCCAGGGGAAGGCTCGTCCGCCCTGGGTTAGTCGGGACCTAAGGAGAGACCGAAAGGTGTATCCGATGGACAACAGGTTGATATTCCTGTACTAGAGTATGTAGTGATGGAGGGACGCAGTAGGCTAACTAAAGCAGACGAATGGAAGAGTCTGTCTAAGCAGTGAGGTGTGATATGAGTCAAATGCTTATATCTGTAACATTGAGCTGTGATGGGGAGCGAAGTTTAGTAGCGAAGTTAGTGACGTCACACTGCCAAGAAAAGCTTCTAGCGTTTAAACATACTCTACCCGTACCGCAAACCGACACAGGTAGTCGAGGCGAGTAGCCTCAGGTGAGCGAGAGAACTCTCGTTAAGGAACTCGGCAAAATGACCCCGTAACTTCGGGAGAAGGGGTGCTGACTTTACGTCAGCCGCAGTGAATAGGCCCAAGCAACTGTTTATCAAAAACACAGCTCTCTGCTAAATCGTAAGATGATGTATAGGGGGTGACGCCTGCCCGGTGCTGGAAGGTTAAGAGGAGTGCTTAGAGGTAACTCGAAGGTATGAATTGAAGCCCCAGTAAACGGCGGCCGTAACTATAACGGTCCTAAGGTAGCGAAATTCCTTGTCGGGTAAGTTCCGACCCGCACGAAAGGCGTAATGATTTGGGCACTGTCTCAACGAGAGACTCGGTGAAATTTTAGTACCTGTGAAGATGCAGGTTACCCGCGACAGGACGGAAAGACCCCATGGAGCTTTACTGCAGTTTGATATTGAGTGTCTGTACCACATGTACAGGATAGGTAGGAGTCTAAGAGATCGGGACGCCAGTTTCGAAGGAGACGTTGTTGGGATACTACCCTTGTGTTATGGCCACTCTAACCCGGATAGGTTATCCCTATCGGAGACAGTGTCTGACGGGCAGTTTGACTGGGGCGGTCGCCTCCTAAAAGGTAACGGAGGCGCCCAAAGGTTCCCTCAGAATGGTTGGAAATCATTCGCAGAGTGTAAAGGTATAAGGGAGCTTGACTGCGAGAGCAACAACTCGAGCAGGGACGAAAGTCGGGCTTAGTGATCCGGTGGTTCCGTATGGAAGGGCCATCGCTCAACGGATAAAAGCTACCCTGGGGATAACAGGCTTATCTCCCCCAAGAGTTCACATCGACGGGGAGGTTTGGCACCTCGATGTCGGCTCGTCGCATCCTGGGGCTGTAGTCGGTCCCAAGGGTTGGGCTGTTCGCCCATTAAAGCGGCACGCGAGCTGGGTTCAGAACGTCGTGAGACAGTTCGGTCCCTATCCGTCGCGGGCGTAGGAAATTTGAGAGGATCTGCTCCTAGTACGAGAGGACCAGAGTGGACTTACCGCTGGTGTACCAGTTGTCTTGCCAAAGGCATCGCTGGGTAGCTATGTAGGGAAGGGATAAACGCTGAAAGCATCTAAGTGTGAAACCCACCTCAAGATGAGATTTCCCATGATTATATATCAGTAAGAGCCCTGAGAGAAGATCAGGTAGATAGGTTAGAAGTGGAAGTGTGGCGACACATGTAGCGGACTAATACTAATAGCTCGAGGACTTATCCAAAGTAACTGAGGATACGAAGCGTGAGGTTTTCTAATTATTTGATAGATATTCAATTTTGAGTAGGTATTACTCAGAGTTAAGTGACGATAGCCTAGGAGATACACCTGTACCCATGCCGAACACAGCAGTTAAGCCCTAGAACGCCGGAAGTAGTTGGGGGTTGCCCCCTGTGAGATATGGAAGTCGCTTAGCT
>NZ_JBZUJU010000006.1:0-48237 GCF_058556195.1 Streptococcus sp. A69 | reverse complement strand
CCCAGCACCAACTTACAAGGCAACACATGAATTTGTCAGCGGAACGCCAGGAAAAGACCTTCCCCAAGAAGTGAAAGCCTTGCTTCCAGCAGACCAAACAGACTTGAAAGATGGTAGTCAAGTAACTCCGACTCAACCAAGTAAAACGGAAGTGAAGACAGCAGAAGGCACTTGGAGCTTTAAGTCTTATGACAAGGCATCAGAAACCATCAATGGAGCGGATGCCCACTTCGTCGGCACTTGGGAATTTACCCCAGCACCAACTTACAAGGCAACACATGAATTTGTCAGCGGAACCCCAGGTAAAGAACTTCCACAAGAAGTGAAAGCCTTTCTTCCAGCAGATCAAAAAGACTTGAAAGATGGCAATCAAGCGACGCCAACGCAACCAAGTCAAACAGAAGTTAAGACAGCAGAAGGCACTTGGAGCTTCAAGTCCTACGACAAGACATCGGAAACAATTAATGGATCAGATGTTAAGTTTGTAGGTACATGGGAGTTTACAGCAAGCCCAGTTCCAACAGTGACTCATAAGGCGGTTCACGAGTTTGTCAGCGGAACTCCAGGTAAAGAGCTTCCACAAGAAGTGAAAGCCTTGCTTCCAGCAGACCAAACAAACTTGAAAGATGGCAGTCAAGCAACTCCAATGCAACCAAATCAAACAGAAGTGAAGACAGCAGAAGGTACCTGGAGCTTCAAGTCCTATGATAAGACATCGGAAACAATTAATGGATCAGATGTTAAGTTTGTAGGTACATGGGAATTCACCCCATCCCCAACCTATAAGGCAACTCACGAGTTTGTCAGCGGAACTCCAGGTAAAGAACTTCCACAAGAAGTGAAATCCCTGCTTCCATCAGACCAAACAGACTTGAAAGATGGCAGTCAAGCAACGCCAACGCAACCAAGTCAAACAGAAGTGAAGACAGCAGAAGGTACCTGGAGCTTCAAGTCTTATGACAAGACATCTGAAACCATCAATGGAGCAGATGTTAAGTTTGTAGGTACATGGGAATTTACAGCAACTCCAGTTCCAACAGTGACTCATAAAGCGGTTCATGAGTTTGTCAGCGGAACTCCAGGTAAAGAGCTTCCACAAGAAGTGAAATCCTTGCTTCCAGCAGACCAAACAGACTTGAAAGATGGTAGTCAAGCGACTCCAACTCAACCAAGTCAAACAGAAGTGAAGACAGCAGAAGGCACTTGGAGCTTCAAGTCCTACGACAAGGCATCAGAAACCATCAATGGAGCGGATGCCCACTTCGTCGGTACTTGGGAATTTACCCCGGCAACAAATAAAGATTCTGGAAATAATAGCAAACCAGAAGAAGGAAGTAGTCAAACTAAGGCCTTGTTACCAAACACAGGCTCAGCAGTATCTGGTCTTCTTTCAATCATTGGTCTTGCCTTTGCAAGCCTAGCAGTTTTTGTCCTTCGCAAGAAAGACTAAGATGCTCTTAGTGAATAAGAAATTGACATCTTAATTTCTTACCCTAAGAAGAGAGAACGAGAAATCGTTCTCTCTTTTTCTTGCATTTTATATCGAGCTGTGATATAGTTTATATAACGAGATGCGATATATCGAACTGAATAGGAGGTGTGAATAAATGGAATTAACAGATAAAATCAGGCGTGTTTACCTTCCCATGACTGAAACAGGTTTTTATATCTTGTTTTGTTTACAGAAGGAGAACCATGGATATGGTATCACACAAAAGGTCAAGGAGATGACAGATTCGCAAGTTTCGATTAGTCCTGGAACTATGTATGGGACCTTGTCAAAGATGGAAAAGGATGGCTTGATTTCCTTTATCCGGGAAGAGGAAAAACGTAAAATCTATCAGATCACAGACTTGGGACGAAAAGTCTTAGATATTGAATTGAAACGTATTGAACGGCTCTATAGAAATAGTCGGGAGGAAGTATGATGAAAAAGAAGGTTGTATATCGAATATCTACAATTGCAGATTATGATAAAGAGGCTTTATACCTTGGGGAAATGCATGCTAAGGGCTGGAAACTTAAGGAAGTAAGCTACTCTAACTTAGTAGTTGCGGTTAAGTATACTTTTGAAAAGTGCCAACCGGAGCAGGTGTCTTATCAGTTGGACTTTTATCCCATGAAAAAATCAGAGAGAGCCTCCTATTTACAACTATTTAAAGACTGTGGCTGGGAGCATATTACAGACTTTAATAGTTTTTCCTATTTTAGAAAAGCGCATTCTGAAATTGAATCGGATACTGAGTTTGAAATCTATAATGACGCTACAGGGAAGTTAGCTATGATCAAACGGATTTTAATAATGCGGATGCTTCCTATTTTGATTCTATTTTTAGCTCTACTACCGGTTTTCTCAAAGTTTGTCAGTGGAGCTAGCTCTTTCAGATGGGAAGTATTTTTGATTTTCATAATAGATTGGATTTTATTGATAGTTTTTGCGATTCAGATTTCTTATATTTTTTGGAAATTGAGTCAAAAGTGGAAAGAATTATCTGATAAATGAAAGAATGCCTGTTTTCTAATTTGGAGGTAAGACAATGAATAGCAAAGTACAATTTAGGATTTTCACCATTGTTGATTTGGACAAGGAAGAAGAATATTTACATGAGATGCACTTGAAAGGTTGGAGATATAGAACTAACCGTTTTGGTTTTTTCTATTTTGAACAATGCCAACCAGATGATGTCATCTATCATATCTATGATTCTAGATTTCTTAAAAAGTATAAGCATGAACTGCAAGATTTTAGAAATAGCGGTTGGGAATTGATAGAAACAGGTTTTTATTCAATTCTTCGTAAACCAACTTCTGATATACTTTCAGAGGAGAAAGTCTATATGCGTAATGCTCTTAGATGGGAAGCTATGCGGTCTAGACTTCGTTCCTGTATAGCCGCTTTCTCAGGTGGTCTTGTTGTTTGCATGAGTTTGTATCGAGAGAACTTGTCTCAGTCTTTCTTTATTATTTTCGTTTTATACACTTGCTTAATTTCTTATCTAATCTATGGTTTTTTCAGACTTAAAAGGAAATACCAGGTAGATGAGTAGCAAGGTTCTAGGTCTTCAGACTGATTTTTAGCACTCTTGGTAAAAGAGTGCTAATTTTTTGAGTTTTTGTCTTGACATTCTCTTCTAAGGGTGTATAATAGAATCATGAGTTAGCACTTGAGTGCATAGAGTGCTAATCAATCGGACAGAGAGGAGTGATGAGATGGTTACAGAGCGTCAGCAGGATATTTTAAATCTGATTATTGACATCTTTACCAAAACGCACGAACCTGTCGGATCCAAGGCGCTACAAGAGTCTATTAACTCTAGCAGTGCTACCATTCGTAATGATATGGCGGCTCTAGAAAAGCAAGGTTTGCTTGAGAAGGCTCATACTTCAAGTGGTCGGATGCCAAGTGTTGCTGGTTTTCAGTACTATGTGAAACACTCACTGGATTTTGACCGACTGGCTGAAAATGAGGTTTATGAGATTGTCAAAGCCTTTGATCAGGAATTCTTCAAGCTAGAGGATATTCTGCAAGAGGCTGCTAATCTACTAACAGAGTTGAGTGGCTGTACGGTAGTGGCACTGGATGTTGAGCCGAGCAGGCAACGGTTGACAGCTTTTGATATCGTTGTTCTAGGGCAACATACAGCCTTGGCAGTATTCACCCTAGACGAGTCGCGAACGGTTACCAGTCAATTTCTGATTCCAAGGAACTTCTTGCAGGAAGATTTGCTGAAACTGAAGAGCATCATTCAGGAACGTTTCCTCGGTCACACAGTTCTAGATATTCACTACAAGATTCGAACGGAGATTCCGCAGATTATCCAGCGTTACTTCACAACAACGGACAATGTTATGGATCTCTTTGAACACATCTTTAAGGAAATGTTCAACGAAAACATTGTGGTGGCGGGCAAGGTCAATCTCTTGAATTTTGCCAATCTGGCAGCCTATCAGTTCTTTGATCAGCCACAAAAGGTAGCCTTGGAGATTCGTGAGGGTCTGCATGAAGATCAGATGCAAAATGTCCGTGTTGCGGACAGTCAAGAGTCCTGTCTAGCAGACCTAGCGGTTATTAGTAGCAAGTTCCTCATTCCTTATCGAGGTTTTGGAATTCTAGCGATTATCGGTCCGGTCAATCTGGATTACCAGCGATTGGTCAACCAAGTCAATGTGGTCAATCGTGTTTTGACCATGAAGTTGACAGATTTTTATCGCTACCTCAGCAGTAATCATTACGAAGTAAATTAATTTTGAAATCATTAAAGGAGGCGAAAATGGCCCAAGATAAAAAAAACGAAGAAATGAAAGAAGAGGAAGTTGTGGAAACAACTGAAGAAACAACTCCTGAGAAGTCTGAGTTGGACTTGGCAAATGAACGTGCGGATGAGTTCGAAAACAAATACCTTCGTGCTCATGCGGAAATGCAAAATATCCAGCGCCGTGCCAATGAAGAACGTCAAAACTTGCAACGTTACCGTAGCCAGGACCTAGCAAAAGCAATCTTACCATCGCTCGACAACTTAGAACGTGCACTAGCAGTTGAAGGTTTGACAGATGATGTGAAGAAAGGATTGGAGATGGTGCAAGAGAGCTTGATTCACGCTTTGAAAGAAGAAGGAATCGAAGAAATCGCAGCTGACGGCGAATTTGATCATAACTATCATATGGCCATTCAAACTCTCCCAGCAGACGATGAGCACCCAGCAGACACCATCGCTCAAGTCTTCCAAAAAGGCTACAAACTCCATGACCGTATCCTACGCCCAGCCATGGTGGTAGTGTATAATTAAGATACAAAGCCCGTAAAAAGCTCATAGTAAAAATAGGAGATTGACGAAGTGTTCGATGAACACAAGAAAATCTATCTTTTTTACCCAGAGCTTAGGGCGTGTTCGATTCGGCAATTCTGACGGTTGCTGAAGCAACTCATCGTCGAAATAATATCGATTTCGACTCCTCGTGTCGCAACATATATACATTGAAAACTTGTCCGAAATGACAATAAACTATGAAGAAAGATAAAAAGGTAGTTCAGTTTTGCAATAGTGAGCGAAGCGAACTAAAGACGATACTCTTCGCCGTGGCGTTATTTGCGCAAACTTTGAGATCTTAGGCTCAAAGTTTAGTTAAAGAGATTGACGAAGTCAAGCTCTGACAGCGCCGCCATCTAAGAAGAGTATCAAAAAGAAAAATAGAATATAAAATTTAAGGAGAAAAACACATGTCTAAAATTATCGGTATTGACTTAGGTACAACAAACTCAGCAGTAGCAGTTCTTGAAGGAACTGAAAGCAAAATCATCGCAAATCCAGAAGGAAACCGCACAACTCCATCTGTAGTATCATTCAAAAACGGAGAAATCATCGTTGGTGACGCAGCAAAACGCCAAGCAGTCACAAACCCAGATACAGTGATTTCTATCAAATCTAAGATGGGAACTTCTGAAAAAGTTTCTGCTAACGGAAAAGAATACACTCCACAAGAAATCTCAGCTATGATTCTTCAATACTTGAAAGGTTACGCTGAAGAATACCTTGGTGAAAAAGTAACCAAAGCAGTTATCACAGTTCCAGCTTACTTTAACGATGCTCAACGTCAAGCAACAAAAGACGCTGGTAAAATCGCTGGTCTTGAAGTAGAACGTATCGTTAACGAACCAACTGCAGCAGCACTTGCTTACGGTTTGGACAAGACTGACAAAGAAGAAAAAATCTTGGTATTCGACCTTGGTGGTGGTACATTTGACGTATCTATCCTTGAATTGGGTGACGGTGTCTTCGATGTATTGGCGACTGCAGGGGATAACAAACTCGGTGGTGACGACTTTGACCAAAAAATCATCAATCACATGATTGCAGAATTCAAGAAAGAAAATGGTATTGACTTATCAACAGACAAGATGGCTCTTCAACGTTTGAAAGATGCGGCTGAAAAAGCTAAGAAAGATCTTTCAGGTGTAACTTCAACTCAAATCAGCTTGCCATTTATCACTGCTGGTGAATCTGGACCTCTTCACTTGGAAATGACTTTGACTCGTGCCAAATTTGACGATTTGACTCGTGACCTTGTAGAACGTACAAAGGTTCCAGTTCGTCAAGCCCTTTCAGATGCAGGTTTGAGCTTGTCAGAAATCGACGAAGTTATCCTTGTTGGTGGTTCTACTCGTATCCCAGCCGTTGTAGAAGCTGTTAAGGCTGAAACTGGTAAAGAACCAAACAAATCAGTAAACCCTGATGAAGTAGTTGCCATGGGTGCTGCTATCCAAGGTGGTGTCATCACTGGTGATGTGAAAGACGTTGTCCTTCTTGATGTAACACCATTGTCACTTGGTATCGAAACAATGGGTGGTGTCTTCACAAAACTCATCGACCGTAACACAACAATTCCAACATCTAAATCACAAGTCTTCTCAACTGCAGCAGACAACCAACCAGCCGTTGATATCCACGTTCTTCAAGGTGAACGCCCAATGGCCGCAGATAACAAGACTCTTGGACGTTTCCAATTGACTGACATCCCAGCTGCACCTCGTGGTATCCCACAAATCGAAGTAACATTTGATATCGATAAAAACGGTATCGTATCTGTTAAGGCCAAAGACCTTGGAACTCAAAAAGAACAAACAATTGTCATCCAATCTAACTCAGGTTTGACTGACGAAGAAATCGACCGCATGATGAAAGATGCAGAAGCTAATGCTGAAGCAGATAAGAAACGTAAAGAAGAAGTTGACCTTCGTAACGAAGTAGACCAAGCGATCTTTGCGACTGAAAAGACCATCAAGGAAACTGAAGGCAAAGGCTTCGATGCAGAACGCGATGCTGCCCAAGCTGCCCTTGATGACCTTAAGAAAGCTCAAGAAGACAACAACTTGGACGAAATGAAAGCAAAACTTGAAGCATTGAACGAAAAAGCTCAAGGACTTGCTGTTAAACTTTACGAACAAGCTGCAGCAGCTCAACAAGCTCAAGCAGGAGCAGAAGGCGCACAAGCAACAGGAAACGCAGGCGATGACGTCGTAGACGGAGAGTTTACGGAGAAGTAAAATAGTCCAGTGGACTATTTTATCCCGAGCTTGAAAATCAGAGAGCGAGGTCGTTAAGAATGAGGAATCACTAAAGTGATTGTCATTCTACGGCAATCGCTATGCTGACTTTTGCGTTGTAAGTATAAGAAGAAATCCAGAGGTTGCAACTCAGCCTCTGTTTTTCGGTAAAAAGGGATAGGACTTGAGTAGTTTGGGTTTTATCTCATAAATATGAAAGAAAGGAATTGAACCCGACCTAAATCGTGGTTTCGTTCCGCAATATTAATAGAAAGGAATAAGGGTGTTCGTAATTGAACTCGAGCGGAAAGCTTAGAAATTAGATAAACCTCCTAAGAAATCAGGATTTCTTGTTGGTTTCCTAAATTTCAGTCGCTTTCTGTTCGCTCTTAGTATCTTGTATGAACAATACTGAATTTTATGATCGTCTGGGGGTGTCAAAAAACGCTTCGGCAGATGAGATCAAAAAGGCTTATCGTAAGCTTTCGAAAAAATATCACCCAGATATCAACAAGGAGCCTGGTGCTGAGGAAAAGTACAAGGAAGTTCAAGAAGCCTATGAGACTTTGAGTGACGACCAAAAACGTGCAGCCTACGACCAATATGGTGCCGCGGGTGCAAACGGTGGCTTTGGTGGTACTGGCGGTTTCGGTGGTTTTGATGGAGCAGGTGGCTTCGGTGGTTTTGAAGATATCTTCTCAAGTTTCTTTGGTGGAGGCGGTGCTTCGCGCAATCCAAACGCTCCTCGTCAAGGGGATGATCTCCAATACCGTGTGAATTTGACCTTTGAAGAAGCTATCTTCGGAACGGAAAAAGAAGTGAAATACAACCGTGAAGCAAGCTGTCGTACATGTAATGGCTCTGGTGCTAAGCCAGGAACAAGTCCAGTCACTTGTGGACGCTGTCATGGCGCTGGTGTCATTAATGTCGATACGCAGACTCCTCTTGGTATGATGCGTCGTCAAGTAACTTGTGATGTCTGTCATGGTCGCGGAAAAGAAATTAAAGATCCATGTACAACTTGTCACGGAACAGGTCATGAAAAGCAAGCTCATAGCGTACATGTAAAAATCCCTGCTGGTGTGGAAACTGGACAACAAATCCGCCTAGCTGGTCAAGGTGAAGCAGGCTTTAATGGTGGACCGTACGGGGACTTGTACGTGGTGGTTTCAGTTGAAGCTAGTGATAAGTTTGAACGTGAAGGAACAACTATTTTCTACAAGTTGAATCTCAATATTGTCCAAGCAGCTCTAGGAGATACTGTGGAAATTCCAACTGTGCATGGTGATGTTGAATTGGTCATTCCAGAGGGAACTCAGACTGGCAAGAAATTCCGTCTACGTGGCAAGGGAGCACCTAGCCTTCGTGGTGGTGCCGTTGGTGACCAATACGTTACAGTTAATGTCGTGACTCCGACAGGCTTGAACGACCGCCAAAAAGCAGCGCTTAAAGAATTCGCAGCTGCAGGTGACTTGAAAGTCAATCCAAAGAAAAAAGGCTTCTTTGACCATATAAAAGATGCCTTTGAGGGTGAATAAAGTAAAAAGAGCCGACTGGCTCTTTTTTGTGTTATCTTTGAAAATTTAGCGTCGAAAAATCATTTTCCAGTTAGCCGACTATTTATACTTTTGAGTAAGCAGGCCAGCTGCATCCATGTCCTGGATGAGTTGCTTGATTTCCGCTTCTTTACCTGGCTTAACGGTGACGGTATCAATGTGTTTGATTGCCGAATTATCCTGAATATCCACCAAAGTCAAAGCTTTTTCATAGAATGCAATTCCCTTTTTAAGACTTTCCTGATCTTTCCAAGTTAGAATTGTGTAAGAAGAATTTGATTTCTTTCCTTTTTCTTGGAAATACTTCTCACTTTCCTTTTCTAAAAATTGTATTAAACCACGATTGAATAAGTTGTCTCCTACTTTATAGTAGGAAATATCTCCTGTCTGGAGGACATAGACTTTAAGTCGGTTTTTGGTGAGTTTTGGACTTTCCTTTAGGACGGGGTGGCTATTGACAACCTCATCTGAGAAAGTAACATAAAAATTTAAGCCTCCACCTTCAAATTGATACCTTCCATCTGATTCTACTTTCTCAGGAGGCATGTCAAGAGAGATAAATATTTGTTTTAAGGATTCATTCCCTTTTTGGATGTCACTCGGTGAGGCCTTGAAAAGATTCATCAGTAGTAGAAATGCTAGAGCCGTCAGAAGGCAGAGACAGCCACAAGGGATCGCGATGACCTTCGCTAGAACTTTTAAAAACTGTTTCACTTTCATTCCCTCCCTTTTCTGTTCGAATCTAGTAACCCAAAAAGGATTTAAGGAAACTTGGAGGCTCTCTTATTCTTGTTTTTCTTCTTGGAGGACCGCCATTCTAGTTTGGAAATCCTTTTCCAAGACTTTGAATTTATAGGTTAAATCTTTTTGGTATTCCTTGATAAGGGATTTTTGTTGGTCGATGATTTGTAGGCTGTTTTGGATGATATCCAAATCATCTTTGATAGCTTCGATGCGGTCAGTTGTATCTAGCACTTCATCCTGAATGGCTTGGCGATTTTTCACGACAAAATAACTTCCAGCTGTAGCTCCTGCAAATAGCAATAGATTGGATAGTTTCATGGCAACTCCTTAAGCATTTTTAATGGTTTCAGCGACTTGGGCGAGTTTGTCAAAGTCTGGTTCGTGGGCGATAAAGTCAATCTTAAGGTCATCTTCTGCACTGTAGCGAGGTACGAGGTGCACGTGTGTATGAAAGACCGTTTGACCAGCAATTTCCTCGCAGTTGGCAATGATATTCATGCCGACAGCTTTGGTAGCCTTCATGACTTTTTGAGCCACTGTTGGCACTTGTGCAAAGAGTTGGCTGGCACTTGTTGCATCCATCTCCAAAAGATTGCGATAATGTTCTTTTGGTACGACTAACGTGTGTCCAGGCGTTACTTGAGAGATATCAAGAAAGGCAAGAACCTGCTCATCCTCGTATACTTTTGAAGCAGGAATCTCCCCTGCGATGATCTTACAAAAAATGCAATCTGGCATAAAATCCACCTCTACTGTATTGAATTTTGATATAATATAGCTACATTATACCAGATTCGGAGAAAATATGTTAGAAATTAAAAACCTGACAGGAGGCTATGTTCACGTCCCTGTCTTGAAAGATGTGTCCTTTACAGTTGAAAGTGGGCAGTTGGTTGGTTTGATTGGTCTTAACGGTGCTGGAAAATCAACGACTATCAATGAGATTATCGGTCTTTTGACGCCTTATAGTGGGGAAATTAAGATTAATGGTTTGACCCTGCGAGAGGATGCGACCAACTACCGCAAACAGATTGGCTACATCCCAGAAACGCCTAGCTTGTATGAGGAATTGACCCTCAGAGAGCATATCGAGACGGTTGCCATGGCCTATGGTATTGAGCAAAAAGTCGCTTTTGAGCGAGTAGAATCTTTGTTGAAAATGTTTCGTTTGGACCAAAAATTGGACTGGTTTCCAGTTCATTTCTCCAAAGGGATGAAGCAGAAGGTCATGATTATCTGTGCTTTTGTCGTGGATCCGAGCCTCTTTATCGTGGACGAGCCTTTTCTTGGCCTCGATCCGCTGGCTATTTCTGACTTGATTCAGCTTTTGGAAGTAGAAAAGCAAAAAGGCAAGTCTATCCTCATGAGTACCCACGTGCTGGACTCGGCGGAGAAGATGTGTGACGCCTTTGTTATTCTCCACAAGGGGGAGGTGAGGGCTCAGGGGAACCTCCAGCAACTCCGCGAAGCCTTTGACATGCCTGAAGCGAGTTTGAATGATATTTACTTGGCTCTGACCAAAGAGGAGGAGTTATGAAAGACTTGTTTTTAAAGCGAAAGCAGGCTTTTCGTAAGGAGTGTGTAGGTTATCTGCGTTATGTTCTCAATGACCACTTTGTCTTGTTCCTACTAGTTCTCATCGGTTTTCTATCTTACCAGTACAGTCAACTCTTGCAAGATTTTCCTGAAAATCATTGGCCCATCCTCTTGTTTTTGGGGATTGTATCTACCTTGCTTTTGGCTTGGGGAGGGATTGCCACATATATGGAGGCACCTGACAAGCTCTTTCTCTTAGTCAGTGAAGAAGAGGTTAAGTCCCATCTCAAAGAGCAGACGGTACGCTCACTGGCCTTTTGGCTCTTTGTCCAAACCCTTTTCTTTCTTTTATTTGCGCCCTTATTTTTAGCCATGGGCTATGGTTTGCCAGTCTTTCTTGCCTATGTGCTTTTATTAGGAGCTGGGAAATACCTAGTCTTTCGTCAAAAAGCCAGCAAATTTTTCACTGAAACTGGACTGGACTGGGACTATGTGATTGCCCAAGAAAGCAAGCGCAAGCAAGTCTTGCTTCGTTTCTTTGCTCTCTTTACTCAGGTCAAGGGCGTTTCAAATAGTGTCAAGCGTCGGGCCTATCTGGACTTTATCCTAAAGGCTGTTCAAAAGGTACCTGGCAAGATCTGGCAAAACCTCTACCTTCGTTCTTACCTGCGAAATGGAGATCTCTTTGCTCTCAGTTTGCGCCTCTTGTTCCTATCCTTGTTAGCTTTGCTCTTTATCGAGCAAGTTTGGATCGCAACGGCAGTGGTAGTTCTATTTAACTACCTCTTGCTCTTCCAGTTACTGGCCCTCTATCATGCCTTTGACTACCAATACTTGACCCAGCTCTTTCCATTAGAAAAAGGGGAGAAAGAGAGGGGATTGAAACAGATTGTAGTCGGTGTGGGAATTGCAGTTCTTTTGTTAGAATTGCTGGTCGGAGCAGTGGTTTTTCAAGAAAAAATAGCCTTGTTGGCTCTTGTAGGGGCTAGTCTCTTCCTACAACTGTTTTATTTGCCTTACCAACTAAAAAGATTGGTTGACGAATAGACTAAAAACTAGTAGAATAGTAAGGAAACTTTATACGGAGGAAAGAAATGGACTTGGGTGATAATGAGCTAACGCTGACCCCTATCCCTGGGAAGAGCGGCAAGGCTTATATGGGAAGCTACCCTGATGGGAAGCGCGTTTTTGTAAAAATGAACACCTCTCCAATCCTACCTGGCCTAGCCAGAGAACAAATCGCTCCTCAATTACTATGGACTCGTCGTTTGCCAGATGGCAGTGATATGTGTGCTCAGGAATGGCTGACGGGCAAAATCTTGACCCCTTACGACATGAATCGCAAGCAGATTATCAATATCTTGAACCGCCTTCACCGCTCGCGTCCCTTGATGAAGCAGTTGAGTCGTTTGGGATATACCATGGAAAAACCAGTTGATTTGCTACGTTCTTGGCAACAAGGAGTTCCAGAAATCTTGAAGCAGAATCACTATTTGAACAGTGTGATTGCTGAGCTAGGTAAGACGGTTCCAGGCTTTAGGGAAGATCATGCAACAATTGTGCATGGGGATCTTCGCCATAGTAATTGGATTGAGACAGAGAGTGGACTCGTTTATCTAGTGGATTGGGATTCGGTTCGCCTGACGGATCGTATGTTTGATGTGGCGCATTTGCTATGCCACTACATTCCAGATTATCAGTGGCGCCAATGGTTGAGAGACTATGGCTATAAGTACAATCAGACAGTGTTAGATAAATTGTATTGGTATGGTCAGTATTCTTACTTGAACCAGATTGCCAAATACTGTGAAAATCAAGATTTAGACAATGTAAACCGGGAGATTTATGCCTTGCGCGTCTTCCGTGATAAGTATGGAAAGAAGAGATGAGAGTTAGAAATCGTAAAGGGGCGACAGAGTTACTAGAGGCTAATCCCCAGTATGTTGTCCTCAATCCCTTGGAAGCTAAAGGGAAATGGCGAGACTTGTTTGGAAATGATCATCCTATTCATGTTGAGGTTGGAAGTGGGAAAGGAGCCTTCGTATCAGGAATGGCCAAGCAAAACCCTGACATCAACTACATCGGGATTGATATCCAAAAGTCGGTATTAAGTTATGCCTTGGATAAGGTATTAGAAGTTGGAGTTCCTAATATCAAGTTGTTGTGGGTAGATGGTTCAGATTTGACAGACTACTTTGAAGACGGTGAAATTGATCGTCTCTACCTAAACTTTTCAGATCCATGGCCTAAAAAACGCCATGAAAAACGTCGTTTGACTTACAAGAGTTTCTTGGATACCTTTAAGCGTATTTTGCCTGAGAATGGGGAAATCCATTTCAAGACAGATAACCGTGGCTTGTTTGAGTACAGTCTAGTGAGCTTTTCTCAGTATGGGATGAAACTCAATGGTGTTTGGCTGGACTTGCATGCCAGTGATTTTGAAGGCAATGTCATGACGGAGTATGAGCAAAAATTCTCCAGCAAAGGTAAAGTGATCTACCGAGTTGAGGTAGAATTTTAAGAAATAGCTTGAAAACCAGCTGTTTGAGTGCTTATGCTTTACATAAATTGACAAACGTGCTATACTGATAGTTAGAATATGAGAAAGAGAGGCGGGGAAATATCTTCGCCTCTTGCTTATGAGGAGGTGGACCCAATCGCAACAATCGTAGAATTAGTCAGAGAAGTTGTAGAACCTGTCATCCAAGCGCCTTTCGAGCTCGTGGATATCGAGTATGGAAAGATTGGAAGTGACATGATTCTCAGTATTTTTGTAGATAAACCCGAAGGAATTACCTTGAACGACACGGCAGACCTGACAGAAATCATCAGTCCTGTTCTTGATACTATCAAGCCTGATCCCTTCCCAGAACAATATTTCCTAGAAATCACCAGTCCAGGCTTGGAACGTCCTTTGAAAACTAAGGATGCTGTCGCTGGAGCTGTTGGGAAATACATTCATGTCGGGCTCTACCAAGCTATCGATAAGCAAAAAGTCTTTGAAGGAACCTTGCTATCCTTTGAAGAGGATGAGTTGACTATGGAGTATATGGACAAAACACGTAAGAAAACTGTCCAAATTCCATACAGTTTAGTATCAAAAGCACGTTTAGCAGTAAAACTATAGAAAAGAAAGGATAGCTTTTGAGGATTCAAAAGTAAAAAGAACATGAGTAAAGAAATGCTAGAGGCCTTCCGCATTTTGGAAGAAGACAAGGGAATCAAAAAAGAAGACATCATCGACGCAGTTGTAGAGTCGCTTCGTTCCGCTTATCGCAGACGCTATGGTCAATCAGATAGCGTAGCTATTGACTTCAACGAAAAAACAGGTGACTTTACTGTCTATACTGTTCGTGAAGTGGTTGATGAAGTATTTGATAGCCGTTTGGAAATCAGCTTGAAAGATGCCCTTGCCATTAATTCAGCCTATGAACTTGGTGATAAAATCAAGTTTGAAGAAGCACCAGCTGAGTTTGGTCGTGTAGCAGCCCAATCTGCAAAACAAACCATCATGGAAAAAATGCGCAAGCAAACACGTGCCATCACTTATAATACTTACAAAGAACATGAACAAGAAATCATGTCTGGTACAGTAGAACGTTTTGACAACCGTTTCATCTATGTCAATCTTGGCAGCATCGAAGCCCAATTGTCCAAACAAGACCAAATCCCTGGAGAAGTCTTTGCTTCCCATGACCGTATCGAAGTCTATGTTTATAAGGTTGAAGACAACCCTCGTGGTGTCAACGTCTTTGTCAGTCGTAGCCATCCAGAAATGATCAAACGCTTGATGGAGCAAGAAATTCCAGAAGTTTACGATGGAACTGTCGAAATCATGAGCGTAGCCCGCGAAGCTGGTGACCGTACTAAGGTTGCTGTTCGTAGCCACAATCCAAATGTGGACGCTATCGGGACAATCGTTGGGCGTGGTGGTGCCAATATCAAGAAAATCACCAGCAAATTCCACCCAGCTCGTTATGATGCTAAGAGCGACCGTATGATTCCTGTTGAAGAAAACATTGACGTTATCGAGTGGGTAGCGGATCCAGCTGAGTTTATCTACAATGCCATCGCACCTGCAGAGGTTGACCAAGTTATCTTTGATGAAAATGACAGCAAACGTGCCTTGGTCGTTGTACCTGATAACAAGCTTTCTCTTGCTATCGGTCGTCGTGGACAAAACGTTCGCTTGGCAGCTCACTTGACAGGTTACCGTATCGATATCAAGTCTGCCAGTGAGTTTGAAGCTATGGAAGAAGCAGGTCAAATTGATTACGCAACTGCGGACGAATTGATCGAAGAATAAAAGCTGCTAGAGGAGGGAAAGATGAAAACAAGAAAAATCCCTTTGCGCAAGTCTGTTGTGTCCAACGAAGTGATTGACAAGCGTGATTTGCTCCGCATTGTCAAGAACAAAGAAGGAGAGGTCTTTATCGATCCGACAGGCAAGGCCAATGGCCGTGGCGCTTATATCAAGCTAGACAATGCAGAAGCCCTAGAGGCCAAAAAGAAGAAAGTCTTTAACCGCAGCTTTAACATGGAAGTTGAAGAAAGCTTTTATGACGAGTTGATCGCCTATGTGGATCACAAAGTAAAAAGAAGAGAGTTAGGACTTGAATAAGCAAAAAATAAGCAATCTCTTGGGTCTTGCTCAACGAGCAGGTAGGATCATATCGGGTGAGGAATTGGTAGTCAAGGCTATCCAAGACCAGAAAGCCAAGCTAGTCTTTCTAGCACATGATGCTGGTCCTAATCTAACCAAGAAGATTCAAGATAAAAGTGACTATTATCAAGTAGAAGTTATAACCGTGTTTTCAACACTGGAATTAAGCATAGCAGTCGGAAAATCAAGAAAGGTTTTGGCTGTGACTGATGCTGGATTTACAAAGAAAATGAGGTCTCTTATGGAATAGAAGAGGAGGACATGATTTGTCTAAGAAAAGATTGTACGAAATCGCAAAAGAACTTGGAAAAGAAAGTAAAGAAGTTGTAGCGCGTGCAAAAGAGTTGGGCTTGGATGTGAAAAGCCACTCATCGAGCGTGGAAGCTGCTGCTGCTGAGCGAATCGCAGCGAGCTTTAAGCCTGCACCTGCTCCTAAGGCAGAAGCAAAACCTGCGACACCAAAAGCAAGTGTAGAAAAGAAGGTGGAAAAGCCTGCATCAGCTAAACCAGCTGTTGCTAAGGAAGAAAGTAAACCAGCTACACCCGCAGCTCCTAAGGAAGAAAAAGTAGTGGCAGCGAGACCACAAAGTCGAAACTTCAAGGCGGAGCGTGAGGCGCGTGCCAAAGAGCAGGCAGATCGACGCAAACAAAACAAGGGCAACAACCGTGACCAACAACAAAACGGCAACCGTCAGAAAAACGACGGCCGTAATGGTGGTAAACCTGGTCAAGGGAACCGCGACAACCGCCGTTTTAACGACCAAGGGAAAAAACCACAAGGTCAAGGGAATCGTGGCAATAATCGCCGTCAGCAACAAGACTTCCAGCCAAAACCAGCTGGACCACGTGTTGACTTTAAAGCCCGTGCAGCAGCCCTAAAAGCAGAGCAAAATGCAGAGTACGCACGCTCAAGCGAGGAGCGCTTCAAACAATCGCAAGCTGCCAAAGAAGCCTTGGCTCAAGCCAACAAGCGCAAGGAGCCAGAGGAAATCTTTGAAGAAGCTGCTAAGCTAGCTGAACAAACGCAACCAGCGGTAACAGTAGTTCCTGTAGCGAAAGAAGCGCCAGTGGATATACGTCGTAAAAAACAAGCTCGACCAGACAAAGAACGTGATGATTATGATCACGAAGAAGATGGTCCTAGAAAACAACAAAAGAATCGAAGTAGTCAAAATCAAGTGAGAAATCAAAGAAATAGTAACTGGAATAACAATAAGAAGAACAAAAAAGGCAATAACAAGAACAACCGTAACCAGGCTCCAAAACCTGTTACAGAGCGCAAGTTCCATGAATTGCCAACAGAATTCGAATATACAGATGGTATGACTGTTGCGGAAATCGCAAAACGTATCAAACGTGAACCAGCTGAAATCGTTAAGAAACTCTTTATGATGGGGATTATGGCCACACAAAACCAATCCTTGGATGGAGAAACCATTGAACTCCTCATGGTGGATTACGGTATCGAAGCCAAACAAAAGGTTGAAGTGGACAATGCCGACATCGAACGTTTCTTTGTCGAAGATGGTTATCTCAATGAAGATGAATTGGTTGAGCGTCCACCAGTTGTCACCATCATGGGACACGTTGACCATGGTAAGACAACACTTTTGGATACCCTTCGTAATTCTCGTGTTGCGACAGGTGAAGCGGGTGGTATCACTCAGCATATCGGTGCTTACCAAATCGTGGAAAATGGCAAGAAGATTACCTTCCTTGATACGCCAGGACACGCAGCCTTTACATCGATGCGTGCGCGTGGTGCTTCTGTTACCGATATCACCATCTTGGTCGTAGCGGCAGATGACGGTGTTATGCCTCAAACTATCGAAGCCATCAACCACTCAAAAGCGGCCAACGTTCCAATCATCGTTGCCATCAACAAGATTGATAAACCAGGTGCCAATCCAGAACGTGTTATCGGTGAATTGGCTGAGCATGGGGTTATGTCAACGGCTTGGGGTGGAGATTCTGAATTTGTTGAAATCTCAGCTAAATTCAACCAAAATATCGATGAACTCTTGGAAACAGTTCTTCTTGTGGCTGAAATTCAAGAACTCAAGGCAGACCCAACAGTGCGTGCTATCGGTACGGTTATCGAAGCTCGCTTGGATAAAGGGAAAGGTGCGGTCGCAACCCTTCTTGTGCAACAAGGTACTTTGAATGTGCAAGACCCTATCGTTGTCGGAAATACCTTCGGTCGTGTCCGTGCCATGACCAATGACCTTGGTCGTCGTGTCAAGGTCGCAGGCCCATCAACGCCGGTTTCTATCACAGGTTTGAACGAAGCACCAATGGCGGGTGACCACTTTGCTGTTTACGAAGATGAAAAATCTGCGCGTGCAGCAGGTGAAGAACGTGCGAAACGTGCTCTTATGAAGCAACGTCAAGCTACCCAACGTGTCAGCCTTGAAAACCTCTTTGATACGCTTAAAGCTGGTGAACTCAAATCAGTTAACGTTATCATCAAGGCCGACGTACAAGGTTCAGTTGAAGCCCTTTCTGCCTCACTTCAAAAAATTGATGTGGAAGGTGTGAAAGTTACTATCGTTCACTCAGCAGTCGGTGCTATCAATGAATCTGATGTGACGCTTGCGGAAGCTTCAAATGCCTTTATCGTTGGATTCAACGTACGCCCTACACCACAAGCGCGTCAACAAGCCGAAGCTGACGATGTAGAAATCCGTCTCCACAGCATTATCTACAAGGTTATCGAAGAGATGGAAGAAGCCATGAAAGGGATGCTCGATCCTGAATTCGAAGAAAAAATTATCGGTGAAGCAATCATCCGTGAAACCTTTAAGGTGTCTAAAGTGGGAACCATCGGTGGATTCATGGTTACGAGTGGTAAAGTTACCCGTGACTCTAAAGTCCGTGTTATCCGTGACGGTGTTGTTATCTTTGACGGTGAACTCGCAAGCTTGAAACACTACAAAGACGACGTCAAAGAAGTTACGAACGGTCGTGAAGGTGGATTGATGATTGAGGGCTACAATGATATCAAGACGGATGATGTGATTGAGGCCTATATCATGGAAGAAATCAAACGATAATAGAGAAACGATAGCTCATTTGACTCGTTGTCAACAGCGCCTTGATGAACTTCAGTTCTATCAAAGGCTTGTTTCCTAGATTCAAATGGCTCTAGTTCCTCTATCTATTAGAAAATAGCTAGGTCTGCTGGCCTAGCTTTTGGTTCAAAGTAGAGAAAGGAATATCATGGCAAATCATTTCCGTACGGATCGTGTAGGCATGGAAATCAAGCGCGAAGTCAATGAGATTTTGCAAAAGAAAGTCCGTGATCCGCGTGTTCAAGGTGTGACCATTACAGATGTTCAGATGCTGGGTGACCTATCCGTTGCCAAAGTTTACTACACTATTTTGAGTAACCTTGCTTCGGATAACCAAAAAGCTCAAATCGGGCTTGAGAAAGCAACTGGGACCATCAAACGTGAACTTGGTCGCAATTTGAAATTGTACAAAATTCCAGATTTGACCTTCGTCAAAGACGAGTCCATCGAGTATGGAAACAAGATTGACGAGATGCTACGCAATCTGGATAAGAACTAAGAAGGAGGGGGAACCCTCTTTTTTGATAGGTAAATGACTATAATACTCTTCGAAAATCTCTTCAAACCACGTCAGCGTCGCCTTGCCGTAGGGTATGGTTACTGACTTCGTCAGTTCTATCTGCAACCTCAAAACAGTGTTTTGAGCTGACTTCGTCAGTCTTATCTACAACCTCAAAGCAGTGCTTTGAGCAACCTGCGGCTAGCTTCCTAGTTTGCTCTTTGATTTTTATTGAGTATAAAACATGCTGGGGGGATCTTCTTAGAGTTAAACATTATTAAAAAGCTTTATAAAATTCAGCTTGTATGATATTATAGTAATTGGGAAGAGTAAGATATAACGATTTCATAGAAATAGCCAGCAAGACTGGTATCGTTAATATTTTGAAAGTGTAGTTAAACGGGGAAAGATAATATGGGACTTATAAAAACTCTAGCTAAAACTTACGGGAATTACTTTTTCATGATGCAAAGCGTCAAAGTTCTGAAGAACATGAAAAAAGACGACAATGCTCTAGTAGGATTCGGGAAAGTACTGCTTGCTGACAAACTGATGGATGTCGCCCAGTGGCTCGCAAAACCAGAGGATAAGGAATAACTTGAAATGAAAGAAACTAGCAGGAACTCCGCTGCTAGTTTTTTAATCTCTTCCCATATGGTATAATATAAGCAGTAAAATCATTTTATACTCTTCGAAAATCAAATTCAAACCACGTCAGCTTCACCTTGCCGTACTTAAGTACAGCCTGCGGCTAGCTTCCTAGTTTGCTCTTTGATTTTCATTGAGTATTAGAACATACATGGAGGTCGTCATGGACAATATCATCGATGTGTCAATTCCCGTTGCAGAAGTGGTGGACAAGCATCCAGAAGTCTTGGAAATCCTAGTGGAGCTGGGTTTTAAACCACTTGCTAATCCCTTGATGCGCAACACAGTCGGTCGCAAAGTATCGCTGAAGCAGGGTTCTAAACTTGAAGGAACGCCTATGGACAAGATTGTCCGCACGCTAGAAGCGAACGGCTATGAAGTGATTGGATTAGACTAATGGCAGATGAACGGATTCATATCCTACGGGATATTTTGTTAGAATTGCATAATGGCGCCTCTCCTGAGTCGGTTCAGGAGCGTTTTGATGCGACTTTTACAGGTGTTTCAGCCATCGAGATTTCTCTCATGGAGCACGAGCTGATGAACTCAGACTCGGGTGTCACATTTGAAGATGTCATGGAGCTCTGTGATGTCCATGCCAATCTTTTTAAAAACGCTGTTAAGGGCGTCGAAGTAGAGGATACCGAGCATCCTGGTCATCCAGTTCGCGTCTTCAAGGATGAAAATCTGGCTCTCCGTGCAGCTTTGATTCGCATTCGGAGGTTGTTAGATACCTATGAGTCTATGGAAGACGAGGAAATGCTGGCAGAGATGCGCAAGGGTTTGGTTCGTCAAATGGGACTTTTGGGGCAATTTGATGTCCACTACCAGCGCAAGGAAGAGCTCTTTTTCCCCATCATGGAGCGTTATGGTCACGATTCACCCCCTAAAGTCATGTGGGGAGTGGATGATCAGATTAGGGAACTCTTTCAGACAGCTCTAGCGACAGCCAAGTCACTACCAGAAGTGTCGATTAGCAGTGTAAAGGAAACTTTCGAAGCTTTTGCGACAGAGTTTGAAAGTATGATTTTCAAGGAAGAGTCCATCCTCCTCATGATTCTCCTTGAGTCTTTCACCCAGGATGACTGGATTCAGATTGCGGAGGAGAGCGATGCCTACGGCTATGCCATCATCCGTCCGTCAGAGAAATGGGTGCCTGAGCGACAGAGCTTTGTTGAGGAAAAGAGTGCAGAGGAGCCCGTGCAACTAGACATAGCAGAAGGTCAAGTTCAGCAAGTTATCGATACACCAGAAGGCCAGTTCACCATCACCTTTACCCCTAAGGAAAAGGAAGCGGTGCTGGACCGCCATAGTCAACAGGCTTTTGGCAATGGCTATCTCTCGGTCGAGCAGGCCAACCTCATCCTCAATCACCTTCCTATGGAAATCACCTTTGTCAATAAAGACGATATTTTCCAGTATTACAATGACAATGTGCCAGCTGATGAGATGATTTTCAAACGGACGCCGTCCCAAGTCGGGCGCAATGTTGAACTCTGCCATCCGCCTAAGTACCTAGACAAGGTGAAGGCCGTTATGAAAGGTCTTCGTGAAGGTCAAAAAGACAAGTATGAAATGTGGTTCAAGTCGGAGTCGCGAGGCAAGTTTGTCCACATCACCTATGCTGCGGTACACGATGAAAACGGGGAATTCCAAGGCGTGCTAGAGTATGTTCAGGATATCCAGCCCTACCGTGAGATTGATACGGACTATTTTCGTGGATTAGAATAAGGAGAATCAATGAGTTACGAACAGGAATTTATGAAGGAATTTGAAGCTTGGATCAATACCCAGATCATGATCAACGACATGGCGCATAAGGAAAGTCAGAAGGTTTACGAAGAAGACCAAGACGAGCGTGCCAAAGATGCCATGATTCGCTACGAAAGCCGCTTGGATGCCTACAAGTTTTTGCTGGGTAAGTTTGAAAATTTCAAAGCAGGAAAGGGATTCCATGATCTACCAGAGGGCTTGTTTGGTGAGCGAAACTATTAAAATACAGATACTTTCTTGATTTTTTGCCAAAATCTTGATAGAATATCTTTATTAAATCCTTGTCAGAGCAGGGATTTTTTATTGAAAGGATTTTATCATGTCAAAGAAACTCCAACGTAAAAAACAATTGCGAAATAGCCTTCGTCGTTCAGGTGCATTTTCAACTACAGTGACCAAGGTTGTCGAAGAGACCAAAAAAGTCGTGAAACATGCAGAAAAATCTGCCAGCCAAGCAGGAAAAGTTGTCTCTAAAAAAGTGGAACAAGCAGTAGAAGCGACCAAAGAACAGGCTCAAAAAGTGGCGAATTCAGTAGAAGATTTCGCAGCAAACTTGGGTGGACTTCCACTTGACCGCGCTAAGACTTTTTATGATGAAGGCATCAAGTCAGCTTCTGACTTCAAAAACTGGACTGAAAAAGAACTCCTTGCCTTGAAAGGAATCGGCCCAGCTACGATTAAGAAATTAAAAGAACACGGAATCAGCTTCAAGTAATTTTTCTTGTCCCTTGCATTTCCGTGAAAAACTTGCTACAATAAAGCCATCAGAGGTGTTTTGAATCCCACATTTTACAGGAAGTGGCGGTGCTGAGAAGTCCACAAATGTGTCAAAACTGGTTGCTGATGATGAAAAATGAAATAAAAGTGTCTTTGTATATCCTTCAAAGACAAGAGTTGCGGGCGCTGCCCGAAATTGGGTGGTACCGCGGATAAACATATTCGTCCCTGTCATGTAGATGACAGGGGCGATTTTTTGTAGAAAGCGAGGTTGGAAGATGACAAGAGCTGAACTGCCAGAACGCTTGAAAACAGAACGTCTCGTGTTACGAGTCCGCACAGTCGCTGATGCCGAGGATATCCATGCCTACGCTAGTCTCCCAGAGGTCGCCTATCCAGCGGCATTTCACCCCGTCAAGACCTTGGAAGATGAGATTTATTATCTGGAGCATATCCTTCCAGAACGCAATCAAAAAGAAAATCTCCCAGCTGGCTATGGAATTGTCGTTAAAGGAACCGATAAGATCATTGGTTCTGTCGATTTCAACAATCGGCACGAAGACGATGTGCTAGAACTTGGCTATACCTTGCACCCAGACTATTGGGGTCAAGGTTATGTGCCCGAAGCGGCGCGTGCTTTGATTAACCTAGGTTTTAAAGATTTAGGCCTTCACAAGATTGAATTGGTCTGCTTTGGCTACAATGACCAAAGTCAACGAGTCGCAGAGAAGCTTGGCTTCACCCTCGAAGCTCGCATCCGAGACCGTAAAGATGCCCAAGGCAACCGCTGTGATAGTTTGATATATGGCTTGCTGAGGAGTGAGTGGGAGAGTTTAAACTGTTAGTTGAACTGTTCGAGAAAATCGAACAGTTGGGATGTATTGCAAAATTTCGAAAGCGAGGTTAGAAGATTGGAAACAAGCCAGATTATTACTCTAATCAGTGGAGCTGGTCTAGGGGCTATCTTGAGTGCAATTTTAGTGTTTGTCTCTAATAATAAGTCTCGTAGTTTAGACTATATGAGTGAGGAACACCTCTATTATCGAAATAACTTAAGGACAATTATAAAAGATTTGTACTCACTTGAGGAAATTCAAAAATCATTGAATGCATTAAAGTTATTATTGGATGCAAAAGGAAAGCGAGTAAGAATAGTTTGTGATTATTCAACATATTTAAAAGATGGTCATATTTGGGTACTGATTAATAAGATTGAGAGTGAACTAAAGAATAATGGTAAAGTACCGAAAGAGTTAATTGATAAATTAATTTCCTATTCAGAATTACTATTAGATTATGAATTGAGTTCCAGTAGAAAAAAAGTAAGATATAAAGTCTTTGAGACCTTTGTCTTTATATCTTTAGTGTTAGGTACAGTGCTATCAGTAATTTGGTTTATTAAACCCAATTGGTGTGATGTGAATGGAAATATTGTTTCACATTGGATACCGTTAATATGCATAGTCTTGTGTTTAACTTCGTTTTTCATATTCTATTTTTTAAGAGATTCTGTGAGATTGTCTTTTAGAAATGGAAATTCATTTCTTATGATTTTATTTATAATCTTTTATTTACTACCATTCTTTGGAATTATTCAGCGATATAATGAGAATGCTATCGAAGCACTCTCTCATATATCTTTTCTAGAAAATATTAATAAGGAAAAGTTTGTATTTATTATTCGTGCATCGTTATTTATTTTAGAAATATTATTCTTATTATTTAGTATAGACGATGAAAAAGGCCAATACATAGAGGAAATTCGAGCTGTGGAAAACGCTGATATTTTTGAGAATTTATTGAAAATTAATAATGCAATTGAAAATGGAGATAAATCATCTGGTCTTAGGAAAAATCAATATATTAGTCGCTTTCAAAAATCTTTAGCTAAAAAAAATCCAAGAAAACTGGAGGACATGGTAGTTGAAGAGAAATGGGAAAAAGTTATAAGTGACATACAAAAGGAGAATTTATGGAAAAAGAGTTTGTATAAAAAAGAGATTACTTATTTAGAGAAATACTTAAAAGATAAAATGTAAGTTTTTGAAATATATTTTTATAAGAGTTCCCATAATGTTTTCAAATAGTTTTTTTACTATTTGGTATTACTTAAAGTTAAAACTATTAATTTATATCCCCATTAACGTAGACTTCGTTGTTGATTTTAAACAAATATAATCATATATCGTAAATATAGAAAGGACACACACATGTCTAAAGAACTTTCACCTAAATACAATCCAGCCGAGGTTGAGGCTGGTCGTTACCAAAAATGGCTTGACGCTGATGTTTTCAAACCTTCAGGCGATCAAAAAGCTAAGCCTTATTCAATCGTTATTCCACCACCAAACGTTACAGGTAAACTTCACCTTGGTCACGCTTGGGATACGACTTTGCAAGATATCATCATCCGTCAAAAACGCATGCAAGGCTTTGACACGCTTTGGCTTCCAGGGATGGATCATGCTGGGATTGCTACCCAGGCTAAGGTTGAGGAGCGCTTGCGTGGTGAAGGCATTTCCCGCTATGATCTCGGTCGTGAAAAATTCCTCGACAAGGTTTGGGAATGGAAAGACGAATATGCCACTACCATCAAGGAACAATGGGGCAAGATGGGGCTCTCTGTAGACTACTCTCGTGAGCGTTTCACTCTTGATGAAGGTTTGTCAAAAGCTGTTCGTAAGGTTTTCGTGGACCTTTACAAGAAAGGCTGGATCTACCGTGGTGAGTTTATCATCAACTGGGACCCAGCAGCTCGCACAGCCCTTTCTGATATCGAGGTCATTCACAAGGACGTGGAAGGTGCCTTCTACCACATGAACTACATGCTAGAAGACGGCTCACGCGCCCTTGAAGTGGCGACTACTCGTCCTGAGACCATGTTTGGGGACGTTGCTGTTGCGGTCAATCCAGCAGACCCACGCTACAAGGACTTGATTGGTAAAAATGTCATCCTTCCAATTGCTAATAAATTGATTCCAATCGTGGGAGACGAACACGCTGATCCAGAGTTTGGTACTGGTGTCGTGAAAATTACACCTGCCCACGATCCAAACGACTTCTTGGTTGGTCAACGCCATAACTTGCCACAAGTCAACGTCATGAACGACGACGGAACTATGAATGACTTGGCCTTTGAATTTGCAGGTATGGACCGTTTTGAAGCTCGTAAGGCCGTCGTTGATAAGTTGGAAGAAATCGGTGCCCTCATTAAAATCGAAAAACGTGTCCACAGTGTTGGTCACTCAGAGCGTACAGGTGTGGTGGTTGAACCACGCTTGTCTACGCAATGGTTCGTCAAGATGGACCAATTGGCTAAGAATGCCATTGCCAACCAAGACACAGAGGACAAGGTAGAATTCTACCCACCTCGTTTCAACGATACCTTCCTCCAATGGATGGAAAATGTCCACGACTGGGTAATCTCTCGTCAGCTCTGGTGGGGTCACCAAATCCCTGCTTGGTACAATGCTGAGGGTGAAATGTACGTTGGCGAAGAATCTCCAGAAGGTGACGGATGGACTCAGGACGAAGACGTCTTGGATACTTGGTTCAGTTCTGCCCTTTGGCCATTCTCAACCATGGGCTGGCCTGATGTTGAATCAGAAGACTTCAAACGTTACTTCCCAACTTCAACCTTGGTAACAGGTTACGACATCATCTTCTTCTGGGTATCTCGTATGATCTTCCAATCCTTGGAATTCACTGGTCGTCAGCCATTCCAAAACGTTCTTATCCACGGTCTCATTCGTGACGAGCAAGGACGCAAGATGTCTAAATCTCTTGGAAACGGGATTGACCCAATGGATGTTATCGAGAAATACGGTGCCGATGCTCTTCGTTGGTTCCTTTCAAACGGTTCTGCACCAGGCCAAGACGTCCGCTTCTCTTACGAGAAAATGGATGCTTCATGGAACTTCATCAACAAGATCTGGAACATTTCTCGTTACATCCTCATGAACAATGAAGGCTTGACCCTTGACCAAGCAACTGCCAATGTGGAAAAAGTTGTTAACAAGGAAGCTGGAAACGTCACAGACCGCTGGATTCTCCACAACCTCAATGAAACCATCGGAAAAGTTACTGAAAACTTTGACAAGTTTGAGTTTGGTGTTGCTGGCCACATCCTCTACAACTTCATCTGGGACGAGTTTGCGGACTGGTACGTCGAGTTGACTAAGGAAGTCCTTTATAGCGACAACGAAGAAGAGAAAGTTATTACACGTTCTGTTCTCCTTTACACTTTGGACAAGATCCTTCGTCTCCTTCACCCAATCATGCCATTCGTGACAGAGGAAATCTTTGGACAAATCTCAGAAGGTTCGATCGTTACAGCAGAATACCCAACTGTCAACCCAGCCTTTGAAGATCTTGCGGCTCACACTGGTGTAGAAAGCCTCAAAGACTTGATCCGCGCCGTTCGTAATGCGCGTGCGGAAGTGAACGTAGCACCAAGCAAGCCAATCACCATCCTTGTTAAGACAAGTGATAGCGACTTGGAAGCCTTCTTTAACAGTAATGTCAACTATATCAAACGCTTCACAAATCCAGAGCACTTGGAAATCGCTTCAAACATCCCTGCACCAGAACTCGCTATGTCAATCGTCATCACAGGAGCAGAAATCTACTTGCCACTGGCAGAACTTCTCAATGTCGAAGAAGAATTGGCTCGTCTCGACAAGGAACTGGCTAAATGGCAAAAAGAACTGGATATGGTCGGCAAGAAGCTCTCTAACGAACGCTTCGTAGCCAATGCCAAACCAGAAGTCGTCCAAAAAGAACGCGACAAACAAGCCGACTACCAAGCTAAGTACGACGCGACCGTCGCACGTATTGATGAGATGAAGAAGTTGGTTAAATAAACACAGAAACACGGTGATGAGCCGTGTTTTTTGGTATAATCAGTATAAATAAATTATCCAAAAGAGGTACAGATATGCCTTATGAATCAGGTGGAAGAGCAGATAAATTAGGTAATAAATATGAGTTCAACTGGATTGTTTTAAAATTTATTGATATTATTTCCGAAAAAATAGATGCTATTAAAGTTGAAGCTATAGGTGAAGAAGAAGTGGGGGTGGACGTTTGGGTTAGATACTCTAACGGAATAACAGAAGCTCAACAATGTAAAGGAAGAAATGCTAGTAAAGATTATTGGACTTTATCAGATTTAAATAGTCGTGGAATTTTGAAATATTGGAAATTGCATCTAAGCAGAGACTTGACAACTAAAGTTTCATTAGTTAGTCCACTTCCGTTTACAAACTTTTCTGATTTAATTTATAGAGCTAAGACTAATGATAATGCTCAGTCTTTTATTGATTATCAAGTTAATACATCTTCAGAGATTAAAAACTTATTTGATAACTATGTTAATAATTTGGGATTTTCTAAGGAAAAAGATATTCCAAAAATTATAAATTTTTTAAGTAGAACGGTGATTAGACAAGATCCATCTCCAGAAAATGAAGAATTTATAAAAGATATGATTAGTCAATATTTTATTGGTGATGCTGCTAGCATAAAGTCAAAATTCATTAATCTAATTTTACAAGGTGAAATTTATGGAAGATGGCTTTCATTTCAGGATTTGGAGAAATTTATTAAAAATGAGAAAATTGAATTCAGAAATTTAGCACGTGATGATAGGATAATACCTAGAATAAATATTTTAAATGATGAGTATAAAAACAGCTTTAAAACATTGGATTCCGGTCTAAAAATTCGCAAACAATTTGATGAATGTAAGAAATATATTCAAGAAGGAAAATCAATTATCATTCACGGGAAAGCTGGGAATGGTAAAAGTGGTTTAACAGAAAATATTATTGATTGGTGTAATAAAAGTAATATTTTACACTTAGATTTAAAACTAGATTGTTATATTCCTGAGGGTACAGCACAAGAATGGGGGGAGAAGTTAGGATTTCCTGCTAGCATAAGTTATTGTTTGAACGCTTTTTCTAAAGAGGATAATACTGTTCTCATATTAGATCAACTAGATGCATTAAGATGGACAGCAAGAAATTCTAAAAGTTCACTTGCGACTTGTTTGGAGTTGATTCGAGAGATACGGAACCTTAATTCGGAAAGAGAAAATAAAATCTCAATTATTTTTGTTTGCAGAACTTATGATTTAGAAAATGATAACGGAATTAAGGCGTTATTTGAAAATAAATCGAAAGATGATACTGAATCTTGGCATAAAGTTGAAGTTAATGAATTATTGGAAAATGAGGTTGAGGAAATTTTAGGAAGTAAATACCATAGCTTTCCAAATAAATTAAAACAGTTACTAAGAACTCCTAGCAATCTCTACATATGGGAACAAATTAATAATAAAGAGGAGTACTATCAAATAACAAGTACATATAATCTAGTAGATAAATGGTGGAGAGATTTATCAGAGAAGTGTCACGATGCTAGCCTCATTGAAGATAATCTGAGTGATTTAAAAGAAAAATTTGTAAAACTATTTACGGATACAGGTGAAACTGTATTTAGCAAGAGAAGACTACTGGGTAATGAGAGGGCTTTGCGTTATCTAACTAGTCAAGGGATGTTAACAGAACATTCCAACAAAGTTTCTTTTGTTCATCAGTCATTCCTAGACTGTTTTGTTGCAGAGCGAATGATTCTCGATTACTATACTAATTCTGATGTAAACGACATTCTTGGAAATAAAACACAACAGAATCCAACAAGACGTTATCAATTTCAGATTTTTCTTCAATCATTATTAGAGGAATCAGAAAAAGATTTTTTAAATTTTGGAACTAGATTAATAAAGAGTGATAATGTCAGGTTTAATTTCAAATATGTTTTTTTTGAAATCTTAGGAAGTATTCAAGAACCATCTAAAAAGATTTTAAATTATATAGCAGAGCTGATTCAGGAAACAGAGTATAGAAATCATTTGTGTCAAACGGTAATTAGTAGTCATCAATTATATGTGAATTTTTTAGTGGAAGAGGGTATTTTTAAAAAGTGGTTTGATGAGAATAGAATATTAGTAATTAATTTATTAAGTAGTATCTCTCCAAATTACACAACTGAAAGTATTAAATTTATCAAATTATCAATAGCAAATTCTAATAATAAAAATGAGTGGCGGAGCTGTTTCTTTAGTGATTATCATAATGATTCAGAAGAATTTTTTAAGGTAAGATTGCATTATTGGAAATCTTATCTAAAAGAACCAGATTTGTTGGACGACTTCTATAAAAATATAAACGCATATACAATTAAGATTATATGTTTATTTCTTGACAAATTTCAAGACTCTGATAATAGTAATAGATTTTATAGTGAATCAAAGGAATTCGACGAAGATTCCCATAATTACATAGATAAAAATTGTATACAAATCGTCAAAATATTATTGCCTTATCTTAAAAAGTATTCCGAGAATAATTCTACTAAATACAATCCAACCCTGAAAGAACGCGATAGCTTACAAAGATATTACCTTCATTTATTAAATGAAGCAAATAAATGTTTAGTTTCGAAACATCCTGAGATTTTTTTTGAAATTTATAGTAATTATATGGGAAATGGTGATTATCTCTACAATGAAGTTATTTTAGATTCAATGTATCACTTGCCTACGAACTATTTTAATACTTGTGTTGAATATTTACTGGCTGATTTTGATAAAACACTCTTTGAAAAATCTCAAGGCCATTCAAGCAAATTTTTTTTTAGCCAAACGGTTGATTTCAAAAGTTTCACAGAGATGTTCGTTAGAAATGTATAATAAACTTGAAGAACAAATTATTCATTATGTTTCACCTAAGGCTAAACAAAGACTAGCAAGGAGAATTGAAACAAATAAATCTCAAAATGATTATAGGGTTTATTGGCCATTTTGGGGAGATTTACAGTATAGATTGCTATCAGTTTTACCGAAAAAAAGAATGAGTAAAGAAGCTATCGAATTACTAAAGGTATTAGAACGATCTAATAGTTTTTCTGATTCTTTTTATGACTCACATTGTGGAAGTGTAGTTTCTCCGCTACAAGGAAAGAATATTTCTGCTAAATCTTGGAGAAATATTCTTATCAGCCCAAAAGGTGAGACAAAATGTAGATGGGATAGTAAGAGAAAAATATTAATTGAGTCTTCTCCTAGAGAATTGGCTACTGATTTTAGAAGTACTGTTTCTAAAAATCCTAAAGAGTACGTTTCTTTATTTTTAAACTTATCGTCTAATCATAAAATCAATGAACATTATATAGATGGTCTACTGGGTGGGATTGTAGACTTAGAAAAAATTCCAGATACTGTTTTAAGTGATCTTGAATTCATATTATTAAATTTTGTAAATGAAAATAATTGGGAGAATCTTTATTATTTTTTCCGAGTCATAGAGAAACACGCAAACATAGAATGGTCCGAGAAAGTTTTGGAAAGGCTTAATTATTATCTTAAGAAAACTGATTTAGATGCTCTTGATAAATTTAACGAGAATCAAACTATGGAAAATTATTTACAACAGTCATACTCAACTTTAAGAGGTCATGGAATACATGCTTTAACAAAACTAATAGAAAATTCACCAACAAACATTTCGTACTTCAAAAATACTATCATTTCACTTGCTAATGATAAGACTGATTACATACGCTTAAATGCTATTTTTCTTCTGTATATAATTTTGGATTTAGATAAGGATTTTGCTAGAGAGTTATTTAGAGGGATTTTTACGGATGAAAAGATGTTAGCTCATTGGCATAGTAACTACATTTTGTATAGACTATACGAAGATGAGAAAGAACAAATTCAATGTCTATTGCAGTTAGCTTTTGATTCAAAAGATATATTACTTGTAAAAAATGCTTCATGTCTGATTACAGAAATTTACTTAAATAGAGGAGATATGGAATCAACTGTATATAGTGGAAGTGGATTTCAAGTAGAAGGTATTTGTCAGATGGCTATTAATTATTTAAAGATAAAGAACCATGAAGACAAATCAAAGAAGATTGTACTGAATTATTTAGGTAAGAATGTTACAAATTTAGAAAAAATTTTACCACAACTATTCAGGGATGATTTATTAGATATTAAAGAAGATAAGGATTTAATATTTAATCTACTAACTTCTGAATATAGAGATAAATTATATTATTATTTTTTAGAATCTCTTGAAAAACAAGAATCAATTTCAGAATATGAAAACATCATTTTTGAAACAGTATGCAATATTGTGAGTAAAACTAATAAATTGAAATTAGAACCATATTATTATAGACGAATAGAAGAATATCTTTCTAGATTGATGATGCAACTTTACGATAAACATATGGGGGACGATATTGCTGATAGGTGTTTAGATATTATTGATCAAATGTTTGAAAATGAGTTTGGTAGCTCACGAACTCTGATTGAAGAATTAATGAATAAATAACAAAATTTTATAAGAAACTGATTGTAAGAGATTGAATTATTATGAATCTTAGAAAGAATTAGATAAACATAATGTAATTTATTCTTTTCAAGAGTTAGTCTTTTGGCATATAAAAGCTAAAGTAAAAGATATAGATTTCTCTCCCTTAACCTTTGACTATTCCGCAAAATTATCGTACAATAAAGAGTACATGATAAAATGAGGTCAGAGTCTGTTCGCTCTGGCGATAGTAGTAAAAATGAGGAGAAACGCTTTGGAATTAGAAGTATTTGCTGGGCAAGAAAAAAGTGAACTATCTATGATTGAGGTGGCGCGTGCTATCTTGGAACTTCGTGGTCGCGATCATGAGATGCATTTTAGTGATCTTGTAAACGAAATTCAAAACTACCTTGGAACATCAAACAGCGATATCCGTGAAGCCTTGCCTTTGTTCTACACAGAGTTGAACTTTGACGGTAGCTTCATCTCACTAGGAGACAACAAATGGGGCCTTCGTTCATGGTATGGTGTAGACGAAATCGACGAAGAAATCATCGCTCTTGAAGAAAGTGACGACGATGAAGTAGCTCCAAAAGCTAAGAAAAAACGTGTCAATGCCTTTATGGATGGTGATTCAGATGCCATTGACTACAATGCGGATGATCCAGAAGACGAAGATGCATACGAAGCCGATCCAGCTCTTTCATATGATGATGAAAATCCAGATGATGAGAAAAATGAAGTGGAAGCTTACGATGCAGAAATCAACGAAATCGCTCCTGATGACTTGGGTGAAGATGTGGATCTTAACGAAGAAGATGACGAGTTTTCTGACGATGACGCTGAAACGAGTGAAGAAGAGTAAAAGACTTCACAGAGGAGATCGCCTGATCTCCTTTTTTGTTCTTTGAGCGTGTTGTCCGTTTGAATTCGGATTTTTAGTTGGTTTGCTGAAAACAATCTTCTTTTTTTATCTTTTACCAATTCGGGTTGACAAATGTTCTTCTTTAAGGTATCATATTGTTCGGGCACCTCTTTTAGAGGTCGGGGCTCCCTAGTTACTAGGGAGCTATTTTTGTTTTTCAGGAAGTTTTCTTGAAAAGTCGATATCCATAAGGGTCTTGTTTTCGATCTCCCCTCGTAGTTAACAAGGCCTTGAGCATTTTAGAAAGAGGAATCTATGTCTACGAAATATATTTTTGTAACTGGTGGTGTGGTGTCGTCTATTGGGAAAGGGATTGTCGCAGCAAGTCTGGGCCGTCTCTTGAAAAATCGTGGTCTCAAAGTAACCATTCAAAAATTTGACCCTTATATCAATATCGATCCGGGAACTATGAGTCCTTACCAGCACGGGGAAGTCTTTGTGACAGATGACGGAGCTGAGACAGATTTGGACTTGGGTCACTATGAACGTTTCATCGATATCAATCTCAACAAATATTCCAACGTGACAACTGGTAAAATTTACAGTGAAGTTCTTCGTAAGGAACGACGTGGCGAGTACCTTGGGGCAACTGTTCAGGTTATTCCTCATATCACAGATGCTTTGAAAGAAAAAATCAAGCGTGCTGCTGTAACGACTGACTCTGATGTTATTATCACAGAGGTTGGTGGAACAGTTGGGGATATCGAGTCCTTGCCATTTTTAGAGGCCCTTCGTCAGATGAAGGCAGATGTGGGTGCAGATAACGTCATGTACATCCATACAACCTTACTTCCTTATCTCAAGGCTGCTGGTGAGATGAAGACCAAGCCTACTCAGCATTCTGTAAAAGAATTGCGCGGTTTGGGAATCCAGCCAAATATGTTGGTTATT
Source organism: Streptococcus sp. A69 (assembly GCF_058556195.1). Taxonomy (NCBI): domain Bacteria; kingdom Bacillati; phylum Bacillota; class Bacilli; order Lactobacillales; family Streptococcaceae; genus Streptococcus; species Streptococcus sp. A69. The sequence goes on along the minus strand of NZ_JBZUJU010000006.1, from coordinate 14,783 downwards.
CGTACGGAGAAACCAGCTGGTCAAGGCATTAAAAACAAACTAGCTCAGTTCTGTGATGTGGCACCAGAAGCTGTTATCGAGTCTTTGGATGTTGAACACCTTTACCAAATTCCATTGAACTTGCAGGCTCAAGGCATGGACCAAATTGTTTGTGACCATTTGAAACTAGATGCACCAGCAGCGGATATGACAGAGTGGTCAGCCATGGTGGATAAGGTCATGAACCTGAAGAAACAAGTCAAGATTTCTCTTGTCGGTAAGTATGTGGAGTTGCAAGATGCCTACATCTCAGTGGTCGAAGCCTTGAAACACTCGGGGTATGCCAACGACGCAGAAGTGAAGATTAATTGGATCAATGCCAATGATGTGACAGCAGAGAATGTAGCAGAGCTCTTGTCTGATGCGGACGGAATCATTGTGCCAGGTGGTTTCGGTCAACGTGGTACGGAAGGGAAAATCCAAGCCATCCGCTATGCGCGTGAGAATGATGTCCCAATGTTGGGTGTCTGCTTGGGAATGCAGTTGACTTGTATCGAGTTTGCTCGTAACGTTTTAGGTCTTGAAGGGGCCAATTCTGCAGAGCTTGCGCCAGAAACAAAATACCCTATTATTGATATCATGCGTGACCAGGTTGATGTTGAAGATATGGGTGGAACCCTTCGCTTAGGACTTTATCCATCTAAGTTGAAACGTGGTTCTAAGGCAGCGACTGCTTATCACAATCAAGAAGTGGTGCAACGCCGTCACCGTCACCGTTATGAGTTTAACAACGCCTTTCGTGAACAGTTTGAGGCAGCAGGTTTTGTCTTTTCAGGAGTTTCTCCAGACAATCGTTTGGTAGAAATCGTTGAGATTCCTGAAAATAAATTCTTTGTGGCTTGTCAGTATCACCCTGAACTTTCCAGCCGTCCAAACCGCCCAGAAGAACTCTACACCGCATTTGTCACTGCAGCAGTTGAAAATAGTAACTAGTTATCTTCTAATCTCTGAGAGCAATCTCAGAGATTTTTTAATCCATTCAGGAAATTCTTGTTAACTCAGGCGCTTGGCGAAAAGAATCAGAAGTTTTCTTTCTACAGTAATGGATGAGATTTTCCTTGCTCGTATACGGCTTCCCTATTTGTCCTAGAGCCCTTTTTGTGTTACAATGAATGGTATGAAAGCTAAGAAATTATGGATGACTGGCTTGACTGTGGCTGGTCTAAGTGCCCTTGCTTTGGGGGCTAAAAAAGCAGCAGATAATCACAAGCTCATGAAGACTCAGGAAGAGTTGACCGCTATCGTGCGCGAACTTTTCTCAGATATGGGTGAGATTGCGACTCTCTATGTTCAAGTCTACGAGAGTAGCCTAGAGCGACTTGTCGGAGGAGTCGTTTTCGAGGATGGTCGTCACTATACCTTTGTCTATGAAAATGAAGACCTGGTCTATGAGGAGGAAGTCTTATGATTACTCCCAATAGTATAGAAGAACTAGCAGGTTTTGTAGAGCAAGATGGCAAGAAGGTCTTCCTTTTTGTGGCGGACTGGTGTGGCGATTGTCGTTATATCTATCCAGCCTTGCCAGAGATTGAGGAAACCAATCCAGAGTTCACCTTTATTCGAGTGGACCGAGACCAGTATCTGGATCTGGCCAAACTCTGGGATGTGTACGGCATTCCTAGTCTTGTTGTGCTAGAAAAGGACAAGGAAATCGGCCGATTTGTCAATCGTGACCGTAAAAGCAAGCAACAAATTAACGACTTTTTAGCAGGACTGAAATAGGAGAAAAAGGAAAGAATGATTTTTACATATAACAAAGAGCATGTCGGCGATGTCCTTATGATCATCGCGAAAAACAGCGGAGATGCCAAACTGGACGTGGAGCGTAAAGGCAAGGTAGCCCGTGTTTTTCTCAAAGATAATGGGGAAACAGTAGCTTGGAATATTTTCGAAGTTTCAAGTTTGTTTGAAATTGCAGAGCGTGGTCAAGTCTTTTTAACAGATGAGCAAGTCGCTCGTTTAAACCAAGAGTTGCAGGCGGAAGGTTTTGAGGAAGAAATTGTCAATGACAAGGAACCTAAGTTTGTTGTTGGTGAAATTGTCGAGATGGTAGCTCACCCAGATAGTGACCACCTCAACATCTGCCAAGTGGCCGTTGCAAGTGATAAGACAGTGCAAATCGTTGCAGGGGCTCCCAATGCGCGTGTTGGGTTGAAAACCATTGTAGCTCTTCCTGGAGCTATGATGCCAAAAGGCAATCTCATTTTCCCAGGCGAACTTCGCGGCGAAAAGAGTTTTGGCATGATGTGCAGCCCTCGTGAATTGCATTTGCCAAATGCTCCGCAAAAACGTGGGGTTATTGAATTATCAGAAGACCAAGTTGTTGGAACTCCATTTGACCCAGCTAAACACTGGATGGCCTAGGAAATTGTTAATATTTGATACACCAGATAGAGGGGGATAAGATGGCGAAAAATGTAGTGATTACAGGAGCGACCTCAGGAATCGGTGAAGCGATTGCGCGTGCTTATCTAGAGCAGGGGGAGAATGTCGTTCTAACAGGGCGACGGACAGACAGATTAGAGGCCCTCAAGTCAGAGTTTGCAGAAACTTTTCCAAATCAAACAGTTTGGACCTTTCCACTGGATGTGACGGATATGACCATGGTCAAGACTGTCTGCTCCGATATTTTGGAAACGATAGGGCAGATTGATATCTTGGTCAATAACGCTGGACTAGCTCTTGGCTTGGCTCCCTATCAAGACTATGAAGAGTTGGATATGCTGACCATGTTGGATACCAATGTCAAGGGTTTGATGGCAGTTACTCGCTGTTTCTTGCCAGCAATGGTAAAAGCCAATCAGGGTCATATTATCAACATGGGATCGACCGCAGGAATTTATGCCTATGCGGGTGCAGCTGTTTACTCAGCCACCAAGGCGGCAGTTAAGACTTTTTCAGATGGACTGCGAATTGATACCATCGCAACGGATATCAAGGTGACCACCATTCAGCCTGGAATTGTCGAAACAGATTTTTCTGCGGTACGTTTCCACGGTGACAAAGAGCGTGCTGCAACCGTCTATCAGGGAATTGAGGCCCTGCAGGCACAAGACATCGCAGATACAGTGGTCTATGTGACCAGTCAGCCTCGTCGTGTGCAGATTACAGATATGACCATTATGGCCAATCAACAAGCTACAGGTTTCATGGTTCATAAAAAATAAAAAATTTTCTCGAAAAGTTATAAATTTTTGTAACTTTTTTTGATTCCTTGCGAATAGATAAGTAGGAGGAAGAAAATATGTATAATAAAGTTATCATGATCGGGCGCTTGACGTCTACACCAGAATTGCACAAAACCAACAATGACAAGTCAGTAGCGCGAGCAACTATCGCTGTGAATCGTCGTTACAAAGACCAAAACGGTGAACGTGAGGCTGACTTTGTCAATCTGGTTCTTTGGGGAAAATTGGCTGAAACCTTGGCAAGCTACGCAACTAAAGGTAGTCTTATCTCTGTGGATGGAGAACTTCGTACTCGTCGCTTTGAGAAAAATGGCCAGATGAACTATGTGACTGAAGTCCTTGCCACAGGATTCCAACTTTTGGAAAGCCGCGCCCAACGTGCTTTGCGTGAAAATAACGCAGGACAGGATTTGGCAGACTTGGTTTTGGAAGAGGAAGAATTGCCATTTTAAGCATTGAAAAGTCTGAGTTGGTCTCAGGCTTTTTTATATTGAGAAAGTCAGACTTTTTTCTTGACTATTTCTGACCAAGTGATACAATAGAACTATGAATTAGCACTCGGTTACAAAGAGTGCTAATAATATGTAGTTCATCATGGAGGAAAACAGATGTTGAAACCATTAGGAGACCGTGTGGTCTTGAAAATCGAAGAAAAAGAACAAACTGTTGGAGGCTTTGTCCTTGCAGGCTCAGCCCAAGAAAAAACAAAAACAGCCCAAGTTGTAGCTACTGGACAAGGTGTTCGTACCTTGAATGGTGACTTGGTTGCTCCAAGCGTTAAGCCTGGGGACCGTGTCTTAGTTGAAGCTCATGCAGGTATTGATGTCAAAGATGGCGATGAAAAGTACATTATCGTAGGCGAAGCCAACATCTTGGCAATCATTGAAGAATAGAAGGAGAAAGTAAGTATGTCAAAAGAAATTAAATTTTCATCTGATGCTCGTTCAGCGATGGTCCGTGGTGTCGATATCCTAGCGGACACAGTTAAAGTAACCTTAGGACCAAAGGGTCGTAATGTCGTTCTTGAAAAATCATTTGGCTCACCATTGATTACCAATGACGGTGTTACTATTGCCAAAGAAATTGAATTAGAAGACCATTTTGAAAATATGGGTGCCAAATTGGTATCAGAAGTAGCTTCAAAAACAAATGATATTGCAGGTGACGGAACAACAACTGCAACTGTTTTGACTCAAGCAATCGTCCGCGAAGGAATCAAAAACGTCACAGCAGGTGCTAATCCAATCGGCATTCGTCGTGGGATTGAAGCAGCAGTTGCCGCAGCTGTAGAAGCCTTGAAAAACAATGCCATTCCAGTTGCTAATAAAGAAGCCATCGCTCAGGTTGCTGCCGTATCTTCTCGTTCTGAGAAAGTCGGTGAATACATTTCTGAAGCCATGGAAAAAGTTGGTAAAGATGGTGTCATCACTATTGAAGAATCACGTGGTATGGAAACAGAACTTGAAGTTGTTGAAGGAATGCAGTTCGACCGCGGTTACCTATCGCAGTACATGGTGACAGATAGCGAAAAAATGGTGGCTGATCTTGAAAATCCATACATTTTGATTACTGATAAGAAGATTTCAAATATCCAAGAAATCTTGCCACTTCTAGAAAGCATTCTTCAAAGCAATCGTCCACTCTTGATTATTGCGGATGATGTAGATGGCGAAGCTCTTCCGACTCTTGTATTGAACAAGATTCGCGGAACCTTCAATGTCGTAGCTGTCAAGGCTCCTGGATTTGGTGACCGCCGTAAGGCTATGTTAGAAGACATCGCTATCTTGACAGGTGGAACAGTCATCACAGAAGATCTTGGTCTTGAGTTGAAAGACGCTACTATTGAGGCGCTAGGTCAAGCAGCGAGAGTAACTGTGGACAAAGATAGCACGGTTATCGTAGAAGGTGCTGGAAATCCTGAAGCTATTTCTCACCGTGTTGCGATTATCAAGTCTCAAATTGAAACTACAACTTCTGAATTTGACCGTGAAAAATTGCAAGAACGCTTGGCAAAATTGTCAGGTGGTGTCGCAGTCATCAAGGTCGGAGCTGCAACTGAAACTGAGTTGAAAGAAATGAAACTCCGCATTGAAGATGCCCTCAACGCTACTCGTGCAGCTGTGGAAGAAGGAATCGTTGCAGGTGGTGGAACAGCTCTTGTAAATGTCATCCCAGCCGTAGCTGATTTGGAATTGACAGGAGATGAAGCAACAGGACGTAATATTGTTCTCCGTGCCTTGGAAGAACCTGTTCGTCAAATTGCCCACAATGCAGGATTCGAAGGTTCTATTGTTATTGACCGTTTGAAAAATGCTGAAGTTGGTACAGGCTTCAACGCAGCAACTGGCGAATGGGTCAACATGATTGAAGAAGGAATCATCGACCCAGTTAAAGTGAGCCGTTCAGCCCTTCAAAATGCAGCCTCTGTAGCCAGCTTGATTTTGACAACAGAAGCAGTCGTAGCCAATAAACCGGAACCAGCAGCCCCAGCTCCAACAATGGATCCAAGCATGATGGGCGGGATGATGTAAAAGTAACTTATAAAAAACACAAAAGAAGGGAATACATATCCCTTCTTTTTATGATAATCACTTCTAAATTGGATTGAGCTCTCCTAACTTATATGATAAAATAAGACTAGAAAAAGGAGAAGAACATGATCGATGTAGAAGAAATTCTGAGCAAGATGAATCCCAATCAGAAGATTAATTATGACCGTGTCATGCAGAAAATGGTTCAGGTTTGGGAAAAAAATGAGGAACGTCCCACTATTCTCATGCATGTTTGCTGTGCTCCTTGTAGTACCTACACCCTAGAATACCTGACAAAATACGCTGATGTGACTATCTATTTTGCCAATTCCAATATCCATCCCAAGGCAGAATACCACAAGCGAGCTTACGTCACCAAGAAATTTGTCAGTGATTTCAATGAGAGGACAGGAAATACGGTCCACTATTTAGAAGCGCCTTATGAACCCAATGAATACCGGAAGTTAGTCAGAGGACTGGAAGAAGAACCCGAAGGTGGCGATCGTTGCAAGGTTTGTTTTGATTACCGTTTGGATAAAACAGCACAGGTAGCTATGGACTTGGGCTTTGACTACTTTGGTTCAGCTTTGACCATCAGTCCCCATAAGAACTCTCAAACCATCAACAGCATCGGAATCGATGTGCAAAAGATTTATACCACCCACTATCTTCCAAGTGATTTCAAGAAAAATCAAGGCTATAAGCGCTCGGTGGAGATGTGCGAGGAGTATGATATCTATCGTCAATGTTATTGTGGATGCGTCTATGCGGCTCAAGCTCAGAACATTGACCTTGTTCAGGTTAAGAAGGATGCCACGGCTTTCTTGTTGGATAAGGATGTTGAAAAAGACTATTCCCACATCAAGTTTACTGTGACTAAATTAGATATATAGAAATCAACCCAGTCGAAAAGCTGGGTTTTTCAAATAAAAAAACCAGGGCTCTCACCCCGGCTTGACAACTTTACCGATTCTTTAGTTCTATGTAGCGTTTGTACCAAATGTTGACATAGGCCTCTGAGAAAGGACCGCGTCCATTGTTGATCCAATCAACAAGGATTTTAACATGCTCTTTCAAAATATAGTCTAAATCATCAGAATACTTCATTTTGCGTTTATGGCGCTCATACTCTTCAACGTCCAAGAGACGCTTTTCACCATCAGTGAAGACCTTGACATCCAAATCATAGTCAATGTATTTCAGGGCTTCCTCATCTAGATAGTAGGGACTAGCCATATTGCAATAGTAGGAAATCCCATTATCGCGAATCATAGCAATGATATTAAACCAATATTTTTTGTGAAAGTAAACAATAGCCGGTTCTCGAGTCACCCAACGACGACCGTCACTTTCGGTAACTAGTGTGTGGTCGTTGACGCCGATAATGGCGTTCTCTGTTGTTTTTAGTACCATGGTGTCTCGCCAAGTACGGTGAAGACTCCCATCATGCTTATAACTTTGAATTGTAATAAAGTCGCCTTCTTTTGGAAGTTTCATAACTAACCAACTTTCTACAATTTATAAGTTTATCGTTTACTATTATATCATAAATCGGTCTATTTTTTTTGAATTTTACACGAAAATGTTAAAGATATTCTCTGAGAGCGCTGGCTATATCCGAAAAATCATAGCCTTTTCGGGCTAAAACTTGGGTTAAACGCTGTTTAAGTTCGTATCCTTCATACTTTCGAGCATACTTAGCATATTGTTTGTCTAGCTCTTTAAAAATGAGTTCTTGAGTCGTTTCTTGGCCGACTTGACTATCCAAGTCATCAAAAGCATTTTTAGCATCAGAATAGGAGAAGCCTTTGTTCGTCAAGCTTTGAATGATCTTATCCTGCAAGGCACGAGCGGGAAGCTTTCCCATGTATTTTTTAAGAAGTTTCTCCGCCACACGTTGAGCAACCTCTGAAAAATCAAAATCCTTTAAAACCTCTTCAATCGTTGATTTGACAATCCCTTTTTGAGACAGTTTTTGAGCTAGCACATAAGGTCCCTTATCTCCAGAAAGTTGATTTGCGTTGATAATAGAGTAGACATACTGACGATCATTTATCCAGTTGTCTTCTTTAAGGTTAGCGATAACCTGACTAGTGATTGTTTCATCAATATCATACTTTTTCAGATACTCTCTCACTTCCTTTTCAGTACGAGCCTTGAAGGATAAATGGTAGAGAGCGAGGTTCTTACCATAAGAAAACTGAGCAAAGCCCTGTATCTTGGTCAGTTCCTCTTTGCTAATGACCTTATCTCGAGACAGCATAAAACGGACAATAGTATCTTCCGTGATATAAGAGGTTTGCTGATGATCTAGCTCCATCAGGTAGAGGCGTTTTTTCTTTTCAAGTTTTGTGATTTTCATAGTTCTATTATACCTTAAAATGTGATAAGATAGGGGTATGAATCTGAAAGTCAAACAAAAAATACCTTTAAAAATCAAGCGGATGGGTATCAATGGTGAGGGAATCGGTTTCTACCAGAAAACCCTCGTTTTTGTGCCTGGCGCCCTCAAAGGAGAAGATATCTATTGTCAGATTACTTCTATTAAACGTAACTTTGTCGAAGCTAAATTGCTAAAGGTTAATAAGAAGTCTAAATTTCGAGTCGTGCCAGCTTGTACCATTTATAATGAATGTGGTGGTTGCCAAATCATGCACCTCCACTATGATAAACAGTTAGAGTTTAAAACGGATCTGCTCCATCAAGCCCTGAAAAAATTTGCTCCTGCAGGATATGAAAACTATGAAATCCGTCCAACTATCGGAATGCAGGAACCAAAGTACTACCGTGCTAAGCTTCAATTCCAGACTCGAAAATTTAAAAATCAGGTCAAGGCAGGTTTGTATGCGCAAAACTCTCATTACCTCGTAGAGTTGAAAGACTGCTTGGTGCAAGATAAGGAAACCCAGACAATTGCGAATCGCCTAGCTGAACTTCTTACTTACCATCAAATCCCCATCACCGATGAGAGAAAAACGCTCGGCGTTCGCACCATCATGGTACGTCGAGCAAGAAAAACAGGACAAGTCCAGATAATCATCGTCACGAATCGCCAGCTAAATTTGAATCAACTAGTCAAAGACCTAGTCAAGGATTTTCCAGAAGTCGTCACAGTTGCAGTCAATACAAATGCAGCAAAAACAAGTGAAATCTATGGTGAAAAGACGGAAATTATCTGGGGACAAGAGAGTATTCAAGAAGGAGTACTTGACTATGAGTTTTCTCTCTCGCCCCGAGCTTTTTATCAGCTTAATCCTGAGCAGACAGAAATTCTCTATAGTGAAGCAGTTAAGGCTCTGGATGTCAGCGAAGAGGATCATCTGATTGATGCATATTGCGGTGTTGGGACAATCGGATTTGCCTTCGCAAATAAGGTCAAGAGTCTCAGAGGGATGGATATTATTCCAGAAGCCATAGAAGATGCTAAGCGAAATGCTCAAAAAATGGGATTTGACAATACCCATTACGAAGCGGGGACAGCAGAAGAGATTATTCCACGCTGGTATAAAGAAGGCTACCGAGCGGATGCACTGATAGTCGACCCTCCTCGTACAGGCTTAGATGATAAGCTGTTGGATGCCATTCTGACCTATGTTCCAGAAAAAATGGTCTATGTATCCTGCAATGTTTCGACCTTGGCACGAGATTTAGTTAAACTGGTAAAAGTCTATGATCTCCAGTATATCCAGTCAGTTGATATGTTTCCCCACACTGCACGAACAGAAGCAGTTGTTAAGTTAGTGAAGAAAAGAAAAAATCAACTTCACTGAAAAAAGATCTTGACAAAGTAGGAAAAGTAGGTATAATAGAAAGAGTTGAAAAGCTCAAGGTCCGTTGGTCAAGGGGTTAAGACACCGCCTTTTCACGGCGGTAACACGGGTTCGAATCCCGTACGGACTATGAGTGTATCACAGGGACGAAAAAAGTAAAAAAGTTTCAAAAAAAGTGTTGACATAGGTTAGCAGCTGTGATATACTAATATAGTTGTCGCTTGAGAGAGATTGAGTGACAAAGACCTTTGAAAACTGAACAAGACGAACCAATGTGCAGGGCACTACAACTAATGTTGTAGTACTGAACAATGAAAAAAACAATAAATCTGTCAGTGACAGAAATGAGTGAGAACTCAAACTTTTAATGAGAGTTTGATCCTGGCTCAGGACGAACGCTGGCGGCGTGCCTAATACATGCAAGTAGAACGCTGAAGCTTGGTGCTTGCACCGAGCGGATGAGTTGCGAACGGGTGAGTAACGCGTAGGTAACCTGCCTGGTAGCGGGGGATAACTATTGGAAACGATAGCTAATACCGCATAAAATGGATTATCGCATGATAATCGATTGAAAGGTGCAAATGCATCACTACCAGATGGACCTGCGTTGTATTAGCTAGTTGGTGGGGTAACGGCTCACCAAGGCGACGATACATAGCCGACCTGAGAGGGTGATCGGCCACACTGGGACTGAGACACGGCCCAGACTCCTACGGGAGGCAGCAGTAGGGAATCTTCGGCAATGGACGGAAGTCTGACCGAGCAACGCCGCGTGAGTGAAGAAGGTTTTCGGATCGTAAAGCTCTGTTGTAAGAGAAGAACGAGTGTGAGAGTGGAAAGTTCACACTGTGACGGTATCTTACCAGAAAGGGACGGCTAACTACGTGCCAGCAGCCGCGGTAATACGTAGGTCCCGAGCGTTGTCCGGATTTATTGGGCGTAAAGCGAGCGCAGGCGGTTAGATAAGTCTGAAGTTAAAGGCTGTGGCTTAACCATAGTACGCTTTGGAAACTGTTTAACTTGAGTGCAAGAGGGGAGAGTGGAATTCCATGTGTAGCGGTGAAATGCGTAGATATATGGAGGAACACCGGTGGCGAAAGCGGCTCTCTGGCTTGTAACTGACGCTGAGGCTCGAAAGCGTGGGGAGCAAACAGGATTAGATACCCTGGTAGTCCACGCCGTAAACGATGAGTGCTAGGTGTTAGACCCTTTCCGGGGTTTAGTGCCGCAGCTAACGCATTAAGCACTCCGCCTGGGGAGTACGACCGCAAGGTTGAAACTCAAAGGAATTGACGGGGGCCCGCACAAGCGGTGGAGCATGTGGTTTAATTCGAAGCAACGCGAAGAACCTTACCAGGTCTTGACATCCCTCTGATCGCTCTAGAGATAGAGTTTTCCTTCGGGACAGAGGTGACAGGTGGTGCATGGTTGTCGTCAGCTCGTGTCGTGAGATGTTGGGTTAAGTCCCGCAACGAGCGCAACCCCTATTGTTAGTTGCCATCATTTAGTTGGGCACTCTAGCGAGACTGCCGGTAATAAACCGGAGGAAGGTGGGGATGACGTCAAATCATCATGCCCCTTATGACCTGGGCTACACACGTGCTACAATGGCTGGTACAACGAGTCGCAAGCCGGTGACGGCAAGCTAATCTCTTAAAGCCAGTCTCAGTTCGGATTGTAGGCTGCAACTCGCCTACATGAAGTCGGAATCGCTAGTAATCGCGGATCAGCACGCCGCGGTGAATACGTTCCCGGGCCTTGTACACACCGCCCGTCACACCACGAGAGTTTGTAACACCCGAAGTCGGTGAGGTAACCTTTTAGGAGCCAGCCGCCTAAGGTGGGATAGATGATTGGGGTGAAGTCGTAACAAGGTAGCCGTATCGGAAGGTGCGGCTGGATCACCTCCTTTCTAAGGATAAGGAACTGCGCATTGGTCTTGTTTAGTCTTGAGAGGTCTTGTGGGGCCTTAGCTCAGCTGGGAGAGCGCCTGCTTTGCACGCAGGAGGTCAGCGGTTCGATCCCGCTAGGCTCCATTGGTGAGAGATCACCAAGTAATGCACATTGAAAATTGAATATCTATATCAAATAGTAACAAGAAAATAAACCGAAACGCTGTAGTATTAAAAGAGTTTATGACTGAAAGGTCAGAAAATAAGGTTAAGTTAATAAGGGCGCACGGTGGATGCCTTGGCACTAGGAGCCGAAGAAGGACGTGACAAACGACGATATGCCTTGGGTAGCTGTAAGTAAGCGATGATCCAGGGATTTCCGAATGGGGGAACCCAACAGGTACTACCTGTTACCCACATCTGTTAAGGATATGAGGAGGAAGACGCAGTGAACTGAAACATCTAAGTAGCTGCAGGAAGAGAAAGCAAAAGCGATTGCCTTAGTAGCGGCGAGCGAAACGGCAGAAGGGCAAACCGAAGAGTTTACTCTTCGGGGTTGTAGGACTGCAATGTGGACTCAAAGATTATAGAAGAATGATTTGGGAAGATCAGCCAAAGAGAGTAAGAGCCTCGTATTTAAAATAGTCTTTGTACCTAGCAGTATCCTGAGTACGGCGGGACACGCGAAATCCCGTCGGAATCTGGGAGGACCATCTCCCAACCCTAAATACTCCCTAGTGACCGATAGTGAACCAGTACCGTGAGGGAAAGGTGAAAAGCACCCCGGGAGGGGAGTGAAATAGAACCTGAAACCGTGTGCCTACAACAAGTTCGAGCCCGTTAATGGGTGAGAGCGTGCCTTTTGTAGAATGAACCGGCGAGTTACGATATGATGCGAGGTTAAGTTGAAGAGACGGAGCCGTAGGGAAACCGAGTCTGAATAGGGCGCATTAGTATCATGTCGTAGACCCGAAACCATGTGACCTACCCATGAGCAGGTTGAAGGTGCGGTAAGACGCACTGGAGGACCGAACCAGGGCACGTTGAAAAGTGCTTGGATGACTTGTGGGTAGCGGAGAAATTCCAAACGAACTTGGAGATAGCTGGTTCTCTCCGAAATAGCTTTAGGGCTAGCGTCGACATTAGAGATTCTTGGAGGTAGAGCACTGTTTGGGTGAGGGGTCCATCCCGGATTACCAATCTCAGATAAACTCCGAATGCCAAAGAATTATGGTCGGCAGTCAGACTGCGAGTGCTAAGATCCGTAGTCGAAAGGGAAACAGCCCAGACCACCAGCTAAGGTCCCAAAATAATTGTTAAGTGGAAAAGGATGTGGGGTTGCACAGACAACTAGGATGTTAGCTTAGAAGCAGCTATTCATTCAAAGAGTGCGTAATAGCTCACTAGTCGAGTGACCCTGCGCCGAAAATGTACCGGGGCTAAAACAATTTACCGAAGCTGTGGATACCTTTATAGGTATGGTAGGAGAGCGTTCTATGTGTGGAGAAGGTGTACCGTGAGGAGCGCTGGAACGCATAGAAGTGAGAATGCCGGTATGAGTAGCGAAAGACAGGTGAGAATCCTGTCCACCGTAAGACTAAGGTTTCCAGGGGAAGGCTCGTCCGCCCTGGGTTAGTCGGGACCTAAGGAGAGACCGAAAGGTGTATCCGATGGACAACAGGTTGATATTCCTGTACTAGAGTATGTAGTGATGGAGGGACGCAGTAGGCTAACTAAAGCAGACGAATGGAAGAGTCTGTCTAAGCAGTGAGGTGTGATATGAGTCAAATGCTTATATCTGTAACATTGAGCTGTGATGGGGAGCGAAGTTTAGTAGCGAAGTTAGTGACGTCACACTGCCAAGAAAAGCTTCTAGCGTTTAAACATACTCTACCCGTACCGCAAACCGACACAGGTAGTCGAGGCGAGTAGCCTCAGGTGAGCGAGAGAACTCTCGTTAAGGAACTCGGCAAAATGACCCCGTAACTTCGGGAGAAGGGGTGCTGACTTTACGTCAGCCGCAGTGAATAGGCCCAAGCAACTGTTTATCAAAAACACAGCTCTCTGCTAAATCGTAAGATGATGTATAGGGGGTGACGCCTGCCCGGTGCTGGAAGGTTAAGAGGAGTGCTTAGAGGTAACTCGAAGGTATGAATTGAAGCCCCAGTAAACGGCGGCCGTAACTATAACGGTCCTAAGGTAGCGAAATTCCTTGTCGGGTAAGTTCCGACCCGCACGAAAGGCGTAATGATTTGGGCACTGTCTCAACGAGAGACTCGGTGAAATTTTAGTACCTGTGAAGATGCAGGTTACCCGCGACAGGACGGAAAGACCCCATGGAGCTTTACTGCAGTTTGATATTGAGTGTCTGTACCACATGTACAGGATAGGTAGGAGTCTAAGAGATCGGGACGCCAGTTTCGAAGGAGACGTTGTTGGGATACTACCCTTGTGTTATGGCCACTCTAACCCGGATAGGTTATCCCTATCGGAGACAGTGTCTGACGGGCAGTTTGACTGGGGCGGTCGCCTCCTAAAAGGTAACGGAGGCGCCCAAAGGTTCCCTCAGAATGGTTGGAAATCATTCGCAGAGTGTAAAGGTATAAGGGAGCTTGACTGCGAGAGCAACAACTCGAGCAGGGACGAAAGTCGGGCTTAGTGATCCGGTGGTTCCGTATGGAAGGGCCATCGCTCAACGGATAAAAGCTACCCTGGGGATAACAGGCTTATCTCCCCCAAGAGTTCACATCGACGGGGAGGTTTGGCACCTCGATGTCGGCTCGTCGCATCCTGGGGCTGTAGTCGGTCCCAAGGGTTGGGCTGTTCGCCCATTAAAGCGGCACGCGAGCTGGGTTCAGAACGTCGTGAGACAGTTCGGTCCCTATCCGTCGCGGGCGTAGGAAATTTGAGAGGATCTGCTCCTAGTACGAGAGGACCAGAGTGGACTTACCGCTGGTGTACCAGTTGTCTTGCCAAAGGCATCGCTGGGTAGCTATGTAGGGAAGGGATAAACGCTGAAAGCATCTAAGTGTGAAACCCACCTCAAGATGAGATTTCCCATGATTATATATCAGTAAGAGCCCTGAGAGAAGATCAGGTAGATAGGTTAGAAGTGGAAGTGTGGCGACACATGTAGCGGACTAATACTAATAGCTCGAGGACTTATCCAAAGTAACTGAGGATACGAAGCGTGAGGTTTTCTAATTATTTGATAGATATTCAATTTTGAGTAGGTATTACTCAGAGTTAAGTGACGATAGCCTAGGAGATACACCTGTACCCATGCCGAACACAGCAGTTAAGCCCTAGAACGCCGGAAGTAGTTGGGGGTTGCCCCCTGTGAGATATGGAAGTCGCTTAGCT
>NZ_JBZUJU010000005.1:0-57648 GCF_058556195.1 Streptococcus sp. A69 | reverse complement strand
AGCTAAGCGACTTCCATATCTCACAGGGGGCAACCCCCAACTACTTCCGGCGTTCTAGGGCTTAACTGCTGTGTTCGGCATGGGTACAGGTGTATCTCCTAGGCTATCGTCACTTAACTCTGAGTAATACCTACTCAAAATTGAATATCTATCAAATAATTAGAAAACCTCACGCTTCGTATCCTCAGTTACTTTGGATAAGTCCTCGAGCTATTAGTATTAGTCCGCTACATGTGTCGCCACACTTCCACTTCTAACCTATCTACCTGATCTTCTCTCAGGGCTCTTACTGATATATAATCATGGGAAATCTCATCTTGAGGTGGGTTTCACACTTAGATGCTTTCAGCGTTTATCCCTTCCCTACATAGCTACCCAGCGATGCCTTTGGCAAGACAACTGGTACACCAGCGGTAAGTCCACTCTGGTCCTCTCGTACTAGGAGCAGATCCTCTCAAATTTCCTACGCCCGCGACGGATAGGGACCGAACTGTCTCACGACGTTCTGAACCCAGCTCGCGTGCCGCTTTAATGGGCGAACAGCCCAACCCTTGGGACCGACTACAGCCCCAGGATGCGACGAGCCGACATCGAGGTGCCAAACCTCCCCGTCGATGTGAACTCTTGGGGGAGATAAGCCTGTTATCCCCAGGGTAGCTTTTATCCGTTGAGCGATGGCCCTTCCATACGGAACCACCGGATCACTAAGCCCGACTTTCGTCCCTGCTCGAGTTGTTGCTCTCGCAGTCAAGCTCCCTTATACCTTTACACTCTGCGAATGATTTCCAACCATTCTGAGGGAACCTTTGGGCGCCTCCGTTACCTTTTAGGAGGCGACCGCCCCAGTCAAACTGCCCGTCAGACACTGTCTCCGATAGGGATAACCTATCCGGGTTAGAGTGGCCATAACACAAGGGTAGTATCCCAACAACGTCTCCTTCGAAACTGGCGTCCCGATCTCTTAGACTCCTACCTATCCTGTACATGTGGTACAGACACTCAATATCAAACTGCAGTAAAGCTCCATGGGGTCTTTCCGTCCTGTCGCGGGTAACCTGCATCTTCACAGGTACTAAAATTTCACCGAGTCTCTCGTTGAGACAGTGCCCAAATCATTACGCCTTTCGTGCGGGTCGGAACTTACCCGACAAGGAATTTCGCTACCTTAGGACCGTTATAGTTACGGCCGCCGTTTACTGGGGCTTCAATTCATACCTTCGAGTTACCTCTAAGCACTCCTCTTAACCTTCCAGCACCGGGCAGGCGTCACCCCCTATACATCATCTTACGATTTAGCAGAGAGCTGTGTTTTTGATAAACAGTTGCTTGGGCCTATTCACTGCGGCTGACGTAAAGTCAGCACCCCTTCTCCCGAAGTTACGGGGTCATTTTGCCGAGTTCCTTAACGAGAGTTCTCTCGCTCACCTGAGGCTACTCGCCTCGACTACCTGTGTCGGTTTGCGGTACGGGTAGAGTATGTTTAAACGCTAGAAGCTTTTCTTGGCAGTGTGACGTCACTAACTTCGCTACTAAACTTCGCTCCCCATCACAGCTCAATGTTACAGATATAAGCATTTGACTCATATCACACCTCACTGCTTAGACAGACTCTTCCATTCGTCTGCTTTAGTTAGCCTACTGCGTCCCTCCATCACTACATACTCTAGTACAGGAATATCAACCTGTTGTCCATCGGATACACCTTTCGGTCTCTCCTTAGGTCCCGACTAACCCAGGGCGGACGAGCCTTCCCCTGGAAACCTTAGTCTTACGGTGGACAGGATTCTCACCTGTCTTTCGCTACTCATACCGGCATTCTCACTTCTATGCGTTCCAGCGCTCCTCACGGTACACCTTCTCCACACATAGAACGCTCTCCTACCATACCTATAAAGGTATCCACAGCTTCGGTAAATTGTTTTAGCCCCGGTACATTTTCGGCGCAGGGTCACTCGACTAGTGAGCTATTACGCACTCTTTGAATGAATAGCTGCTTCTAAGCTAACATCCTAGTTGTCTGTGCAACCCCACATCCTTTTCCACTTAACAATTATTTTGGGACCTTAGCTGGTGGTCTGGGCTGTTTCCCTTTCGACTACGGATCTTAGCACTCGCAGTCTGACTGCCGACCATAATTCTTTGGCATTCGGAGTTTATCTGAGATTGGTAATCCGGGATGGACCCCTCACCCAAACAGTGCTCTACCTCCAAGAATCTCTAATGTCGACGCTAGCCCTAAAGCTATTTCGGAGAGAACCAGCTATCTCCAAGTTCGTTTGGAATTTCTCCGCTACCCACAAGTCATCCAAGCACTTTTCAACGTGCCCTGGTTCGGTCCTCCAGTGCGTCTTACCGCACCTTCAACCTGCTCATGGGTAGGTCACATGGTTTCGGGTCTACGACATGATACTAATGCGCCCTATTCAGACTCGGTTTCCCTACGGCTCCGTCTCTTCAACTTAACCTCGCATCATATCGTAACTCGCCGGTTCATTCTACAAAAGGCACGCTCTCACCCATTAACGGGCTCGAACTTGTTGTAGGCACACGGTTTCAGGTTCTATTTCACTCCCCTCCCGGGGTGCTTTTCACCTTTCCCTCACGGTACTGGTTCACTATCGGTCACTAGGGAGTATTTAGGGTTGGGAGATGGTCCTCCCAGATTCCGACGGGATTTCGCGTGTCCCGCCGTACTCAGGATACTGCTAGGTACAAAGACTATTTTAAATACGAGGCTCTTACTCTCTTTGGCTGATCTTCCCAAATCATTCTTCTATAATCTTTGAGTCCACATTGCAGTCCTACAACCCCGAAGAGTAAACTCTTCGGTTTGCCCTTCTGCCGTTTCGCTCGCCGCTACTAAGGCAATCGCTTTTGCTTTCTCTTCCTGCAGCTACTTAGATGTTTCAGTTCACTGCGTCTTCCTCCTCATATCCTTAACAGATGTGGGTAACAGGTAGTACCTGTTGGGTTCCCCCATTCGGAAATCCCTGGATCATCGCTTACTTACAGCTACCCAAGGCATATCGTCGTTTGTCACGTCCTTCTTCGGCTCCTAGTGCCAAGGCATCCACCGTGCGCCCTTATTAACTTAACCTTATTTTCTGACCTTTCAGTCATAAACTCTTTTAATACTACAGCGTTTCGGTTTATTTTCTTGTTACTATTTGATATAGATATTCAATTTTCAATGTGCATTACTTGGTGATCTCTCACCAATGGAGCCTAGCGGGATCGAACCGCTGACCTCCTGCGTGCAAAGCAGGCGCTCTCCCAGCTGAGCTAAGGCCCCACAAGACCTCTCAAGACTAAACAAGACCAATGCGCAGTTCCTTATCCTTAGAAAGGAGGTGATCCAGCCGCACCTTCCGATACGGCTACCTTGTTACGACTTCACCCCAATCATCTATCCCACCTTAGGCGGCTGGCTCCTAAAAGGTTACCTCACCGACTTCGGGTGTTACAAACTCTCGTGGTGTGACGGGCGGTGTGTACAAGGCCCGGGAACGTATTCACCGCGGCGTGCTGATCCGCGATTACTAGCGATTCCGACTTCATGTAGGCGAGTTGCAGCCTACAATCCGAACTGAGACTGGCTTTAAGAGATTAGCTTGCCGTCACCGGCTTGCGACTCGTTGTACCAGCCATTGTAGCACGTGTGTAGCCCAGGTCATAAGGGGCATGATGATTTGACGTCATCCCCACCTTCCTCCGGTTTATTACCGGCAGTCTCGCTAGAGTGCCCAACTAAATGATGGCAACTAACAATAGGGGTTGCGCTCGTTGCGGGACTTAACCCAACATCTCACGACACGAGCTGACGACAACCATGCACCACCTGTCACCTCTGTCCCGAAGGAAAACTCTATCTCTAGAGCGATCAGAGGGATGTCAAGACCTGGTAAGGTTCTTCGCGTTGCTTCGAATTAAACCACATGCTCCACCGCTTGTGCGGGCCCCCGTCAATTCCTTTGAGTTTCAACCTTGCGGTCGTACTCCCCAGGCGGAGTGCTTAATGCGTTAGCTGCGGCACTAAACCCCGGAAAGGGTCTAACACCTAGCACTCATCGTTTACGGCGTGGACTACCAGGGTATCTAATCCTGTTTGCTCCCCACGCTTTCGAGCCTCAGCGTCAGTTACAAGCCAGAGAGCCGCTTTCGCCACCGGTGTTCCTCCATATATCTACGCATTTCACCGCTACACATGGAATTCCACTCTCCCCTCTTGCACTCAAGTTAAACAGTTTCCAAAGCGTACTATGGTTAAGCCACAGCCTTTAACTTCAGACTTATCTAACCGCCTGCGCTCGCTTTACGCCCAATAAATCCGGACAACGCTCGGGACCTACGTATTACCGCGGCTGCTGGCACGTAGTTAGCCGTCCCTTTCTGGTAAGATACCGTCACAGTGTGAACTTTCCACTCTCACACTCGTTCTTCTCTTACAACAGAGCTTTACGATCCGAAAACCTTCTTCACTCACGCGGCGTTGCTCGGTCAGACTTCCGTCCATTGCCGAAGATTCCCTACTGCTGCCTCCCGTAGGAGTCTGGGCCGTGTCTCAGTCCCAGTGTGGCCGATCACCCTCTCAGGTCGGCTATGTATCGTCGCCTTGGTGAGCCGTTACCCCACCAACTAGCTAATACAACGCAGGTCCATCTGGTAGTGATGCATTTGCACCTTTCAATCGATTATCATGCGATAATCCATTTTATGCGGTATTAGCTATCGTTTCCAATAGTTATCCCCCGCTACCAGGCAGGTTACCTACGCGTTACTCACCCGTTCGCAACTCATCCGCTCGGTGCAAGCACCAAGCTTCAGCGTTCTACTTGCATGTATTAGGCACGCCGCCAGCGTTCGTCCTGAGCCAGGATCAAACTCTCATTAAAAGTTTGAGTTCTCACTCATTTCTGTCACTGACAGATTTATTGTTTTTTTCATTGTTCAGTACTACAACATTAGTTGTAGTGCCCTGCACATTGGTTCGTCTTGTTCAGTTTTCAAAGGTCTTTGTCACTCAATCTCTCTCAAGCGACAACTATATTAGTATATCACAGCTGCTAACCTATGTCAACACTTTTTTTGAAACTTTTTTACTTTTTTCGTCCCTGTGATACACTCATAGTCCGTACGGGATTCGAACCCGTGTTACCGCCGTGAAAAGGCGGTGTCTTAACCCCTTGACCAACGGACCTGAGCTTTTCAACTCTTTCTATTATATCTACTTTTTCCCCTTTGTCAAGAACTTTTTTCCTCTTTATCGAAATTCTGAAAAAATAAGGGGAAAAGAGCCAGTAAAACTGACTCCTTCTATTTATCTTGCCAATTAGTCGCACGTTCCTCTCCCCACCAGTATGGGATTAACTCGGCAACTTTGATTGTTTTTCTTGTTTTGTAGTCCATCATGAACTCTGCTTCTTTATTTTCAGCATTCAATTCTAAGAGAAATTCTCTGCAAGCGCCACAGGGCATACCTGATCCTTCGCCGTAGGGAGGTTTATCTCGAAGGGCGAGGATTTTCTTAACTTTAGTTTGTCCTGAAAATTGATACATATTGAAGAGAGCTGCTCGTTCTGCACAGAGATGAAAAACGCCACAAGTGCCCTCCATACAAAATCCTGTGAAGATCTGACCATCTTCTGCTTCTACTGCAGCAACAACATGGTTAGCATAAACAAAGTCAGAAACTTCATGGGGATTGAATAAGGTTCGTGCTTCTTCATACATTTTTTCCCATGTATCCATCGGAAGTCCTTTTTATTTAGAAATCTCTTTGAGCATATTATCGATATGCTGAATTGACTTTTCACGTCCGAGTAAGAAAATGGTGTCTGGTAATTCTGGTCCATGCATTTCACCTGATACAGCAATACGAATCGGCATGAAGAGATTTTTTCCTTTGATACCTGTTTCTTTTTGAACTGCTTTGATTTGTGGGAAGATGTTTTCTGTCACAAATTCATCGTCTGTCATTGCTTCTAGTTTCGCTTTGAAGGCTTCTAGAACAACTGGAACGGTTTCTCCTGCCATGACCTCGCGCTCAGCGTCTGTCAACTCTGGGAAATCTGCAAAGAAAAGATCTGTCAATGGAACAATTTCATCCACTGACTTCATTTGTGGTTTGTAGAGTTCCACCATTTTTTCAGACTTGTCAGTCAAACGCCCTGCTTCTTCTAGGAATGGTTTTGCCATCTCAAAGATAGTTGCTAAGTCAGCTCTCTTGATGTAGTCGTTGCTCATCCAGTCTAGTTTCTTCTGATCGAAGGCTGCTGGTGACTTGCTGAGACGATTTTCATCAAAGAGTTTAATCAATTCCTCACGTGAGAAAATTTCATCTTCGCCACCTGGGTTCCAACCAAGAAGAGCAATAAAGTTAAAGACTGCTTCTGGCAAATAGCCTTTTTTACGGTAGTCTTCGATAAACTGAAGGGTGTTGGTGTCGCGTTTAGACAATTTTTTACCCGTTTCAGAGTTGATGATCAAAGTCATGTGACCGAACTCTGGAGCTTCCCAACCAAGAGCCTCATAAACCATAAGCTGTTTGGGTGTGTTGGCAATGTGGTCATCTCCACGGATAACATGAGAAATTTGCATATCGTGATCATCAATCACAACAGCAAAATTGTAAGTTGGGTAACCGTCTTTCTTTTGAATAACCCAGTCACCACCGATATTGCCACCTTCAAACTCGATATCACCTTTGACCATATCGTGCCATTTGTAGATACCAGACTCATTGACAGCCAAACGGACAGTTGGGATGATACCAGCTGCTTCACGTTCTGCAATGTAAGCCGCCTTTTCTTCTTCGCTCATGCCAAGATATTCATTGATGTAGCGTGGTGTTTCACCAGCTGCTTCTTGGCGTTCGCGCTCAGCTGCCAACTCTTCTTCTGTAACGTAAGATTTGTAGGCTTTTCCTTCAGCTAGCAATTGGTCGATGTATTTTTGATAGAGTTCCAAACGCTCTGATTGGCGATAGTTTTCATGAGTTTCTGGACTTTCATCCCAATTCATTCCTAACCAACGAAGATTTTCAAGCTGTGAACGTTCACCATCCTCAACATGGCGTTTACGGTCGGTATCTTCAATACGAATAATAAAAGTTCCACCATGATGGCGTGCGTAAAGGTAGTTGAATAATGCTGTACGGGCATTTCCGATGTGTAGTAGTCCTGTTGGACTTGGTGCGTAGCGTACGCGGATATCTTTTGACATAGTTTCTCCTATAAAGTCTCTAGGCGTCTGCCTTTTTGCTTTCTATATTATATCACAAGTCTCGCCTGAGTCCAATGTCTACGAATAAAGAGAGTAAAAAGAGTGGACAAGCCACTCTTTTCTTCTATTACAGACTATAGACGTGCGTTAAGCTCTTTGCTCAATTCTTCAAATCCTGGTTTCCCAAGAAGGGCAAACATGTTGCGTTTGTATGCTTCAACACCTGGTTGGTCAAATGGGTTGATGGCATTCAAGTAACCTGAAAGAGCAATTGCCAATTCGAAGAAGTAAATAGTATAACCAAGAGTGAAGGCATCTTGCTCTGGAAGGGTTACGTACATGTTTGGTACATCACCGTCTGTGTGGGCAAGAAGAACACCGTCAGTTGCTTTTTTGTTTACAAAGTCAACGTCTTTTCCTTGAAGGTAACCAAGCCCATCAAGGTCTTCTTCCAAAGTAGGAATGATCACGTTCTTACGTGGTTTGTCCACACGGACAACTGTTTCAAACATGATACGAGTTCCTTCTTGGATAAATTGACCCAATGAGTGCAAGTCAGTTGAGAAGTTTGCTGAAGTTGGGTAAATCCCTTTTTGGTCTTTCCCTTCTGACTCACCAGCCAATTGTTTCCACCATTCTGAGAAGTATTGAAGTGATGGCTCGTAGTTTACCAAGATTTCAGTAGCGTAGCCTTTACGGTAAAGGATGTTACGAACTGCTGCGTATTGGTAAGCTTCATTTTCAGTAATCTTGTCTGAAGTGTAGTCTTTACGAGCTGCATTCGCACCTTCCATAAGGGCTTTGATGTCAGCTCCTGATGCTGCGATTGGAAGCAAACCAACTGCTGTCAAGACTGAGAAGCGTCCACCGATGTCATCTGGAACAACAAATGTTTCCCAACCGTTGGCATCTGCTTCAACCTTAACAGCACCTTTTTGGCGGTCAGTTGTAGCGTAGATACGTTTGTTAGCTTCTTCTTGACCGTATTTCTTAACCAAGAGTTCTTTAAAGACACGGAAAGCGATGGCTGGTTCTGTTGTTGTACCTGATTTAGAAATCACGTTTACTGAGAAGTCTTTGTCAGCTACGTACTCTACCAAGTCAGCAAGGTAAGTAGATGAAATTGAGTTTCCAGCGTAAAGGATTTGTGGCGCTTTACGCTCTTCTTTTGTTTGTAAGTTAGCAAAGTGGTGGTTCAAGAAGTCAATAGCTGCTTTGGCACCAAGGTAAGATCCACCGATACCGATTACAACCAAAACATCGCTGTCTGATTTGATTTGCTCAGCAGCTTTCAAGATGCGGTCGAATTCTTCACGGTCGTAATTTTCAGGAAGGTCCAACCAACCCAAAAAGTCACTACCAGCACCAGTTCCTTTACGGATCAATTCGTCTGCTGCTGTTACTTGTGCTTGCATGTATTCCACTTCATGTGGTGCTACAAATTTATCTAAAACTTTTGAATAATCAAATTTAATATGTGACATGATATTCCTCCATTTTTTCTTCTTTTCTATCATAACGCTTACCTTCGATTTTTTCAAGTTTTTTTATTGAATTTGCCCAATTTTTATCAGAATTCAAACGTTTGCGTAAAAACGCTAAAATACAAAAAATCTGAAAGAACGAATAAAAACGGCTAGATATTCTAACCGTTACAATTCATTTAATAGGTACTCAAATAGTTCTAAATTGCCGTCTTCTTCATTGACCAGAAACTCTGGATGCCACTGCAAACCAATGATACGATGCTCATCAATAGACTCAATCGCTTCCACCGTCTGGTCGCGAGGATCTACAGCCGTTACACGGAAATTAGGTGCTAGGTCTTTGATACTTTGTCGATGTACTGAATTGACTTGGCTTTCTTTGCCGAACAACTTTGCAACAACGCTTCCTTCTACTGTTTCAATAGAATGAGATGTTCCAAAAGGCAGACCTTGCCAGTGTCCCTCAATTTCTTGGTGGAGAGTACCGCCAAAAGCAACATTGACCAGCTGGACACCACGGCAGATTGCTAAAATGGGCTTGTCCTGACGAAGAGCTTCTTTCAAGAGGGCCAGTTCAAACTCATCTCGTACTAGGTTGTAATCATCGCTCTCGATGGTTTTTTTCTCTCCATAAAACTGAGGATGGACATTTTGCCCGCCTGTCAAGATCAGTTTATCGATCATTTCCACATAATCACGCACAACGGACTCATCACCAACAGGAATAACCAAGGGGAGACCTCCGACCTGGCGAATGCTCTCTGCGAATCTACAAGATACAGATGAATGAATGTTTTTTCCTTCTGCATCTACAGGACATAGATTTGCAGCAACTCCTACAACCGTTCTAGCCATGATGGGGCTCCTTTCGATTTTCTAACGATAGTCCTATCTTATCATTCAAGCACTCTGCTGTCTAATATGTTTTTTAAAAGACCGTGATAAGTATTTTTTATGGGTTAAAAAAATTGAATTAGGAATATAAAAAGTTCTAGTATTTGTACTAGAGCTCAGATGGGCTTCTTTTTTGCTATGATTTTTAACAAAAAAACTCTCGTTTTGCCAATAAAAGGCGCTTGAAAATTGGACAAGAAGGCTCTATAATGAGTTTAGAAAAAGAGGTAGGAAAAGTATGATTAGTAAAACGATTGCTCTGCTAAGGAAAAAGTCAGGTTATTCTCAGGAAAAATTAGCTGAAAAAGTAGGCGTATCTCGTCAGACTCTCAGTAAGTGGGAATTGGGCGACAGTTTACCGGATATTATTTCTTCAAGTCGTTTGGCAGAAATTTTTGATATCAGCTTAGATGAGTTGGTTAATGGGGATGTCTCTCCTTTTGCTGCTAAAGCCAAAGAAGGGAAGTATATTTTTGGAACGGTAACTGTTGGTGAAAAGGGACAAATCGTCATTCCTGTACGAGCGAGAAAAATTTTTAACATCCAAAAAGACGACAGCCTTATGGTTTTAGGTGATATCAATCAAGGCTTGGCCTTGTTGAAGAGCGATTTTTTTATTCAATCTTTTGAAGAAATGGGGTTAATGAAATGAAAAAAATTACTGGCTTTGGTCTTAGCTTTGCAGTGTTTATATTTTTCTTGAATTTGATAGGCTGCTATGATTTTGTCATGGTAATGACGCGTAACCAGACTTATTTTGCAGAACATTATAATTCAGCTATTATGGTTTACTTTAGCCATTATCCTGTTGTCTTTGTAATTGTGTGGTTTAGCCATTTGTTAGCTGCTACCTTGAGTCCGATTTTCTATTTTTTCAGAAGAAAATTAGCCCTTACTTTGGCTGGTCTTGCTTTCTGGGGAGATGCTCTGCTGATTCTATTGACCAGTCTTTTTAGGAATCGCATTCAGATTTTTGGTTGGCAATTTTTCGTTGATTTGGTTGTTCTAGAATTGCTTGGCCTTTATTATCTGTATTTGCGTAAAATATTTCTTAGCACATCAGGAAAAATCTAGGATTTTAAAATAATCCTAGGTGTTTTTTGGTTATTTATGTATATTGTCTATAAAGATTAATGGAATACGACAAGAAAGTGAGAGAAGTGATTTTTAACTAAGAATCTGCTTCTGTCTCACTGCCTTTTTTGTTATAATAAGCTTTTGAAAGGAGAGAGTCTATGTGGCACATTTTAGGAAGTTATCCATTTTCCCAAGCAGGTTTGCACAAACGTTATGAACAAGCTAAGCAACTGCTTTTATGGGAAAGTGCGGGCTGGACTAGAAAGGATCTAAAGAACCTTGCTAAAAGAGATTTACAGCTATCTGATTTTTGCATAGGCTCTCAGGCTTTTAATCTCTTATGGCAAGATGCTTACGCTACTCAAAAGCCATCATCACACTGAAAACCAATGGACGGAAAGCAAGTGATATTGAGGCCTCCATCAATCAATGGTTGTCTCAAGTTCCCAGCCATCTCTTTAAGTCGATAACGTTTGATTGTGGGAAAGAATTTTCTAATTGGAAATCTATTTCCAATGCACATGACATTGATATTTTCTTTGCGGATCCAGGATGTCCCGGTCAACGAGGTCTCAATGAGCATTCTAATGGCTTATTAAGACGAAATGGATTACCGAAACAAATGGATTTTACGAATATTTCTCAAAATTATTTATCAGCTATAGCTGATAAAAGAAATAGAATTCCTAGAAAATCATTGAATTATCAATCACCCTACCAAGTTTTTCTGAGTTACTTGAAAAGTCTAACTTAATTTGACAATTTAGGGGGCAAGAAAAAGCTGCCCAAGAGGACAACTTTTTTCTTATTCAAATACAAATTGATTGTGATAGAGTTCTGAGTAGAAACCGCCAAGTTTGAGCAACTCGTGATGATTTCCACGTTCAATAACCTCTCCATCTTTGAGGACAATAATCTGATCGGCATTGAGGATGGTCTTGAGACGATGGGCAATGACAAAACTGGTTCGACCTGCTACAACTGCCTCCATGGCATGTTGAATCTTGCTTTCTGTTACGGTATCGACATTGGAAGTCGCTTCGTCTAAGATTAGGACTTGAGGATCTGTCATCAAGGTCCGAGCGATGGAAATCAATTGTTTCTGACCAGTT
Source organism: Streptococcus sp. A69 (assembly GCF_058556195.1). NCBI lineage: Bacteria > Bacillati > Bacillota > Bacilli > Lactobacillales > Streptococcaceae > Streptococcus > Streptococcus sp. A69. The sequence goes on along the minus strand of NZ_JBZUJU010000005.1, from coordinate 45,857 downwards.
GAGAAGATATTTTGCTCATCATCAATAAGGGTATCATACTTATCAGGCAAGCTTTCGATATAGTCATGAATATGAGTTGCCTTAGCAGCTGCTTCGACCATTTCCTGACTGGCATCTGGCACACCAAAGCGGATATTGTCTCGGATTGTTCCGCTAAACAAGACCGAATCCTGCAAGACAATACCGACCTTGCTTCGCAGACTGTCCAAGTCGTAGTCACGAATGTCTTTGCCATCAAAGGAAATGCTACCTGCATCCACATCGTAGAAACGATTGATGAGGTTCATGATGGTCGTCTTCCCTGAGCCAGTTGGACCGACAACTGCTATCATCTGCCCCTTAGGAGCTGAAATGCTAACATCTTTTAAAATCGGCTTGTCTGGCACATAAGAGAAATCAATATGACTGATTTCAACACCTTCTCGCAATTCCGTAAAGGCAGGTGCACTTTGCGGGCGAATCTCTTCTTCTGCATCAAACATTTCTTGGATACGATCCGCCCCAGTAAAGGCCAACTGGAGGCTACCCCAACTCGCAGCTACCTGGATAATCGGCTGGTAGTACTGCTGAGAAAATTGGGTAAACATGACAATCAAACCTAGGGCTGTCGTTGTTTCGATACTTGGATCGTTCAGCAAGACAGCCGAACCTGCAAAAATGACGATAGCCGTATTGACCAAGCTCATCCCATTCATAACTGGAAAGAGGATGCCTGAGAACATTCTTCCTTTAAAGGTTGCCTTGCGCACGCGCTCATTTTGCTCCACAAAGCCTGCTACGATGTCATCTTGAATTCCTTGTACGATAACAGCTTTCTGCCCAGAAATGCTTTCGTCCATGTAGGCGTTGAGTTTTCCAACCTCTTTTTGCTGGAGATTGGTGTACTTGCGGGCCATTTTCACGATGAAGACCAGCATGAGAAAGGCCACTGGAGTGCTGGCTACTGTTATCAGGGCTAGCGTCACATTTTTTGAAAACATGACAAAAATCAAACCGATGTAAAGAGCAATATTGCTCATAACCTGAACTAGACTTTCATTGAAGGCTTGAAGGATGTTATCCAAGTCACTAGTGAAGCGAGAAAGGATATCCCCATCCTGATGGCGGTCAAAGAAAGAAACCGTCAAACGGGAAAGTTTACCAAAAAGGCCCTTACGCATCTCATTTGTCGACTCGGCAATCACACGGGTCATCAAGGTCATGTAAATCAAGCTAGACACAACCAAGGAAAGGACAACCAGAGCTAGATTCAGCATCAGAGCCGATAAACTCTGCCAGGCTAGTTCGGAAGTTCCATTTTGATAAGCCAGAACTAGGTTAGCAAGCTCTGTTACTGCTTGACCTGAAAAAACTGGAAAGAGGGCTTGGGAAATCGTCGCAATCGCAACCATCAGAATCACAACGACAAAGGAGAGCTTGTAGACTTTAAAATAATTCCAGAAAAATCGAACTGTTTTCATTTATTCCTCCTTTCCCTTTTGTGTTTCGTAGATTTCGCGGTAGACGGCATTGCTAGCTACCAAGTCCGCATGCCTTCCTTCTCCAATCAATCGTCCTTGATCCAAGACCAAAATCTTGTCTGCATGGACGACTGAACTGATCTTTTGAGCGATGATAATGGTTGTCGTCCCTTTCAGGTCTTTGTTCAAAGCTTCCTGCACGAGTCTTTCTGACTTGGCATCCAAGGCCGAAGTCGAATCGTCAAAAATCAGGATACGGGGATTGCTGACAATCCCACGGGCAATGGACATCCGTTGTTTTTGTCCACCAGAAAAGTTGGTGCCACGTTCCTCGACCTGACTCTCAAATTTGTTTTCCATGCGTCCGATAAATTCGCTGGCTTGAGCAATCCGTGCTGCACGTTCCATTTCTGACACGCTGGCATTGCCTTTTCCTTGACGAAGATTATCTGCAATGGTCCCGCTAAAGAGAATAGCACGTTGCAAGACGATAGAAACTGTTTTACGCAAGGTTCCCTCGCTGACGTCTCGAATATCCTTGCCACCAATCTTGATAGATCCCTCCTGTGGATCAAAAAGCCGTGGAATTAACTGAGCTAGGGTGGACTTCCCTGCTCCAGTAGCCCCAACCACACCGACCATTTGACCAGGCGCAATTTCAAAGGTTACATTCTTCAGCATAGGCTCATCGTCATTAGGATAGGTGAAGGTTACATTTTCAAAAGAGAGACTTCCTTCTAACTCTTCGTTCGGGAGATCTTTAAAGGTCATTGCTGGCTCGGTATCTAGAATCTCGCGGATACGACGCAAGGAAATCATGGCACGGCTGACAGAATTTCCTAAAAATCCAACCATGATAATGGTAAAGATAATCTGGCTGAGATAGTTGACAAAGGAAGCAATCGAGCCCACAACAGATGGATCTGACTGAGCCATTCCAGCCACCAACCAGATAGAGAGAAAGACAGCCCCATAGCCGACTAGCATCATAATAGGTTCTATAACTGAGAAGGCATAACCGATATAAAGATTTTGGCCGAGAAGTTCATCAGAAACCTCGGTAAATTTGTCAAATTGTGCTTTTTCTTGTACAAAGGATTTGACCACGCGCACACCACGTAGATTTTCCTTGGCGATAGCATTGATCCGTTCAAGAAGGGTTTGAAACTTAGCAAATCGTGGCCCCATCATCCCCATCATGATGGCAGTTAGTGCAAGGATTAGGAGCACCATGAGGACAATCACCCACCAAAGCGACGGAAGAGTGTGAACCGCCAAGATAAAGGAACCGATAAAGAGAAGAGGGAGACGGAAGAGGATTTGAAAAGCCATCATCACCACGTTCTGAATTTGGTTGATATCATTGGTCATACGGACGACAAGGTTACCGGCATTGAATTGCTCAATATTGGCATAAGAAAAAGTCTGGATCTTGCGAAAAGCGTCTTCCCGAAGGTCCGAAGACACTCCCTGAGCAATGTAGGCTGCAAGTGTCACATTGACCCCACCTGCAACCAGACCGACTAGGGCTACTCCTATCAGCCAAGCGCCAATACTATAAATAGCCTCATTTTGTCCGGCCAACAAAGCTTCTAACACCTCTTGCAAATAGCGCGGTTGCAAGAGCGAACTCGCAACCATCAAGCCTGTCATCATTAGGGATGCCAAGGCTTGCCATTTATAGGTTTTTATTTTTTTAATGAGCATATTTCCTCCTAATAAAATAGATAAAGGGAGCGACATCCTGCGTCAGCTCCTTCTCATTCGTTCATATTGATGCTATTCTAGCAAAAAAGAGGCATCTTGTCAAAGAAGTCTCCTTATTATAAATTAGTGCGCTTTCATCTACAGGTGATGCATGAAAAGGCTTTTTATGGTAAAATGAAAGGAAGAACTCTTACAAGGAGGAAAAGATGAAGAAACAAACCATCGCTGTCTTGGGTCCTGGTTCTTGGGGGACCGCCCTTTCGCAGGTCCTAAACGACAATGGACACGAAGTTCGAATTTGGGGAAATATTTCTGACCAAATCGATGAAATCAATAACCAACATACAAACAAACGCTATTTCAAAGATATCCTACTGGACGAAAAGATCAAAGCCTATCATGACTTGGAAGAAACACTAAAGGATGTGGATGCTGTTTTATTTGTAGTCCCAACAAAAGTAACGAGACTGGTTGCCCAACAAGTAGCAAAGGTGCTCGATCACAAGGTTGTCATCATGCATGCCTCCAAAGGATTGGAACCAGATAGCCACAAACGCCTCTCAACCATTCTTGAAGAGGAAATTCCAGCTGACCTCCGTAGTGACATCGTCGTTGTTTCCGGACCTAGTCACGCTGAGGAAACGATTGTACGGGATATTACCTTGATTACAGCAGCCTCTAAAGACCTCGAAACTGCTCAGTACGTACAAAATCTCTTTAGCAATCACTACTTCCGCCTCTATACCAATACGGATGTTATCGGAGTTGAAACCGCTGGTGCTCTTAAAAACATCATTGCAGTTGGTGCAGGAGCATTGCATGGTCTAGGATTTGGCGACAATGCCAAGGCAGCAATCATCGCACGTGGCTTGGCAGAAATCACCCGTCTAGGTGTCACTCTTGGAGCTAATCCTCTGACTTACAGCGGTCTTTCTGGAGTCGGTGATTTGATCGTAACTGGTACATCAATCCACTCTCGTAACTGGAGAGCTGGTGACGCTCTTGGTCGTGGAGAATCCTTGGCAGACATCGAAGCCAACATGGGTATGGTCATCGAAGGCATTTCAACAACGCGAGCAGCTTACGAACTGGCTCAGGAATTAGGTGTCTACATGCCAATCACACAGGCTATTTACCGAGTCATCTACGAAGGTGTCAATATCAAAGAAGCAATCACTGACATCATGAGCAATGAATTTAAAGCAGAAAACGAATGGTCATAGACCTTTATAGAAAGGAACATCATGAAACAACAAGTCAGAAAAGCAGTCATCCCTGCCGCTGGATTGGGAACTCGCTTCCTCCCAGCAACTAAGGCCTTGGCCAAGGAAATGTTGCCAATCGTAGACAAACCTACTATCCAGTTTATCGTTGAAGAAGCTCTCAAATCTGGTATCGAAGATATCTTGGTTGTTACGGGTAAGTCAAAACGTTCCATCGAGGACCACTTCGACTCAAACTTCGAATTGGAATACAACCTCAAAGAAAAAGGGAAAACAGATCTTTTGAAGCTAGTTGATGAAACAACTGGCATGCGTCTGCATTTTATCCGCCAAACTCATCCACGTGGTCTCGGCGATGCTGTTTTGCAAGCCAAGGCTTTCGTTGGAAATGAACCTTTTGTCGTTATGCTTGGTGATGACTTGATGGATATCACCAACGAAAAGGCTGTTCCACTTACCAAACAACTCATGGATGACTACGAGCGTACCCACGCGTCTACTATCGCTGTTATGCCAGTCCCTCATGACGAAGTATCTGCTTATGGAGTTATTGCTCCGCAAGGCGAAGGGAAAGATGGTCTTTACAGCGTTGAAACCTTCGTTGAAAAACCTGCGCCGGAGGATGCTCCTAGCGACCTTGCTATCATCGGACGCTACCTCCTTACTCCTGAAATTTTCCAAATCCTCGAAAATCAAGCTCCAGGTGCAGGAAATGAAATTCAGCTGACAGATGCAATCGATACCCTCAATAAAACACAACGTGTATTTGCTCGTGAATTCAAGGGAGCTCGTTACGATGTCGGAGATAAGTTTGGCTTTATGAAAACATCCATCGACTACGCTCTCAAACACCCACAAGTCAAAGACGACCTGAAAGACTACCTCATTCAACTCGGAAAAGAGTTAGCTGGGGGGGAATAGAAGAATATTCCATATAAAAAGAACTAGGATAGTTAATTATCCCAGTTCTTTTTATTTTGTATTGCTATTCTTCAAAACATCTATTACCTAAAAAGAAATCTGTATTGCTCAGTCAACCTACTTAAAAGCTCCACCGAATTGGTCTCAAACTACATCAAAGCGCTACGATATTATTTTTTATAAAAATGGGATCACAATAAGTTTGTATAATAAAATAAAAAGCACCGAATCGGTGCTCACTTTTTCAAGTTGTGTACGGACAAAAGCCTTATTTTAACTTGCTGTGTTGTTTCGAATAGTTCCAACACTTGTATTGTATACCATTCTTTTAAAAATTGCAAGAAGAAATCTATATAAAATAGAATAACATCCCATTTTATAACGATTTAAAAATTTACAGATTGAAAACGTTTTACAATTTCTTGATTTTAATAGTCAAAAGATATATAATTTATCCAAGGTTAATATATTAGCATTTGCTGATAAGAACTTAAAGAGTATAACTCAAAGGAGAACACTAAATGAACAATAAACCTTACTCTATCGGACTTGATATCGGAACAAACAGCGTCGGATGGGCCGTCATTACAGATGACTATAAAGTTCCGTCGAAAAAGATGAAAGTTCTGGGCAATACTGATAAGCACTTTATCAAGAAAAATCTAATCGGAGCTTTATTATTTGACGAGGGGACTACTGCTGAGGATAGACGTCTCAAACGAACAGCACGTCGTCGCTATACTCGTCGGAAAAATCGTCTTCGCTATCTTCAAGAAATCTTTGCTGAGGAAATGAGCAAGGTAGATAGTAGTTTCTTTCATCAATTAGATGACTCCTTTTTAGTTCCTGAGGATAAAAGAGGAAGTAAATACCCTATTTTTGCTACCTTAGCGGAAGAAAAAGAATATCACAAGCAATTTCCAACTATCTATCATTTGAGGAAACAGCTGGCGGACTCAAAAGAAAAAGCTGACTTGCGTTTAATCTATCTGGCATTAGCTCATATGATTAAATACCGCGGACATTTTTTATATGAAGAATCTTTCGATATTAAAAACAATAATATCCAAAAAATCTTTAACGAGTTTATAAGCATTTACGACAATACCTTTGAAGGAAGCTCCCTTAGTGGACAAAATGCACAAGTAGAAGCAATTTTTACTGATAAAATTAGTAAATCAGCCAAGAGAGAACGCGTTCTAAAACTCTTTCCTGATGAAAAGTCCACTGGTTTGTTTTCCGAATTTCTCAAGTTAATTGTAGGAAATCAGGCTGATTTTAAAAAACATTTTGACTTAGAAGAAAAAGTCCCACTACAATTCTCTAAAGATACCTATGATGAGGATTTGGAAAACTTACTCGGACAAATTGGAGATGACTTTGCAGACCTTTTCCTAGTTGCTAAAAAACTCTATGACGCTATTCTTCTATCAGGAATCTTAACTGTTACAGATCCTTCAACCAAGGCTCCACTATCAGCATCTATGATTGACCGTTATGAAAATCATCAAAAAGACTTGGCTGCTTTAAAACAATTCATTAAAACAAATCTTCCAGAAAAATATGATGAAGTTTTTTCTGACCAATCTAAAGATGGATATGCTGGATATATCGATGGCAAGACCACTCAAGAAGCATTTTACAAATACATCAAAAATCTTCTCTCTAAACTCGAAGGAGCAGATTATTTCCTTGATAAAATTGAACGTGAAGATTTCTTAAGAAAACAACGCACCTTTGATAATGGTTCTATTCCTCATCAAATTCATCTTCAAGAAATGAATGCCATTATCCGTCGACAAGGAGAACATTATCCATTTCTGCAGGAAAATAAAGAAAAGATAGAGAAAATCTTGACCTTCCGTATCCCTTACTACGTTGGCCCATTGGCTCGTGGCAATCGTGATTTTGCTTGGCTAACTCGAAATTCTGACCAAGCAATCCGACCTTGGAATTTTGAAGAAATCGTTGATAAAGCAAGATCTGCAGAAGACTTCATCAATAAGATGACTAACTATGACTTGTATCTACCAGAGGAAAAAGTTTTGCCCAAGCACAGTCTCTTGTATGAAACATTTGCTGTCTACAATGAATTAACAAAAGTAAAATTTATTGCGGAAGGATTGAGAGACTATCAATTCCTTGATAGTGGGCAGAAGCAGCAAATTGTCACTCAATTATTCAAAGAGAAAAGAAAAGTAACTGAAAAAGACATCATTCAGTATCTACACAATGTTGATAGCTACGATGGAATCGAACTAGAAGGAATTGAAAAACAATTTAACGCTAGTCTATCTACTTACCATGATTTGCTCAAAATTATCAAGGATAAGGAGTTTATGGATGATTCTAAAAATGAAGCAATTCTTGAAAATATCGTCCACACGCTAACTATCTTTGAAGATCGTGAGATGATCAGGCAACACCTTACTCAATATGCCTCTATCTTTGATGAGAAAGTTATTAAAGCACTAACTCGTCGACATTATACTGGATGGGGCAAACTCTCTGCCAAGCTGATTAACGGTATCTGTGATAAACAAACAGGAGATACGATTCTTGACTACCTGATTGATGACGGTGAGATTAATCGTAACTTTATGCAATTAATCCATGATGATGGGCTTTCCTTCAAAGAAATTATCCAAAAAGCACAAGTAGTTGGCAAGACAGATGATGTGAAACAAGTTGTCCAAGAACTCCCAGGAAGTCCTGCTATTAAAAAGGGAATTTTGCAAAGTATCAAGATTGTTGATGAACTTGTCAAGGTTATGGGACACGAACCTGAGTCCATTGTCATTGAAATGGCTCGCGAAAATCAAACCACTGCAAGAGGAAAAAAGAATTCCCAACAAAGATATAAGCGCATTGAAGATGCACTAAAAAATTTAGCACCTGAGCTTGATTCAAATATATTAAAAGAACATCCAACAGATAATATTCAACTCCAAAACGACCGTCTCTTCCTTTACTATCTCCAAAATGGGAAGGATATGTACACTGGGGAAGCTCTTGATATCAACCAACTGAGCAGCTGTGACATTGACCACATCATTCCACAAGCCTTTATAAAGGACGATTCGCTCGATAACCGTGTCCTAACCAGCTCCAAAGATAATCGTGGTAAATCTGACAATGTTCCAAGTTTAGAGATTGTTCAAAAAAGAAAAGCTTTTTGGCAACAATTATTGGATTCCAAATTGATTTCAGAACGTAAATTTAATAATTTGACTAAGGCTGAACGTGGTGGACTAGATGAGCGAGATAAAGTTGGCTTTATCAGACGCCAACTAGTTGAAACACGGCAAATCACAAAGCATGTTGCGCAGATTTTGGATGCTCGCTTCAATACAGAAGTGACTGAGAAGGATAAGAAGGACCGTTCCGTCAAAATCATCACTTTGAAATCCAATCTAGTTTCCAACTTCCGTAAAGAATTTAGGTTATACAAGGTGCGGGAAATTAATGACTACCACCACGCACATTATGCCTATTTAAATGCAGTAGTTGCTAAAGCTATCCTTAAGAAATATCCTAAACTAGAGCCTGAATTCGTCTATGGTGACTATCAAAAATACGATCTTAAGAGATACATCTCCAGAACCAAAGATCCTAAAGAAGTTGAAAAAGCAACTGAAAAGTATTTCTTCTACTCAAACTTGCTGAACTTCTTTAAAGAAGAGGTGCATTACGCAGACGGAACCATCGTAAAAAGAGAGAATATCGAATACTCCAAGGATACTGGAGAAATCGCTTGGAATAAGGAAAAAGATTTCGCTACAATCAAAAAAGTTCTTTCACTTCCGCAGGTGAATATTGTGAAGAAGACAGAAGAACAAACCGTTGGACAAAATGGTGGTCTGTTTGATAACAATATTGTGTCCAAGAAAAAAGTAGTTGACGCAAGCAAACTAACCCCTATCAAATCCGGTTTGTCACCTGAAAAGTATGGTGGCTATGCAAGACCTACAATCGCTTATTCAGTTCTTGTTATAGCAGATATTGAAAAAGGAAAGGCTAAAAAATTAAAGAGAATTAAAGAGATGGTTGGAATAACCGTTCAAGATAAAAAGAAATTTGAAGCAAATCCAATCGCCTATCTTGAAGAATGTGGTTATAAAAATATCAATCCTAATCTTATTATAAAACTACCTAAGTATAGTCTCTTTGAGTTTAATAATGGACAGCGAAGATTATTAGCAAGCTCTATTGAGTTGCAAAAAGGTAACGAATTGATTGTACCTTACCATTTCACTGCTTTGCTTTACCACGCACAGCGAATTAATAAAATTAGTGAACCAATTCATAAACAGTATGTGGAAACACATCAAAGTGAATTTAAAGAATTATTAACAGCAATCATTTCTTTATCTAAAAAATATATCCAAAAACCAAATGTTGAATCGTTATTACAACAAGCGTTTGACCAATCCGATAAAGATATTTATCAATTAAGCGAATCATTTATCTCGCTTTTAAAACTGATTTCATTTGGAGCTCCTGGAACCTTTAAATTCCTTGGTGTTGAAATTAGTCAATCAAATGTACGATATCAATCTGTGTCTTCTTGTTTCAACGCCACCCTCATCCACCAATCCATCACTGGTCTCTACGAGACTCGGATTGACTTGAGCAAACTAGGAGAAGACTGATGGGATGGAGAACCGTTGTTGTCAATACACACTCTAAACTCTCCTACAAGAACAACCACTTGATTTTTAAAGATGCCTCTCGGACAGAGTTGATTCACCTGTCCGAGGTGGACATCCTGCTTTTGGAGACAACGGATATCGTTCTCTCCACTATGCTGATTAAACGCTTGGTGGATGAAAATATTCTGGTCATCTTTTGTGATGATAAACGCTTGCCAACAGCCTACTTAACGCCTTACTATGGTCGACACGATTCCAGTTTGCAACTCTCTCGTCAAATCACATGGAACGAGGAAACTAAAGTACAAGTTTGGACTACCATTATTGCACAAAAAATTCTCAATCAAGCTTTTTATCTGGGGAGTTGTGGTTTTCTAGAAAAATCTCAGTCCGTCATCGATCTCTATCATGGGTTGGATTTATTTGATCCTAGTAACCGGGAGGGACACGCAGCTCGTATTTATTTCAACACCTTGTTTGGAAATGATTTTAGTCGTGAGCAAGATAGTGATATCAATGCTGCCTTGGACTACGGCTACACCATGATTTTGAGTATGTTTGCGCGTGAGATTGTCTTGTCTGGTTGTATGACTCAGTTTGGTTTGAAACATGCTAATCAGTTTAATCAGTTCAACCTAGCTAGTGATATTATGGAGCCTTTCCGACCAATTATTGATAGAATTGTCTATGAAAATCGAAGCAGTTCTTTTGTCAAAATCAAGCGAGAACTTTTCACTATTTTCTCAGACACCTTCCACTACAATGGAAAGGATATGTATCTGACCAATATCGTCAGTGACTATACTAAGAAAGTCATCCAAGCTCTCAATCAACCCGAGAAAGGAGTTCCTGAGTTTAGGATATGAGTTATCGATATATGCGTATGATTTTAATGTTTGATATGCCAGTTGATACCGCAGAGGAACGCAAGGCCTATCGGAAATTTCGGAAGTTCCTCATAGATGAGGGATTTATCATGCACCAATTCTCCATCTATAGTAAGCTCTTGCTCAACAATTCTGCTAATAATGCTATGATTGAGCGACTCAAGACTCATAACCCTAAAAAAGGAAACATTACTCTCTTGACCGTTACAGAAAAGCAGTTTTCTCGCATGATTTACTTAAATGGCGAACGAAATACCAGCGTAGCAAACTCCGACGCACGCTTGGTCTTTCTGGGAGAGGAGCCTAGAGATGAAGATTAATTTCCCACTACTGGATGAACCATTAGCTATTGAAAATGCAACTTTTTTAGTGTTGGAAGACCAGTTTACCTTTTCAACTATCGTCAAGCAATTCTACCAATATACTGATGATGGGGAGTTGAAGTTGTTTGATAGAAATCTAAAAGCACTGAAAGAGTCCGAATTACTAGTGATAACGGATGTCTTAGGATACAATCTCAACTCACCTGCCATGCTTAAATTGATACATGCTGATTTAGAAAATCAGCTCAATGACAAACCCGAAGTCAAGTCCATGATTGAAAAGTTGGTTGCTACGATTACAGAATTGCTGGCATTTGAGTGTTTGGAAAACGAGTTAGACCTAGAGTATGATGAAATCACCATTCTAGAGTTAATCGATGCACTTGGTGTCAAAGTCGAAACTCTGAGTGATACACCTTTTGAAAAGATGCTAGAGATTGTCCAGGTTTTTAAATATCTTTCTAAAAAGAAACTCCTTGTTTTCATCAATGCATCAGCCTATCTATCAAAGGATGAGTTAGTAAATCTGATAGAGTATATCCAACTAAATCAACTAAGGGTTTTATTTGTCGAACCTCGAAAAGTCTATGATTTTCCGCAGTATGTGCTGGATCAAGACTATTTCTTGAACCCTGAAAATATGGTATAATAAGAGTAACAATTGGAACCTAACGAGCTGAAGTCTGGCTGGGACGAATGGCGCGATTACGAAATTTCGTGAGAAAAATCTTTCTACGAGGTTTTAGAGCTGTGTTGTTTCGAATGGTTCCAAAACTCATTGGAAAAATAGTCGGAAACTTCATGCGTTTTAGAGCTGTGTTGTTTCGAATGGTTCCAAAACTGGACTTCATATTGGTCAGTAATTTTTTATGTTTTAGAGCTGTGTTGTTTCGAATGGTTCCAAAACTATTTTCAGTTTTTTCTAGAGCAGGCTCTAGTTTTAGAGCTGTGTTGTTTCGAATGGTTCCAAAACCTTTTGTGATTGAGGTGATTTATGAGGTAGGTTTTAGAGCTGTGTTGTTTCGAATGGTTCCAAAACAATTTGGTCGGTTTTTGCAAAGGGTAATCAGTTTTAGAGCTGTGTTGTTTCGAATGGTTCCAAAACACAAGAAAACGCAAACAGAAGGAGCATGATGTTTTAGAGCTGTGTTGTTTCGAATGGTTCCAAAACACTTGAACGTTTCACCCGTGTTCGTCTTAAGTTTTAGAGCTGTGTTGTTTCGAATGGTTCCAAAACACTGATGAGTTCAAGCCATGGTCAGGTGCTGTTTTAGAGCTGTGTTGTTTCGAATGGTTCCAAAACTTCAGTACATCGTTTCCCTGGCACCTTACTGTTTTAGAGCTGTGTTGTTTCGAATGGTTCCAAAAAAAGCTACTCATTTTTTGAGTAGCTTTTTAACTATTCCAACTCTACACATAGCTCATTCCTTTGTAGAAAAGGAAAACGGCTAGTGCGACAAAAAGTAGAGTTGCTCCGATTCGCTGGCTGGTACTATACATCCCTTTTTCCCATTTGACTGGAAAGATGACTGCTAGAAAGGCCCCGCCTACTGCACCACCAATATGCCCTGCTAGGCTGATTCCTGGGATCAGAACACTTCCAATGATATTTATCACAAAAAGCATCAGGTAGGATTGCCCTAACTGCTGGATATAGGGGCTGCGAGTCGCGTAGCGCAAAACAATAATCGCAGCAAATAGTCCGTAAAGAGAAGTGGATGCTCCTGCTGCAAGGACTTTCGGTGTAAAAGCAAACACAAAGAGATTGCCCATCATTCCTGATAAGAGATAGAGAAAGAAGAACTGTTTAGAGCCGAAAATCTCCTCCACCTGTCGCCCAAGAAAATAGAGAGAAAGCATATTGACAATGAAATGCTCCCAGCCTATGTGCACAAATATAGCCGAAAAAAGGCGCCACATCTGTTCTGGAAACAGGCGAATGATCGGTCCATACATAGCTCCAAACTGAAAAAGAGTTTTTACCCGATCAAAGTTGATGCCTGTAGTAATCAACATCAAGAGAAATACCAAAGCTGTTACTAGGAGAAAAAAACTAGTCACAGGGTAACGTTTGTCAAAAATTTCCTTCATAGATTAGCACCTCCTGAACGGGAATATCATGGTCTTCCGAGTTGAAATTCTGGATTTGACAAGGATAGATTGTACTCATGGTCTGACCAGCAAAATTCTCCAGATAGCGGTCGTAATAGCCTCCGCCATATCCGATCCGATAACCCTCTGTCGTAAAAGCCAAGCCCGGAACATGAATCAGATCAATCCGGGAGGTATCCACCACTTCCAAGTCCCCTTGAGGCTCCAGTAAACCAAAGGAAGTTTTTTTCAACTGCTGCGGATCGTAGACCACAAACTCCATGCGCCCCTTGAGATAGGTTTTAGGTATCAAAACCTTTTTGCCGTCCTTCAACGCCTGGTCGATCAGTCCCTGCGTTTGAAACTCATGCGGAAAAGAGAGGTAGGTTGCGATGACCTTGGCTTCTTGGTAAAAAGGATGATTCAAAAATCGTTCTGTTAAGGCTTGATCCATAGCAATTTTTTGCTTCTGAGGGATAGACCTCATTTCTTGCAAGACTTGCTTGCGCAATTCCGATTTCATAGACAAGCCCTCTACTCTGCTGCCTTCTTTTTCAAGAAACTAGAGACCGCATCCACCCCAATAGCTAAGGCTTCTTCCTTGGGGCTCATCTGAGGGTGATGAAGGGCGTAGGGACTGTCGATACCTAGCCAGAACATAACGCCATCTACCTTCGAAAGGAGATAACCAAAGTCCTCACCAGTCATAGCAGGCTCGATATCAATCAACTCAATTCCCTCTTTCTCTTCAAAAAAGTCCATCAGTTCACGCGCCAAGGCTGGATTGTTCTCCACAGGCAGGTAGCCTCCTTGTTTGAGTTCCACTTCGACTTCCATATCAAAGGCTGCTGCAACACCTTCTGCGACTGTCTTGACTCTTTTTTGCACCAAGAGGCTCATGTCCTGAGTCAAAGCTCGAATGGTTCCGTGTAAAAAGGCTGTGTCTGTAATGACATTGTTAGTTGTTCCAGCCTGAAAAACGCCAAAGGTGACCACTGCTCCTTCGATTGGATTGACATTGCGGCTGACAACTGACTGTACCTGGGTCACAAAGTAACTAGCGGCCACTAAGGCGTCATTGGCTTCATGTGGAAAGGCTGCGTGTCCTCCTTTTCCTTTGAAACGAATCTTCACCTCACAAGTCCCTGCAAAAAGTGTATGGGTATTGGTCGCAATCTGGCCGACTTTCAAATCTGGACGAACATGGAGTCCATAAAACTGGTCTGGCAACCAGTCCCCAAAAGCACCGTCCTCATACATGAGCATACCACCAGCTTCATTTTCTTCAGCAGGTTGAAACAGAAAAAGCAGATTATTCTTTGGTTGCTCCTCAAGAGCTCGTTCGAGACAGCCCAAGGCAATGGTCATGTGAAAATCATGGCCACAAGCATGCATACGACCGTGATGTTGGGAAGAAAAAGGAAGGCCCGTTTGTTCGACGATAGGTAGGCCATCAATATCTGTCCGCCAACCAATGGTCCGCTCTGGCTGGCTTCCCTGCAGGTAGACCAAAATCCCTGTCCGCCAGGTACGAACTTGAACAAAGTCCTTGCCCGCAGTCAATTTCTCAATCACAGCCAACAAATAAGCCTGAGTCTTGAACTCCTCCAAGCCAATCTCTGGAATTTGGTGTAAATCTCGTCTAGTCTGAATCAAATCTAACATCTATCTGTCCTCCTATATAGCAGAAAGAGGCTGGGAGAAGTATCCGCCTCTTTTTATTTTTACAAGGTACGAAGCGCATCTTCTAGCGCTGTTTTTTGTTGGGTTTGGGCATCAATCTCTTTGATAATACGAGCTGGAACGCCTGCTACCACTACATTTTCTGGAACATCTTGAGTCACGATAGCTCCTGCAGCGACAACTGAACCACTACCGATTTGGACACCTTCGATGACCACTGCATTGGCTCCGATGAGAACATTGTCCCCGACACGGACTGGATCGGCACTAGCTGGTTCAATCACACCTGCCAAAACTGCCCCTGCACCAACGTGGCTGTTCTTCCCAACGATGGCACGACCACCAAGGATAGCACCCATATCAATCATGGTTCCTGCACCGATTTCTGCTCCAATATTGATAACAGCTCCCATCATGATAACAGCATTGTCACCAATTTCCACTTGGTCGCGGATAATAGCACCTGGCTCGATACGAGCATTGATAGCACGTTTATCTAACAAAGGAACGGCAGAATTACGAGCATCTTGTTCGACAACATAATCTTGATTTTCTACCAAGCCTTCGAGAAGCGGAGCGATATCCTTCCAATCTCCAAAAAGAACATTGCCTAATTTGACAACAGAGCTAGGAACAGCAGACGCTAGTTGTCCTTCAAAGGTTACTTTGACACTGGTTTTCTTCTCTGCATTGGCGATAAATTGGATGATTTCTTGGGCATTCATTTTTGTGGCAGTCATAGGCGCCTCCTGGTTCATTATAATGATACCTATTCTACCAAAAAAGGCTTCAAATTTGAAGCCTAAACTATCAAAATAATCGTCTTTACTTCCCTTCTTTGGCTTCTTCGATAGACAAGAAGACCATAGGGACGATGATCAAAATCATGGCCAAAACTAGAAATCCATCTAGGACCAGACCGAGAAAGAGAACGCTCAATAGGGCCGAAGAGAGAGGCTCGCTAGCGCTCACTACAGAGACAACGAGAGGAGAAACGAGAGAGACGGCCTTCATAGACAGGAAGAAGGCAAAAGCTGTTCCAAATACGGCAATCGTCAGACAAATTAGCACACTTACCAGATCCACTTGAAAACTTATCCGATAAATAGGGTAAAGAAAATTACTAAAGAGCCCTGCCAGAATCATCCCCCAACCAACAGTCGGAACAAATCCGTAACGCCGTGCAAAACGCTGAGGCAGGATAACATTAAACATGACCCCTACTGCACTGAGCAAACCTGTTACTAGAGCCAAAGGTGTCATGGACAGCTGGGACAAATCCCCTTTTGTAGCCATCAAAAAAACACCTAGCATGGCAATCAAAACATAGAAAACAGCTGTAATCGAAGCCTTCTTCTGGTAAATGATTCGATTGTAAAACAGGATAAAAATAGGGCTGATAAATTGCAAAATGGTCGCCGTCGTCGCATTGGAATACTCAACGCAGAGATAAAAGAAAAACTGCACAGAAAAAATACCTAGAATAGCATAGGCTAAAAAAGGTAGATAATTTTTCTTATCTTTCCAGATATCCAACAAACGGCTACGCAACTGAAAGGCAGATAACCCTAAAACCAAACTCCCCGCCACAAGCAACCGCATAGAGGTAATCCAACCTGACGATACTGGGTAATGAGTGAAAAAATACTCTCCTAAAATCCCGCAAATCCCCCAGATAAGACCCGAGAACAGTGAATAAAAGGTTCCCTTCAAAATCTTCTTTTGATACTTATTCATTCCCTTATTGTAACACGAAATAGAAAAAGAAAAAAGTAGCTAAGAGAAGAAAAATTGCCTCTTGCTACTTTTTTTATTATCGATTAAATAGACGGGAACGACCTGAAGAGCCACTCTGAGTATTTCCACTCGAACTTGTTGTTCCCGAACTGCTACTTGAGCTTGGAGGAGTTACTGCAGGAATACTTCCTAGAATATTCTTCCAAGCATTCTGATAATCTGCATCGCTTCCTCCAATAGCAAAGCGATAGGTGGTTACTGGCGCCCCTTCTTTAGTAGCCCAGTAACTTGTTACGGTAGAACCGGAAACGTTGACTTCTTTGCCATTGATTGAAACCTTGCCCGGTTTCTCCCCTGTCGACTTGAGAACTTGTGACTTGGTCACACTTGAGTCAAGATTAAAGCGCTCATTCCCCCAAATGCCAGGTTTTGCTTGTTGAATGGCATTAACCAAGTGGGCCATATAGTTGGCATTGCGGTAGTGGCCTGCTCCTTTGGCTAGTGGGCGGTTGTCATCGTGACCTAGCCAGCCACCCAAGGTCAAGCGAGGTGTAGAAAGCATAAGCCACATATTTTCATCTTCATTGGTTGTACCAGTTTTTCCAATCCAGTCGGCGCTAGCAAGACTGGGATTGATGGTAGCCAAGTCTGTCTGGAAACTTGAGGTAATCCGAGATGAAATAACATCGCGAAGTAAACTTTGCATGATGGTCGCTGTCGCTTTTGAGTAAACTTGGACAGGTTTATCTTTATGTTCATAAACCACTCGACCATCTGTTGACTCGATCTTCGCAATCATATATTTCTTATGGTAAACTCCGTTGTTGGCCAGAGTCTGATATCCGTTGGTATGCTGAGCAACTGTAACGTCAATTCCTCCGCCCATCGGTAAACTCTCAATACCATATTCTGGGATTTCGTAACCCATTTTTTCCATATAGCCTTTAACATCAACACCCTTCTCTCGGAGTGTACGATAAGTCCAGTAGGCTGGGATATTCCATGAGTAGTTGAGGGCCTCCCCTAACGTCATCATCCCTGTACCAGGACTATTGACATACATGATAGGATTGCCGTTTGAAAAGTTGGTTGGATAGTTTGATAAGATACTTGCACTTCCCATCAGACCTTGGTCAATGGCAATACTGTAAGCCAATATCGGCTTAGTAGTCGAAGCAGGAGAACGTTTTGTGTCGATAGCATGGTTATTCTGATTTTTTTGATAATTGCGACCACCGACAAATCCAAGAATAGCTCCCGTTTGGTTGTCCATGAGGACATTCCCCACCTCAGGCTGGCCTGTCGAATCATCTAGCAGATAGCCGTAGGTTGCCACCGCATTTTGCATCGCAGCATGAACATTTTTATTAATAGTCGTCGTAATCTTATATCCACCATTTTCAATTTCCTTAGTCGCTAAATCACGATAAGCTTTCTGGATGGATTCATTCTTTTGCTCTTTTACAGAAACATTATCTCTCTGAATCAGATAGTCATACATCCGATCAGTAGCTTCTGCCAAGGTTGCGAAGTAGAGATAGTCACGCGAAGTACCACTGACACTACCAGATGGTAAGAAGTCTTTCTTAAAATCATAATCCTTGTACTTGTCGTAATCTTCCTGACTTAGAGCCCCTGTCCGGTACATATTATAGAGAACATCTCTAGCCCGTTTGACCCCCAGAGCCAAATCCTCCTCGCTCTTCATACTACCGTCAGATTCATAAGGAGAGTAACTAATTGGGCTCTGTGGCAATCCTGCGATAAAGGCTGCTTGAGGGACCGTTAAATCCGAAGCCTTAACCCCAAAGATCCCTTCTGCAGCCTGTTGGGCACCTGCAATATTTTGTCCTTTATGATTGCGACCAAAAGGAGCAATGTTAAGGTAGGTTGTTAAAATCTCATCCTTACCCATAGCTCGCTCTAAAGCTAGAGCATCAATGATTTCTTTAGCCTTACGAGCTAGAGTGGGAGCATCTCCCACCACTTGTTGCTTGATAACCTGCTGAGTCAAGGTCGAACCACCACTGGATGACCCCAGACCAACAAAAGTTCCCAAGGTCGCACGAATAACGGCCTTAGGCACGACTCCCTTGTGCTCGTTGAAATTCTCGTCTTCTGTCGCAATGATAGCCTTTTTAAGATTATCCGAAATAGCACCTGAAGCGACTGAAGTGCGCAACAAATCGCCCTCGATCGAGGCAATGGCACTGCCGTCAGAATAAGTGATTTCTGAGATAGAGGCAATATCCTTCACTTGCTTGACCAACTCTTCTGCTTGAGGAACTTGGGCCTTGTCAAATAGGGCAACTCCATAACCCATAGCCGCCCCAGCACCAAACAGTCCACCGATAAAACCTAGGATAAAGAGAGTGTTAAAGACTATTTTAAACCCACTCAAAATCTTAGCGAAAATAGGCCCTGCCTTTCTAACTTTATCAGAAGAGGTCCCCTTTTTACCGGTTTTCTTATCAGCTAGTTTTTCTGCTAGTCTTTTCTTCCATTTTGCAATTCGTTGCATTAGTTGCTGGAAAAAATGCAGCATTTTTGTTTTTAATTCATCAATTCTTTTTTTCATGAATGTCCTCGCTTTCTCTATTATACCATAAAAGGAAAACTTTCAATAAAATAGCCACTTTCTTCCCTATTCCACTAGGCTATTAATCAAGTTTGTGATACAATAGGTAGAAACAATATTTTATAAAGGAGAAAAGACACATGCACATTTTTGATGAGCTAAAAGAGCGTGGTTTGATTTTTCAAACGACTGATGAAGAAGCTTTGCGTAAAGCCCTAGAAGAAGGTCAAGTTTCTTATTATACTGGCTACGATCCAACTGCTGACAGCCTTCACCTCGGTCACCTTGTCGCAATCTTGACAAGTCGTCGTTTGCAACTAGCAGGTCACAAACCTTATGCGCTCGTTGGCGGTGCTACAGGTCTCATCGGAGATCCGTCCTTCAAAGATGCTGAGCGTAGTCTCCAAACAAAAGACACAGTAGAGGGCTGGGTCAAGTCTATCCAAGGACAACTTTCTCGTTTTCTTGACTTTGAAAATGGGGAAAATAAAGCTGTCATGGTCAACAACTACGACTGGTTTGGCAGCATCAGCTTCATCGACTTCCTCCGTGATGTCGGAAAATACTTCACTGTCAACTCCATGATGAGTAAGGAGTCTGTGAAAAAACGGATCGAGACAGGGATTTCTTACACTGAGTTCGCTTACCAAATCATGCAAGGATATGACTTCTACGTCCTTAACCAAGAGCACAACGTAACCCTACAAATCGGTGGTTCTGACCAGTGGGGAAATATGACTGCTGGTACCGAATTGCTTCGTCGCAAGGCTGACAAGACTGGTCACGTTATCACAGTGCCACTCATTACAGATGCAACTGGTAAGAAATTTGGTAAATCAGAAGGAAACGCTGTTTGGCTCAACCCTGAAAAGACTTCTCCATACGAAATGTACCAATTCTGGATGAACGTCATGGACGCTGACGCTGTTCGCTTCTTGAAGATCTTTACCTTCTTGTCACTTGATGAGATTGAAGAGATCCGCAAACAGTTTGAAGCTGCGCCACACGAACGCTTGGCTCAAAAAGTCTTGGCTCGTGAAGTCGTGACACTTGTTCACGGTGAAGAAGCTTACAAGGAAGCCCTCAATATCACAGAGCAACTCTTTGCAGGAAACATCAAAAACCTTTCTGTCAAAGAACTCAAACAAGGACTCCGCGGGGTACCAAATTACCAAGTCCAAGCTGACGAAAACCACAATATCGTGGAACTCCTCGTATCATCTGGCGTGGTTAACTCAAAACGCCAAGCCCGTGAAGATGTTCAAAACGGAGCTATCTATGTCAACGGCGACCGTATCCAAGACCTTGACTATGTCTTAAGTGACACAGATAAGTTAGAGAACGAACTGACTGTTATCCGCCGCGGAAAGAAAAAATACTTCGTTCTTACATACTAAAAAAGAAGACTGGAGGCATTTGCCATCCAGTCCTTTTTTTGCTAGACTAAAACTATGAATACAAACCTCAAACCCAAACTCCAACGCTTTGCTACTGCTAGTGCCTTTGCCTGCCCCATCTGCCAAAAAAACCTCACCTTGGTAGAGACTAGCCTCAAGTGTAGCAACCGCCATTCTTTTGATCTGGCAAAATTCGGCTATGTCAATCTAGCACCGCAAATCAAGCAATCCACCAACTACGACAAGGAAAATTTCCAAAACCGCCAACAAATCCTAGAAGCTGATTTTTATCAGGCTATTTTAGAAACCATCTCAGACCTGCTTACAAATTCTAAAACTAGCCAAACAATTTTAGATATCGGTTGTGGCGAAGGGTTTTACTCTCGTAAACTCCAAGAAAGTCACTCTGACAAAACCTTTTACGCCTTTGATATTTCAAAAGATTCTGTTCAAATCGCTGCCAAGAGCGAATCCAACTGGGCGGTCAATTGGTTTGTCGGTGACCTGGCTCGACTTCCTATAAAAGACGCCAGTATGGATATCCTGTTTGATATCTTTTCCCCTGCCAACTACGGAGAATTTCAAAGAGTATTATCAAAAAACGGTATCTTAATCAAGGTCATCCCAACCGAAAATCACCTCAAGGAAATCCGACAAATAGTACAAGACCAGCTGACAAAAAAGGACTATTCTAACCTAGATATCAAGGAACATTTCCAGGAACACTTCAGCATCCAATCTAGCCAAACAGCCTCCCTGACCAAACCCATCACAGCTGAGCAACGCCAAGCCCTGCTCAGCATGACGCCCCTTCTCTTTCACGTCGACCAGACCAAGATTGACTGGAGCCAACTGACAGAGATTACCATCGAAGCAGAGATTCTGGTTGGGAAAGCAGTGTAAATAAATCTTTCAATAAGACAAAACCCGCACCTCAAGAGGAGGTGCGGGTTTAAATCGCGATTTTTCAACTGTCTATCCGAAAAGTGGAAAAAATTTTGACCTCTCCATTTATTTTCGATTCGAAATGACAAATTTATCAATGAATATAATAAGTGAAATGAGGCAAGTGTAATCCCCAAATAGCACCCATGATAAGAGATTTCTTGATGGGTAAGTGGAAAAAGAGTACGATTCCCCGTCAAGAGGGATGACAAAATCACAAATAGTATCCAAAATAAATCAGTCCATTTATATCTTGAAAAATATTTTTGCCACATAAGAACACCTTCTTTCCTGCAATCATATTATAATACTTTGTGTAAGCGAATACAAGAAATATGAGGTCATCAACTACGAAGAAGCATGATACTGAAATACAGTGAAAAGTAGAATTTCTAAAACTTCAACGTATCTAAGATTTATCTCTTTTTAGACCGGATTGACTCAAATCCACATTATTCAAAAAAGCGAATTTCAATTGAAACTCGCTTTTTTACAAAATGTATTAGTATTATTTTCTTAGTTCAAGTGCCAGATATCTTCGTTGTACTGAGCGATGGTACGGTCAGATGAGAAGAATCCTGCTTTAGCAATGTTGACGATAACTTTGTCCAACCATGCGTCACGGTTTTCGTAGTCAGCAAGCATTTGCTCTTTCACCTTGATGTAGTCTTCCAAGTCAAGGAGAGTCATGAACCAGTCTTTGTTGATCAATTCCTTGTAAAGACGTTCCAAGCGTTCTTTCTTACCTACTGCAAGAACAGCATCGCTCACGATGAAGTCAACCAAAGGTTTGATAGCTTTACGAGCGTAGAATTCGCTTGATTTGTAAGCTGCTTTTGCGTAAAGGTCGATAACAGTTTCTGAATCTTCACCGAAGATGTAGATGTTTTCGTCTCCAACCAATTCAGCGATTTCCACGTTAGCGCCGTCCATAGTACCAAGAGTCAAAGCTCCGTTCAACATGAATTTCATGTTACCAGTACCTGAAGCTTCTTTAGAAGCAAGTGAGATTTGTTCTGAGATGTCACATGCTGGGATAAGGAAGCTTGCTGCAGTAACGTTGTAGTTTTCAACCATGACGACTTGCAAGTGTGGAGCTACTTCTGGATCATTTGCAATCACTTCTGACAAGCAAAGGATCAAGTGAATGATGTCTTGGGCAATTGTGTAGGCAGGAGCTGCTTTACCACCAAAGAAGACTGTGATTGGGCGAGCAGGGATGTTGCCAGCCTTGATATCAAGGTATTTGTGGATGACATACAAAGCGTTCATTTGTTGGCGTTTGTACTCGTGAAGACGTTTGATTTGGATATCAAAGATAGAGTTTGTATTGATTTCAACACCTTGGTGCTCTTTCAAATGACGAGCCAATTTACGTTTGTTGTGAGCTTTGATATCTTCCAATTTTTCTTTGACAGCAGCTTTGTCTTCATAAAACATTAGATTTTGTAGCTCTTCTGCTTGATGGTGCCAACCACGTCCAATAATATAGTCTAGATAGTGAGACAAGCGTGGGTTAGCATGCATGAGCCAACGACGGAAAGTGATACCGTTTGTTTTATTGTTGAATTTTTCTGGATAAATATCATAGAAGGCTTTCAACTCAGAGTTCTTCAGGATTTCAGTGTGGAGTGCTGCTACCCCGTTAACACTGTATCCGTAGTGGATATCCATGTGAGCCATGTGAACACGTCCGCTCTCGTCGATGATTTGGACAGCTGGATCTTTGTATTCTGCCTTCACACGACGGTCCAATTCTTCAATGATTGGTACCAAGTGTGGAACCACTTCTTGCAAGAATTCAAGTGGCCATTTTTCAAGGGCTTCAGCAAGGATGGTGTGGTTAGTGTAGGCTGTCATGCTGCGAACGATTGAGATGGCTTCGTCAAGTTCGATACCACGAGCAGTCAAAAGACGGATCAACTCAGGGATCACCATTGATGGGTGAGTATCGTTGATTTGGACAACTGCGTAGTCAGCAAGGTCATGCAAGTTGCTTCCTTTTTCAATTGCTTCGTCGATGATCAATTGCGCACCGTTTGAAACCATGAAGTATTGTTGGAAGATACGGAGCAATTCACCTTGACGATCACTATCATCTGGGTAAAGGAAAAGAGTCAAGTTACGAGCGATGTCTGTCTTGTCAAAGTTGATACCATCTTGGATGATTGAAGAATCAACTGAATCCAAGTCAAACAAACGCAAACGGTTTTTAGTTGCTGTTTTGTAACCAGGCACATCGATATCGTAAAGAGTAGATGTCAATGTAAAGTGCGCAAATGGCACTTGGTAGCTACGACTTGAGCGAACCAACCAGTTTTGGTCAGTCAACCAAGCGTTAGGAACCGTTTCTTGTTGGTTGTTTTTAAGAACTTGTTGGAAAAGACCAAAGTGGTAGTTCAAACCAACACCGTCACCGTTCAGACCAAGTGTAGCGATTGAGTCAATAAAGCAGGCTGCCAAACGTCCCAAACCACCATTCCCTAGAGATGGTTCCAATTCGACTTCTTCGATTTCGATCAACTCTTTACCTGCATCAGCAAGTTCTTTCTTAACGTCGTCATAAAGACCAAGGTTAATCAAGTTGTTAGACAAGAGTTTACCGATCAAGAATTCAGCTGAGATATAGTAAACTTTTTTCTTACCAGTATTTAATTTCTTTTGCGCACTAGCTTGCTTGGTGTAGTTGAGCAAGGCAATGTATAATTCTTCGTTTGAACATTCAGCAATTGTTTTTTGATGATGATCAATCACATATTTTTGTAATGATTCCATGTTGAGAGTCTCCTTTTGTTTCAACAATAATTGTAAATAGAGGAAAGCCTACTTGTGTAAGCACGCTTTCAGTATGATTAGGATTCTGCTTTTTGAACTTCTTTTGGCTTCAAGTCTTTATTTTCACGGCGATAGATGGTTGTAAAATCAAGCAATTCTTGCTCGACAGCAGGAGTCAATTGATCTTCAGTCATACGCCAAGACCAGTTTCCGCCAAGAGTAGATGGGTAGTTCATGCGAGCTGACTCATCTAGTTCTAGCAAGTCTTGCATGGTTGCAATAGCCATGAAGCTAACGGATGAAAAGACTGTGCGAAGCATTGCGTGTGGCACTGTTTCGTACTCTTTACGGTTCGTGTAACGAGCCATGTATTCACGAGTTGGATCGTCGATTTCATTACGGTACCAACCAAGAACCGTATTGTTATCGTGTGTTCCTGTGTACATAACAGAGTTGGCAGGTGCCAAGTGTGGACTATCGATACTTTCGTCTTCTGGGTTGAAGGCGAATTGAAGAATCTTCATTCCTGGAAAGCCAGTACGTTCACGTAACTCAATCACTTCATTTGTCATGAAACCAAGGTCTTCCGCGATGATGTTTAGCTCACCAAGCTCTTCCTTAACGGCTGCAAAAAGCTTATAGCCTGGGCCTTTCACCCATTTACCAGGGGCCGCTGTATCGGAACCAGCAGGGATTTCCCAGTAAGATTCAAAGCCACGGAAGTGGTCGATACGAACGATATCGTAGATCTTGAAGCTTTCGCGCAAGCGTTCAATCCACCATTTGTAACCGTCTTTGTCCATGGCTTCCCAGTCATAGATTGGGTTCCCCCAAAGCTGACCAGTAGCAGAAAACTCATCTGGTGGACATCCTGCGATGCAAGTTGCTTTACCAGTGACATCTGTCTTAAAGAGATGTGGATTTGCCCACATGTCGCTTGAATCTTCCGCAACGTAGATAGGCATGTCCCCAACAATTTCAATGTGGTTGTCGTTAGCGTATGCTTTCAATTTCAACCATTGTTGGAAGAAGAAGTATTGAGTTACACGATGGTAGACCAACTTGTCTGCCAATTTCTCACGGTAGCTTTCAAGTGCTGAAGCTTTACGAGCACGAGCATCTGCATCTGGCCATTCTGTCCAAGCAAGATTGTCAAAATGCTCTTTGATAGCCATATATTCTGCGAAGAGTTCGAGCCATGATTGGTTGTCTTGAGCAAACTTCTCAAAATCTTTGACATCACCCACTTCCAAGAAGCGTTTCACTGCTTTTTCTAAAAGTGGACGACGTGCATAATAAATCTTCGCATAATCAACTTCAGATGCATCGCTACCAAAGTCAACACCTTCGAGATCGCTAGCTTCCAACAAGCCTTGCTCTACCAAGATATCAAGGTCGATAAAATGCGTATTCCCAGCAAAGGCTGAGAATGATTGGTATGGAGAATCTCCATAACTTGTTGTCCCAAGAGGGAGAATTTGCCAGTAACGTTGCTTGGTACGAACCAAGAAATCAACGAAATCATAGGCAGTCTGCCCAAATGATCCAATCCCGTATGCTCCTGGCAGAGAAGAGATGTGCATCAACACACCACTTTGACGTTTTTTCATAATAGCACCTCATGTGTTTGTTATAAAACGTTGCGCAATTAAGGCGCAAACGTTTGCGTTAATTTAAGTATAACGCATTTCAAAAACAAATGCAAGCGTTTTTAAAAAATTTTTTTGAATTATTTTAATCAAACAAAACTTGTTGCCACTGATATTCTATGAAATAAGCAAAAAAATTTTAAAGATTTTCTGATTTAAGATAATTCATTCCCAATATCTGCTCTATTTTCTGAAAAACCGAGCCGAATTTACGCAATCGTTTTCCTAATATATTTTCAATTCAAAAAAAACAAACATTTTAAGTTCTTTCCTATATATGGGCTTTAACAAATGTTTGAAACCTTAAAATTTTTTTAAAAAATTTCCTAAAAACGCTTGCAACCGTTTTCTATTTGTGCTATACTAAGTTCGTAAAAGAAAACGTTTGCGTTTTCTCATTAAATTATTTTTGTTATTCTTTAGGAGGAATACACTATGTCATCTAAATTCATGAAGAGCGCTGCTGTGCTCGGAACTGCTACTCTTGCTAGCTTACTTTTGGTAGCTTGCGGAAGCAAAACTGCTGATAAAGCAGCTGATACTAGCTCATCTGAAGCAAAAGAAATCACTTTCTACGTTGAAGACCAATACAAAGCCTACGCTGAAAAAGTTGCTGCAGCTTATGAAAAAGAATCAGGTATAAAAGTTAACATCAAATCAGGTGACCAACTTGGTGGACTTGACAAACTTTCTCTTGACAACCAATCAGGTCAAGCTGCTGACGTTATGATGGCACCATACGACCGCGTAGGTAGCCTTGGTACTGACGGACAACTTTCAGAAGTTACTTTGAGCGACGGCGCTAAAACAGATGATAAGACTAAATCTCTTGTAACAGCTGCTGACGGTAAAGTTTACGGTGCTCCTGCCGTTATTGAGTCACTTGTTATGTACTACAACAAAGACTTGATCAAAGAAGCTCCAAAAACTTTTGCTGAATTAGAAGAACTTGCTAAAGACAGCAAATACGCTTTCGCTGGTGAAGATGGCAAAACTACTGCATTCCTAGCTGACTGGACAAACTTCTACTACGCATACGGACTTCTTGCTGGTAACGGTGGTTACGTATTCGGACAAAACGGTAAAGACGCTAAAGACATCGGTCTTGCAAACGACGGTTCTATCACTGGTGTCAACTACGCTAAATCTTGGTATGAAAAATGGCCTAAAGGTATGCAAGATACTGAAGGTGCTGCAAACTTGATCCAAACTCAATTCCAAGAAGGTAAAACAGCTGCTATCATCGATGGACCTTGGAAAGCTCAAGCATTCAAAGATGCTAAAGTAAACTACGGTGTTGCTACTATTCCAACTCTTCCAAATGGTAAAGAATACACACCATTCGGTGGTGGTAAAGCTTGGATCATCCCATCAAGCACTAAGAACCTTGAAGCTGCACAAAAATTTGTAGACTTCCTTGTTTCAACTGAACAACAAAAAGCATTCTACGATGCAACTAACGAAATCCCAGCTAACACTGAAGCTCGTTCATACGCTGAAGGTAAAAACGATGAGTTGACAACAGCTGTTATCAAACAGTTCAAGAACGCTCAACCAATGCCAAACATTTCTCAAATGTCAGCTGTTTGGGATCCAGCTAAAACAATGCTCTTTGACGCTGTAAGTGGTAAAAAAGATGCGAAGACAGCTGCTAACGATGCTGTAACATTAATCAAAGAAACAATCAAACAAAAATTTGGTGAATAATTGAATTCGTTACAAGGGGGGAGAATACAGATCCCCCTTTGATTTTATAAATTTACGAATGATTGCAGTTGCCTATCTAGTGATTGGAGACAAACTTCAATCTCGTATCCTATGAAAGGAGTATTCATGGAAAACCAACAACCTAGCAAAGCAGCCTTGCTTTCAGTGATTCCTGGGTTAGGACAGATTTACAATAAACAAAAGGCCAAAGGTTTTATCTTCCTTGGTGTAACTATCGTATTTGTTCTTTATTTCCTAGCACTTGCAGCCCCTGAATTGCACAATTTGATCACTCTTGGTGACAAGCCAGGTCGTGATAATTCCCTCTTTATGCTGATTCGTGGTGCCTTCCATTTAATCTTTGTAGTCGTTTATGTGCTCTTTTATTTCTCAAATATTAAAGATGCACATACAATCGCAAAACGTATTAACAATGGAATTCCTGTCCCACGTACTTTTAAAGATATGATCAAAGGTATTTATGAGAATGGTTTCCCTTACCTCTTGATCATCCCATCTTACGTCGCTATGACATTTGCGATTATCTTCCCAGTTATCGTAACCTTGATGATTGCCTTTACCAACTATGACTTCCAACACTTGCCACCAAACAAATTGTTGGACTGGGTTGGTTTGACTAACTTTACAAACATCTGGAGCTTAAGTACCTTCCGTTCAGCCTTCGGTGCGGTTCTTTCTTGGACCATCATCTGGGCCTTGTCTGCTTCTACTTTGCAGATTGTGATTGGTATCTTCACTGCTATCATTGCCAACCAACCATTTATCAAAGGAAAACGTATCTTTGGTGTTATTTTCCTTCTTCCTTGGGCTGTTCCAGCCTTCATCACTATCTTGACATTCTCAAACATGTTTAACGATAGTGTCGGAGCGATCAACACTCAAGTATTGCCTATCTTGGCTAAGGTTCTTCCTTTCCTTGACGGTGCTCTTATCCCTTGGAAAACAGACCCAACTTGGACGAAGATTGCCTTGATTATGATGCAAGGTTGGCTAGGATTCCCATACATCTACGTTTTGACTTTGGGTATCTTGCAGTCGATTCCTAACGACCTCTACGAAGCGGCTTACATCGATGGTGCCAATGCTTGGCAAAAATTCCGCAACATCACTTTCCCTATGATTTTGGCTGTTGCAGCACCAACATTGATCAGCCAATACACCTTCAACTTTAACAACTTCTCTATCATGTACCTCTTCAACGGCGGAGGTCCTGGTAGCGTTGGTGGTGGAGCCGGTTCAACTGATATCTTGATCTCATGGATTTATCGTTTGACAACAGGTACATCTCCTCAATACTCTATGGCGGCAGCTGTTACCTTGATCATCTCTATCATTGTCATCTCTATCTCTATGATCGCATTCAAGAAACTACACGCATTTGATATGGAGGACGTCTAAGATGAATAACTCAATCAAACTCAAACGTAGACTGACTCAAACCCTCACTTACCTCTACTTGATTGGTCTTTCAATCGTGATTATCTATCCACTTTTGATTACTATTATGTCAGCCTTCAAGACTGGTAACGTCGTAGCTTTTAAACTAGATGCTAACGTCGACTTTAGCTTTGCCAACTTCCAAGGGCTCTTCACTGAAACCTTGTACGGCACTTGGTACCTCAACACTTTGATTATCGCCTTGATTACCATGGTTGTTCAAACAAGTATCATCGTACTTGCTGGTTATGCCTACAGCCGTTACAACTTCTTGGCTCGTAAACAAAGTTTGGTCTTCTTCTTGATCATCCAAATGGTGCCAACAATGGCCGCTTTGACAGCCTTCTTCGTTATGGCCCTTATGTTGAATGCCCTTAACCAAAGCTGGTTCCTCATCTTCCTATATGTCGGTGGTGGTATCCCAATGAACGCTTGGTTGATGAAAGGTTACTTCGACACCGTACCGATGTCTCTTGATGAATCAGCAAAACTAGATGGTGCAGGACACTTCCGTCGCTTCTGGCAAATTGTTCTCCCACTCGTTCGCCCAATGGTTGCAGTACAAGCGCTCTGGGCCTTCATGGGACCTTTCGGAGACTATATCCTCTCTAGTTTCTTGCTTCGTGAGAAAGAATACTTTACAGTTGCCGTTGGTCTACAGACCTTTGTCAGCAATGTGAAAAACTTGAAGATTGCCTACTTCTCAGCAGGTGCTATCCTCATCGCCCTTCCAATCTGTATTCTCTTCTTCTTCCTACAAAAGAACTTTGTTTCAGGACTTACAAGTGGTGGCGACAAGGGATAATTTATCCCCGCCACCCTTTTTCATTTTGATCTTGTTTCTAAAGTTGAAAGATTAGACACAAGACCGCAAATAGTAGCAAAATCAGCTTTTCAGTAAGCAATTTATCTACTAGACTTGAAATAAAGCACATTTCTCTATATAATAATACTCATATAGAAAACACCTTTTAGAAAGATACAAATGCTTCCATATCCATTTTCATCTTTTTCAAGTATTTGGGGATTTCGTAAGCCCCTGTCAAAACGTTTTGGACTCAACTGGTTTCAACTCCTCTTTACTAGCATTTTCCTCATCAGCTTGTCCATGATTCCAATTGCCATCCAAAACAGTTCCCAGGAGACTTATCCGCTGGAAACCTTTATCGATAATGTCTATACTCCACTGACAGATGAAGCAATCATGGACTTATCAGAGAATGCACAAATCGTTGATGGAAAGCTGAACTACTCAGGCACTAAGAATCAGCAGCCTTCTCTTCTGATTGGTCCAAGTCCAAGTAAGGAATTGCCAAAGGATTTGCAACTTCATTTTGATACCGAAGAACTCATCATCAGTAAGGAAAGCAAGGAACTGACCCGCATTCGCTACCACGCCATTCAAACGGAGAGCTTCCAGAGTAAGGAAGCTTTAACCCAGGCTATTTCTAAAGACTGGTACCAACAGAACCGTGTCTATATCAGTCTCTTTCTCGTCCTTGGTGCTAGCTTCCTCTTTGGATTAAATTTCTTTATTGTCTCTCTTGGAGCTAGTCTTCTCCTTTATATCACCAAAAAATCACGTCTCTTTTCATTTAGGACCTTTAAAGAGTGCTACCACTTTATCTTGAACTGTTTAGGATTACCCACTCTGATTACGCTTATTTTGGGACTTTTTGGCCAAAATATGACAACCCTTATCACTGTACAAAACATTCTTTTTGTTCTTTATCTGGTCACCATCTTTTATAAAACACATTACCGTGATCCAGATTATCATAAATAGGAGATTTTTATGCCCGTGACGATTAAAGATGTGGCTAAAGCAGCAGGTGTCTCACCTTCCACTGTTACCCGCGTCATTCAAAATAAATCAACGATTAGTGATGAAACTAAAAAACGAGTTCGCAAGGCAATGAAGGAGCTCAACTACCATCCCAATCTCAATGCTCGTAGCCTAGTTAGCAGCTATACTCAAGTTATCGGTTTGGTATTGCCTGACGACTCGGATGCCTTTTACCAAAATCCTTTCTTCCCATCTGTTCTACGAGGGATCGCCCAAGTCGCATCTGAAAATCACTACGCTATTCAGATTGCAACGGGGAAAGATGAAAAAGAACGTCTCAATGCTATTTCTCAGATGGTTTATGGTAAGCGCGTTGACGGTTTGATTTTCCTCTACGCTGAAGAAGGAGACCCTCTGGTCAAGCTAGTAGCTGATGAGCAGTTCCCTTTCCTCATTCTCGGAAAATCCACTTCACCCTTTATCCCTCTTGTTGATAATGACAATGTACAGGCGGGCTTTGATGCGACAGAGTATTTCATCAAAAAAGGATGCAAACGAATTGCCTTCATCGGGGGTACAAAGCGACTCTTCGTAACGCAAGATCGTCTAACTGGCTATGAATCCGCACTCAAACAACACCAACTTCCGATTGATACCAACTTAACCTACTTTGCGACTGAATTTCTAGAAGAAAAAGGTTATCAATTCAGTGAACTCCTATTTAACCACGATCCGCAGATTGATGCTATCATCACCACCGACAGTCTCCTAGCAGAAGGGGTTTGTGACTACATCAGTAAACATCAATTAAATGTTCCTGTCTTGAGTTTCGACTCTGTCAATCCTCGACTCGATCTCGTAGCTTATGTCGATATCAATAGTCTAGAACTTGGACGTGTGTCCTTTGAAACCATTCTCCAGATCATCAACGATGCTAAAAACAATAAACAGATTTGTTATCGCCAGTTGATTGGACACAAAATTATCGAAAAATAAAGACCAGCCCCAAGGCTGGTCTTTTGAGTATTATTAATTGTCTGTTTCTACGAATCGTCCTAGGATGTGGACATTTTCAGATACAGAGACAAAGGCTGTCGGATCGACCTGTTTCATGATATGTTTAAAATCATTAAACTCTGCTCGCGTGATAACCGTAATCAAGACTGCTTTTCTCTCATGATTATAGGTTCCTTCTGCATCGTGGATCATAGTTGCTCCGCGGTGCAATTTTTTATGAATTTTTGCGATTACCTTGTCAGGGTTATTGGTTACAATCATGGCCTGCATACGTTTTTGCTTGGTAAAGACTGCGTCTGTCACACGGCTCGATACAAAAATCGTAATCATGGAGTAAAGGGCGTATTTCCAACCAAAGGTCAAACCTGCTATCAGCATAATCGTCCCATTTACCAAGAAAGAAATACTGCCGACATTTCTCCCTGTTTTCTTTCGAATGGTCAGACTGACAATATCTGTACCACCGCTAGAAATATTGTTACGGAGTGCAAAACCGATCCCCAAGCCCATGACAACACCCCCAAAAAGGGCATTGATGATAGGATCCTCTGTCAAGGTCACAACTGGCACAAGCTGGATAAAGAGGGAACTCATGGATACCGTGATAAAGGTAAAGACAGTAAACTTATGCCCGATCTGATACCAAGCCAAAATCATCAATGGAAAATTGATAGCATAAAAGGTTAGCGATATCGGAATGTAAAA
Organism: Streptococcus sp. A69; assembly: GCF_058556195.1. Classification (NCBI taxonomy): domain Bacteria; kingdom Bacillati; phylum Bacillota; class Bacilli; order Lactobacillales; family Streptococcaceae; genus Streptococcus; species Streptococcus sp. A69. The sequence continues at coordinate 13,156 of NZ_JBZUJU010000005.1, read as the reverse complement.
ACCGAACCAGTGATTGCTCAAGGCAGAGATAATCTGTGCCAAACCTGTTGCACCACTGGAGTAAACGTGCCCTGGTTGAAAAAAGAAATTGACCGCTACTGCTGACAAAAAGCCATATACCAGAGAAGCCGATACTTTCTCATCATATTTTTCCCGAGAGATACTTTGTAAAACTCGTAAGATTTTTATCTGATAAGCAAAGCGGCGCAGATAATAGCGCCACCGCTTAATTCGTTTTGCTTGTTTCATCTTCTTCTACTTGTAAGCTGAGTTCCTCTAGTTGTTTGAGAGCGACTGTTGATGGAGCTTGTGTCATTGGGTCGGTTGCCTTGTTGTTTTTAGGGAAGGCAATGACTTCACGGATATTTTCTTCTCCTGCTAAGAGCATCACAAAACGGTCAAGACCGATCGCCAAACCACCGTGTGGTGGGAAACCATAGTCCATGGCTTCAAGAAGGAAGCCGAACTGGTCATTGGCTTCTTCAGCTGAGAAACCAAGAGCCTTGAACATGCGTTCTTGAAGGTCTTTTTGGTTGATACGAAGACTACCACCACCAAGCTCATAACCGTTCAAGACGATATCGTAAGCAATAGCACGAACCTTAGCCAAATCACCTTCAAGCTCATGAGCAGTATCTGCTTGAGGAAGGGTAAATGGATGATGGGCGCTCATGTAGCGACCTTCTTCTTCAGACCATTCAAACATTGGCCAGTCAACTACCCAAAGGAAATTGAATTTATCGTTATCAATCAAGCCAAGCTCTTTAGCAATACGGCCACGAAGGGCACCAAGGGTTGCATTCGCTACTTCAAGCGTATCCGCCACAAAGAGAACCAAGTCCTTATCTTCAAGACCAAGCGCTGTTGTCAATTCTGCTTGGATACTAGTCAAGAACTTAGCAACTGGTCCATTTAATTCTCCATCAACAACCTTGACCCAAGCAAGACCTTTGGCACCATATTGTTTGGCTACTTCAGTCATCTTGTCAATGTCTTTACGTGAATAGTTGTCCGCAGCCCCTTTGACCACAATGGCTTTAACGGCAGGTGCTTCTGAGAAGACTTTGAAATCAACACCCTTGACAACTTCTGTCAAATCCTGAAGCAACATATCAAAACGAGTATCTGGTTTGTCAGAACCGTAAAGAGCCATAGCATCATCGTATTTCATACGAGGAAATGGAAGCGTTACTTCGATGCCTTTGGTTTCTTTCATCACGCGCGCAATCAAGCCTTCTGTAATATCTTGGATTTCTTGCTCACTAAGGAAGGAAGTTTCCAAGTCGACCTGGGTAAACTCGGGCTGACGGTCACCACGCAAGTCTTCGTCACGGAAACATTTAACGATTTGGTAGTAACGGTCAAAACCAGCATTCATCAAAAGTTGCTTGGTAATCTGTGGACTTTGAGGAAGAGCGTAGAAATGCCCTTTATTGACACGAGATGGCACCAAATAGTCACGCGCCCCTTCTGGTGTAGACTTAGAAAGGAAGGGTGTTTCCACATCGATAAATTCCAACTCATCCAAGTAATTGCGGATAGAGTGGGTTACTTTAGCACGAAGTTTGAGGTTTTCCAACATCTCTGGACGGCGAAGATCAAGGTAACGGTAGCGGAGACGCGTATCATCATTGGCCTCAATGCCATCCTTAATCTCAAAAGGTGTTGTTTTTGCTGTATTAAGAACCGTAAGGGCTGTTACATTCAGCTCAACTGCTCCCGTTGCCAATTTATCATTTGCTTGCTCGCGTGCAGCAACCTGACCCGTCACCTCGATAACAAATTCGCTACGAAGGCTTTCTGCTGTTGCCATAACCTCTGCAGATACTTTTTCAGGGTTGATAACCAACTGCATGATTCCTTCACGGTCACGAAGGTCGATAAAGATCAAACCACCAAGGTCACGACGACGGCCAACCCATCCTTTCAAAGTCATTTCTTGTCCGATGTGTTCCTCACGAACACGACCAGCATACATACTACGTTTCATGTTTTCTCTCCTCTTTTATTCTGTTACTATTTTACCATAAAAGCGCAGGCACTTCATGAAAATCAGCAGAAAAGTTTGATTGCCTTTAGAAATCAAAACGAACAGACAAAAAATCCGATGAAAACGTCATCGGATTCTCTGATTATGATTCTTAACCTTTTTTACGCTTTTCAGCAATCTCAGCTGCCTTTTTAGGTAGAACAATCTCCGTCGCATAAGCCGAAGCAAAACGCAAGACACCTGCAATAGGCGCAAAGACAACCGCTAGATAGTTGTAAAAGAAATCGCCTTTAAAGGCATAGGCAAGTGCCCCGATGATAAAGAAGAGAACGACCGCCTGTATCACTGCTAATAAAATTACTCGTTTCATGTGACCTCCTGACTCTATTATAGCATGAGTATCATCAAAAAGCCGATTAAATTATTCAAAGCGTGGAGAGAAATGCTGTAAAGAAGACCTTTTCGGCTTACATAAGCCAGTCCCAAACTCAATCCCAGACTAGCATAAACTAAAAACTGTTGCAAAGTCCCTGGAAAATGAATCAAGGCAAAAAGCACACTTGATACGAGGAGAAACAGAGCTGTCTGTTTGCTGTTGTTCTGCTTAGGAAAGAGATAGCGCGCCAGCATCCCTCTAAAGATGAGTTCTTCCGTCAGAGGAGCAAAGACTACCACCATAAAGAAACCAAAGACAGGCTGAGCAACTGTCAGTTGAGATACGATTTGTTGATTGACTGACGGATCATCCGGCAAAAAGAACTGGGCTGTAATCGCCACTAGCAAAACCAGGGTTGGCAACCAGATATAACGGTTAAAAGCAGTCGTCTGGATGCTAACCTTTTCTGTCTGATACCACTTGTAAACTCCATAAACATAGGCCCCCGACAGGGCGATATAAAGTGGCAAGACTCCATAGATTGAAGCCCCTAGTTCAAGAGCTGACAGCGCCATACTCTGAACCAGACCATAACCAAAGAAAAAGGATAGAACAGCTAGCAGAAACCAGCCAAGATTTTTAAGTAATTTCATGAATGACTCCTTTATTTGAAATAGCGTTTTACCATAGGTAACTGCATTAAATTGATATAGATATGAACTAGAGCTACAGCTAAGAGGGCTAATAACTGAATTTCTCCTGTAAGTACAGAAACAATATCAATCAAAATATACAAACCTGGTAAAACATATTGGTTTAATTGGAATAAAATTCGAAAACTCTGTTCCAAATTAGCCTGACGCTCTCCTTCATCATAAGAATTTATATAATCTAAGACATCCTTTGGTGTAGAGAAAAACGCCAAATCAAACTGACGAACAATCGAAATCGTCTTGAAAAGATATTTTTGAAGTACTGCTGCTAAAATAAGAGCTGGAACAGAAAGTCCTAGAACGATAGAACTTGTATGGAGTATCATCACTTCATTCATAGAGATGAATAAAGCTAATATAGTCATAACTGACACAATGTTAAAAGCAATCGTACCAAACTCGAGATTTCGATACATTTGCACATAATAAGTTTCATTCACATCGTCATCTAGTTCCATTTGATATAAAGCATGGAATTTCCGACTCTTTTTTAAGAAATAGATAGTTAAAAAAATGCTAATAAAAGCTATCAATAAACAGGAAGCTGAAATCCAAGGAACTAGAGTATTCAGATTAAAACTTGTGCCCAATGCCCAGGCACGACCCGTAAGCATACCTGTAAAATAGCCTAAAACACCAATCGCTAAGAAGTATAAAATTCTTTTCTTTTTCATATTCATCCTCTTTCTAAACCAATCCAACTAACCACTGACCAAAGGCTTTACCTGATTCATAAATTGCTGTCAAACCCTCTGTCCCAAGTGATACTAAAATCAAACAAACAGCAAATAAGAGAATAGCTTGATTTCTTGCTTTTTTCGCCCCTTCTCCTAAAGGATCTCTCCCAAGCCAGCCTGCTAGATAAGCATATAGGATGACTGTTAAAATCCCAAACTCTGTTGACGAAAGAAACAGCAAAATTACTACTAAACGGATGACGTTAGTCTTGATATTAAAATAATTTCCTAAACCTGCACAGACACCGGCAAGTTCTTTGTGCTCAGTATCGATTTGAAAACCTGCTAAAAACTCTCTCATGACTTTTCTCCTTTTTCAATCTTTTTGAATTTTATTTTTCTCTCTATCCATCTAAAGACTAATAGTAAAACTATGTTAATCCAGAAGAGATATTTACTTTCAACAATTGTAAACCAACCAAATAGGCTTCCGATCATAGCCAAAAGATTAACGATAAACACAACTATAGATAGATAATAAATCACTTTATACTTATTCATTCCTCATCCTCCTCAATCCGAAATACCGACTCGACTGGCTCATGGAATATCTGTGAAATCTTCAGGGCAATCACAATGGACGGGGTGTATTCGTCCCGTTCTAGTAGGCTAATGGTCTGCCTGGAGACCCCTGCTAGCTTGGCAAGTTCGGTCTGATTGAGACCATCGCGAGCCCGAAGCTCTTTTAAACGATTTTTTAGCATTCCTTTCTCCTTTTCTCTTAATTTGATTTCATTGTAACACATCTTTTTCTTTTTGACAATAATATTTGTCAAAAAGTTTATGATTTTTGTCATTTTGCAAAAGAAAAAGGTCAGGAATAAGATCCTGACCAGTTTTAAATACTATTAAAAGCCTAATTTTTCAAAGATTTCTGAGAAGTTTTGGCTGATTGTCTCAAGTGACACTTGAACTTCTTCTCGAGTTTGGTTGTTCTTGACTGTCACTTGTCCGCTTTCGACTTCGCTCTCTCCTAGAGTGATGAGGGCCTTAGCCGCAAAGACATCGGCGGACTTGAACTGAGCTTTGAGTTTACGGTTGAGGTAATCACGCTCTGCTTTGAATCCTTGTTGGCGAAGAGCCTGTACCAACTCCAAGGCCTTGACATTTGCGTCTTCACCCAAGACTGCGATATAGACATCTAGAGCGTTCTCGATAGGGAGAGTCACACCTTGCTTTTCAAGGATGAGGAGCAGACGCTCTACACCAAGTCCAAAACCAAATCCAGCAGTCTCAGGGCCACCAAAGTAGGAAACCAAGCCATCGTAGCGACCTCCTGCACAGACTGTCAAGTCATTGCCCTCGATTTCAGTGATAAACTCGAAAATCGTGTGGTTGTAGTAGTCCAGACCACGCACCATATTGGTATCGATGATGTAATCTACTCCAAGATTTTCCAACATCTGACGCACAGCATCAAAGTGAGCTTGGCTTTCTTCATCAAGGAAATCCAAGATAGACGGAGCATTCTCTACTGCCACCTTGTCTTCTTTTTCCTTAGAGTCCAAGACACGAAGAGGATTTTCCTCCAAACGACGTTGGCTGTCCTTAGACAAGGTCTCCTTGAGCGGTGTCAAATAGTCGATCAAGGCTTGACGATAGGCTGCACGGCTCTCAGGATTTCCCAGAGTGTTGAGGTGTAGTTTGACACCTTGGATACCGATTTCTTTCAAGAAATGAGCTGCCATAGCGATGGTTTCCACATCGGTAGCTGGATTGCTAGAGCCAAAACACTCAACACCGATCTGGTGGAACTGGCGCAAACGACCTGCTTGCGGACGCTCATAACGGAACATTGGACCCATGTAGTAGAACTTACTTGGCTTTTGCACTTCTGGGGCGAAAAGTTTATTTTCCACATAAGAACGGACAACGGGCGCAGTTCCTTCTGGACGAAGAGTGATATGGCGGTCACCCTTGTCATAAAAATCGTACATTTCCTTGGTTACGATATCCGTTGTATCTCCGACAGAGCGACTGATGACCTCGTAATGCTCAAAAATAGGCGTACGCACTTCCGCATAGTTATAGCGCTTGAAAATTTCACGGGCAAAGCCCTCAACGTACTGCCACTTGGCAGATTCAGCAGGTAAAATATCCTGCGTTCCTTTTGGTTTTTGTAATTTCATAGGGAATCCTCTTTAAACTTAATAGTCTTATTTTACCATAAATAGAGGTATTAAAACAGTGAGAGTAGAAAATCTCAAGAGAGTATTTTCAGAAAATTCATCAAAAACTTGCTAAATTGTCAGAATTATGAGAAAATAGAGGATATTTATCACGTGGAGGGACTGTTATGAGAGACGATATCAAAATCAATGACCGCGCTTTGGCCTTACAAGACCAAATTATCGAAAAACTAGAGAAGGTTTTTGATACAGATGTGGAATTGGATGTGTACAATCTAGGGCTGATTTATGAAATCAATCTGGACGAAACAGGTCTCTGCAAGATTGTCATGACCTTCACCGACACTGCCTGCGATTGCGCAGAAAGTTTGCCTATCGAAATCGTCGCAGGTCTAAAACAAATCGAGGGTATCGAAGATGTCAAGGTTGAAGTTACCTGGTCTCCCGCTTGGAAGATTACACGAATTAGTCGCTACGGCCGTATCGCCCTTGGACTGCCACCTCGTTAATACTCTTCAAAAATCTCTTCAAACCACGTCAGCTTTATCTCCAACCTCAAAGCTGTGCTTTGAGCAACCTGCGCCTAGCTTTCTAGTTTGCTCTTTGATTTTTATCGAGTATAAGCAGGTAAATTACTTTTGAAGATGAAAAGAAGCAAGCCGAAAATGGCTTGCTTTTTGAGTTTATTTTTTACCTGACTTGTCCATATTCCAGAAGTCTGTCACGGCTCCACGAGAAGCGGATGATACGATATGGGCGTATTTACCGAGGACACCACGGCTGTAAAGTGGTGGCAAGGTTGTTTCTGCCTTACGTTTTTCAAGTTCTTCTTCGGATACGGCCATGGAAATTTCTTTGGTATCTTGGTCGACCGTAACGATATCGCCTGTACGGAGATAAGCAATCGGTCCACCATCCTGAGCTTCAGGAGCGACATGTCCAACAACCAGACCATAAGTACCACCTGAGAAACGGCCATCTGTCAAGAGGGCAACCTTGTCTCCTTGACCTTTCCCAACAATCATGGATGAAAGGGACAGCATCTCAGGCATACCAGGACCACCCTTCGGTCCAACGAAACGAACAACGACAACATCGCCATCAACAATTTCATCTGTCAGAACGGCCTGAATAGCATCTTCTTCTGAGTCAAAGACCTTAGCTGGTCCAACGTGACGGCGCACCTTCACACCTGATACTTTAGCAACCGCACCATCAGGGGCAAGGTTCCCGTTCAAGATAATCAATGGTCCATCTGCACGTTTTGGATTTTCCAGTGGCATGATGACTTTTTGACCTGGTGTAAGGTCTGCAAAGTCAGCCAAGTTTTCAGCAACTGTCTTACCAGTACATGTGATACGGTCTCCGTGAAGGAAACCATTTGCCAGCAAGTACTTCATAACCGCAGGGACACCACCAACTTCGTAGAGGTCTTGGAAGACATACTGACCCGAAGGTTTCAAGTCAGCCAAGTGAGGCACACGTTCTTGGATCGTATTGAAGTCCTCAAGTGACAAGTCAACATTGGCAGCATGGGCAATGGCAAGCAAGTGAAGAGTGGCATTGGTTGACCCACCGAGAGCCATGGTTACTGTAATGGCATCTTCAAAAGCTTCACGAGTCAAGATATCTGATGGTTTGAGACCAAGCTCCAGCATCTTGACAACAGCACGTCCTGCTGCTTCGATATCTTCTTTCTTGTCAGCTGATTCAGCTGGGTGAGAGGATGATCCTGGCAAACTCATCCCTAGAACTTCGATAGCAGTCGCCATGGTATTAGCTGTGTACATACCACCACAACCACCAGGGCCAGGGCAGGCATTACATTCAAGACGTTTCACGTCCTCAGCCGTCATGTCACCGTGATTCCATTTTCCGATTCCCTCAAAGACAGAAACCAAATCGATGTCTTTTCCATCAAGATTTCCCGGTGCAATAGTTCCCCCATAGGCGAAAATAGCTGGAATGTCCATGTTGGCAATGGCAATCATAGAACCAGGCATGTTCTTATCACAGCCACCGATAGCAACAAAGGCATCCACATTGTGCCCACCCATAGCCGCCTCGATGGAGTCCGCGATGATATCACGAGATGTTAGAGAGAAACGCATACCAGGCGTTCCCATGGCAATCCCGTCTGCTACGGTAATGGTTCCAAACTGTACAGGCCAAGCGCCTGCAGATTTGACACCTTCTTTAGCCAGTTTCCCGAAATCATGCAAGTGAATGTTACATGGTGTATTTTCCGCCCAAGTTGAAATCACTCCCACAATCGGTGTTTCAAAGTCCTTATCTGTCATACCAGTCGCACGAAGCATGGCACGGTTTGGTGATTTTACCATACTGTCATAAATGCTACTGCGGTGACGTTTATCTAATTCTGTCATCTTATCCCTCCCATTTCAGTTTTTACCATTATAGCACAATTTTCGCATGAAGAACAGAATAAAATTCTTGAATTTTCAGAAAATTCCGATTAACAACTTCTAATTTTTTCATCTTTTTTTGTCAAGTAACTTTACTTTACAAAAAAAATGTGTTATCCTAGTATGGTTGATGAAAATCAGTAGATTGAATCGAATTTAAATACCTAAAGGAGAAATCAAAATGGCAGTACCTGCACGTCGCACGTCAAAAGCGAAGAAAAACAAACGTCGTACACACTACAAAGTAACAGCTCCATCTGTAAACTTTGACGAAACTACTGGAGATTACTCACGTTCTCACCGTGTATCACTTAAAGGATACTACAAAGGACGTAAAATCGCTAAAGCTGCATCAGCTGAATAATAGAAGGGAGATACCATGCGCGTAAATATTACACTTGAACACAAAGAATCTGGTGAACGCTTGTACCTTACTTCTAAAAACAAACGTAACACTCCAGACCGTCTTCAATTGAAGAAATACTCACCAAAACTTCGCAAACACGTCGTGTTTACAGAAGTGAAATAAGCATACCTAACTCAAAACGCCTTACTGGGCGTTTTTTGCTTGATTGGCGAGCGATCTATAGTTTTTCAGGAGAGATTTATGGCATTTTATCTTTGGATGTTTCCTCTACTTTTTATCTTTCACGATATGGAAGAAATTATCGGTCTTGTCCCTTGGATTCATCTCAACGAAACCTTGCTGGCTCAAAAGGCTCCAGCTATTCTCAAAATCCACAAAGAAATGACAACAGAGGGATTTGCCCTTGCTGTTTTTGAGGAATTCATCCTTGTCTTATCCATCACTTTCTTAGCATATGTTACTCAATCTAGAGCGCTCGAACTAGTTTGGTTAGGGGGATTTGCAGCCTTTGCGCTTCATCTCTTGCTCCATATCGGACAATCAATCCTTCTTCGCAAGTATATTCCTGCTCTGATTACTTCTATCCTCTGTTTTCCTGTCAGTGCTTATTTGATTACAGACATCGTACATTTGTGGCAGGTTTCGACTAGTGAATTTTTCCTGTTTTCACTGGTCAGTTCAGGCATTGTCATCATTAATCTCCTCTTTGCTCTCTGGCTTGGGAGAAAGTATTCCATCTGGCTTGTTCATTACCATTAACAAAAGTTCCTTGCAATTTCAATTTGCAGGGAATTTTTTTATCCCCCTTCACAGTTAAGAAGTGTTCTATAGTTTTTTAGGCTCCATAATATTTGTAGTGGGTAAATCCCCTATAGATATTATGGAGCCTATTTTGTTGCAGAAAAAAAGTTCCACATGACCTATAATGAAAAGCGACAAAACAACTCATTAGAAAGAATCATATGGAACCATTACATTTTATCACAAAACTACTCGATATCAAAGACCCTAATATCCAAATTATGGATGTTGTTAATAGAGATACCCACAAGGAAATCATCGCCAAACTGGACTACGAGGCTCTATCTTGTTCTGATTGCGGAAATCAAATGAAGAAATATGATTTTCAAAAACCGTCTAAGATCCCTTACCTCGAAACGGCCGTATGCCTACTAGAATTTATGAAAAGCGTCGTTTCAAGTGCCATCATTGCTCGAAAATAGCGGTCGCTGAGACTTCTCTCGTCAAGAAGAATCATCAAATTCCTCGTATTATCAACCAAAAAATTGCTCAAAAGTCGATTGAAAAAACTTCTATGACCGACATTGCCCATCAACTTTCCATCTCAACTTCAACTGTTATTCGAAAGCTTAATGACTTTCACTTTAAACATGATTTTTCTCGTCTTCCTGAGATTATGTCTTGGGATGTTGAAACAGTCAGGGGAGTGACTGTTTCAATCGGGAGATGAAGATAAGTTTCATTGCGTAAGATTTTAAAAAGCTCGATATCATCACTGTCCTTGAAGGCAGGACACAAACTATCATCCGAAATTACTTTCTTCGATACGATAGAAGTGTCCGTTGCCAGGTGAAAATCATTACGATGGATCGGTTTAGTCCTTATTATGACTTAGCTAGACAACTTCGCTTTCGAATTTCTAGGCTCAGGCTGAAACAGTCTCCCAGACTGTTTCACTCCCAAATGCTAAAATCGTTCTGGATCGCTTTCACCCTTCGTTATTATACTTCTAAACTCAGGCTAAAACAGTTCACTGGACTGTTTTACTCCAACACTTAAGCCGTGCTATGAATCGTGTGCATGTCCAAATTATGAATCAATTTGAGCGAAAATCTCATGAATACAAGGCTATCAAGCGCTACTGGAAGATCATCTAGCAGGATAACCGTACATTGAGTGATAAGCGATTTTATCGCCCTACTTTTCGTATGCACTTGACGAATAAAGAAATTCTAGACAAGCTTTTGAGCTATTCAGAAGACTTGAAACACCACTATAATGTCTATCAGCTCTTGCTTTTTCACTTTCAGAACAAGGAGCCTGAGAAATTTTTCGGACTTATTGAGGACAATCTAAAGCAGGTTCATCCTCTCTTTCATACTGTCTTTAAAACCTTTCTAAAGAACAAAGAGAAAATCGTCAACGCTCTTCAATTACCCTATTCCGACGCAAAACTAGAAGCTACTAACAACCTCATCAAACTCATCAAGCGCAATGCCTTTGGTTTTCGGGACTTTGAAAATTTTAAAACGAGAATTCTCATCGCTTTGAATATCAAAAAGGAGAGAACCAATTTGGTCCTCTCTAGGTTGTAACTTTTTATCAACCCACTACAGTTGACAAAGAGCCGATTTTCTAGGCCTTTTTAGCATATTTAAAACCACAATTATAATCGCTTATAATTTCTCAACATCCTTCACAAAACTTCTACGAACAGTACCACAATTTTGACAAATTTCATGATAGAGGGCAATACCTCCTGAAACGAATTTAGCCTCTTCACTGACTAATCCTGCATAACCTTTCAGTTGTTTTTTTACGACAAATTGGTCAGCACCACAGTGGGTACAAATTTGATTTTTCATGACTAGACCTCTTCATTTAAGCGGAAAATATCTTCAACGGACATGCCAAAGACACGTGCGATTTTAAGCGCCATTTCAAGTGAAGGGTTATATCGATTATTCTCCAAGTGGAGAATAGTTTCCCGTCGTACACCAATCTTATCCGCCAATTCTTGCTGGGTCATGCGGGCGTCTTCTCGGATGCCTTTTAAGTTTGTTAGAATTTTTCCCATATCTACCCCCTCTTTTCAAATATGAGGAAAAACAGGTCAAAAAACACAATCATGGATGCAGTAAAAATCAAAACCATGCCTGTTCTTAGGGTGAAGGGAAGGAAAAATGTTACTATGCTCAACACTATCAGAGATAGAACTATCAGTACCAGGGTTGTGCAGGCTGCCTTTGCCAAGTTCATATAGAAACGCTCGTCTGCTTGTTCATCAACTTTTTTTAATGCAAAATAGAGAAAGCAAAGAATGAGGACAAACAAGCCAGAACCTAGAAAAAGGTGTTTCAGCCAGATAGGACTAGTAGCTGGTGTGATTATCCAGATACCTTTAGTGTAAATGGCCATAGCGGTAAATAAGGTCATACCATATAACTTCTCTGTCAGTCCAAAATACTTTCCCTCGTCTGCTTGAGATTGTGCCTTGGAAACAAGCCAGAAAATAAGTCCTTGCATGGTAATCGTGACTAGAAAAACAGTGTGTTTTATCCAGGGGGAATTACTTGGCGGAGTTAATAGCCACAGTAGTAGCATAACAGGTAACCAAGTCCAAATTAACCATTTTTTGATGTGTTTCATCTTATTCTTCTTTCCTGTCTTTAAAGTAGAAGGCAGAAAATCCAATGGCACTACCGATAATTGGTGTAAGGCTAATCAATATTTTAGCCAAAAGACTGAGGTTTGTAGCTAGAAAAACGTAGCTAATAATGGAAATATTGGTCATCAGTGTCGAAATGATGAGCCCTATTTTTTGTGATTTAAACATGATGTGTTCCTCCTTTGTTAGAAATAGTTCACATTGAACAGTAAAATTTTTAGGCTTGTGCCTAATGGCAGATTTTCTTGTGAGAAAGGATTGGTGACCGTAGCATTTGTTATAAATATCTCACCTCTACGTTATAATTATATCACATTAAAAAAGAGAATACAAGTATTAAATCAAAAGATATTTTCTAATCTTTTCTCAATCAGACAAAATTTATCCAGAAGAATAGTTTAAGCAGGAAAAAAGCCCAGAAACGTTGGTTTCAGGCTCTATAATTTCTGTAGTGGGTAAAACCACTGTAGGAATTATGGAGTCTATTTTGTTGTAGAAAAAAGGCCCATAAGACCTATAATGAAAAAGTGACCAAACCCTCATTAGAAAGAATCTTATGGAACAATTAAATTTTATCACAAACATACTTGGAATTAATGACAAAAATATTATTATCTTAGATTATCTTGATACTGGAACGAATAAAGAAGTCATTGCTAAGCTCGATTATCCTGCCTCTAAATGTCTCAACTGTCAAGGACAAATGGCTAAATATGACTTTCAAATAGAATCCAAAATCCCCTACCTCGAATGTGCTGGCTACAAGACTCTCATTCGATTGAGAAAACGCCGTTTCCGCTGTAAAGACTGTGGAAAAATAGCCGTCGCGGAGACTTCCTTAGTCAAGAAGAATCACCAGATCGCAACCATCGTCAAACAGAAAATCACTCAAAAATTGATTGAGAAAGTCCCTATGACAGCTATCTCCGAAAGTTTATCTGTCTCCACTTCGACAGTCATTCGTCAGTTACATAAATTCAAATTTAAGACTGATCTTAACCACCTTCCA
>NZ_JBZUJU010000004.1:0-79560 GCF_058556195.1 Streptococcus sp. A69 | reverse complement strand
AGGCTCTATAATTTCTGTAGTGGGTAAAACCACTGTAGGAATTATGGAGTCTATTTTGTTGTAGAAAAAAGGCCCATAAGACCTATAATGAAAAAGTGACCAAACCCTCATTAGAAAGAATCTTATGGAACAATTAAATTTTATCACAAACATACTTGGAATTAATGACAAAAATATTATTATCTTAGATTATCTTGATACTGGAACGAATAAAGAAGTCATTGCTAAGCTCGATTATCCTGCCTCTAAATGTCTCAACTGTCAAGGACAAATGGCTAAATATGACTTTCAAATAGAATCCAAAATCCCCTACCTCGAATGTGCTGGCTACAAGACTCTCATTCGATTGAGAAAACGCCGTTTCCGCTGTAAAGACTGTGGAAAAATAGCCGTCGCGGAGACTTCCTTAGTCAAGAAGAATCACCAGATCGCAACCATCGTCAAACAGAAAATCACTCAAAAATTGATTGAGAAAGTCCCTATGACAGCTATCTCCGAAAGTTTATCTGTCTCCACTTCGACAGTCATTCGTCAGTTACATAAATTCAAATTTAAGACTGATCTTAACCACCTTCCAGAACACATGAGTTGGGATGAATATAGCTTCAAGAAAAGAAAGATAATCTTTGTTGCACAGGACTACGATACAAGAAAGATCCTAGCTATCTTAGATGGGCGGACTCAAGCAACGATTCGCAATCACTTCCTGCGCTATTCCAGACAGGTCCGAAATAGCGTGAAAATCATTACCATGGACATGTTTAGTCCCTACTATGACTTAGCTAAACAGCTTCGATTTCTAATTTCTAGGCTCAGGCTGAAACAGGCCCCCAGACTGTTTCACTCCCAAATGCTAAAATCATGCTGGACCGTTTTCACATTGTACAACATCTCAGTCAGCCTATGAGTCATGTCCGTGTTCAAATCATGAATCAGTTTCATCGAAAGTCTCATGAATACAAGGCTATCAAGCGCTACTGAAAGATCATCCAGCAGGATAGCCGTAAATTTAGTGATAAGCGATTTTATCGCCCTACTTTTCGTCTGCACTTGACGAATAAAGAAATTCTAGGCAAGCTTTACAAGCTTTTGAGCTATTCAGAAGACTTGAAATACCACTATAATGTCTATCAGCTCTTGCTTTTTCACTTTCAGAACAAGGAGCCTGAGAAATTTTTCGGACTTATTGAGGACAATCTAAAGCAGGTTCATCCTCTCTTTCATACTGTCTTTAAAACCTTTCTAAAGAACAAAGAGAAAATCGTCAACCTCTCCAATTACCCTATTCCAACGCAAAATTAGAAGCAACGAATAATCTCATCAAACTCATCAAGCGCAATGCCTTTGGTTTTCGGAACTTTGAAAACTTCAAAAAACGGATTTTTATCGCTCTGAACATCAAAAAAGAAAGAGACTGGGACAAAAGTCTAACCTTAAATATAAAAAGCGAACAAAATCAGTTATCTGACACTCAGAATTCTGTCTTGTTCGCTTTTTTGTCTAATCTATCGATTTTAAAAATTTATAATAAAGAATTCCTAAAATCAAAATCTTTTTGTTCCAGACTCTTTCTAGATCTTAGCTGACTTCAACCCACTACAGTTGATAAAGAGCCGTTTTTTAAGACAAAGCAAAAAGCCCACTGTTGTAGGCTTTCTGTAAGATATTTCTTAAAATTAAAGCATTTTGTTGTAGAATTCAACGACAAGTGCTTCGTTGATTTCTGGGTTGATTTCGTCGCGTTCTGGCAAGCGAGTCAATGAACCTTCCAATTTTTCAGCGTCGAATGATACGAATGCTGGACGTCCAAGAGTAGCTTCTACTGCTTCAAGGATTGCTGGAACTTTCAATGATTTTTCACGAACTGAGATCACTTGACCTGGAGTTACGCGGTATGATGGGATATCAACGCGTTTTCCGTCAACAAGGATGTGACCGTGGTTTACGAATTGACGAGCTTGACGACGAGTAGTCGCAAGACCAAGACGGTAAACAACGTTATCCAAACGACGTTCCAAAAGAAGCATGAAGTTGAAACCTAGGATTCCGCCTTTGATTTTTGTAGCTTGTACGAACAAGTTACGGAATTGTTTTTCACCTACACCGTAAGTGAAACGAAGTTTTTGTTTTTCAGCCAATTGCAAACCGTATTCTGACAATTTAGAACGGTTGTTTGGTCCGTGTTGTCCTGGTACGTAGTTACGACGTGCCAATTCTTTACCTGTACCTGTAAGTGAAAGGCCAAGGCGACGAGCTTGTTTCCAAGATGGTCCTGTATAACGTGACATGTGAATGTCCTCCTGATATAAATAATATTTCGGTGGAAATAGTCACTTAGAAAGCCCTGATTCGTGCAGATGCCCTTCGCCTAAACAGCCAAGGTTACTTGTCATAAGACACCTGTTGACGAGCTTCATGCTTTCCTGCTGCCATTTCACACAAAGTCTATTGTACCATGAAAAGCTAGATTTGTAAAGGGATTTTACGCCTTTATTTCAAATTGAGGCTGAATGTAAACTTGCTTCCTAAGCCATATTGACTTTCTGCTGTGATTTCCCCACCAAGCTGATGGGCTAGTTCTCGTGCAATCGCAAGACCTAATCCATGTCCACCTGTCTTCATATTGCGCGAAGTTTCTACACGATAAAGTCGTTTAAAGATCTTTTCCAAATCCTCAGGATGAATCCCCTGACCCTCGTCTTTCACACTGATTGTCAGCTCTTGTTCTGTTAATTGGGCAAGAACCTCGATTCTGGTTCCTGGTTCTGAATATTTAAAGGCATTGTTTAACAAATTGACTAGAATGCGAGAAAGTTTGTCAGAATGGCTCTTGATTTTTGCCGACTCAGGTAACACTTGAATATAAACATCTCGCTCCTCTTGTTCAATCTGGAGTTGAAATTCACTCATTGACTCAATCAGCAACTGATCTAAAAAGACCTCTTCGACTTCTTCATCAGCAGTTTCTTGAGGTTGTGTGTTAAGAGTCAAAACATCCAATTCCTCTACTAGCTTGTTTAGACGCTCAGTTTGCCGACCAATCGTGGCTAAGTAGTGGAGCCGCTCCTCTTCCTTAATCACTCCATCTAGAATTCCCTCCACAGTAACCTGAATGGAGGTAATGGGAGTTTTAATATCGTGAGAGAGTTGTGCAATCATCATTCTCTTTTCTTGCTCGCTCTCATCAAGTGATTGAAAGGTAGCCTGCAAATTGTGGGACATGTCATTAAAAGCCTGCCCCAGCTCTTGAAATTCTAATGGTCCTTTGGTTTCGATTTCTGTGCTGAAATCCTTGCCTGCTATATCCTGAGCTTGTTTTTTCAAATGTTTCAGAGAAGAAAAAACAGGCGACAAAAGAAAGATGCTCACTGCAGCGCCAATGAAACTAGCAATCAAGGTCATTCCAACTAGAAAGTAAACTTCACTTTTCTCAATCAACATTCTTTGGACTGCCCAGAAAACGACCAAAATCGTTAGTAGAGTCGACACTAGATACCCCACTAAAATATAGTTTTTTAATTTCATTTTCTACCTCTTGGTTTTTCCATCTTATAGCCCAAACCCCAGACAGTTTTGATAGCAGGAGCATTTGAATTTGTATACTTGGTCAACTCTTGCCTCAAAGCATGGATATGAACATTGAGTGTATTGGTATCATCCACATAGTCCTCTTGCCATACCTTCTCGTAAAGTTCCGTTTTTGAAAAGACTCTCTCAGGATTGCTGGCTAATACCCATAGAAGTTCAAAGGATTTTACTGTCAATTCCAAAGGTTGCTCCCCAATGCGAACCTCATGAGTCACATGGTTGATTACCAAGTCACCAAACTCGATCTGTTCTGTCTCTCCTCCACGGCTAAGGCGACGCAAGATATTATTCACTCTTAAAACCAATTCGCGTGGGCTAAAGGGTTTGACTATAAAATCATCTGCCCCCAAACTTAATCCATAAATCTTATCCTGTTCGCTTGTCTTAGCAGTTGTAAAGAGGAAGGGTTGATCCGGAGCGATATACTGAACTTCACTGATAAAATCATAACCGTTCATATTGGGCATCATGATATCTGTGATAATGAGGTCGATAGATTTTTTTCTGAAAAGTTCTAATCCCTCCTTACCATCATGGGCGACCAAAACATCGTAACCTGCCTGTATAAGATAGCGGTTTTGAATATCTAGAATATCTATCTCATCATCAACCAGCAAAATTGTCTTTTTCATCTGACACTCCTTCGATAAAAATAGTGTTATACTTGCTTTAGTATAACACTATTTCCCCTAATGTTTAAGTGATTTGAATCTTAATCTTCTCGTTTGGTTGTCAAACCCAAAAGTCCAACAAGACCTGCCAAGGCTAGACCAAAGATACCAAGGCCAGCTGTAGCCGTTTTAGCTTCCCCAGTATTTGGTAGCATCGCTTTATCATCTTTTTTCATCATATTAGCCATTGGGCTAGAAGCTGGTTGATCTACTTTCATATCTGACATATGGTTATTTGTACCCATCATACCCTCAGTCGTACCCGTAGAGCCTGTTTCAGAAGGCTTCGTATTCATCTGACCTTGTTGAGATGGTATTATCGCCATTTCTTTTCCATGAAGCTGAATCGTTACTTGACGAATAGCAATCAGATTGGTCAAATCAGGTTTGCCATCTTTAGCTCCATAGACTTTAACAGTAGCTAGATATGTATGGGTTCCGTTAGCTCGAAGTTGATCCAGCAAGGCCTGACCATCTTTGCCAACCGTATTGCCATTCAAATCCACTTCGTAGAAATATTGGCCTTTAGCCAAGCCTTCAAGTGGCAATAGGGCAGGATTTTTAGCTGTTCCGTTGTCTGACCATGGGGCTTTGTCTGAAGCTTTTAACAAGAGGCGAGTCAACATACCATCTCCACCAAAAGCTTCGTACGGAATAACTTGGTTAACACCTGCCAAGAATGGACCTGGAACATTTGCTTTTTCAAGGTAGCTAGCTGGAACATCAATGCTATTTTTGATGTTATTAGCAACAGAGTCTTTAACCTGATTTGATGTGGTCAAGCCAGACTCTTTAACCTGATTTGGTGTGGTCAAACCATTCAAATTAACAGTCAAATCTTTAGTCGCTACCAGATTAGTTAAGTCAGGCTTGCCGTCTTTTGCACCGTACACCTTGATAGTAGCTTTATAGCTTTGTGTACCATTTTGTTTTAAGAGATCAAGTAGCTCTTTATCTGATTTGCCTTGGGTGCCTGCTAAATCCACTTCGTAGAAGTAAAGGCCTTTGCCCAATTTCTCTACTGGTGGGAGAGCAGGATTTTTAGCTGAACCATTATCTGACCATGGAGCCTTATCAGATGCTTTCAAGATAAGGCGAGTCAACATGCCATCACCAGCGAATAATTCGTATGGAATGACTTGATTGACACCAGCTGTAAATGGTCCTGGGAAATTAGCTCTATCCAAGTAAGAAGCTGGGACATCTACTGTGTCTTTAGTGTTGTCAGCCACACCTTTTTGGACTTCAGCTGGGGTGGTCAAACCATTCAAGTTGACATCCAAATCTTTAGTTGCTACCAGATTAGTTAAGTCAGGCTTGCCGTCTTTTGCACCGTACACTTTGATGGTAGCTTTATAGCTATGTGTGCCGTTTTGTTTCAACAAGTCAAGCAGCTCTTTATCAGATTTACCTTGGGTGCCTGCCAAGTCCACTTCATAGAAGTAAAGGCCTTTGCCCAATTTTTCTACTGGTGGAAGAGCGGGATTTTTAGCTGTTCCGTTGTCTGACCATGGAGCCTTGTCAGAAGCTTTCAAGATAAGGCGAGTCAACATACCGTCACCAGCGAAGAATTCGTATGGAATAACTTGGTTGACACCGGCTGTGAATGGGCCTGGGAAATTGGCTTTGTCAAGGTAGCTAGCCGGAACATCTACTGTGTCTTTGGTATTATCAGCCACACCTTTTTGGACTTCAGCTGGGGTGGTCAAACCATTCAAGTTGACATCCAAATCTTTAGTTGCTACCAGATTAGTTAAGTCAGGCTTGCCGTCTTTTGCACCGTACACCTTGATAGTGGCTTTATAGCTTTGAGTGCCGTTTTGTTTTAAGAGGTCAAGTAGTTCTTTATCTGATTTGCCTTGGGTGCCTGCCAAATCCACTTCGTAGAAGTAAAGGCCTTTGCCCAATTTCTCTACTGGTGGGAGAGCGGGATTTTTAGCTGTTCCGTTGTCTGACCATGGAGCCTTATCAGATGCTTTCAAGATCAGGCGAGTCAACATGCCGTCTCCAGCGAAGAATTCGTATGGGATGACTTGGTTGACACCGGCGGTGAAGGGACCAGGAAAGTTAGCCTTGTCCAAGTAAGTGGCTGGGACATCTACTGTATCTTTTGTATTGTCAGCCACACCTTTTTGTACTTCAGCTGGGGTGGTCGCTGGTTGCGCTTCACTAGCTTCACGGTCTTGTCCAAAAACTGTAGGCGCAGGACTTTCCACAGGTTTAACTGCATCTTCTGTTTGTTTCTTAGAGTCAGGTTGTGCTTGTACTTCTTCTTTTGGCGCTACTGCCGGCTCTTTAGCAGTTGCGTCCGCTTTTTCTGAAGAGCTTGTAATATCCAAGCTTGCTTTAGGTGCTGAGTCTGCTTGTTCTGAAGGAAGAGCTACATCGACTGCTTTTTTGAGAACCTCTGCTGGTAAGTCGCTCTTTTCACTCACCAAAGCAGCGTCTGGCACAACTTGGGTAGGGGTCGGATTGACGACATCAGCACGTGCAGAACTTGGTTGACCAACTAGGACAAAGAAGCCACTAGCCACAACAACTGAAGCAACACCGACACTGAGACGGCGAATAGACCAACGAGTATATCTCTGATTTGGATTGAATTTCATAGGATTCTCCTTAGAGTTTTTCTTTATTTGATGGCTCTAGTATAATCTCCTAAAATTAAAAAGGATTAAGAAAAAGTTAAAATTTTTCTTAAATCCCTCTTATAAAATACTTATATTGATTCATTAATCATTGGGGAAGAAAACAGCCCTTCCTCTCCTACTCACTAAGCTCTGTTAGAGTATCCAAATGTTGGTTATTAATCACCGCCATGATATAGGCGCCTGACCGTAAAAGGTCATCGGGGCCGAATTGAACATCTAGAGGAGAATTTTCATAGTCACGAAATCCAAGTACATTGAGATTGTATCGCCCACGTAAATCTAGCTGGCTAAGACTTTTCCCCGCCCAAGATTGAGGGATTCTCATCTCGACAATTGAAACATTCTTGTCCAACTGAAAGACATCTACGCTGTTATGAAAGAGAATTCTCTGCGCTAATGAACGCCCCATTTCAAATTCCGGTGAGATGACCGAGTCCGCACCAATTTTCTCCAGTACCTTTTTAGCCATATGACTTTTTACCTTGGCAATGACGGTCGGCACCCCTAGACTTTTACAGTGCATGACTGCAAGAACACTGGATTCTAGATTTTCCCCCGTTGCGACAACCACGGTATCGCAGGTGTCAATCCCCGCTGATAGAAGGAGTTCTTCATCCGTGATATCCCCAACTACCCCACGCGCCAGCACGGGTTCAAATTGATTAATGCGCTCCTCGTGGTCATCAATAGCAATGATATTCATATGATGCTTGGCAAGAGCAGCCAAAACACTACTCCCAAAAATTCCCAAACCTAAAATTCCAATTGTCCGATCTGACATCGTTTTTCCTTTCTTATCCGATAGTGATATCTGCTTTCATATAGTGAATCATATCTTTCTTGTCTGGCTGGTATTCTGCTAAACTTACCAGTAGTGTCAAGGGGCCAATACGGCCGATAAACATCAACAACATAACGATGCTGAGAGCTAACTTGCCTAACTCTGGTGTTAAATTCGCCGTCACCCCAACTGTCGCAAGGGCTGAAATGGTCTCAAACATGAGGTAGATAAAGCGCGGATTTCCCTCTGCTGTTATCCCTAATAGAATCAAGCCCAGCAAGAAAGTCAGCAAGAAGATAATAAAGACACTGAAAGATTTTTGCACGGTTCGAGGTTCAATAGTTCTCCGAGCCACATTTGCATGAGGCAAGCCCAATAGTTCACTACGAGCGAAGGCTAACAAGACAAAGAAGGTCGTAATCTTGAGTCCCCCTGCTGTCCCTCCAGGCGCCCCGCCCAGAAACATCTGCAAGATGTAGATCAGCAAGGTGACCGGTCGAGCCTGGGTGTAGTCAATAGAGGCAAAACCTGCCGTTCTCATGCTGACAGTCTGGAAAAAGCTAACCAGCAGTTTCTCTGGAGCGCTGAGATTTCCAATCGTTCCAGGATTGTTCCACTCAATTAAGAGAGTCGATACTGTTCCAAAGAGTAAAATTCCCGCCGTTAAAAAGAGAACCAACTTGGTATGGAAACGCAGGCGGCGTTTTTTCTTTTTCCCAAACTGGGTCGCTAGGTCAAACCAGACCATAAATCCTAGACCACCCGTTATAATCAATCCTGCAATCACTAGATTGATCAAAGGGTCCGTCTGAAAGACTGCCAAACTCGTACTTCCAAAATTATCAAATCCAGCATTGCAGAAAGCTGAAATAGCCAAAAAGATAGAGGTTAACATCCCTCGCCCCCATCCAAATTCAGGAATGAAGCGAAAACTCAGGAGAAAGGCACCGAGCCCTTCTACCAGGAAAGTCGTCAAAAAGATCGAGCGGATGAAGTCCTTTAAGGACTGGGTTTCCCCATAACTAAAACTTTCTTGAATAGTCTCACGGCTACGAAGACTGAGCTTTTGTTTCCCTTGAATATAAAAGATTCCGATAAAGGTCATAAGCCCCAAACCACCGATCTGGATTAACAGCATGCAAATCAACTGGCCCCAGATATTGTAAGTAGAGGCCACCGGCTGGGTGAAGAGCCCTGTCACACAGACCATGGACACAGTCGTAAAGAGATGGTCAAAGTAGGTCGCTTGTGACGTTGCTGCTTGAACCCAGGGTAGGCTTAAAAGGAGCGAGCCCAAGAAGATAACTAAGGCAAAACTTAAAAAGATGCGACGAGCTGGTGATAATCGAACCAGCATCGTCTTGATTTTTTCCAAAAAAGATTTGAATAACATAACTACATTCTACCATAAAAACAGTAAGAACACTCACATGTGGTGCACAATAGCAAGACAGAGTTCGAGCGCCTTATCAAAAGCTTCCGAGCCCCAGTCACGACTGTCGTAGTTGTCCAGATCTGCCAAGGAATCTGCGGTAAAGAGTAACTCTCCCCAGACAACCCCACGTAGCTGAGCTACTGCCGCAAGAGCAGAGCACTCCATCTCCACAACAGCACAACCTTCTTCCTTGCGATAGGCAACCTTTTCAGCTGTCTCTCGGTAAAAACCATCTGTCGTCCAGGTCATAACTTCCTCATAAGGAATGCCTCTTTGTTCCAAGACTTGCTCAATGGCAGAGATAACCTCAATCTGCATCTCCATATAACGAGAAGGTGCTACATAGTGGTAGCTGGTTCCCTC
This sequence comes from Streptococcus sp. A69, assembly GCF_058556195.1. Classification (NCBI taxonomy): domain Bacteria; kingdom Bacillati; phylum Bacillota; class Bacilli; order Lactobacillales; family Streptococcaceae; genus Streptococcus; species Streptococcus sp. A69. The sequence goes on along the minus strand of NZ_JBZUJU010000004.1, from coordinate 70,071 downwards.
ATCTCGCAGAGCCCGAACAGGGACGAGAAAGGCATTTTCCTCTATATCGGCTAGGACGCCACAGGTTCCAGTGGAAATGATTTGCTCCACGCCATAGCCAATCAACCAATCCATAAACTGGGCCGCTGGAGCAGAGCCCACGGGCGCCTGGGCCAGACAGATCTCCTCGCCTTTGTAGTTGACGACATAGACTGGATAAGTCTTGGTGGCCGAAACGAACTCACCAATACAGTCCGCTCCTACTTCCTGAGCATAGCGGTCAATCTCCTCCTCCAAAAACGCATAGATACACTTCTTTGGCAACTTTAAGTCCAATCCCTCATGTGTTGGCATAAGGACCGCTTGGGGATTGTCATCAAACTCCAAAATGGGAATCGCATGTTTCTGAATCATAGCCCACCTCCTCTAATTTTGTACTATTGTATCAAAAGCTGACGGAGTGTCAAGGAGTTGTCTTTAGCAAGCCAGAAAACTCCTCTTCCATACATTTAAGAAATCGTTGCTCTGCTGGAGAGGTCGGTTTCTGTTTTAGTAAAGTGATTGAGGACTATCACCAAAATAGCAAATTCAATAATAAAAAAGCACGAATCTGCATCAGACAATATATACCCTTTTATATTATCTTGTGCAAGAAGCCAAACCAATAGAATCTAGCCTCCATTTTGTCTAGGCCTACTCTATTTCCACAAAGCACCTAAAATCTGTTTTTCTAATAAGTCTAAGTCTTCTTCATTTATTTCTCCATTGTCGCTAACGATATAAAGCTGAGCGAAGTAAGCCAACAATGGACCAACACAAATACGAACCATTTGAGGAATCGTTAACTCTGGATTTACACGTGGATCTGCTAGCAATTCTTTATGAAGCACTCGAAGTTTATCTTGAATAGCATTCCAGATAAAAATCTGTTCATTTTTTAGTTTCTTATTTGAAAAACTCTCCTGCAGAATGATTTTCATCAAAGCACGATTTTTTTTGAGATAGCTCATACGATCGTGGACGAGATAACGAACCCTCTCTTCTGTCGTTTCAAAAGCTAAGAGTTCCTCAAAAAAACTACCGAAAATGCCTGGGACTACAGGATGTAAAATAGCCGTCAGTAGATCATCCTTCGTCTTAAAATACTTAAACAAAGTTGCCTGGCTTAGTCCAGCACGCTCAGCTATGTGAAGAGTTGAGGTCCCATGGTAACTCCTAGTTGATATGAGGTCCACTGCTGCCTGCATAATTTTTTTCTTTCCTTGAGGGTAATTCGCTTCTTCTAAGTAATCTTCAAACGATTCAAAAACAGTCTTATCCATCTAATCTTCACACCTTTTTAGCATTATTTATGTTGATTTCTAAACTTTACGATAACGACGCAATCCAACAATATTGAGAATTGTTAAAATGATCAAGAAAATCATTAAAACACCAAGATTGGGCAAAATATCACCAAGATTGTGTCCGTAAAGAATAATCTGGCTTATTGCATCACCAGAATAGGTTAATGGCAAAAATTTCCCCACAGTTGGAGCCCATTCTCCCATGGATGACAATGGAATAATCCCTGAGAAAAAGAGTTGAGGCATAATCACGAGAGGAATAAATTGCATCATTTGGAATTCTGATTTTGCTAGAGTAGACAAGAGAATTCCAAAAGCTAGTGCTACAAGAGCCAGTACCACATTAACTATTATAACATTTAAAATATTTCCTACAACTTCTACATCTAGTAGCCAAATTGCTGCTAAGACGACAACTGCCGTTTGAAAAATCGCAATAATACCGTAAGACAACATATAGCCATAGACAATTTCAGAACGTTTCACTGGGGTTGCTAACAAGCGATCCAAGGTTCCACTTGTGCGCTCTTTCAAAAGTGCCATACCAGAAATCAAAAAGACAAAGAAGAAGACCACAAAGCCAATTAAAATTGGAATCATACGTGCAAAGAATCCAGTATTTTTATCTCCATATTGGTAAGATTCTTTGATTTCAGGCGCCTTTGCATCTAATTTCAATTGTGGAAAAGCTTGTTTGACACGAGATAGTAACTGATTGGTGCCTTCACTGGCGATACTTGTTCGTAACACTTGTCGTATCATAGATGTCTTGGAGGCATCTGTATTTGCATAGTCGACCTGATACTCACCGTCTTTATAAGAAATCACAGCATCGACTTTTTCATTTGCTAGCGCTTCTTTGGCCTGATCTAAGTCTTGATAAGTCTCGATGTCCACATGATCAAGCTCATCCATTTTCGTTACCAAACCAGTTGGTAGATCTTGTGTCGCTAACTTGACATTCACGGTTGTACTAGCTGAAAACATGAGGTTCATCAGCCACATAATAAATACCGGCGCTACAAACATCATAGCCAAGGTTCGTTTATCACGAAGCAATTCTTTGATAACTTTTTTAGCAATAGCAATGGTTCTCATCTTACTCTCCTTCTGCTTTCAAAAATACTTCTTCAATACTTGAAACTTGATAACTTTCTTTTAAGTGTTGCGGTGTATCAAAAGCAATGATTTTTCCACCTAATAATAAGCCGACCTTATCCGTTAACTCCGCCTCATCCATAACATGGGTGGTAACTAATATCCCAACCCCATTGTCTCTAAGCGCGAATAATTCTTTCCAGATTTTCTTCCGAAGAGAAGGGTCAATTCCAACTGTCGGTTCGTCCAAAATCAAGAGCTGAGGATTCCCCAGAAGCGCGATGGCTAAAGACAAGCGTCGCTTCATTCCTCCAGAATAACCGGATACCGTTTTATTCAAATGCTCTGTCAGATCCACTACTTGAGCTATATGAGCAATTTTCTCCTTTAGGTCTTTTTTAGAAAGCCCCTTTAGCTGACCAAAAAATTCCAGATTTTCTTGACCTGACAAGGCTTCATATAAGGCATCTGACTGGGCCATATAACCAATATCTCCTAAAATATGGCGATTAGGCATAGCGCGGTTTAACACTAAAGCTACGCCTCCATCAACCTTTTCCATTCCTAACGTGGTCTTAATCATAGTTGATTTACCAGCACCAGACGGACCAATTAAACCTATAATTTCTCCTGTCTGCAATTCAAAGCTGACATGATCCAGAACTATTTGATGGTCAAAAGATTTTACTAAATCTTGTAAATGTAGTAATGTTTTCATTTGCTTCCTCCTTTATGAGTGATTACTCACTTACTAAATATGAACCTATTATAGTGAGTGCTTACTCACTTGTCAAGAAAAAAGTTGAAATTCTTTAAAAAATAAAGCACCAGATATTATTATCTGATGTTTATAATGCACATGTCTTATTTCTAAAAATGTTTTTGAACTTCCTCTCTATACTCCGAAATGGTCTTTCCTGTCCACTTTTTAAAGGCCTATTTTTCCTCTACTTTTCTCGGCTAATCCAACCATCGTCATTGCTATCGCAACTCTAATGACCTTGGTAATGGGAATTCATTTTACTCATTTTTATATGAAACAGACTAAGAAATTTTCAAGACCTAATTGAAACCAAATTAGCCCTTGGAAGTCAAAAAATCCTCGAACTCTACGCTGACCGTCTAGCAGAATCAGACCAAATGCGGCATGGCATTTTTAAGAATTCGGTTAAGGGACGTAACCTACAAGCTGCTTACGTGGATGGATTGACTTTGGGAAACTTCTTCGCCTTCAACCAAGAGCTAAATAAAATGGGCGACGAAGCGCTCCCTTTTAAAATTCACCCTGAACATTTTATATTTGCTGGGGTGCACGGTGGACAGGAAGTGATGAAGTTGATTGGAGAGTACGGACAACCAACTTATCAAAAAATCTTTATCAGTCTAGATGCTGAAAAACCAGTCATTCCTGATGCTGATACAAAAATTTCTATGGCAGGTGATACAGCTACTCTCATGTCCGATCCAAGCCTTGATATCAAGATGTATGGCATGCACCAGTTCAAGATGAAAAAAGGTAGACTTCGCATCAAATTAGGTGTCTTTTCCCCAGAAGCAGCTCCAAGCGAGATGGTACTCGGTCACCACGAACACCTAGCAGTTGAATTTTTCAATTCCCTCGCAATCGCCTATCAAAACAAAACATTTAGGGGAAAACTACTCAATACTCTCTTAAAATTCAAGAAATTTAAGTAAACAAAAACGGGAGACTTAACAATTTAGCCTTTGAAAGCTACGATTATAAAACCACTCATAAAATATGAATCTACGATACAAAAAGGATAACATTGCTCTTAGAATGCTATCCTTTTTTATTTATCCTTGTCCACCAGGGGCTGGACCGCCAGGACCACCATTTCCTTGAGGGCCTCCATTTGGTCCACCGCCTCCAGGCATAGAGTTGACGATTTCCGTTTGTTTTTCGCCGTTGAGGTAGATATCTCCACCTGTGTAGGTCGCAGTTCCATCAAAGTCAAAACCTGTCTGACCAGTCATTTTAATGGTTCCGCCTGTGACCGTGATATTGCCGTTTGAGTCAATTGGGTCTGTATCCCCTTGACCAACTTCTACTGTCAGGTTACCACCGTTCATGGTAAAGAAAATCTCACTTTGTTGGGCGTTTTTATTAGCTGCATTGACTCCATCATCTGTCGAATAGATGGTAATGTCCCCACCGTTGATAGTGATGGACTTACCTTCAAGTCCTTCTGTCGAATTCTTGACGGTGTAGGTCCCACTATCGATGACGAGGTCTCCAGAAGCGTGGATGCCATCATCTCCTGCTGTAACGGTGATGTTGTTATTAGATAGGTACATGGTTCCGACTGAAGTATCCTCATCATTATCCACCTTGACTCCGTCTTCTTTAGCATCAATGATCATGGTCGTACCAGTGATGTTGAGCTCATCATTGACATTAAAGGCATCGCCAACTGCTGTGATGTTATAGGTTCCACCAGTGATGTGGAGGGTGTCGTTGGCCTTAATACCATTATTTTTCTTTCCTTCTACATTAAGAGTTCCTTTCCCGTTGATGGTTAAATCCACCTTAGAAAAGAGAGCTGCGTCGGCTTTTTCGTCACTGTTCGAGCTTGAGTCAGAGAGACTGTTGGTGGTTCCTTCTGCCAGAGTCAGGTAGACGTGGCCGACTGATGTCGCAGATATCGCTGCATTGGTATTGGTCATGGTTGCACCTTTTAGGACTAGGTGAACATCTGCTGACTTATCTGCCTCGACCTTGATCTGAACTCCGTCAGACTGACCTGAAATTACATAGGTGCCAGATTTTGTGATGGTCACTGTTGAGCCAGAAACTGTCACGCCATCTCCAGAGACGTTTGCAGATGAGCCAGATAGCTCAATCTTAGAAGCTGTGCTTTCATCATAAGAAGTATCATAGTCCTTCTCTGTAAAATAGGATGATTGATTTGTCTTTGTTGAAGTTGTTGTGGCACTATTTGTCGTTTCATTGGTAGTGGATGTAGTTGTTGACTGGGCACATGCTGCCATCAGCACCATTGCCGTTAAACTCGTTGCGAGTAGGGTCCATTTTTTTGATTTCATACCTTTTTCCTCTCCTTCGTATGATATAGCTAGACAGTCTACTGAAGATTCCTGAAACAAAACTAAAACTTTTCTGAAAGTTTCCTTAAATTCAGTTTGGATTAGATTTCGCCTAGTAATTTTTTAGAAAGGGCTGCTAAAACAATTTTTGAACTCTAGACTACCTTTAATAGATTTTTAAAACCAACATCCCTCAGTGCGATGTTTCCTTGACCAAGAAAGCAAAAAAGAAGAAAAATTTATAAGATTAGAGTTCATAAAAAGAACAGCCTGGGCTGTTCTTTTTAGTTTTCTTTAACTGGGATTTCCTTAATGACACGCGCAGGATTGCCACCTAGGACAACATTGTCTCCGAAGGACTTGGTAATCACGGCCCCTGCTCCCGCCACTACGTTATTGCCCAGTGTCACTCCAGGAAGGACAATGACGCCACCTCCAGCCCAGAAATTGTCACCGATGGTGATGGGCTTGCCGTATTCGACCCCTGAATTGCGTTCATGCGGATCCAGTGGATGGAGTGGGGTTAAAAACTGACAGTTGGGGCCAAGCATGGCATTGTTACCGATGCGAATCGGACAAACATCCAGCATGGTCAAGTTCCAATTAGAATAAAAATTTTCCCCTAGATGAATATTGACTCCATAATCGACCACCAGACGTGGATTGACATAGAGATTTTCCCCAGTTGAACCAAACCAACTTTTGATAATCTCCGCCCCTTTCAAGGGATCTAACTCCTGGTTGAAATCTGCCTGCTTCTGACGTGCTGTCTGAACCAAGACCCGCAACTCGGGGTCAAACGGATGATAGGGCTCTCCCGCTATCATTTTCCGGTATTCACTGGTCATCTTAATACCTCACACTTACTTTGAGGTCATCATATCAAAAAGACTTTGAAAGGTCAAGAATAGCCTGCTTTCTAAACTCTCAAAACCAAGCCCTCTCCCAAGTCAAAACAACTTGCTTGACAAAAGCTTGACTTCATGGTTTAATATACCCCATAAGGGTATGTTTGGAGGTGCCTATGTTTCACTTATTTACAAAAATTGACAGTATTTCTACCAGCGAGTTAGAAGTTAAACTCAAGGAACCGATTCAACTACTGGATGTTCGAACGCCTACGGAATTCCGTAGAGGTCATATCAAAAACGCCAAGAATGTTCCTTTAACAGAAATCGGTTCTTACACACCTGCGACAAAAGAAACACTTTATGTCATTTGTCATTCTGGTGTACGAAGCAAACTAGCCGCTAAAAAGCTAAAGAAAAAAGGTTACGATGTCGTCAATGTTCGAGGCGGTATGAGCGCTTGGAAAGGTAAGGTCATCTAAAAGCATAAAGGAGAAAGTCAATGAAAGTTATCATTGTTGGAGGAGTTGCAGGCGGTATGTCAGCAGCAACCCGCCTCAGACGTCTCATGGAAGACGCTGAAATCACTATTTTTGAGAAAGGTCCCTTTGTTTCCTTTGCAAACTGCGGACTTCCTTACTATGTTTCAGGAGAAATTTCAAACCGTGATAGTTTATTAGTCCAAACTCCTGAAAGTCTCAAAGCACGCTTTAATCTCGATGTGCGACCATTTCACGAGGTCATCAGCATTTCGCCAGCAGATCACACTGTGACCGTACGCTATGATGGACAGGAATTCACAGAAAGCTACGACAAGCTGATCCTCTCTCCAGGAGCTAAACCATTTGTTCCTACCATTGAAGGTTTGGCAGAAGCTAAGAATGCCTACACGCTCCGCAATGTTCCCGATCTTGATGAAATTATGGCGGCCTTGGACAATCATCCAAAAGAAGCTGTCGTCATCGGTGCAGGCTTTATCGGGCTTGAAATGGCTGAAAACCTGGCGAAACGTGGATTACAAGTTACCATCGTTGAGAAAGCACCCCATGTCTTGCCACCATTAGATCAGGAAATGGCGGCCTTTGTCCAAGCAGAATTGCTGGCAAATGGTGTTCGCGTTATCACTTCCCAGTCTGCAACTCGATTTGAAGACCAAGGAAAAGTCATCGCTCTCGAAAACGGTCAAAAGATCACTTCTGACCTCACCATCCTTTCTGTCGGTGTTGAACCTGAAAATGGACTAGCTAAGGCTGCAGGGATTGAACTGGGACTTCGTGGTGGGATCCTGGTCGATGAACATTATGAAACCAGTCAAAAAGATATTTTTGCAGTTGGGGATGCCATCGTCGTCAAGCAAGAGATTACGGGCCAAGACGCCCTCATCTCTCTCGCTTCTCCTGCCAATCGTCAGGGACGCCAAGTGGCGGACGTCATCGCAGGACTCGGGCGTACAAACAAGGGCAGTATCGGCACTGCTATCGTTCGTGCCTTTGATATGACAGCTGCTTCTACCGGTCTCAGCGAGCGTATCCTTAGCATGAATCAACTTCCTTACAAGGCACTTCATGTCAGCGGTAAAGACCACGCTGGTTATTATCCTGGCGCTACTGATATGACCTTGAAGCTCCTCTTTGACCCAAACACTGGAAAAATCTATGGCGCCCAAGGCGTCGGGAAGAAAGGTGTTGACAAACGAATCGATATCCTAGCAACTGCTATCAAGGGAAATCTCACCGTCTTTGACTTACCAGAATTGGAGTTCACCTATGCGCCACCATTTGGCTCCGCTAAGGATCCCGTCAACATGCTGGGCTACGCGGCCTTGAACCTAATCGAAGGTTTAAGTGACAATATTCAATGGTACCAGCTCGAAGACGAACTGGCAAAGGGCAAGAAATTCCTAGATGTACGAACAAGTGGCGAATTCCAAAGTGGTCGACTCAAAGTCGATACCATCCACATCCCCCTAAACGAACTACGGGAACGCTTGGATGAACTAGACAAGAACCAAGCCTACATCGTTAGCTGCCACAGTGGTTTGCGCAGCTATATCGCAGAGCGTATCCTCAAGCAAGCAGGATTTACCGTCCAAAACCTTGACGGCGCTTATTCACTATACAAAATGGCTAATCCAGAAGGAGTAGAATATGCTAACTAATATCAGCATGGCTGACTTTTATGAAAAATATCAAAATGAAAATCTAGATCTTATCGATGTCCGTGAAGTACATGAATTCCAAGCAGGACATGCACCAGGTGCCAAAAATCTTCCGTTAAGTAGCTTGGAGCAAGGCTACAAAGAACTCAAACTGGACCATGAATACCATGTCATCTGTCAAGGTGGAGTACGTTCCGCCTCTGCCTGTCAATTTCTCAGCGCCCAAGGCCTCAACGTTACCAATGTAGAAGGTGGTATGAATGCTTGGCCTGGTCAAGTAGAATAAGCAAACGAAGCTAGGCAAAAATCAATTTCAAGAGAAAATGAAGTAATACTCAATGAAAATTAAAGTGCAAACTAGGAAGCTAGCCGCAGGCTGTACTTGAGTACGGCAAGGTGAAGCTGACGTGGTTTGAATTTGATTTTCGAAGAGTATAAATCTCCCCACAATAAAACGCATAGTATCAAGGTTTTTCAACACCTGATACTATGCGTTTTTTAATTTTAAAGACTTTTTACTAGCCTCTCTTGATTCACATTAAACTATTCTAATAGTAGATAGACCTTTGCAACTCTTGTCTCAAAAATTAGTTTATTTCCGTTTGATTAGGTACTGAACAGCCTTTTCCAAGCGTTCCTTTTGAGCCTCAGGGTCCTCTAGCGGTTGGTTGATGCAAGCGGTGAGATTTTCGGTAATCATCATCTCAATCACGCGCTCAACACTGGAGCGAACTGCTGTCAACTGAGTAATGATATCTGCGCAGTCACGATCTTCATCGATCATCTTTTGAATCCCACGCAACTGGCCCTCTGAACGTTTCAGGCGTGTTATATACTTTGAGTTTGTCATTGATTTATCCTTGGTCACTTTTTCTTCATTATATCTCGAATACGGTTCTTTGTCAAAATTCTCATCCTATCTGTCTTTATAGGAGGCAAGCTTTTCTCTGGATTGGATAGAAAAATCTGCTGAACAGGAAAAAGGAGAACTAAGGCTGTTCTCCTTGAAGTACGATTGGGAAATCAAGTTTCCGATTAGTTATGCCTTATATCTTGGACAAAAAGGCTAGGATCACTATCCCATAGACTAGAACTAGAGCCAGCCCAAATCCGATACCAAACCACTTGTAAAACTTGTCCATTCCACTGTAACGTTCGACATAGGCCCTGGCCGGCTTGTCTGGATCATACCAGACCGTCAGCTCCGAATGAAGGGGGAAATGGGTCTGCATCAAGCGTTTGAAGGAAACAAAGGAGTTACTGTAGCGAGTGATTGAAGGCGCTAGCATATCTTCTCTTGTATAGTCCTTTAAAAATTTAGTAGTCCCCCACGGAATTGTGACCGTTTTGAACATAAAATACTGCAAGGTTTTCTTATAAGCAATCCCATCCACCGTGTATTCGACGATAGGTGGATACCCCTCACGAAAACGGCTATAGCCGATAACCGTTCCAGGAACGGATGACTTGGCAAGGCGGACCAACTTCTGATCCCGAAGATAGAGGAAAAGAAAGGTCCCACACACAAATACAAAAGATAGGAAGATGACGATTGTTCCAACTATCAAACCAATCACTTCTTTAGTCATATGAACTCCTCCTGTTATTCTATACAGTAAAATCTCAAAACTAACTCATCCAGAAAAGACATCGAAGCCCTGGAGTCTACTCTTCGGATTTTTCTTTTGACTGTTTTTCTCTTAAATCTTTCACAGATTTCGATATGATATCTCTCACCTGTTCGTCAGTAAGTCCTGGAATCTGGTAATAGGGATTATTGGACTCGCTTTTTGACGGTTTTGTTCCTGAATTTTCGGTTTTAGAACTTTGTTCAGTCGAAGACGAGGATTTCGACTCTGAGGAACTGGACGACTCAGACTCAGAAGGCTTGGACGTTTCAGGCGTTTTAGAATCAACCTTAGGTGGCTTGTTTACTTGGTCGTTCGGCTGTTTCACAGGTTTATAGAATAGCCCAAAAGACAACAGCAAGGCTATCAAGATCCCAATACCAGCCAAGGTTCTTTTATTTGCTTCAGCCGAGGGAACCTTTACTCCCTTTGTACTGAGTATTTTCCATTCTGGATGCTCTTTTTCTATAGCTTTTTTCTGTCTCCTAAGAGGACCAAGTAGAAAATGATTAAAAGGCACAATCGTTACCATAGCCACCGTTATAAGCGGGACATAATTGGAATGACTTGATACCAGTAGAACATCGAGTATAGCGAGAAGAATGAAGAGGAAACGCCCCACAAACTTACGAACTTGATGCTCTTTTTTGATTTGCAAATATCTCTCTTGTGACATCATTATCTCCTCTTTTCTATTTCTCTTCCCTAAATAATACTTTTCCCTGCTTGTATTTTCGTACGGCTAAAATCCAGCGGATTGGATTGTTTTGAAATAGTAGAAGAACCACGCTAATTGGGACGATCGTTGCTCCGATTGGTACCATGAACATGGACGGCTTAAACCATTCCTGTTCATAGTAAGGAATGAAAGTCGCAGGTATAGCAAAAAATACAACAATAACAAAAACAAATAGAAGAACGAGGATAACAAATAGATACAAGATGATTTTATCAACTGTTGGTTCCTTATCTGGTGACTTCCTCCAAAAAGTACTACTTTCAACCGCATCTTTAAACTGTTCTTCACTTGCTGGAACAAGCGACTTAGCCCCACTGTAGAAAAGTTTTTCAAATCCATAAACACTTCCGATAAAAACAAAAAGGATTGCGGCTAGATGGATAGGAATCATCCACTCACTCAATCTAAAGGGCATTATCAAGGAACGAATCCAAATACTGATGATAGCAACTAGCAAGAAAGCAAAAAAGAGAATCCAAGACCACTTGGATTTCTTTGAACTGATGGCGCCTTCACTATCTGGCAAGTTGCTAGATTCTGTCGTTAATGCCTCTCTCGTCCTTGTGTTATAGTAGATGGATTGCTGGCTTCCTTGGCCTATATAAATGATTTTTCTCATCTTACATTTCTCCCTCTTTTCCTCGGCTATCGTCCTGTAATGTCTCCATCAGCTCTTTGAACAGTCGTTTGCGCGTTTTCATCTGAAATTCATAGACAATATAAACAAGTGAAAAAATCCCTAACATATACATCATCAAGAACAGAAAATCAGAGTAGGTAAAATAACGATAGATGGAAAACAGAATCATGAGAAAACAAAAAACCTCAACTAGGACTGTCCATCTAGATTTTCTTCTAAGTGTTTTAATATTGGCTTTTGTTAACCTAACTTTTCTAAATCTATCTGTCTTCATTTTACGTCGGGTAGATTTGGCAAGGAGAATTGTCCCGAAAATTAAAAACAGAGACATCAAGATAAAGAAAAGCAGATTGAAAGGTGATGAGACATCTCCAAAGGTTTGGTTGAGCAACTTCGACAGCCGTTGCAAGGAAAAGACTGCAATAGGAGCTGCAATGGCTGAATAATTCATGCCTTGTTTTACTTCATAGAATACTTGATTTCTCAGATCATAATAAATAAAATAGTCCTCCAGAGGGCCCATATTGATTAATTTTTTTACACTTGTGTCCATCTTATTTCCCGTCTCCTAAACTCAATACGGATGTTCAAACAGAGTTCGACTTTCTCTTAAAAGCTTCGTGACAACGATTGCGAGCATTCTAGCCGATTTTTCGGCCTTTGCCTTCCTAGAGAAAGAAAAGTTTATTAGTATTATAGCATGAACCCCCAGAAAAGGGAAAATATCCCTGACCGATACCTTAGCTAGAGTCAAAAAAGGCTTCGTCATTTCATACAAAAGCGAACAAGTCCGCGTTCTAAAAACAGAATGCGAGCCTGTCCGCCTTTTTCTATGTATATGATGTGTTTTCTTCATCTCATCGTGCCAAGCGAATGCGGGTCACAATCCCGTCTGGGTCTATAAGATCCAACTCACTCGAATGTAACCACTTGATCGGAGCTTCCACCTCTTGTGCTTGCTCAACGATGGCTAAGAGTTCTTCCTTGCTTTCGACCTCAAGGACGTAGTAGAACAAGCCAGGCAAGCCCGATTTACGCGGAGCTAGACCTTTTCCAGCCCATTCGTTGACAGCCAGATGGTGATGGTACTTCCCGGCTGCTATCCAACTGGCACTAGGAATAGTAAATTTATCCTCTAGCCCTAACACTGTTTGATAAAACTGACTCGCCGCACGGCTATCCTTAACCGATAGATGGATATGCCCCATTCTCGTCCCTTCAGCTAGGAGAAAGGGATCTACCTTTTCCCCTAACTCATAAATGTCCTGTGCCGCAAGGGCCTCTGTCACACCGATAATGCGGCCGTCTTCTCGAATATCCCATGAAGACACTGGCTTATCACGGTAGAGTTCAATGCCATTTCCTTCCAAATCCTCCAGATAAAGGGCCTCACTGTATCCATGATCCGCACCTCCGACCAGAGGAATGCGCAAATCACTTAGGTGTTTCAGGACATCAGCCAAGGCTTTTCGTGTCGGCAACAAAATTGCCAGATGGTAGAGCCCATAATGCTCCCTTACTTCCCCAGCTTTTTCTGTCTGAATCAAGTGGACCAAGGCTTTTCTACCAAGTCCCAAAATTGCTTCTGTCTCTGTTTGAGATAAAATCTCCAAACCAATAATCTGGTGATAAAAAGCCGTTTGACTCTTCAAATCCTTGACATTTAAAACCACCTCGGCTAGGTAAATGTGGCTCTGGTATGCATAAGTCATAGGGTGTCTCCTTTTGTTTGTTGTAACTTTATCCGTTACATCAATTATACACTATTGAGATAAAATGTCAACGAAGTCAACTCAAAAGAGCTGGAAACCAGCTCTTCTTTTTATTTGACAACAAGCTCGTAGCGAGTTTTGCTGGTAAAGGTTTCCCCTGCTTTGAGAATAACTTGGTCTTTGAGGTCACTGTGAATGGCATCTGGTAAAGCTTGCGCTTCAAGGGCAATCCCATTGTGCTGAATCATTGGCTGACCAGCTATGATGACACTCTCATCTACAAAGTTTGCTGAGTAGACCACAAAGCAAGGAGCCTCTGTCTTGAAAAGTAGGAAACGACCTGAGTTTTGGTCATAAAGGAAACCAGCATTGTCATGACCTGCAGGAAGGGCAAATGGGTGATCCAAACCAGATACCAGCTGGATTTGCTCATCTTTCTCTGCAAAGATATCCTTCAACAAAGCACCATTGTAGATGTGTTTAACAACATCACGAGTGGCATCTGGAGTCTTAGCTGGAACACCGTCTGGAGCGATTGGGTAAATGCCCTCCGTATTTAGCTGAAAGACATGGCGGTCAACTGTCTGCGTGAAATCACCAGACAAGTTGAAGTAGCTGTGATTAGTTGGATTGACCAGCGTATCCTGATCTGTCGTCACCTTATAGCTGACTTCGTAGGCACCAGTTTCTTCCAAGTGGTAGCTAATCCAAATCTTGAGATTGCCAGGAAATCCTCCTGTCCCGTCTGTACGCTCGGTGTAGAGAGTCAAGCCATGGTCGCTCACTTCTACCAATTCAAACAAGCTGGAATCCCAACCTGTTGAACCACTGTGGTTACAGTTGCTAGCATTGTTGACTTCAAGATCATAGGTCTTGCCATTGAGCTCAAATGTCGCACCAGCGATACGGCCTGCTACTGGGCCCACACTAGCTCCATGCTTGGGACTATTGCCTACATAGCTAGCAAAATCATCAAAGTCTAAGATAACATTGGCAAAATTTCCAGCCTTGTCAGGTGTGACATAGCGCAAAATGGTCGCACCATAAGTCATAACTTCAAGCTGATAACCACCATCAGTCTCAAAGCGATAGGCCAAGACATCCTTGCCCTCATGATTTCCAAATACACGCTCTGTGTATGCTTTCATTTTCATCTCCTGTTTTCTATTTCTATTAAGTAAACAAACTATAGAAAGCATATTCACCATCTATGGTTGTAGTTCCTATTTTCAGAATCCTTTGTCAGGAAACCTTAAGTCTCTTCTTAACAAAAGAAGATTCTTCTATTCTTGTTTTATGCTTCCACACGTTCTTTCCATGAAGTCGCTGTTGTTTTAAGAACCTTGTTGAGTTCGTCAATGTTCTCAAAACCTGTTGTACGCAACCACTCACGAGCTGCTGCTTCGCCATGTTTGATGTAGGCTTCGACTGATCCAGCCCATGTTGCACGGCCGCAAAGAACTCCGTTGAAGTTTGCGCCTGATTCGTGGGCAAATACTAGCGTTTCTTGGAAGAGTTTAGCTGATACACCTGCACTCAAGTAGATGTATGGCAAGTTAGTAGCTTCGTCTTGAGCTTTAAAGAAGGCTGCTGCTTCTTCACGTGTATGAACGATTTCACCATCGCCAAAGCCTTCAACATATTTGACGTTGACTGGAACTTCCACTTTCAAAACATCGATGTTAAAGCGTGGGTCTGAGAAGACCTTCATGGCACCGATAACCTTGTGTGGTTTCACTTTGGCGTATTCTGCAGAACCTGCGTCAGCGATTTTTTCATCGTAAGCCAAGATTTCAAGGAAGAATGGAATATCTTCCGCCACACACTCAGAACCAATTCGTTCAATGTAGGCTTGTTTTTGTTGGTTGAGTTCATCAGAACTATCTACGTCATAGTAAAGCAAGAATTTGACAGCATCAGCGCCTTGTTCCTTGATACGTTTGGCAGACCAAACATCCAAGCAGTCTGGCAAGCGTTTAGTGCTTGTTGTGTCGTAGCCAATTTTCTCATAAGCAAGGAGAAGACCAGCATTGGCATCAAGGGCTTTTGTAGCTGGAAGTCCATACTCAGGGTCAAGGAGCATAGATGAAGCATATTTTGTCAATTCATCAGCCACCAAGACTTTAAGTTCTTCCATTTGAGCCACTGTTGGCTCTTCTGTTTGGTATTGAGCCATGAGGCGTTTCAAAGCACCACGTTGGTCAAAGGCAAGGGCTGAGATAATGCCGTTCTCGTCAGAGAGTTTTTGCAAGCAGGCAACTTTATTGGGACTTAATTGTAATTTACTCATAGACACTTCCTTATTTTTGATAGTCATGAATGATCACACCTTGTACCACACGGTTTACTGTACCTGTAGGAGACGGTGTATCTGGTTTATTTTTTACCTTGAGTGAAGTCAATAGGGCAAAGAGTTGGGCATAAATAATGTAAGGGAAGACACGGTAAATATCATTCAAGACTCCACCACAGCCAAGAGCTACTTCTTTGACATTTTCAAGACCAAAGGCTTGATCACTCAAAAGCACGACACGACGGGCAATCTGATCACCAGCAACTTCACGAACCAAGTCCAAATCATACTTGCGAGTGTAATCTGTCGTTGTACCAAATACTAAAACAACTGTATCTTGGTTAATCAATGATTTTGGACCATGACGGAAGCCAACTGGGCTTTCATACATAGTTGCCACTTGACCAGCTGTTAATTCCAAAATCTTCAACTGAGCTTCATGAGCAAGACCGAAGAAAGGACCTGCACCCAGATAGATGACACGGTTAAAGTCAAGGTCAACCAATTCTTTGACATCTGCTGCATTGTCTAGGACTTTACGGGCAAGGCTAGATACAACTTCAAAACGTTCAGCTTTAACAGCAAATTCTGTTGGGTCAAACACCAAGAGTGCTGTCAACATCATAGATGTAAAGCTAGAAGTCATGGCAAATCCAGCATCATTAGATGCAGCTGGTTGCAAGAGTAAAAGATTGCGGTCATCACCATGCGCTTGAAGAGCCAATTCCCCATCTGCAGCACATGTAATGGTCACTTGATAGAGGTCATCAACCAAGGCTTTGGCCAAATCAACCGTCGCCACACTTTCAGGCGAATTCCCACTACGAGCAAAGGATACAAGGACAGTTGCCACATCTTTTTTCAGATAGGTTTCTGGATTGGCTACGATATCTGTTGTCGCAATGGCATTGAAATTCCATTTGCGTTCGTCATAGACTTCCTTAAAGTAAGGCACCAAGGTATCTCCCACATAAGCAGAAGTACCAGCACCCGTCAAGATAACCTTAATATAGTCATGTTTATCAGCGATCCCTTGCAGAAAGGCTGCAATTTCTTCCCGTTTCACTTGATAAGCTTCAAAAGCCTCTTTCCATACGTCAGGCTGTTGGTAGATCTCACGAGTCGTGATTTCTGCACCCAGTTCAAGTAATTCTTCTTTTGTGTAATTTAGCATAGAGTTCCTCTAATCTATTGTTGTTTCATTCCTATTGAAAATATGGGAATGGGAGTGACTCCCATTCCCATGTATATTCTATATAAGATGCTCTAAGTTACATCTTATACTCAATGAAAATCAAAGAGCAAACTAGGAAGCTAGCCGCAGGCTGTACTTGAGTACGGCAAGGCGACGCTGACGTAGTTTGAATTTGATTTTCGAAGAGTATTATTCATCTTCGTCATCATCGAAGCCCGCTAACAGATCATTGACTTTTACAATGCTTTCTACAGCACGGCTCTTATAATCCGCATCTGCACCTGTAAGGCTGGCATTGATAAATTCAATCACCATTGGAAGATTCATCCCTGCGTAGAGTTCAATGTCGCGACCTTCCATAATCAAACGGCTTACCACGTTACATGGTGTACCACCGAGAAGGTCCGCAAAGACTAGGAAATCATCCAATCCTTCGATAGCAGCTTCAAATTTAGCAGTAAATTCTTCGGGACCATCTTCTGGAAGAAGAGCCACTGCATGAATGTTGTCCTGTGGACCCATGATCATTTCAGTGCTACCTTTAAGTTCTTCACAGAAACGGCCGTGACTCACTAAAATTAATGATTTACTCATAAATTATGCGCCCATTCCAAGTGCAAATTTACCAAGGGCAGAAAGAGCCAAGGCAAGCACGATAATGATACCGATAGCTTTTGTAGAGTTCATACCTTTCTTACCAAGCAACCAGAAGATGAAGGCAGTGAAGATTGCTGGAAGCAAGCGTGGGAAGATTGAGTTCAAGATATCTTGGAAGTCAATCAATTTTTCACCAATTGGCAATTTATAAGAAATGTCAAAGTTGATCATTGTTGCTACAAGAGCACCCATCATGAAGACACCAAGTACAGATGCAGCGTCAATCAAAGCTGTTAAAGTACTTTGCATGTTGTTGATAAGGTTAACCCCTTCTTTGTAGGCAAATTCCAATTGTTTCCAACGGAAGATATCATAAGCAACTGCAACTGCGATCCAAAGGAAGATACCCCATGGTTGGCCAGCGATCGCCATAGTTGCTGCGATAGATCCCATGATAGCAGGTACAAGTGAACCAAAGATTGTGTCTCCAAGAGGAGCGAATGGTCCCATCAAACCTGTCTTGATACCGTTAACGGCATCTTTTGAACCTACACCATCTTTTTCTTCCATGGCAAGGTCAAAACCAGCGATAATTGTGTGGAAGAATGGAGACGTATTGAAGAATTGAGTATGAACTTTCATCATTTCTTTCAATTCAGGAGTTCCATCCCCATACATTTTACGCAATTGAGGCAAGATCATGTAAAGGTAACCAGAAGCTTGCATACGTTCGTAGTTCCAACCTAATTGGAAAGTAAACAAGCTACGTTTGTTGATTTGATTAAAATCTTCTTTTGTAAGTTTATAATTAGAATTCGTCATCTTCAATTTCCCCACTTTCTGATGGTGTAGAAGGTGTTGCTACAGCTACTTTTTGGCTGTTCTTAAAGTGAACAACTGCAAGGAAGATACCTACGATAGAAACACCGATCATAGACAAACCTTTGAAGTTGTTAGCAAAGCCAATCTTTTCAGCAACATCAGCAGGAAGAGTACCAAGGATACCCGCAACAGCTCCACCAAGACCTGTTACATATGAGTAAAGAACAGTCAACATAGCTGTCAAACCAAATCCCATTGCAAGGTAGTGAAGGTTACGTTTAACTGGAAGGTAACGAAGTAAGATTGCAAATCCAAGACCTGGAAGCATACGACCTGCAAGTGTCAAACCATCTGCAATCCATTGATATTCTTTAACAAGGTCTACTACTGATTGTACAAAAGCACCACCAAAAGCAAGAGCAAAGAATACTGGAAGGGCACGAGAAAGAGCCCAAGGCACTGCACCAAGTAGGTAGTTGCGTTCGATACCTTTGTAGTCAAAGCGTTCGATCGCAGCATCAATACGGTGTGCAAAGAAAGTAGTTGTCATACGTCCAAGAACGTCGAAGTATGTCAAAAGTGCTGCTACTGGTACAGCGATTGTTGTGATTGCAAGATCTGTATCAATACCTTGAGAGATAGAGAATGCTGTTGCAAGAACCGCACCAGAAGTTGCGTCAATACGAGAAGCACCACCGAAGGTACCAACCCCGAGAACGAACAACTGCAAGCTACCACCGATAAACAAACCAGTTGTCACATCTCCCATGATCAAACCAGTAATGAAACCAGCGAATACAGGGGAACCTGCAGATGAAACGATTGTCAACTCATCACAGATTTGATAAGCTGAGTACAAAGTGAGAAGTAAAATTTGCCACCATTGTATCATAACAATGACCTCCTAAAAATTTTTTCCTATTTTAATAAGCTCAAAAAGTCTGAAACTGGATCATTTGGAACCATTTGAGCAGTGAGTTTCACACCTTTTTCTGCTAGTTTGTGGAAATCTTCCACATCCTTGTCTACCACGTTGATAGAACGTGTGATAGAGCGAGTTTCTGGTGTTTGAGACATATTGCCGACGTTGAGTGTTTCAAGCGGAACACCTGCTTCGACCAAACCAAGGAAACGGTCTGGTTTACGTGCAACGATAAAGAGACGTTGGCTATCGTATTTACCAGCAAGGATATTTGCTGCTGCTTTCTCAACTGGCAAGATACTGAGTTTCACACCTGGTGGTGTCGCAAGTTTCAAACCACTCTTTTCAATATCGTTGTTAACAACTTCGTCGTCTACAACCATAATGCGTGAAACATTTAGTTTTCCAGCCCAAAGATTGGCTACTTGACCGTGGATCAAACGTCCATCGATACGGCATCCTACAATTGTCATAAGTTTTCCCCCTTTATGTGTTTTAGTGTAGGTTTACGAGTTAAATGAATCTCTTCTTTATATTCGCCCTCAGTTTCAAAGATAATGATGCGGTTAGCACCTTTCTTGAGATAACTATGAGGGATATAAAGTGAGAGGGTCGGGCCGACGTTCCAGAAACGTCCTAGGTGACGCCCGTTGACAAAGGCAACTCCCTTACCAAACTCAGACATGTCTAGATAAGTATCTTTTGGCTCTTCGACTGTAAAGTCATAAGCGTAAAAGGCTGGTTGTCCTTCTGTCCATCCTTTTAAAAAATCAATTTTCTCAGGATTATCCAATGGAAGTGGATATTGTTTCCAATTTAACATGAAGTGTAGATCCTTGCAGACACCTGTGCGAATTCCTTTACGTTGCGTATCTGCCAAGAACTTATGTCCATAGTTGACACGCCCCATATTTTCAATCAAGATGTCAATCTCTGAAAAGCCTTCTCGGTTTCCCTGACAGTAGATGTCTTCACCAATCTCTGTCTGGTATTGAGTAGCAATCCATTGACCATCTACATAGAGTTGAGCTCGGTCACGTCCATCGATGATACGGAGACGTTCCTCTTCTGCATCCCAACTTGCTTCAGTACGATAAAGAAGGTAGCCATAACTTTGACCAAGTTCTTCCATCGCTTTTGGATAGAGACTTTCAGTAGGACTAGAGAGACTATCCAGGGTTTCAAACAAGGAAACTTTTTCGTTCAATGGAACGGCCTGTATCTCCATGCTTTCCTTATAGAGTGGTTCCAACTGTGGATACTCTGGGAAGTGTGTTGCCATCATCTTCTTGACTGCTAGGTATTTAGCAGTTGGATTTCCTTCTTCATCGAGAAGGGCATCATAATCGTAAGATGTAACTTGTGGCAAATCCAGAGTTCCTCGAGCCGAGCAACCATTCATGAAACCAAAGTTTGTTCCGCCATGGAACATATAAAGGTTGATGGAGCCTTGCTCTAACACCTCTCGAACAGCTTCTGCCAACTCTTTTGGATCACGCGTGATGATGGGTTCTTTCCAACGGTTGAACCAACCATCCCAAAACTCCATACACATGAGTGGCCATTTCTTGCCATACTCATCGAAGAATTCCTGCATCTGTGAAAAGTTGTAAGGAGCCTTAGAACCGAAGTTTCCTGTCACAAAGAGGTCGTCTTCGATCAAGGTTCCGGCTTTCAGAGTAGCCCTCCATGGGCCATCTGAAGTAAATAGTGGGCAATCAATCCCTCTGTCTTCCATCAATTTCCGAATTGCTCGTAGATAAGACTTATCTTCTCCATAAGAGCCATATTCATTTTCGACTTGCATCATAAGAATGTTTCCACTATTATCCAACAAGCGAGGCACAAGCCTTGGCAATAATTGGTCATAATAGCGAGCAACCGCCTCGATGTAGGCCGGGTCGGACGAGCGGATTCGCATGTCCTTGGTCAAGAGCCAAGCCGGCAAGCCACCAAATTCCCATTCTGCACAGATAAATGGAGACGGGCGTACAATGGCATAGAGACCCAAATCTTGTGCTATTTGAAGAAACCTCTCCAAATTTCTGGCACCTTCAAAATCAAATTCCCCTTCAACGGGTTCATGTAAATTCCAAGCCACATAGGTCTCGACTGTATTAAAGCCAAGTGCCTTTAAGTTATAGAGAGAATGATACCAATCCTCCGCTGGAATTCTAAAATAATGAATGGCGCCAGACAAAATCTTGAACGGTTTTCCATCTAAATAGAAATCGTCCTCAATTTTAAATCTTGTCATGTTACCACCTCTGACGAATTAAGTTTGCGCTTTCATTTATTATAATATTAAATATAATCAAATCTTTTGCATTTGTCAATAGGTTTTAGAAAATTCTTTAAAATTTTTCTATTTTTTTACTTACCATTTACCAAAATTATCTAAAAATAGCATGAAAGCGATATTTTAATGTATGATAATTCACAAGGTTATTAAATGGAATTTTTTACATGCAACATAACATTTTAGTCTATTATTTTAATTTTTTTACCTAAATACTACTATTTTGTCTGTATTTATGGTAAAATCAAGACTGGAGAAAGAGAATCGAGGTGAAATTATGGCTATTCCAAAATACCAATATATTAAAGATGAATTAAAAAACAAAATCATTTCAGGTCAATTTGCAAGTGGGGATAAATTTTATACAGAAGCAGAATTGATCGCGATGTATGATGTTAGTTCAATCACTGTTGTGCGTGCTTTGAATGACCTTGCAAAAGACGGCTATATTGTCCGCCAACAAGGGAAAGGGACTTTCGTTTCACGTGCACGTAAGCACAAACTCGTTGAGTTTTCAGATGTTGAAATCTTTGAAACCAAAGACGATAAAGTTACTGTCCTTTCTATCGAGCGCGGAAACAAGCTTGAATACTTAGAGAAGCTTGGATTACGTGGAGATCAGTTCTACTACAAAATTGAACGTACCCGTCAAACAAATGGCGTAACTTACATCTACCACACATCTTATATTCCTGAACAATACATCAATGCCAACTATCCAAATCTTGACTATTATAGTTCTATCTATAAACGCTTCAAATTGGATTACCGCATTCACATGAACGATGAACATTTTGAGGAAATCAATGAAATCGCATTCCCAACACCAGAGCATGTTGCTTCTGTACTTGGAATCGATACGCAATTTCCAACTGTCTTCCAAACGAAGACTACTAAACTTGAGGCTACTGGCCAAGTCCTCGCCTATAGTGAAACGTATAAGCGAGCAGACTACTACAAAATTAAATTCCTCTCATGTAATCGAGGTCATTAAGAGAAAGCTTGAGCCCAGCTCAGGCTTTTTCTATATTCATTATAGCACGAGAAAGAGGTTGTGAGAACGCTATGAAGGGTTCTTATTTAATTAGTAGCGTTTTTACTAAAAACAAGTTAAATATTAGCTTTCTCTTTCTTATTTCTGGAAATAATTTTCTTCTAAATCTTATGATTTCCTCTATTTATTATAGTTCTTATATAAACCCACTTGACATTTTACTCCTTAGATAATAAAATAAAATCGGTTTTATGTAAACGCTATCATACATAATAATAACAAGGAGGTTTTGTCATGAAACTAGAAAAGAAACAGCGCTTCTCCATTCGTAAATACGCGGCTGGGGCAGCTTCTGTACTTATAGGATTTGCTTTTAGCGCACAAGTCGTAGCTGCCGACGGAATTACTCCAGCTCCAACAGCTGAGGAAACTGTTCAAACTATTCAGGAGAATCCTCAGGCAGTCAAGGAAGCTGTAGACTCCAAGGTTCCAGAAAAACTGGAAGAAAAGGCTGACAAACCTGTAAAAGAGGAGGTCAAAGAAGACCAGGAGGCTCCTCGAACAGTTGCTCCAAAAACAGAAGAGTCAAGCGCACCAGTTGTGACAGAAAATGCTAGTCCAACTCCTACTACCGAGAAAGAAAGCCCCGCCCCAGCTGAAACTCCTGCTGAAAGCACTTCTTCAGAAAAGAAAAATGAAGCCGTCACACCTGCAGTATCCACTCCTAACACTGAACGAGCACCTCAGGTAAATGAAAAACTGGCTAAAAGAAAAATGATCTCAATTGATGCTGGACGCAAGTACTTTTCTCCAGATCAACTCAAAGAAATCATCGACAAAGCCAAACACTACGGTTATACTGATCTTCATCTACTAGTTGGAAATGATGGCATGCGTTTTATGTTGGACGACATGACGATCAAAGCCAATGGCAAAACCTATGCAAGTGATGATGTCAAACGTGCACTCGAAAACGGAACCGATGCCTACTACAAGGATCCAAACGGCAACCATTTGACAGAGAGTCAGATGACGGACTTGATTAACTATGCTAAAAACAAAGGCATTGGTCTCATCCCAACTGTAAACAGCCCTGGTCACATGGATGCGATTTTGCATGCCATGAAAGTATTAGGTATCCAAAAACCGAACTTCAACTACTTTGGTAAGGAATCTGCTCGTACCGTTGACCTTGATAACAAAGAAGCGGTTGCATTTACCAAAGCTCTAGTCGACAAGTATGCTGCTTACTTCGCTGGCAAAACTGACATCTTCAATATCGGACTGGATGAGTATGCTAACGATGCTACAGATGCCAAAGGTTGGAGCGTTCTCCAGGCTGATAAATACTATCCAAATGAAGGGTACCCTGTAGGAGGATACGAGAAATTTATCGCCTACGCCAATGACCTTGCTCGCATCGTCAAATCTCATGGTCTCAAACCAATGGCCTTTAACGACGGTATCTACTACAATAGCGACACTAGCTTTGGAACCTTTGACAAAGACATCATCGTTTCTATGTGGACTGGTGGATGGGGCGGATACGACGTCGCTTCTTCTAAACTTCTAGTTGAAAAAGGCCACCAAATCCTTAATACCAACGATGCTTGGTACTACGTTCTCGGACGAAATGCCGATGGACAAGGCTGGTACAACCTCGACCAAGGACTCAATGGTATCAAGAACACTCCAATCACTTCTATACCAAAATCTGATGGGGCTACTATCCCGTTCATCGGTGGTATGGTAGCTGCTTGGGCAGATACCCCATCTGCACGCTATTCACCATCACGCCTCTTCAAACTCATGCGTAGCTTCGCAAATGCCAATGCTGAATACTTCGCAGCTGACTATGAGTCTGCTGAGCAAGCTCTGAAAGAAGTACCAACAGACCTTAACCGCTATACTGCAGAAAGTGTAGCAGCTGTCAAAGAAGCTGAAAAAGCCATTCGCTCAATCGATAGCAACCTCAGCCGTGCCCAACAAGACACTATTGATCAAGCAATCGCAAAACTCCAAGAAGCTGTAAGCAATTTGACCTTCACACCAGAAGCTCAAAAAGAAGAAGACGCGAAACGCGAAGTTGAGAAACTTGCCAAAAACAAGGTAATCTCCATCGATGCTGGACGTAAGTACTTCACGCTCGACCAACTCAAACGCATCGTAGACAAGGCGAGCGAGCTCGGCTACTCTGATGTGCATCTTCTCCTTGGAAATGATGGACTTCGCTTCCTCCTTGATGACATGACCATCACAGCTAACGGAAAAACTTATGCAAGTGACGATGTCAAAAAGGCCATCATCGAAGGAACAAAAGCTTACTACGATGATCCAAACGGAACCACTCTTAGCCAAGCTGAAATCACTGAATTGATCGAGTACGCAAAATCAAAAGGTATCGGACTCATCCCAGCGATCAACAGCCCAGGTCACATGGATGCCATGCTCGTTGCTATGGAAAAATTAGGCATCGCAAACCCTCAAGCTAATTTTGATAAAGTCTCCAAAACAACCATGGATCTCGAAAACGAAGAGGCGATGAACTTTGTTAAAGCCCTCATCGGTAAGTACATGGACTTCTTTGCAGGCAAAACGAAGATCTTCAACTACGGTACAGACGAATATGCCAATGATGCCACCAACGCTCAAGGCTGGTACTACCTCAAATGGTATGGACTCTATGGCAAGTTTGCTGAGTACTCTAACACTCTTGCTGCCATGGCCAAAGAAAGAGGCCTTCAACCAATGGCCTTCAACGATGGTTTCTACTATGAAGACAAGGATGATGTTGAGTTTGACAAGGATGTCATCATCTCTTACTGGTCTAAGGGATGGTGGGGTTACAACCTTGCATCTCCTCAGTACCTGGCAAGCAAAGGCTACAAATTCCTTAATACTAACGGAGACTGGTACTATATTCTCGGCCAAAAACCTGAAGATGGTGGCGGTTTCCTCAAAAAAGCAATTGAAAACACTAAAAAAACACCATTTAACCAGCTTGCATCTACCAAGTATCCAGAAGTAGACCTTCCAACCGTTGGAAGCATGCTTGCTATCTGGGCAGATAAACCAAGTGCTGAGTACAAGGAAGAAGAAATCTTTGAACTCATGACTGCCTTTGCAGACCATAACAAAGACTACTTCCGCGCTAACTACAATGCACTCCGTGAGGAACTTGCTCAAATCCCTGCAAACTTGGATGGATACAGCAAGGAAAGCTTGGATGCCCTAAATGCAGCTAAAGAAGCTCTCAACTACAACCTCAACCGGAGCAAACAAGCCGAGTTAGACGCTCTCGTAGCCAAGCTCAAAGCAGCCCGCCTAGACCTCAAACCAGCAGCAACCCACTCAGGAAGCCTCGATGAAAACGAACTAGCTGCCAATGTTGAAACCAAACCGGAACTCATCACAAGAGCAGAAAAGATTCCATTTGGGGTCATCAAGAAGGAAAATCCAAATCTCCCAGCTGGTCAGGAAAAGATCATCACACCAGGTGTAGAGGGCGAACGCACTCATTACATATCTGTCCTTACTGAAAATGGGAAACAAACAGAAACTGTTCTAGATAGCCAAGTAACCAAAGAACCTGTGACCCAAGTGGTTGAAATCGGCGCCCCTATTACTCACAAAGGGGATGAACACGGTCTTGCCCCAGCTGCAGAAGCAAAACCTAGACTAGACATCCAAGAAGAAGAGATTCCTTTCACTACCGTGACACGTGAAAATCCGCAATTGCCAAAAGGACAAAGTCAAGTCGTCGTTTCCGGAGTAAATGGCCGCCGTACGATTTTCTACTCTGTTAGCACCACTGCTGACGGCAAGGAAGAAAGAACCCTTGTCAATAGTGCGGTATCTCAGGAAGCGGTCGCTCAAGTTGTCGAAGTCGGAACTGCCGTTGAGAAAGCTGAGCAATCTGAACCAACTACTAGCAAAGCAGATGAAAAACAACTCCCTGCAACAGGAAGTCAAGACTCTGCAAGCTTGGTCGCAGTAGGACTCATGGCCACACTAGCAGCCTACGGACTCACTAAGAGAAAAGAAGATTAAACCCCTTCGACAAGAATACAAAAAAGCGAGATTGAATCTCGCTTTTTATTGTTAGGATTAATCACCAAGTCCGATACGTTCAAAGATATCATCCACTCGTTTGGTGTAGTATGCAGGGTTGAAGATTTCGTCGATTTCCTCTTGAGTCAGGCGTGATGTCACTTCTGGATCTGCTTCGAGAAGCGGTTTAAAGTCTACTTGGTTATCCCAAGAGTAGGCTGTTTTTGGTTGCACCAAGTCATAGGCTTGCTCACGTGTCATGCCTTTTTCAATCAAGGTCAACATGGCACGTTGGCTAAAGATAAGACCGAAAGTTGAGTTCATGTTGCGGATCATATTTTCTGGGAAGACCGTCAAGTTCTTGACGATATTTCCAAAACGATTGAGCATGTAGTCAATCAAGATAGTTGTATCTGGTGTGATAATACGCTCAGCTGATGAGTGGGAAATATCACGTTCGTGCCAGAGAGCGACGTTTTCATAGGCTGTCACCATGTGGCCACGGATAACACGCGCCAGACCAGTCATGTTTTCAGAACCGATAGGGTTACGTTTGTGTGGCATTGCTGAAGATCCTTTTTGACCTTTAGCAAAGAACTCTTCCACTTCACGTTGTTCCGATTTTTGAAGACCACGAATCTCAGTCGCCATACGTTCGATTGAAGTCGCAATGCTGGCAAGAACTGCAAAGTACTCAGCGTGAAGGTCACGAGGAAGGACTTGTGTAGAAATTTCTTGAGCACGGATACCAAGTTTATCGCAAACATATTGCTCAACAAATGGTGGGATGTTGGCAAAGTTACCCACCGCACCAGAAATCTTACCAGCTTCCACACCAGCAGCCGCATGCTCGAAACGCTCGATGTTACGCTTCATTTCACTGTACCAGGTCGCCAATTTAAGACCAAAAGTTGTAGGCTCTGCGTGCACACCGTGGGTACGCCCCATCATGATGGTGAACTTGTGTTCCTTAGCCTTGTCAGCGATGATGTTGGTGAAGTTTTCAAGGTCACGACGGATGATGTCGTTGGCTTGTTTGTAAAGGTAACCGTAGGCCGTATCCACCACGTCAGTAGAAGTCAAACCATAGTGGACCCACTTGCGCTCTTCACCAAGAGTCTCAGAAACCGCACGCGTGAAAGCCACCACATCATGGCGAGTCTTCTGCTCGATTTCCAAAATACGGTCGATGTCAAAGTCCGCTTTCTCGCGAATCAAAGCCACATCTTCCTTAGGGATTTCCCCCAACTCAGCCCATGCCTCGTCAGCCAAGATTTCCACCTCAAGCCAAGCACGGTATTTATTTTCTTCACTCCAAATATTCGCCATTTCGGGGCGAGAGTAACGGTTGATCATGTTGTTTCTCCTTAATATTCTACAAAATATTTCTTATCTTATTCTACCAAAAAATATTTCTTTATCTTTTATTTTTATCGGAAATTTTATAAATGTTCTGTTATCCTTTGCTATATCTGCTAACCGAGAACACTTTGACTCCATAGCAACTTGACCACCTAATCCTCTCCATTCCCTTCTAGGCCTCATTAAGTCTTGAGATAATATTGTAAACTCCGATTCTGGGATACCTGACTTTAGGAAGTTATTATCTTCCTTTTTTGAGTCATCCATCATAAGAAATTGTTTAAAAACTATCTCCCACTCATCTTTTGAAAATTGTTCCTTAACCTTTGAATTGATATTTGTCGAAGGTTTGTTTTTTAAATAAAACATTTCAATCCCCTCGGAAAATTCCTTCACAAAGTATTCCGTATATCTATCTATAGAAAAGAAAATACTTCTTTCATTTCTATCATTTATAATTGACTTCAACTGTTGATAATAATGTTCTAAAAATAACAAACAATAATCATAAAATTTTTTTATCTTAGAAAAATTCAATGTGAAATTTGGCTGAGTTTCGTGTGCCGCCATATTTCTATTTTTATTGATTATTTTTTCAAACTCAATTAAATCTGAATTCCCTTCAAAAAACATTATACGTTTATTTTGGTTGATTTTTT
This sequence comes from Streptococcus sp. A69, assembly GCF_058556195.1. Classification (NCBI taxonomy): domain Bacteria; kingdom Bacillati; phylum Bacillota; class Bacilli; order Lactobacillales; family Streptococcaceae; genus Streptococcus; species Streptococcus sp. A69. The sequence continues at coordinate 41,667 of NZ_JBZUJU010000004.1, read as the reverse complement.
GAGATGTAATACTATCTACATCTATACCAAAGCTTGTAAAAATAGAATCTCCACTATTTTTCTTTACATAAAGAGGCTCCTTTTCATTTTTCAATTCAAAATATTTTTTAATATGTGCAGGAATTTCTTCATTAGCATTTACAATATCATCTCTGAACAATTTTAAAGCTTGCTCAGTAAATGTTGCTATAAGAAGAATTAGATGACGTTTCTCAATATTATTCTCCTCATCTTTTGTTACTAACTTTTCTTCCAATCTATCTAACTCCGACTGTATATAACAAATATCTTCTTCAAGATAGTTTGGCAAGCTTACAAAAAAACGCCTCATTTCAATCCCCACTCAATATTTCTTTAAAAATTTCAATGCGCATTCGTAAATTACTTATATTTGTTGTTCTACGAGTAAAGGGAAGCTTTTTATCTGAGTCTAAATTCTTAATTTTATCGTAACTTTTTTCAGTAAAGTTAATTCTTTCACCGCTTCTAATCGCCGACATTAGAAGTATAAATACAGTTTCAGCATACACTGCATTTATATTATTTTTATTTCGACCTAGAAAATTCTGATATTCATCTGAATAATATGTAGTCAATGCCTTATCAAAAATATCTATATCCTTATAACCGCTTTGATATTTTTCCATAAAACAATCAAGTTGATTTTTCAATATGATGGATGTTGAGATTGGAGAACGGATAATCTTCCCGGCATTATTCCTTACTAATCCTTCATAATTATTACTAACAATACTATCGACAGTAATTATTCGTAGAATCAATTCATCTATTTTATACTTTTTATAATCTTTTTCAGTAAAACGTCTTTCAAGTTTACTCCATCTAGCAGATAATTCTTTTATTTTTTCCATCAAATCACCTGGATATAGGGCATTTCTTATTTCTTGAGAAGTCAGCTTAACTCCACCAGTATTGATTCTTTCAAATACATGTTTTTTTATATCATTCTTTCTTGTTGATGGAAAACGTTGTTCAAAAAAAACAATATTTGCTTCACCATCTCTCAATCGATCCTGCTCTTCTGATGTTAATTCATCAAATGATTTTCCTCGCCATTTAGAACTCACTGAGTTATTATTACTTAATCTAAAAACGACTTTTTTATCGGGGAGATTTTCTTCATTTATGAATGTTGAAATTGTAATAATTCTCTGTAAACCATCTATAATATCATTTGTATCATCTTCATTTTTGTAAATAAAAAAATTTGGTAGAGGTATTCCAAGTAAAATAGAATCGATTAATCGTGAAGCCATATCTTGTGTCCAAACGTATGCCCTCTGTAAGTCAGGAATAACAAACTTTCTTTTTTTATAAAGTTGAGATATTCTATCAAATGTATATGTCGTATTCCAATACCTAATTTTAAATACACTTTCATCAATACTAGATAGTTCATCAGATTGCATATCAACTTGTTCTATTCCTGTTTCCTTTTTTGACACTTTCGCACTCTCCTTACGATTTTTTGGTTAATATAACAACATTTATATTTTATATTCTAGTTTCCAAATTCTTCTTTCCCAAACTCCTCAACCTTATCCGGTTCATCACTAAACAAAGTCACATGTCCCATTTTGCGGTTGTACTTCGCTTCTATTTTACCATACATATGTAGGTGGGCGCTTGGATTTTCTGTCACATATGTTTCAGCAACCTCGACATGCTGGCCGAGAACATTGAGCATGACGGCAGGTGCATGTAATTTAATTTCCGGCAATGATGCTCCCAGAACACCTAAAATGTGGGTATCAAACTGGGAGAAGTCGCAAGCTTCGATAGAGTAGTGCCCAGAGTTGTGTGGTCGTGGGGCAATCTCGTTGACAATAATATCATCAGCCGCCGCAAACATTTCCACGCAGAGAGTTCCAGACAAATTGAGTTGCTCAGCGATTCTCACTGCCATAGCTTTGGCTTTCTCAGCTAAACTTTCAGAAATGCGAGCAGGCACAATGGTTTTTGAAAGAATGTTGTTTCGGTGAATATTTTCCTGAACTGGGAAAACCGTAACTTCCTTGCCATTACCTGACACGATGACAGAAATTTCAAGGTCAAAGTTGACGAATTCTTCCAAAACACAGTCTGCTGAATCCGCTAGTGCATAAGCTTCTTCCAAGTCTGCTTCCGAGCGAATAACCTTTTGCCCATGCCCGTCGTAGCCACCAGTCGCAGTCTTTAGGACATAATTTTTAGAAAGGTCAATATCTGCCAAATCTTGACTAGAAGTCACGACCTTGTAAGGGGCAACAGTGACTTGAGCCTTGTTTGCGAGAAAGTCCTTTTCAAAGATGCGATTTTGAGAAATGCGGAGCAGGTCCGTTCCTTGAGGGAGTTGTCCCTCCTTGATAACGGCATCCAAACTGTCAGCATCGACATTTTCAAACTCATAGGTCAGAACATCGCAACGATCAGCCAACTGGCGCAGGGCGTCCACGTCATTATAAGGCGCCACGATGACCTCAGCCACGCGAGAGGCAGGACAATCCGCCGCAGGATCCAGCGCTATAACCTTGTGCCCCATGTAGATAGCAGAAATGGCCATCATCTGACCCAGCTGACCGCCACCGATAATTCCGATTGTTTTAGATGAGCTCATTTGTAGACTCCTCTGCGATTTTTCCTTGTTCTTCTGCAAAATCTGCCAAAGCTGTCGCGATAGCCTGATCCTCTACTGACAGTAGACGGAGGGCAAAGAGAGCCGCGTTTGTCGCCCCTGCTTCACCGATAGCCATTGTCGCCACAGGCACGCCACCCGGCATCTGTACGATAGAGTAGAGCGAGTCCACACCGCTAAGGGCACGTGATTTGACTGGTACACCAATGACTGGAAGGGTTGTTTTGGCAGCTACCATACCTGGCAAATGGGCTGCGCCTCCAGCGCCTGCGATGATAACCTTGATGCCACGGCTACGGGCTTCCTCCGCATGTTTGAACATGAGGTCAGGTGTACGGTGGGCAGAGACAACTTTCTTTTCGTAGGCCACGCCGAAGCGGTCCAGGACCTCGGCGGTTTTTTGCATGGTTGCCCAGTCGGATTTTGAGCCCATGATAATGGAAATAATTGGTTTCATATTTTCTCCTCTGAATAAACTAATTCTTTTGCTCAATATTTTTTACAGTGGCTGATTCAACACTATAATGTTTAACAGTCTGATTAACCAGATTTTCAACGCTCTTAGGTTTTAGCAATAAACGAAGTATAATTGTCACAAGAGGTATAATGCTCGGCAAGTCCTTCCAAACAGGTGTCAACACTTCTTCACTATCACGTCTTAAAAGCCAGTACTTTATTGTCTGCAATATTTTTCTTCTACTTTTCGTCTTCTCAGCAGTTCCAATAATCAAAGCCATCAGACTATGCGTCTCAACACCTGCTTGACCAAGAATGACCTCAGATTTAGCGTAGCTGTGACTGGCTAGTTCTATCATGATTTTTGGAAAATTAACTCCTGCTTTATAGGCGTTAGCAGGCTCTACCATTCTAGGATTACACTCTATATAGTAAAATTGGTCTCCCCTATGTATAAAATCTAAAGTTAGACAACCATGCCATTGTATATATTGTCCTAATTTTTCAACATGCTCTCTCGTTCTTTGAGATTCTATGCTTAATCTTGCCGCAGCAGAACCACCCGCGCCAGAACCTACTTTTACACTAGAATGCACTGCGAGTAATTCTCCATGATCAAACACTGCTTGAACCTGACCATAGTCTCCAACTATGTCTTGCTGAACCATCCATTCCTCATCACTCGCTGTTAATCTGCTCGTCACTTCAGCCAAATCTTTCTTACTTGAAATCTTATAAACCGAGCGACCGGCAGTACCATAATCTGCTTTCAGCCAATAAGGATAGTCTAGCCGGATGGAGTCTGCATCTTTCACGTGCTCCCACTTAGGTGTGGGGAGTCCTAACAAATCCGCAGTTTCAGCAAAAGCAATCTTCCCAGCTAACTTTTCAAACTGCTCTTTATCAGCAAGGGCGATTGGTAGCGATTGAGGTAAAAATTGCTTTCCATTTGCTAATAACCAGCCTTCCTCATGTGTTGGCAAAATGGCCTTGTAATTGGTTTTACGAAGCAACTGACTAACCTGTCTCAAATAATCTACAGGAAAACGGTTCACATCAACTATCGGAACTCTATGGGTTAGACGACTGAAGTGTGCAATGGAAAATCTTCTAGGAGATAATACATCAATTTTATAGCCTTCTTTCAACAAAACTGTCAAAGTTTCTCGTGAGGTCAAGCTTGAACCTTCTAAAAATAGCAGCCTATTTTTCATTTTTCAAACACCTGAATTCTATATTTAAGTCTCACGGCTAAAAGTTTCATTGATTTACAAAGCCTTACCACCAATGTCATGCCTATAAAAGAGGCCTGTGGTGTCTTGCCTTTTGAGTTGGTCGTAGATTTTTTCCTGCGCAGCTGAGACGGTATCTGCTGTGGTGACCAGCATGTACACTCGTCCACCATTCGACAGCAGTGCTCTGCTATTTTCCACAAACTTAGCCCCAGCATAGTAGGTTATGATGTCGCCAGCTGTCTTCTCCGGCAGAGGCTTGCCTTTTTCATAGTCCAGCGGGTAGCCGTTTGACGCGACAACCACGCCCAGAGTCACACCCTTATCCGTCCAAGTGATGTTGGGCTCCTTGCTATCGAGGATATCCGTGATATTTTGTGCAAAATCGGAGGTCAGACGAGGCAAGATAATCTGAGTTTCGGGATCTCCGAACCGAGCGTTGAACTCGATGACTTTAGGACCATCTGCTGTCAGGATAAGCCCTGCGTAAAGGATGCCCAGATAAGGACACCCTTCTTGGATCATGCCCTCAAGGACAGGCTTGACAATGGTGTCAACCGCCGTATCAACCACGCTCTCTGGCAAGTGGGGAACTGGCGCATAAGCTCCCATACCGCCCGTGTTAGGCCCCTTGTCACCATCATAGGCACGTTTGTGGTCCTGAGCCGTTGGCATGATGTAGAACTTGTCCCCATTGACAAAGGCAAAGAGAGAGAACTCTTCTCCGTCAAGGAATTCCTCGATAACCACACGCGCACCAGAGTCACCGAATTTATTGTCTAAGAGCATCTCATGAGCGGCTTCGACCGCTTGCTCAACCGTCTCAGCAACGACGACACCTTTTCCAAGTGCTAAACCATCTGCCTTGACAACGATAGGAGCGCCTTTCTCCTCGATATAAGCCTTGGCCTCCTCAAAATCTGAAAATGTGCCATAGGCTGCTGTCGGAACGTCATATTTGACCATGATTTCCTTAGCAAAATCCTTGGACCACTCCAGCTCCGCTGCAGCTTTGGTCGGGCCAAAGGCTTTGAGCCCAACTTGATTAAAGTCATCCACGATACCTGCAGCCAGGGCATCATCTGGACCGATGAAGGTCCAAGCAATATTGTTGACCTTTGCGAAGTCAATTAACTTAGAATGTTCGGAAATAGAGATATTTACCAATTCCAGACCATCCAGAGTCATTCCGTCATTCCCAGGAGCTACAAAAACCTTTTCAACGTCTTTTGACTCAAGCAACTTCTTAGCAATTGCATGTTCACGACCACCCGAACCGACAACTAACAGCTTCATCTCTCAACCTCTTTTGCGAATTATTTACTAATATTATATCATAAACGTTCGTTTTAATCTTGTTTTACTTAGCATTTTAAGCCAAAAAAGGAAAGAAACTGTTTTCTTCCCTTTTGTTTTCTTAATGTCTAAAATGTCTTACTCCTGTGAAGACCATAGTCAAGCCGTATTTGTCCGCCGATTCGATGGATTCTTGGCCACTCATTAACCAGTTATATCAGAAAGGTTAAAAAGTAGCTCTCATTTAATCGTTTTTCATTTCGCATATTTTTCTAGATGTGTTTGGATTTTTGGCATGATGAGATGCATTATTTTAAGATTCGTAAAAGCTATTATCATGGCTAATAAAAGATAGACAAAGACTGATAACAAAGGAACGTCAGAAGACCAATAGTGGGAAATAATCATTAGAACTATTGGCAATTCTAGGGTTACTGTGACGACTCCAGGAACATAACCCCTAAATTGCATGCACATGATATAATGGATTATGAAATGAGATGTATAAGCTATTACAAAAGATAAATAGAGTAAAGTGTTGTGAGTTATTTGGCAGAATCCAGAAATAAACATCAGGATGATAAATTCCTCCAACACACCTACTGCAAAAGCGGAGCCTTGCGTAACGGAACCAAAGAACGGTTTCTTAAAAGTTTCTAATTTTTGATGATACCGTGTTTTCCACAAGGGCATAAAAATCATTTCTTCAAAATCGTGTAAAATAAATAAAATAGGTAGCATCCAAACATTAAAAAGAATGCTCATATCTTTACCTCCTTAATAACAACTAACAATTGTACAATGTTAAGAATAAATGATAATCATATATCACGCGTAACACTTTTAGTATAAAGATAAACTGTTACAAAAACAAGAGGTTAAGAGAAATTGGCACAGTTTGACCAAAAGTGTGACAGGAAAGGAAAAATACCATGGAATATCAAACGCGACAATGGCTGGAGGAAGCCTTGTTCGATTTATTAGCAACTAAGAAATCCCTTCATAATATCAGCATTGCAGAACTCAGTGAGCATGCTCAGATTGCTAGACGAACGTTTTATCGTTATTACCATTCAAAAGAGGAAGTTCTTACGAACTATTTAGACCGCTTAATTCAAGACTATATTATCGAACTTCAAACAGCAAAACTGACTAATTTTGAAGATTTGGTGAACCTTTTCTTTCAGTATTGGAGCCAGTACACTGAGCCATTAAAAATTTTGCAGGACGCAAACTTGCTCGTGCTTATCTTGCAAAGGTCTTATGATAAGCTTTCTGCTGCTTATACCACTGTCATGGCACCTTGGCATGTCACAAACAGTAATCAAAGACAAATCACTTATGATAGTAGATTCATCGTTGGAGGTCTCTACAATATTTTTGATGAATGGTTAAAAACAGATTACCAGACAATGCCTGTTAACGAGCTAGTCACAACAACCTTAAACACCATAAAACGTATGAAAAATAGTTAAGTGAGAAACTGAGTTTTTCGAGATTAGTCATGAACAGCTCTAACAAATCATTTTAATAATTTCTAATACTAAAATGCTTATTGTTTTAGACATACAAAAAGAGAAGACAACTTACGTCTTCTCTCGTTGTTAGTGATAAATCATTCATCATAGTTGATAATGAGCTAATTTTTAAATACCCATCAATGTCTAAAATGTCTTACTCCTGTGAAGACCATGGTCAAGCCATATTTATCCGCTGCTTCGATGGATTCTTGGTCACGGACAGATCCACCTGGTTGGATGATGGCTTTAATGCCTGCTTTGGCGATTTCTTCCACGTTATCTGCAAATGGGAAGAAGGCATCTGAAGCAAGAACAGCGCCGTCAAGACGGTCTTTAGCTTGGTCAATAGCAATACGGACTGAAGCCACACGGTTGGTTTGACCTGGCCCAACGCCAAGTGTCATGTGATCATTGGTCACGATAATTCCGTTTGATTTGACGTACTTAATAGCCTTCCAAGCAAACTCAAGAGCAGTCGCCTCTGTCTCGGTTGGTTGACGTTTGGTCACCACTTGCCAGTCAGCTGGGCTTTCTTTGACAACGTCTTGATTTTGAACAAGGAGACCACCAACAACACCTGTGTATTCTGCCTCTACCTCACTAGCATCTTGAGCATCAAATGGCAAGGCAAGGATGCGCAAGTTTTTCTTTTTATTGGTCAAAATGGCTAGCGCTTCATCCGTATAGCTCGGTGCGATGATGATCTCGAGGAAAACGCCGTGCATCTTCTCAGCTGTCGCAGCATCCACCTCACGGTTAAGGACGACAATTCCACCAAAGATAGACACTGGGTCAGACTCATAAGCATAATCCCAAGCTGTTTCGATGTCATCAGCTTGACCAATTCCACATGGGTTCATGTGTTTGAGAGCCACAACGGTTGGACGGTCTTTGAAATCACGAATGATACGAATCGCCGCATCAGCGTCACGAATATTGTTGAATGACAATTCCTTACCGTTAAGCTGTTTAGCGGATGCAATGGAGTATTCCGTAGGAAGAGCTTTTTGGTAGAAGTCTGCATCTTGTTGAGGGTTTTCACCGTAACGCATGGGTTGCTTGAGGTCATAGGTCAAAGTGAGTTTTTCAGGTTTGCTTTCACCCACTTGAGCTGTGAAATACTCTGCAATCAAGGCGTCATAAGCCGCTGTGTGACGAAAAACCTTGGCTGCTAAACGTTGGCGAGTTTCATAAGTCGTTTCACCATTTGCTGCCAATTCATCAAGCACCACTGCATAGTCAGCAGGGTCTACCACAACCGTCACGCTGGCATGGTTTTTAGCTGCTGAACGAAGCATAGACGGCCCACCAATATCGATGTTCTCCACCGCATCAGCGTAGGTCACATCTGGTTTGAGAATCGTTTCCTTGAATGGGTAAAGATTTACTACAACGAGGTCAATCAATTCGATATTATTGTCCTTAGCCGCTTGAAGGTGGCTATCCAAGTCACGACGAGCGAGGAGCCCACCATGGATATTTGGATGGAGGGTCTTAACACGACCGTCCATCATTTCTGGGAAACCAGTCACATCATCGATGGCAACCGTGTCCACCCCAGCATTGTCAAGGACAACCTTGGTCCCACCTGTTGAGATAATGTCCCAACCAAGTTTTTTTAGTTCTTGGGCAAATTCAACAATGCCCGCTTTGTCTGAGACGCTGATTAAAGCGCGTTTAGTCATGTTTTTTCCTTTCATTTACTTGTCCAACAATTCTCTAATAGCCTCTGGATACAACTTGTACTCCGCTTCATGAATGCGAGCTTCAAAGTTTTCAATCGTATCACCAGCTAGACGTGGTACACGCACTTGTTTGATAACCTTTCCTGTATCCACTCCGGAATCCACCCAGTGAATGGTCACGCCGCTCTCAGCACCCCCAGCATTCCAAGCGTCCTCAATCCCATGAGCTCCTGGAAATTCGGGCAGGTAGGCTGGATGAATGTTGATAATTCGGCCCTCATAAGCTGCCAATAAGGTTGGCCCAACGATTTTCATGTAGCCAGCGAGGCAAACCAAGTCAATCTGGTGTTCTTCCAAGAGTTCGACAAGAGCAGCTTCGTAGTCCGCCTTGTTCTCAAACTCCTTGAGTTCAAAAGCATAGGACAGGACGCCGAGCTTTTCTGCACGCTCGAGCACATAGGCGTCACGATGGTCTGAAAAGACAAACTCTACCGGAAATTCTTCGGCAATCACCTGAAAATTCGAGCCATTACCAGAGGCAAAAACCGCTATTTTTTTCATTTGATGATGACACTTTCGTTTTCTTTCTTAACGATGCGACCAATTTCATAGACTGGTTCATCCAGCAATTCTTTGACACGACCTACATTTTCAGGGCTAACTGCCAACATGAGTCCAACTCCCATATTAAAGATTTCAAACATTTCTTGGTGCTTGATTTCACCGTATTTTTCAAGAGCCTTGAAAATCGGAAGCACTGGGACCTTGTCTTCTTCAATCTCCGCAGCTAGGTCAGCCGCAAACATACGAGGGACATTCTCGATAAATCCACCACCTGTGATGTGGGCAATACCGTTGACCAAGCCTTCCTTGATGAGTGGTAATACATCCTTGACATAGATACGAGTCGGCTCAAGCAGCACTTCCTTGAGTTGCTTGCCTTCTAATTCTGGCAAAACTTCCTCACCTGTGTAGTCCGCAAAAACACGACGCACGAGTGAATAACCATTTGAGTGAATCCCACTTGAAGCAAGCCCGAGAAGGACATCACCTTCAGCTACTTTTGAGCCGTCTATGATTTGAGATTTTTCAGCCACACCGACTGCAAAACCAGCCAAGTCGTAGTCATCTTCGCCATACATACCAGGCATTTCAGCCGTTTCCCCACCGATGAGAGCAGAGCCTGCCTGCACACAACCTTCTGCCACACCAGCAACGACTTGTTCTAGTTTAGCTGGTTCATTCTTCCCTGTCGCCACATAGTCAAGGAAGTAAAGAGGCTCCGCACCTGCAGCGATGATATCATTGACACACATGGCTACACAGTCCTGCCCAATCGTGTCATGCTTGTCGTACTTGATAGCCAGCATGAGCTTGGTTCCGACACCGTCAGTCCCTGAGATCAAGACAGGCTCTTTTACCCCTATCTTTGAAAGGTCAAACATGCCACCAAAGCCACCAAGAGCTCCCATGACACCTGCACGCTCCGTACGAGTCACGTGCTTTTTGATCCGTTCAACAACTTCATAACCCGCTTCAACATCCACTCCAGATTGAGCATAAGCATTCTTATTTGTCATTTTTATATTCCTTTTCTTTGAGAAGAGTGCGAAGTATTTTTAGATAAACAGTTATTTTATCTAAAAATACTAGTCAGGGCTCTAGCTTTGGTCCCATAGGGGAAAGCGTCTACTGACAAATGCTTTAGCTTTTAGTCAGTAGTGAGACGTGAGGCATAAGCATTTTTATTTGCCATTTTGTCTCCTCTTCCTTTCCTTTAATGGAGAATCTTTAGCCGTCTGTTTGTAAAAACTGGTCTTGTCACCCAAGCTTCTTTGATAGTCTTCCTCATAGTCGTAGAGAGGAGTTGGGTAGTCGCCATCAAAATAGGCGACACAAAGACCACCGTTTGGCGCATCTGTTTCGATGCCGATAGAATCAATCAAGCCATCAATCGAAAGATAGGTCAGGCTATCCGCACCAATGATTTGGCGAGTTTCTTCGACCGTATGATTGGCCGCAATCAGCTCCTGACGCGTCTGGATATCAATCCCGTAAAAACATGGATAAGCTAGCGCTGGACTGCCAATAGCAACATGAACCTCAGACGCACCTGCTTCTTTCAAAAGCTGAACGATACGACGAGAGGTCGTCCCACGAACAATGGAATCATCAATCATCACCACACGTTTGCCTTTGACAACACCCGAAACAGCAGACAGTTTCATCCGCACCCCTTGCTCCCGCAATTCTTGAGTCGGTTGGATAAAGGTGCGTTGCGTGTATTGGTTCTTGATGAGACCCATTTCATTTGGCAGACCAGATTCTTCTGCAAATCCCATAGCTGCGCTGAGCGAGGAATTTGGCACACCGACCACGATATCCGCTTCGTGCTTGAACTCACGCGCTAATTGGGCCCCCATACGTTTGCGAGCTGTATGGACGTTGACACCATGGATATTAGAGTCAGGACGAGCAAAATAGATATACTCCATAGAGCAAATCGCCAATTGGGTATCATTCGTATAGCTATCGTACTGGATGCCATTGTCATCCACAATCACAATTTCTCCTGGTTTTACATCACGAATCCACTCGGCACCGATGACCTCAAAGGCACAGGTTTCAGACGAAACCACCACCGCTCCATTGGCCATTTTCCCGATTGAAAGCGGACGAAAGCCATTAGGATCAAGCGCAGCAATCAACTTGTCTTCAAACAGCAGGATATAAGCAAATCCACCTTTGACAAGGCTGAGCGCCTCTTTGATTTTGCCCATCAAGTTCGGATTGTGACTTCGACGAATGAGGTGAGCCAAGATTTCCGAGTCCGAAGTTGAACTGAAAATAGCTCCTCTTTGTTCCAATTCTTTCTTGAGCGATTCGGCATTGGTCAAGTTTCCGTTATGAGCCAATCCAAACTGCATATCGTGAAAGCGGAAGAGGAAGGGCTGGATATTATCTACAGAAGCTTCGCCAGCAGTCGCATAACGAACATGCCCAATCGCGCTCGTTCCAGTCAGTTTATCCAAATTAGCTGGATTTCTAAACACTTCTGATAAAAGCCCCATATCACGATGACGCTTCAATTGCCCCTGATCATTGGAGAGGATTCCTGCCCCTTCCTGACCACGGTGCTGAAGACTATGGAGACCAAAATAGGTCAATTTAGCAGCATCTGGATGCCCCCAGATACCGAAAACACCACATTCTTCATTAAGAGATTTTACTTCGTATGTCATTTTTTATACCTAATTTTTATTTGTGTAGCACCAAGAGCTAAATCTACATGACTTTTACATTACTGATACTATCTATTAGAAAATCTGTAAGTCTTATTTTCCAGTAAAGTATTTAACCGCCGACGCGAACAGGTGCTGGTCTTTATTTCCTGGAATATTTTGGAAAAGACCATCTTCATAACGTTCTGAGTGTCCCATTTTACCGATGATTTGACCATTCTTGCTAGTAATTCCTTCGATGGCATTTACAGAACCATTTGGATTGTACTTAGAGTCCATGCTTGGTTTGCCGTCAAAATCAACGTATTGGCTGAAAATTTGTCCATTGTCACGGAGCTCAGCGAATTCCTCAGCCGTCACGACAAACTTCCCTTCACCGTGCGATACTGGAATGGCGTGGATATCGCCCACTTGCACTCCAGCCAACCATGGTGAGTTGGTATTGGCAATCCGAGTTTCCACCATCTTGGCCACGTGCTGGTTGGCATCATTGTAGAAGAGGGTTGGACTAGTGCTGCTTGCATCCTCGAAGTTACCGTATGGAAGAAGACCTGATTTGACAAGAGCTTGGAATCCATTACAGATACCAATAATCAAGCCACCACGAGCGATAAAGCTATCAATCGCTACACGCACTTTTTCATTGAGCAGGATATTGACAATAAACTTAGCTGATCCATCCGGCTCATCCGCAGCTGAGAAACCACCTGCAAAGAAGAGAATGTTTGCCTTGCCGATATTGTCAACCATGGTTTCAACCGACTTGACAATAGCCTCTTCATTCAAGGTCACAAATGGCACCAAGTTGACCTCTGCACCTTCTTTTTCGAAGGCCTTTGCTGAATCATATTCTGAGTTGGTTCCTGGGAAGACTGGGATGTAAACCACAGGTTTTTCAATGGTTTCTTTAGCTTTGATAACTTCGTTAGAATCGACAGCTGGAACTTCTTCCAGTTCTTTAGCTTGGGCAAATTCTGTTGGGTAAACTTCTTCCAGTTTTCCTTGGAAGGCACTGTCAAGTTTCTGTCCATCTAGCTTCACACCGTTGACAATCAGTGTAAAGTCTGCTTTTGTTTGTCCAATTTTCTCTACTCCAGTAATCTCTTCAAGAGATGTGAAGACAAATCCGCCTAATTGAGCTGTCAAAGAACTTTCAAATTCAGGCAAGGTCACCTCTGCACCGATATGGTTCCCAAAGGTAGCAAGAGCCAAACTTTCAAGGATACCACCATATTTAACAGCTGATGCAGATGTCACTTTGTGATCCTTTTGAAGGGCTTCAAACTGAGCAAAATTAGACTTAATCAAGTCAAAATCAATCTCTGCTGAGAGGGCTTGACCTGGGATGTAGTAGATGTTTTCACCAGCAGTCTTGAATTCAGGCGAAAGCACCTTACGGCTATCTGCTGTCGTTACCCCAAAGGCAACCAAGGTTGGCGGTACTGTCAATTCTTCAAAGGTACCGGACATAGAGTCCTTACCACCGATAGATGGCAAACCAAGTTGAATTTGTGCTTCGATAGAACCTAGAAGAGCCGCTACTGGCTGACCGAAACGCTCGGCTTGCTTGTCCATACGCTCGAAGTACTCTTGGTAAGAGAAGCGAGCCTTGGACCAGTTTGCACCAGTCGCAACCAAACGAGCGGTTGCTTCGATCACTGCATAGGCAGCACCGTGGTATGGAGACCATTCTGCTACATAAGGATTGAATCCTTGAGCCATAACAGACGCAGTATGAGTCACACCATGTTGAACTGGCAATTTTTGTACAGATGCCTCAGTCGGTGTGAGTTGGTAACGACCACCAAGCGGGTGATTGACTGTAGAACGACCGACCGAACAGTCAAAGATAGTTTGCAATCCTTTTTGACTCGCATGGTTGAGATCAGATAGAACCGCAAGGGTATCAGCTTCAAGTGTGTCAGCAGATGTTTGACGTTCTTCTGGAAGTTCGACATCCTTGTCCACCACCTTTGCATCAACGACTACACGCACACCGTTTGTATCAAGGAAACGACGTTCCAAGTCGACGATGGTTTCCCCATTCCAGTGCATGACAAGATTTGGTTTTTCAGTCACTGTTGCCACAACAACAGCGTCAATATTTTCTTTATTACATTCTGCAACGAAGGCATCTACATCCTCAGGACGCACCACAACTGCCATCCGTTCTTGTGATTCAGAGATCGCAATTTCTGTTCCATTCAAGCCTTGGTATTTAAGAGGAACCTTGTTGAGGTCGATTTCAAGACCATCTGCCAATTCACCGATAGCCACACAGACACCACCCGCACCAAAGTCGTTAGATTTCTTGATGAGACGAGTGACATCGCCATTGCGGAAGAGGCGCTGAATCTTGCGTTCTTCGATGGCATTTCCTTTTTGAACCTCGGCACCAGCAGTCTCCACAGACTCAACCGTTTGAACCTTAGAAGACCCTGTCGCACCACCGACACCATCACGTCCTGTCTTACCACCAAGAAGGATAATCACATCTCCCGCTTCCGGTTTTTCACGGACAACATTCTCTTTTGGAGCAGCCCCAACAACAGCACCCAGCTCCATGCGTTTGGCTACAAATCCTGGGTGGAAGTACTCACGAACGTAGGTCGTTGCAAGACCAATCTGATTCCCGTATGAAGAATAACCATGGGCCGCTGTTTTAGAAATCACTTGTTGTGGCAATTTACCAGCACGAGTTTCCGAAATCGGTGCTGTAATATCACCAGCACCTGAGATACGCATGGCTTGGTAGACATATGAGCGACCTGACAATGGGTCACGAATAGCACCACCGATACAAGTAGCCGCTCCACCAAATGGTTCAATTTCCGTTGGGTGGTTGTGGGTTTCATTCTTGAACATGAGGAGCCATGGCTCTTTCACTCCATTCACATCCACTTCGATTTCTACTGAGCAAGCATTGATTTCGTCTGACACTTCCATATCATCCAAACGTCCATTAGCACGCTCATAACGACCAAAAATAGTCGCCATATCCATCAAGGTTTGCGGTTTTTCAGAACGACCTAATTCCTCGCGCATAGCGATATATTTGTCATAGGTTGCCTGTAATTGTTTTTGAAATTTAGAAGCTGAGAAATCAATGTTCTTCAACTCAGTCTCAAAAGTCGTGTGACGACAATGGTCAGACCAGTAAGTATCCAAAACCTTGAGTTCAGTCTCAGTTGGCACGCGCCCGATTGACTTGAAATAGTCTTGGATAAAGAGCAAATCATCCACTTCCATAGCCATCCCTTGCTCGGCCTTGTAGCGGGCAAAGTCTTCTGCTGTATAGCTTTCAAAGAAAGTCAATTTTGGAATGGTCTTGTCTGACTCTGAAAATTCCTGTTTGGCAATCCCTGTTTTGATGTCCTTGAAACGTGAATCCACTGGATTGAGCAGGTAGTTCTTGACCGCGTCCAATTCAGTCGCATCAATATCTTTATTAACCAAGTAAAGTTGAGCTGTATTGACCGTTACGTCACTAGAACTTCCCAGCAAAAGCAAGGCTTCCTGTGAAGATGCCGCACGCTGGTCAAACTGCCCCGGCAAGCTTTCGATGGCAAAGAAAGCATAATTGGAAAGATCAGCCTGCACAACCGCTTCATCCAAGACATGGTCTGTCACCTGCTCAGAGAAGATATGTTTTTCTGCAGGTGCAAACAAGTCCTCTGACAAGTCAAAAACATCATAAACTTGCACAATGCGAATACTTTTCAAAGTTGACAGTCCCAAGTTGTGCTGGAGTTCTCTTACCAAACTCTCTGACTTGACCTGAAAATCAGCCTTTTTTTCAACAAAAATACGTTTATCCATCAATTCTTATTCCTTTATTTCAGCTCTTGCAATTTTTCCCAAACAACTTCGTAAACGTCTGTTAGTTCACCTAGACCTCTACGGAAAACATCCTTGTCCATGTGGTTACCATCCGCATCCCATAAACGGCAGTTATCTGGCGAAAATTCGTCTGCCAAGATAATCTTGCCATCCTTGTCAAAACCAAACTCTAGCTTAAAGTCAATCAATTTGAGGCCAATCTCAGCAAACCAAGCCTTCAAGAGCTCATTGATACGACGGGTTTCTTCCTTCAAGTAAACAATCTGCTGGTCATCCGCAATTTTAAGGAATTTCACATGCTCGTCATTGATAAAGGGATCATCCAAATCATCATTTTTATAGTAAAATTCGACAATTGGAGTCTCAAATGCGATACCTTCTTCTACGCCAAAACGTTTTGAAAAGGAACCAGCCGTGTAGTTGCGGAGCACAACTTCCAAAGGAATAATCTCCACCTTTTTATTGAGTTGTTCCGTGTCCGAAATTTTCTCCACAAAGTGAGTCGCCACACCAGCCGCATTTAATTTCTCAAAAATAAAAGATGAAATCTGATTATTCAAGACTCCCTTGCCCGCAATCTGCTCCTTCTTGATACCGTTGAAGGCAGTCGCCTGGTCCTTGTAAGTTGAAATAATGAGATTTTCATCCTCTGTTGTATAGATGTCTTTAGCTTTTCCCGAATAGATTAGTTGTTTTGACATTTTAAAGTTCGCCTTTCGTTTTACTTGAGCACATTCTACCACAAAAGTATGAAAAATTCAAGATTTTTACGAATAAATAACGTTTTCCTATTTTAAGCATAAAGAAAAACTGCAAGATAAGCTTCTCTTACAGTTTTAAAATCATTTAACTCTAAAAACACGAACATTACTCTTGGTTCAAAAATTGATCCAAATAATAACGTAGATAACTTTTCCTGCCTGTAATCATCTGCAGGCGACCTTCCACCCCATAGCGAAGTTGTTCTGCCTGCTCAGGAGTCAGACTGGTCTCCGCCTCTATTTTAAAGAAATTTCCCTTTTCAGTCTTGGTAGCTGTCGCATCAATATTCGTAATGGCAGAAACAAGAACGAGCTCTTTGTTGGCATCTTTGCTTGTAGTGAAACGAACAGAATCACCGACCTTGAGCCTTGCAACATCTTTTGAACTGAGATAAGCTGTGAGTTTAGTTTTACCTTCTCGTTCCAAGGCTGGGTAGAGTTGAGCGAGCAAGGTGCCTTCTGCAACCATGGTAGAATCACTGGTTTCAGGATTAAGGTGAAGCACACCGTCCTCGCTTGCTATAATTTTCCCCTTGTCCAGCAGACCTCCTTGGACTTTCTTACCCGACTCTGCCTCCAAAATTTTCTGATCCAAAAGGGTTAATTCTTGACCGACTTTGACTAGGTGCTGAGACTTGAGGGATTCAAGCTGACTATCCAGTCCACTTGCGTAGGCTTGTTGAGCTCCAGAACCCGCATACTGCACACGATAAGTAGCTAAACCAGACTCTAGCTGGGCGATTTGTACATCCACCTGAGCAATAACTTGCGATTTAGCTCGTGGATCTTCTGCACCTTGATTTTTATAGGTCTGATAAAATGAGTAGGCTACATTTTGACTATCCAGTTGATCTCCTGTTTCAATCGCCGACTTAGCTGTCTGGTAATCGCGAATTTTAGCCTCTGTTTGACTAATGAGGTTGCCGATTTCGGCTTGGGTTTGACTAGCTGCCGCATTCTGCGAGGAGATGTTGGCATTTTGCTGCGAAACATTGCTCCTAAGACTACTAGCTTGGCTGAGATAGTCTCGAAACATCTCCTGATATCCAAACTTATCCTCCTCTGGAAAGTGGTTCCCCCCTTCTTGCAGGCTCTTCTGCAAATACTCCAACTGCTTTTTTTGATCCTTGAGAATGTCCAACTGACTAGCATAGGCCTCCGCTTGGACAGCTTCCGCCCCTTGCTGGTACTGAACGAGTAGATCACCCTGCTTGACAAGTTTGTTCTCTTCTAGATAATTGGCCACAATACGTTGATTGCTAGTCGACTGGATGTTGGAAATGATTCGACTAGGTTCGATAGTAGCTCTAGTAGACAAACTAATCTCCTTCTCTGCAAAGACTGCAAATCCAAACAGAAACACGAGCAAAAGCGACATGGGTACAATCACGCGACTGGAAAAATTATGGTAACGACGATGGTAAAACTCTGCGCTTTCTAAAAATTCTGGTTTCATCTTCTCCTCTTTCTAGCTATTGACCAAATGGGCGTAAAATTCACCTCGGGCAAGCAAGTCTGCATGGTTGCCTTCTTCGACAATCTTGCCCTGATCCAAGACAACAACCTTCTCTGTCCGCTCAGCAATGGTCAAGCGGTGAGCAATGAAAATCAAGGTCTTGTCTAAAGCCATGAGATTATCCACGATCCGCTTCTCTGTCAAGATATCCAGACTGCTGGTCGCCTCGTCCAATATCAGAACAGGCGCATCCGTTAAAAGAGCACGCGCCAAAGCAATTCTCTGCCGTTGCCCCCCAGAAATACCTGCCCCATCCGAAGTCAATTCTGTCTGATAATTCAGCGGCATCCGCTCGATATCTTCTCGAATCTCAGCCAATTCAACCGCTCGTAAGATATCTTCCTGAGTCGTCCCTTCCTTGGCTCCAAGGAGCAGATTCTCCAAAATCGTCCCATTAAAGACATAGGGCTGTTGAGGTAGGTAGTTGATATACTGACGCAAGGATTTTTTATCAATCTGATTGAGATTGACACCACCCAGGCTAATCTCTCCCTGACTAGGGTCATAGAAATTAACCATCATCTTGGCTAAGGTCGTCTTACCTGACCCTGAAATCCCCACAAAAGCTACCTTAGACCCTTGCGGAATGGTCAAATTGATATCCGACAAGACATCACGACCATAGCCATACTTATAGTGAACCTGCTTGAAGGTCATCTCTCCCTTCATCATGCTCAAATCTTCTACCGTTTTCTTCTCCTCAAACTCCGAAGCTACTAGATAAACCTCATTTAAGCGATTATTGGCAACCTGCGCTGTCTGAAGTTTGGTTTGTAGGTTAATGATATTTTCCAAAGGATTGGTAAAGTAAACAAGCAGGGTGTTATAGGTAATCAGCTGGCCCAAACTCATTTTCCCATCCATGACCAGAATAGCTCCCAGCCAGAGAACGGCAACATTGAGCAGGAGCTGAGCAACTTTTTTCAGAGCCTTTTGCTGACTTTCTGCCCGACTATAGGTAAAGGATTTTTTCAGATAAGCTACAAATTCCTTATCAATCTTTTGATAGCGTGAGCTTTCACTGGTCAAGGACTTAATCGTCTCAATACCATTGATGTCCTCAATGATAGAGGAAGACAGAACCGCATTGGCTTCCATGGTATCCCGATTCATCTTTTCAAAAGGCTTCATAAAGGCAAAGATGATCACGGTATAGATGGGAAGTGCCAATAAAGTCATGAAAAAGAGATTGGTATTTTGTGAAAATAAAACAAGTGAGATAATCAAAATCGTCGACACATCCAAAAAGATAGACAGAATGGTCGACGCTAGCGCGTCAATGATACTGTTAGCATCCGTGAAACGAGACACGATTTCTCCTGTCCTGCGTGTCGCGAAAAAGGACATCGGCAGGTGAAAAACATGCTTGATATAGGACAAAATCACGTCAATCGACAAGCGTTGCCCAAGGATTAGTAGGAGATATTCCTGCGCGTAGGACAAAATCTGCTGGAGGATATAGACGATGACCAGCCCAATAGAGATGATGCCCAGCGTTGAGCGCATCTGGTCTGGCACGTAACTATCAATGATGGACTGAAGATAGTAGGAGCCCACAATGTTGATCAGGGTTACCAAGAGTGTCGCTAGGATGATATTGGTAATTAAGCCACGCTGTTTGAATAAAATCGGCAAGAAGGATAGGAGCCCCTGTTTTTTCTCCTTATGAGGTTTATAGCCTGGAGATGGCGCCATAAAAATACTAATCCCTGTCCACTCTTGCGCAAATCGCTCACGGGAAATCTTGGTCAGCTTAACACTAGGATCTGGATCAGCGATATGAATGTGCTTTTTATCCTGACCTATCACCACATAGTAGTGGAGCAACTTCCCTTCCTTGAGCACATGGGCCACAAAAGGAAAGGTCAAATCGGACAAATCAAAGAGTGTCATATCCGCCTTTATAGCCCGCGTCTCAAACCCAATCTCCTCTGCCACCTTTACAAGCCCTAAAGCCGTCGTCCCATCCATGGTCGTCTTGGCTAACTCTCGTAGATGAGCCAAGGAGTAATAACTACCGTAGTAACCAAAGACCATAGCCAAAGAAGCCACGCCACAATCCATCTGATCCACTTGGGGACGATAGTGCCTTTTCCTAAATTTCATATCTTCTCCTTTTTCTAACAATCTCTTTAAAAATTTGTAAGATTATTTTAACCAAATAAGGATAAAAACAGGAGAATATTCCCAAATAAACCATTTTCGCGCCTAAAACGCACTTTAAAAAGCATAAACTATCATTTAAATGTAAAAAAGCAGAACAAAAGTTCTGCCTGTTTAAAGTAACCGTTAAAAAAATGAACATCCAGAAATAAACTATTCTGAAATGATATTCTCTTTACTTCTATAAAGTGAGATAAATGTCATCAAAAATAATGAAATCGTAGGTATATCAAAACATTCAAACCACGTAGGTAGATTTATTTTGTTTACATCAGCCACAATTCTAATCATTAGATAAGCTATAGAGCTAAACAATACAATAAACTCTGACCAAGCTTTTTGTAGTAATTGAACAACTTTCATCTCAAACTCCGATCTGATGGTTCATCAATTTCCAATCGTACTTTCTTTTGTTTTGTACTTGTATCCTACATAAAACAGACCAAGCAGAATAGGATAGGTTTCTGGATAAAACAGAGTATTGATCGGATTTTTCATAATCAAATACGTTGCGATATAAAGAATAATCGATACGACAAAATACCCCTCAGCAAATCCTAATAAGATTTTTTTCATAGCAGACTCCTATTTACCTGAAAAGAGTGCTCGAGTTGTTAAAATAGCTCCACCTGTATATACAAAACCTTTTACAAAACCAACTGCCACAGGGATAAGAAGGGGAAAGGCTCCCCCTTGAATTTCCTGCAAGTCCGTATCAGTCATTGTTTCAAATTTTAAAATAGATTTTTCCATATCATCTCCTCCTTCTATTACCATCTACCCGTCACATAATTATAACCTGCAATTCCTGCTGCAGTAATTCCACCAGCAATTTTAGCTGCTGTCACAGGATTAGCAATCACCCAAGCTACAATCGGCCATGCTCCCCCATTCACATCCGTCAACTCTTCTTCTGTAAGAGCTACAAAGTTCTGTTCCATGTTGTCAAAATTTGTCATCTTTTTTCTCCTTATTTTTTCTATATAATATTTAATCTTTAACCTCTAAGCCACTTAAATAGCCAGATTGGGTAAATTACTGAAATCATTTCCTTCTCTCCTTCCTTTTCTTCTCACTTTTTTATTCGAGAAGTAATTTAAAATGAACAGGTAAATTTCATTTATTTTAAATACCATTTGATCAACCATGGCAATAAGATTGGTAAATACATCACATAGTCTCCTTCCCTTTTTCCTTACCTATCTATTCGAAAAACAATTCAAAAACGAACAATTCATTCATTTTTATTTTAAAAACCACTTAATGAACCACGGATAAAGACCAATCACATACATAAATGTTCCTCCTTTTATCTTTCTCATCTCTTTATTCGCAATTTCTACTAAAAATTTTTCTTTTTTCTACAAATAAAAAAGCAACATGCAAATCATGTTGCTTTTTGCTATTCTTTACTTTTGACAACTGCTACAACATCTCCTACACTTTGCAGTTGGTCAATTTCCTCATCACTGATTTCAATTCCGAATTCATCTTCTAGTGTCAAGACGAACTCCATCAAGTCCACTGAGTCCGCATCTAGGTCATCTTTCAAACTCAAGGCTTCTGTTACGACAAAGTCCTCTCCCTGTCGCTCTTGGATAATGGTTACAATACGGTCAAAAATTTCTTTTTCTGTCATCTTTTTATTCTCCTGAAAATTCACGCGCAGTCTGGGCGACTACGTCTGTTTCTAGCATGGTACGAATCTGGCGAATCGTACTATACACAGCCTTGGCATCACTTGAGCCATGAGTCTTGACAACCGGTGCCTTAACACCAAACAAGACCGCTCCACCAACATCTGAATAGTTGAGTTGCTTTTTCAAACCTTTAAGGCTATCCTTGAGAAGAAGAGCACCTAGTTTCGCTCGAAGACCACCACCTGTGATAGCTGTCTTAAGCAAGCCCATGATACCCATGGCTGTCCCTTCAATAGATTTGAGCACAGCGTTTCCCGTGAAACCATCTGCCACAACAACATCCGCAACGCCATTCATCAAATCACGCGCTTCCACGTTTCCGACAAAATTCAAGCTTTCATCAGCTGCTAGCAAGGCGTAGGTTTCCTTACGAAGGGGATCGCCCTTGCTACTTTCTGTTCCATTGTTGAGCAAACCAACACGTGGTTTCGAAATCCCACGAACATTTTTCGCATAAAAGGAACCCAAAACAGCGTATTGGTGCAGATGATGGGCTGTATTTTCCGCATTGGCTCCAAGGTCTAGCATGTCAAACCCTTTTCCATCGATGGTCGGCAAGGTCGACATGAGTCCAGGACGATCGATATTTTTGATACGACCCACAATAAAGAATCCTGCAGCCAACAAGGCACCTGTGTTCCCAGCTGAGAGGACAGCGTCTGCTTCTCCCTCCTTGACTGCCTTGGCTGCTAATACCATGCTGGCATTTTTCTTCTTACGGATAGCTTTTGTAGGCTCATCATCAAAATCAATCTTCTCATCCGTATGGATAATGCTGACGCGTTCTGTCTCTGTTAGATATTGCTTGATTTTGCTTTCGTCTCCATAGAGTTGAACCTCAATATCTGAAAAGTCAGCAAGGGCTTGATTGACA
This sequence comes from Streptococcus sp. A69, assembly GCF_058556195.1. Lineage (NCBI taxonomy): Bacteria > Bacillati > Bacillota > Bacilli > Lactobacillales > Streptococcaceae > Streptococcus > Streptococcus sp. A69. The sequence goes on along the minus strand of NZ_JBZUJU010000004.1, from coordinate 18,747 downwards.
CCCTCAACGATAGCTTGAGGTGCATAATCGCCCCCCATAGCATCTACTGCGATTTTTTTCATTTGTCTTCCTCTTTTAGTAATTGTCCCCAGTCTGCTAGGGAATCAATAAATTTCTTTGATTTTAGGTGAATTCCAACATACTCTTCGTAGATTTGGTCTATAAACTTGCGCAAGTCTTGCTTGATTTCAGGCTTGAGCGAAATAGTCTCCAAGGTCTCAAAATCAATAGCTTGAAATTGATTGAGCAGATAAGGAATATTGGGATTCAGATGACAACGTCTCTCATCTTCATGATAATGCTCTGGGCAGAGGCAGGCTCCATATTTGAAAGAAAAGTCAAAAGCCTGACCGACCCGATGGCAAAAGACACACTCATTAAAATTGAGACTAATTCCAAATCGAGTCAAGATTTGGATTTCAAAAATATTGGTCAAAACCTGATAATCCAATCCTGCTTCCATCAACTCCAAAGTCTTTTGCAAAAAAGCAAACAAGGGAGCATCCTGCTGATTATCCTGCAAACTAGCATCTGCAAGGGCAGCCACATAGGTCGCATAAGCCATAACAAAGAGATCACTATTAATCTTGGGAAAGGTCATCACCTCATGGTAGTCTTCGATATAGCTGAGTCCATCATCATTGATTCGCAAGAGAAACCGAGCCAACACCAAGGGCTGAATAACAGGGGCCAGTTTGGACTGACCAGCGTGTTTGACGAAAAACATGCGCTTGCCCGCTTGCTCGGTAAAAATCTTGACTAACTTGTCATCCTCACGAAAGTTACGATTGTAGAGCACCAAGCCTTGACTCGTGATAGACTGAATCATGCTTCTCTCATGTACTCCTCAAGTCGTTTCATAGCCTCTCTGATTGTTTCCATGCTGGCTGCATAAGACAGACGCACATAGCCTTCTCCATACTGACCAAAAGCAGCACCCGGAATAAAGGCAACAGCCTTCCTCTGGGCGAAATCCTTCAGAAAAGCAAAGGAGTCTTGATTGTAACCTGCTGGAATCTTAGCAAAGATATAGAAGGCACCGTCTGGTTTGATAATCTCAAAACCAAGATTAGTCATCTTCTCAATAATATAATCCCGACGCTGGATGTATTCCTTCTTCATAGGCTCTGCGTCGTTTTTACCAGCGGTCAAAGCCTCCACCGCAGCATGTTGAGCCATAGTGTTTGCGGCAGTAACCAAATATTGGTGACTCTTGATTAACTGAGCTGTGAAAGCTGCAGGAGCAAAGATGAAGCCTAAACGCCAACCAGTCATAGCATGCGATTTAGACAAGCCATTAATAATAATAGCCTGGTCTCTCAGCATCGTTCCCAGAGATACGTGGGCTTGCCCTGTATAGGTCAATTCCGAGTAAACCTCATCACAGACAACAAAAATCTCATACTTGCGTAAAACGTCTGCCAAGGCTTCCAACTGCTCCCGACTATAGGTAATTCCTGTCGGATTAGCCGGATAGTTGAAAATGACAGCCTTGAGCTTGTCGCCTTGATCCAAAATGGCCTTTTCCAACATTTCAGAAGTCAAGACAAAGCCATTTTCAGTTGTATCAATCTCGACAATCTCTGCCCCAACTAGATTGACAATCGGCTCATAGCCTGGATAGGCGGGAGCTGGCAAGAGCACCTTATCTCCCTCTTCCAAAATAGCTGTCAAAGTAGCAGATAGAGCCTCTGTCGCTCCAATTGTAACCAAGATTTCATTTTCAGGATTGTAATCTAGCTGGTATTTTTCTTTTACAAAATCACTGGCTGCCTGACGTAATGTTAACAGACCACTCATCCCTGTATAGTAGGATTGGTTCTGGTCGATGGCCCGCTTAGCCGCTTCCTTGACATGATCTGGCGTTGTAAAATCAGGTTCCCCCAAGGTCAAACGCAAGACCCCAGGAATCTCCGAAATAGCCTGGTCAAACTGACGAATCAAGGACACTTGAATCTTATCTAACTGTTTATTAAAGCGCTTAGTTAAGTCCATAGATACCTCCTACTTTCAAAACGTATCTCTATTATACTACAAAAGCCCCCCGACCGCAAAAATACATTAGAGAATAGCTTTCCACTTTCTATTTTACTTTTCCTGTTTATAGGTCTATAATGGTAATAGATTTTATTTGGAGGTTTTTATGTCATTTCTATCAAAAAATGGAGCAGGTATCTTGGCCTGCCTTCTCATTTCTATCGTATCTTGGTACTTAGGAGGATTCTTCCCTGTTATTGGCGCGCCCGTTTTTGCCATTTTCATAGGCATGCTCCTACATCCCTTTCTCTCGTCCTATAAACAACTGGATGCTGGGTTGACCTTTAGTTCTAAAAAATTGCTCCAATATGCCGTTGTCTTGCTTGGTTTTGGTCTCAATATCTCGCAGGTCTTCGCAGTTGGGCAATCTTCACTCCCTGTCATCCTGTCCACCATTTCAATAGCCCTGATTATTGCCTACCTCTTCCAGCGCTTCTTTGCACTGGATACAAAACTGGCTACCTTGGTTGGAGTGGGTTCTTCTATCTGTGGTGGTTCTGCCATTGCTGCTACAGCACCCGTTATCCATGCTAAAGAAAAGGAGGTTGCCCAAGCCATTTCCGTTATCTTTTTCTTCAATGTCTTGGCTGCGCTCATCTTTCCAACCCTAGGCACTTGGCTTCATCTATCCAATGACGGCTTCGCCCTCTTTGCAGGAACTGCGGTCAATGATACTTCTTCTGTAACAGCCACAGCTAGCGCCTGGGACAGCCTCTACCAAAGCAATACCCTCGAGTCTGCAACCATTGTTAAACTCACACGCACCTTAGCGATCATTCCCATCACTCTCTTTCTCTCCTACTGGCAAAGTCGCCAACAAGAAAATAAACAAGGCGTACAACTGAAAAAAGTTTTCCCACTTTTTATCCTTTATTTTATCCTGGCCTCTCTCTTAACGACTCTACTTACCTCTCTTGGTGTGTCCAGTAGTTTCTTTACCCCTCTCAAACAACTCTCTAAATTCCTCATCATCATGGCCATGAGTGCTATCGGTCTCAAAACCAATCTAATTGCCATGGTTAGATCCAGTGGCAAATCTATTGTCCTCGGAGCTCTTTGCTGGATTGCCATCATCCTCACCAGTCTTGGTATGCAAGCATTGATTGGTACTTTATAATACAAAAGGTAGCCCATGGCTACCTTTTTATTGCTCAAGAATTAAGCGAGTATGTTCTCTCTTGATACAGCGATTCATCACGATGTCATCGCATCCTCCAGCACGCAAGATTTCTTCCGCTTCTAGATTTTCAAGTCCTAATTGCGCCCAAAAAATCTTGGCATCAGCCTTGAGAAAATCACGCGCCACATCTGGCAAAAACTCGCTCCGTCGGTATACATTGACAATATCCACAGGAAAAGGAATCTCAGCTAGACTCGTATAAGCCTTTTCTCCCAGGATTTCCCCACCTGCAGCCTTGGGATTAACTGGAATGATTTTATAGCCCCGAGCCTGCATTTCCTTGGTCACTCGATTGCTAGTTGTTTCCTCACGATCGGACAAGCCCACTACCGCTAACGTTTTACTGGTCGCCAGATACTGACGGATCACACCATCACTTGGATTGATAAATTCTTGGCTCATAGAAATCCTCCTTTTTCATCAGTATAGCACATTTTACTAATATTGACTATATTTTACAATTCATCATATAAAAAACTTCTTAAATCTGTTTAAAGGATTTAAGAAGTTAAAAAATTATTTCTTTTTATTTTAGTTTATCTTGTTGCTTTATATGCAAGTTGATCACCATGTTGCTTCACAAACTCATTGATCTCTGAATCAGGAATTTGGCGAAGGTAAAGATTGGCACGAATAGTATCATCCTCTTCACGACAAGTTGAGAGGACAAGATACTTATCTGTAGCAGATACTTTTACATTTGGTTTCTTAACCTCTGCTGTATCATAAATTGTAGTTAACTGCTTTTCAAAATCTTTATCATCTTCAAAACTGGTACGATAGAAGGCTGTTTCTTCTGGTACAATAATCATCGCAACAGCTTCGTAGTAATACTTTCTATCGGGTGTTTCAATAACAACATAGGGGTGCTCATTAAAATATTCTTGACGACTATAGTAGTTCACATCATTAAACATACGATGATCACCAACCTTACTACCTCTAGCATGACCAAATAGCCAAGTTAAATGATCACTAAAATCTTTCTTATTATCAGCATCCATGAATACCGCACCCAAATAAGGTACCTGTTCTCCTTCAAAGGTCTTATTTAGATAGGTCTCATTATCCTTTGTTTGAACAACAGGCTCGTCTAACTGTGTTCCGGGAGCATAGACATAAGCAATTGTTTCAGAATTAGTTGCAGTTAAGCCCTTAAATCTATTTGAAAGGTATTCTTTTTCTTCTGCACTAACAACATAGGACGGTTTCGATGCTTCTTGAGTAACTTCTGGTTCGTTAGTTGTTCCCTTTGGAGTTGCAAAACTATTAAATACAAAATAGCCACCTATTGCAACAAGCGCTATTGTAAGCGCGGAGAGAATAATTTTCCAAATGGACCCTTTGGTTTTTTTAGAGCGTTTACTCATTTTTTCTCCTTCAACTATTCTACTATTATCAAAAAAATCACTGAAACAAAGTTTCAGTGATAGGATACTTCACCAAATAAATGAATTATTTAGCAGCGTGTGTTTTTGGAAGAGCTTTTTGACCAGCTTTTGCATCTACACCAGCTTTTTTAGCTGCTTCAGCAGATTTTTTAGCTTGATCAGCTACACCTGGTTTACCTTCTTCTGGTTTAGCAGATGGTTTATCAGCTGCTGCTTGATCAGCTGCTGCTTGATCAGCTGCTGCTTTACCATGTTCTTTCTCGTAACGAGCATTCTTTTGTTCTGGAGTTTCGTTCAAGATATAGTAACGTCCTTCTTTTTTCTTAGCTGTGTTTTGAACAGTTTGGAATTGTTGTACATATTTGTTACGTACATTCAAGAATGCAGTGTTGAATGCTGCTTCATAAGCTGCTTTCTTTTCACCGTAAAGGTGTGAACCACCTTCAACAGCATCAAGTTCAGCTTTAGCTGCAACTACAGTAGGATCTTGTGCTGCTTCAGCTTTGATGTCTTCCATATGACCGTTAAGGTACTCTTCAACTGTACGAGCACTTACAAATTCAGATTGGTTTTCATATGCTTCGCGTGAATCATATGCTCCAGGAGTGTTAGCTCCACCATTGATATCTGCAAATGCTGGGGCTGCTGCAGAAAATACTGCAAGAGCTACTACTGATGACAATAAAACTTTTTTCATTGTTTCATCTCCTCTTTAATTTCTTATTTAATTTATAAGGCCTCGCCTTATTACCTAAAGTATATCATATATATGGTGATTGTCAAGTGTTTTTTTTATTTTTTTTAAAAAAATCTAATAAAGCAAAGAAAAATTTCGTTACACAATAGAAGAAAGCGTTTTTAATCTATGCCAACTAATAAAATATGTGCAAAAAGCGAACAATATGTGTTCTAACTTCTTTAGGTTTATGGATTTACTAAATCTACGTTTAGAATCTCTTATAAGAGATTCTAAAACAAAGTTTTCATTACTATTAGATTCTTATATAACTCACATATTTTCAGTTGTAAGTTTTAAATCTTTTTCTCAATACAAAATAGAGGAGAAAGAGGGCGTTTTTCGTGGATACGAACGATGGCATCTCCTAAGAGGTGGGCAATAGAAATCTGTTCAATCTTATCAATCAAACGCTCTTCTGGTAGGTATATAGTATCCAAAACAACCAATTTTTTAATAGCTGATTTTTGGATATTCTCCATAGCTGGCCCTGAAAGAACTGGGTGCGTACAGCTTGCATAAACTTCAACAGCACCTGCTTCAGCAAGAGCATCCGCCGCATGGCAAATCGTTCCAGCCGTATCAATCATATCATCAATCAAGATACAAGTCTTACCTTCTACCTTACCAATGATATTCATCACTTCACTGGTATTCATCTTGTCTACACTACGGCGTTTATCAATAATCGCAATCGGAGTTTTCAAAAACTCTGCCAATTTGCGAGCACGAGTCACACCACCATGGTCTGGACTGACAACAACATAATCTTTCCCAACCATTCCACGACGTTCGAAATAATCCGCGATCAATGGAGCACCCATCAAGTGATCCACAGGAATATCAAAGAATCCCTGAATCTGTGCAGCGTGCAAATCAATCGTCAACAAACGATCCACTCCAGCCACTTCTAGCATATTTGCAACGAGTTTTGAAGTGATTGGCTCACGCGCTCTCGCTTTTCTATCCTGACGTGCGTAACCATAGTAAGGCATGACAACGTTGACAGATTCTGCACTAGCTCGCTTCAAGGCATCTACCATGATCAAAATTTCAAGCAGATTGTCATTTACAGGTGAGCTCGTTGATTGTAAGATAAAGACGTGTTTTCCACGGATTGATTCTTCGATGTTGACCTGAATCTCTCCATCTGAAAATTGGCGAACAGTCGATTTCCCCAACTCTATCCCAATCTCTTGTGCCACACGCTCTGCCAATTCTCTATTAGAAGAAAGGGCAAACAGCTTTAAATCAGAAAAAGACATGATTTCCTCCGGTATTTATGTATCACTTGTTTTTCACAACATTTTCCATCTACCATTGTAGCGCTTTTCCCTTTATTTTTCAATCAAAAATAAAACAAGGGCAAACATTTATACCCTTGTTTTTTGCTACTTTATATTAGCTACATTAAAATTAAAATTGCTACATTTGAAGTAGCAATCTTATGCTAGGATTAGAATTCTGCGAGATAAAGTTAGTATACTTCTCTCATACTCCCTGTATCCACATCATAGACAGCACCTGAAATAACCACATCATCAGGAATCAGTGGAGATTCTCGAAGCAATTGCATATCCTCTCTCACACTCTCTTCAACATCCTGGAATGGTAAAAAATCTTGATCAAACACATCAACCCCGAGTTCGTGCTTCAAATGCTCTTGAAAAGCCTCATTTTGAAAGGTCTGAGCTCCACAGTCTGTATGGTGAAGCACCACAATTTCACGTGTGCCCATTTGTTGCTGGGAGATCACCAGAGAACGAATCATGTCCTCTGTTACTCTGCCGCCAGCATTCCGCAAGATATGAGCATCCCCAAGTGCTAAACCTAAAGCTTGCGCGACGTGTAGCCGTGAGTCCATGCAGGTCACAATTGCTACTCTTGTTTTCGGTTTAAGTGGCAGATTTAATTTCCCATGAAGGGCAACATAAGCCTGATTGGCTTGCATAAACTGTTCAAAATACGACACGTTTTCCCCCTTAAAAATTTGATAATCAAACATTTCTCCTATCTTATCATTTTTGAGAGGATTTGTCACAGATTAAGCAAAGACCATTTTCAAAACTTCCTGAATAGTCGTCACCCCAATGACCTGAATTTCTTGAGGTGGTTTAATGCCTGTCAAGGAATTCTTAGGTACATAAATTTTTGTAAATCCAAGTTTAGCAGCTTCATTGATGCGCTGCTCGATACGATTCACACGCCGAATCTCTCCAGTCAAGCCTAACTCTCCTACAAAGCATTCCTGAGGATTGGTTGGCTTGTCTTTATAGCTCGAAGCAATAGCAACCGCAACAGCTAAATCAATAGCAGGTTCATCTAATTTGACACCACCAGCAGATTTGAGATAGGCATCCTGATTTTGCAAGAGAAGCCCTGCACGTTTTTCCAAAACAGCCATAATCAAACTAGCACGATTGAAATCAAGCCCTGTCGTCGTGCGCTTGGCATTCCCAAACATAGTCGGTGTCACCAAGGCTTGCACTTCAGCAAGAATTGGACGTGTCCCTTCCATAGTTACCACGATGGATGAACCAGTCGCCCCGTCCAAACGCTCTTCTAGGAAAACTTGACTCGGATTGAGCACCTCAACCAACCCACCTGACTGCATCTCAAAGATGCCAATCTCATTAGTGGAACCAAAGCGGTTTTTGACTGCTCTCAAGATGCGGAAGGTATGGTGGCGTTCCCCTTCAAAGTAAAGCACTGTATCTACCATATGCTCCAACATACGCGGGCCGGCCAGAGTACCTTCCTTGGTCACATGCCCTACGATAAAGATGGCAATGTTATTAGTCTTGGCCAGCTGCATGAGCTCAGCTGTCACCTCACGCACCTGAGAAACAGACCCTTGTACCCCTGAAATCTCAGGAGACATAATAGTCTGGATAGAGTCAATAATGAGAAAGTCTGGTTGGATACGCTCCACCTCTGCACGAACACTCTGCATATTGGTCTCTGCATAGAGATAAAACTCGCTATCAATATCCCCCAAGCGCTCTGCACGGAGTTTAATCTGCTGGGCAGATTCCTCCCCACTGACATAGAGAACCGTACCAACTTGAGATAACTGGGTTGAAACTTGTAGGAGAAGAGTTGATTTTCCGATTCCAGGATCTCCCCCAATTAGTACGAGACTTCCTGGAACCACTCCGCCTCCAAGTACACGGTTGAATTCCTCCATCTCCGTCTTGGTTCGATTGACATTGATGGAAGTTACCTCAGCCAGTTTCATAGGCTTGGTTTTCTCACCTGCCAAGGACACACGTGCATTCTTGACCTCTGCAATCTCTACCTCTTCTACAAAAGAAGACCAAGATCCACAGTTGGGACAGCGTCCTAGATACTTAGGTGAATTATACCCACAATTTTGACATACAAATGTCGCTTTTTTCTTAGCTATAATAATTCTCCTTTTACGGTTACTCCGAAAGAATGCCACTTATACAATGTATTTTGAAATTTATTCTGGTTGGCAACTCCGACAGCAGACAAATCGACAGAAACCTGATAATTCTCCTTGACAGCTGCCAAGACGGAAGCCTTGACACAGAAATTGCCATCTACCCCTATAAACTCTAAGCTCTTAGCACCATTTCCCTCTAAAAAATCTTTTAAATCTGGATTAGTAAAGCAAGAAGCTCGACACTTCTCAAAGATACGAGAAGATACAACTAACAAGTTGGTCGCAAATTTCTTCTTTCTATCTTTTCTCTCCCAGAAAAAACGATTGAGAATATAGATAACTCGGTCGCTGGGATAAGTAGCAATTTTGTCATTTACAGCTGCAGTCAGTTCTTCATGATATACTTTTCCTACAGCAACATAATCTGACTGCATGTCTACAACTAATAAATAGTCTGCCATTTTATCCCTCTATTTCCCTGTCGATCCAAATCCACCTGTTCGAACACCATCCGCCTCATCTCCATCTGCAATTAAGAAAGGCGCAAAGACAGCCTGAACTACACGTTCGCCAACTTCAAGAACAACTTCCTGGTGAGTAATATTTTTCATCTGAGCAAAGATATGTCCTTCATTCCCTGGATTGCCATAATAGTCTCCGTCAATGACACCCACAGAGTTAATCAAGACCAAGCCCTTTTTACGAGGATTTGAAGAACGGTCATAGAGATAGAGCACTTCTGTCGGTTGCATATAAGCCTTGACCCCAGTTGGAACGAGGACAATCTCCCCTGGAGCAATCACTGTTCGTTCGGCAACCTTTAAATCATAGCCAGCTGCATGAGCTGTCTCACGCTTAGGCAACAAATTTTCATCTGTAAAACTCGAAACCAATTCAAAACCACGAATTTTCATATTTTTCTCTTTTCTATTATCATTTATTCTAGGCTATTTTATCTTATTTATTCGAAAAAAGCGCTAAAAAAGAGCACACAATTCACACTCGCTTAGGGCTGCTGGATTCCTCCCCTGACCCGCTTCACGCAGAACTGTTGCTCCACTGTTTATTATACCACATTCCCCTCTGTTTTTAAAGAGAAATTATTTTTTCCGTCGATTTCGGAAAAAATCCTGCATAATTGCTGCACACTCACTCTCCAAAACTCCCGTTTCAACCTCTACACGATGATTGAGACGCTCATCTGTCAAAATATCGTACAAGCTTCCAGCTGCACCAAATTTCTGATTCTTAGCCCCGTAGACTACCTTTGGAATACGGGCAAGCCCGATTGCCCCACTACACATCACACAGGGCTCAATGGTCACAAAAAGGGTACAATCCAGCAGACGCCAACTTTCTTCACTCGCGTTCGCATTCTCTATGGCCATGATTTCTGCATGCATAACCGCCCGTTGCAACTCTTCGCGTGCATTATGCCCCCTACCAATGATTTCTCCATCCTTGACAATCACACAGCCAATTGGAATTTCATCGTGTTCTAGAGCAATTTCTGCCTCCTTCAAGGCCTCTCTCATGAAGTTTTCTTTTTCTTCAACTGTATAATGCATCAATTTTTCCTTTTCCTACTTGTCGATTCTATTATTATATCATGATTCCCAAGACAAAAAAAGCCACCCAATGGGGTGACTTAATAGGGAGATTATTATGAAAAAGAAAAGTTTAGGATTTTGCTACAACAAGTTAGGAGGTCTTCTTGTAACTGTCTATAGTATACCCAACCTGTCTTAAACTAATCTTAAAAATCTCCTATGACCAAACACTTTCTAAAATATTAGTTTGTTCACGACCGGGACCTACTGAGAAAGTTGAGATACGAACACCAACCAACTCGCTTACACGACGAACATAGTTACGTGCATTCTCAGGAAGGTCTTCTAAATTACGGACTCCAGTGATGTCTTCTGACCAACCTGGCAATTCCTCGTAGATTGGCTTGCAACGTTTCAACTGCTCAAGACTAGCAGGATAGTAATCAATACGTTGACCATCAAGATCATAGGCCACACAGATTTTCACAGTATCCAAACCACTCAAAACATCGATAGAGTTCAATGAAAGATTGGTAATCCCAGATACACGGCGGCTGTGACGCATCACAACTGAGTCAAACCAACCCACACGACGTGGACGGCCAGTTGTTGTACCGTATTCATGACCTACTTCACGAATGCGATCCCCTACTTCATCAAATAATTCAGTTGGGAAAGGTCCATCTCCTACACGACTTGTGTAGGCTTTACATACACCTACAACCTTGTCAATCTTACTTGGACCAACACCAGACCCAATTGTCACACCACCAGCGACAGGGTTTGACGACGTAACAAATGGATACGTACCTTGGTCAATATCCAACATAACACCTTGCGCACCTTCAAAAAGCACACGTTTGCCATTATCAAGCGCATCATTTAAGATAACAGACGTATCTGTCACATACTGCTTGATTTGTTGGCCGTACTCATAGTACTCTTCAAAAACATCATCAATTGAAATAGGAGTACTGTCATACAATTTTTCAAACAGACGATTCTTTTCCGCAAGATTGCGTTCCAAACGTTCACGGAAAATATCCTTATCCAAAAGATCAGCAATACGAATCCCAACACGAGCAGCTTTATCCATATAGGCTGGACCAATACCCTTGATAGTTGTCCCAATTTTATTGTCGCCCTTAGCTTCTTCTTGTAGACGGTCTAATTCAATATGATATGGCAAAATGACATGCGCACGATCCGAAATGCGTAAATTATCTGTTGTCACACCTTCATCATGAAGATAGGTCAATTCTTTTACTAGAGATTTAGGGTTTACAACCATCCCGTTCCCAATAACAGAAATCTTTTCGGGGAAGAAAATACCTGATGGAATCAAGTGTAACTTAAATTTCTTGCCATCAATCACAATTGTGTGACCAGCATTGTCACCACCTTGATAACGAGCAATCACTTCTGCATTAGCTGAAAGAAAATCTGTAATTTTCCCTTTACCTTCATCACCCCACTGGGTACCAACAACAACAACTGAAGTCATAGTAAAACTTTGTCTGAGCCGTGTGGCTCTTCCTTTCTCATATACATGGCAGGAGTCTCACCTGCAATTATATCTTACAATTTATTATAAGAAAAAAACACTATTTTATCAAGAAGAAACACTAGAAAAGATTTGGAATTTCTGTAAATTATAAAAATCCTAACCTTAAATTTTAAATAAAATCCTTAAATTCACAAATTCAATGCTGATTATTGTTCGTGATAAATGATATATATGAAACTCACTAGTTTAGAGTAGTGCCTTCTAGCAAGAATTTATCTAAATACAAGCGATAGGCCGTCTGAAAATGATATAAATAAAAGTCTTTAACACTTGTAATTCTAAATCTTATCAAGTAATAAAGTAAAAAACGAAGATGAAGTGATTCCCACTCAGCACGACTCTGACCTAAAGAAGCATATTCTTGTTCAACTAATTTCAAAAAGACAAATGCTCTATCATAAAAATTTTGAAGCATATAAAAAATCCCTTTCTTATTATTAACACTAGTCTAACAAAAATAAGAACTAAAAAAGCTTCAAATCCTATAAAAGTAGAATTTAAAGCTAAACGGACTAAAAATAAAATATAGAGGCATTTATAGATGAAAAAATTAAGTTTTGAATTTTGAGAAGTTTACTTTATTTATAAAATAAAAAACGTTCGATTGAACGTTTCTAATAGTACTCCGCCAGTAGGACTCGAACCTACGACATCATGATTAACAGTCATGCGCTACTACCAACTGAGCTATGGCGGATAAAAGCTAAGCGACTTCCATATCTCACAGGGGGCAACCCCCAACTACTTCCGGCGTTCTAGGGCTTAACTGCTGTGTTCGGCATGGGTACAGGTGTATCTCCTAGGCTATCGTCACTTAACTCTGAGTAATACCTACTCAAAATTGAATATCTATCAAATAATTAGAAAACCTCACGCTTCGTATCCTCAGTTACTTTGGATAAGTCCTCGAGCTATTAGTATTAGTCCGCTACATGTGTCGCCACACTTCCACTTCTAACCTATCTACCTGATCTTCTCTCAGGGCTCTTACTGATATATAATCATGGGAAATCTCATCTTGAGGTGGGTTTCACACTTAGATGCTTTCAGCGTTTATCCCTTCCCTACATAGCTACCCAGCGATGCCTTTGGCAAGACAACTGGTACACCAGCGGTAAGTCCACTCTGGTCCTCTCGTACTAGGAGCAGATCCTCTCAAATTTCCTACGCCCGCGACGGATAGGGACCGAACTGTCTCACGACGTTCTGAACCCAGCTCGCGTGCCGCTTTAATGGGCGAACAGCCCAACCCTTGGGACCGACTACAGCCCCAGGATGCGACGAGCCGACATCGAGGTGCCAAACCTCCCCGTCGATGTGAACTCTTGGGGGAGATAAGCCTGTTATCCCCAGGGTAGCTTTTATCCGTTGAGCGATGGCCCTTCCATACGGAACCACCGGATCACTAAGCCCGACTTTCGTCCCTGCTCGAGTTGTTGCTCTCGCAGTCAAGCTCCCTTATACCTTTACACTCTGCGAATGATTTCCAACCATTCTGAGGGAACCTTTGGGCGCCTCCGTTACCTTTTAGGAGGCGACCGCCCCAGTCAAACTGCCCGTCAGACACTGTCTCCGATAGGGATAACCTATCCGGGTTAGAGTGGCCATAACACAAGGGTAGTATCCCAACAACGTCTCCTTCGAAACTGGCGTCCCGATCTCTTAGACTCCTACCTATCCTGTACATGTGGTACAGACACTCAATATCAAACTGCAGTAAAGCTCCATGGGGTCTTTCCGTCCTGTCGCGGGTAACCTGCATCTTCACAGGTACTAAAATTTCACCGAGTCTCTCGTTGAGACAGTGCCCAAATCATTACGCCTTTCGTGCGGGTCGGAACTTACCCGACAAGGAATTTCGCTACCTTAGGACCGTTATAGTTACGGCCGCCGTTTACTGGGGCTTCAATTCATACCTTCGAGTTACCTCTAAGCACTCCTCTTAACCTTCCAGCACCGGGCAGGCGTCACCCCCTATACATCATCTTACGATTTAGCAGAGAGCTGTGTTTTTGATAAACAGTTGCTTGGGCCTATTCACTGCGGCTGACGTAAAGTCAGCACCCCTTCTCCCGAAGTTACGGGGTCATTTTGCCGAGTTCCTTAACGAGAGTTCTCTCGCTCACCTGAGGCTACTCGCCTCGACTACCTGTGTCGGTTTGCGGTACGGGTAGAGTATGTTTAAACGCTAGAAGCTTTTCTTGGCAGTGTGACGTCACTAACTTCGCTACTAAACTTCGCTCCCCATCACAGCTCAATGTTACAGATATAAGCATTTGACTCATATCACACCTCACTGCTTAGACAGACTCTTCCATTCGTCTGCTTTAGTTAGCCTACTGCGTCCCTCCATCACTACATACTCTAGTACAGGAATATCAACCTGTTGTCCATCGGATACACCTTTCGGTCTCTCCTTAGGTCCCGACTAACCCAGGGCGGACGAGCCTTCCCCTGGAAACCTTAGTCTTACGGTGGACAGGATTCTCACCTGTCTTTCGCTACTCATACCGGCATTCTCACTTCTATGCGTTCCAGCGCTCCTCACGGTACACCTTCTCCACACATAGAACGCTCTCCTACCATACCTATAAAGGTATCCACAGCTTCGGTAAATTGTTTTAGCCCCGGTACATTTTCGGCGCAGGGTCACTCGACTAGTGAGCTATTACGCACTCTTTGAATGAATAGCTGCTTCTAAGCTAACATCCTAGTTGTCTGTGCAACCCCACATCCTTTTCCACTTAACAATTATTTTGGGACCTTAGCTGGTGGTCTGGGCTGTTTCCCTTTCGACTACGGATCTTAGCACTCGCAGTCTGACTGCCGACCATAATTCTTTGGCATTCGGAGTTTATCTGAGATTGGTAATCCGGGATGGACCCCTCACCCAAACAGTGCTCTACCTCCAAGAATCTCTAATGTCGACGCTAGCCCTAAAGCTATTTCGGAGAGAACCAGCTATCTCCAAGTTCGTTTGGAATTTCTCCGCTACCCACAAGTCATCCAAGCACTTTTCAACGTGCCCTGGTTCGGTCCTCCAGTGCGTCTTACCGCACCTTCAACCTGCTCATGGGTAGGTCACATGGTTTCGGGTCTACGACATGATACTAATGCGCCCTATTCAGACTCGGTTTCCCTACGGCTCCGTCTCTTCAACTTAACCTCGCATCATATCGTAACTCGCCGGTTCATTCTACAAAAGGCACGCTCTCACCCATTAACGGGCTCGAACTTGTTGTAGGCACACGGTTTCAGGTTCTATTTCACTCCCCTCCCGGGGTGCTTTTCACCTTTCCCTCACGGTACTGGTTCACTATCGGTCACTAGGGAGTATTTAGGGTTGGGAGATGGTCCTCCCAGATTCCGACGGGATTTCGCGTGTCCCGCCGTACTCAGGATACTGCTAGGTACAAAGACTATTTTAAATACGAGGCTCTTACTCTCTTTGGCTGATCTTCCCAAATCATTCTTCTATAATCTTTGAGTCCACATTGCAGTCCTACAACCCCGAAGAGTAAACTCTTCGGTTTGCCCTTCTGCCGTTTCGCTCGCCGCTACTAAGGCAATCGCTTTTGCTTTCTCTTCCTGCAGCTACTTAGATGTTTCAGTTCACTGCGTCTTCCTCCTCATATCCTTAACAGATGTGGGTAACAGGTAGTACCTGTTGGGTTCCCCCATTCGGAAATCCCTGGATCATCGCTTACTTACAGCTACCCAAGGCATATCGTCGTTTGTCACGTCCTTCTTCGGCTCCTAGTGCCAAGGCATCCACCGTGCGCCCTTATTAACTTAACCTTATTTTCTGACCTTTCAGTCATAAACTCTTTTAATACTACAGCGTTTCGGTTTATTTTCTTGTTACTATTTGATATAGATATTCAATTTTCAATGTGCATTACTTGGTGATCTCTCACCAATGGAGCCTAGCGGGATCGAACCGCTGACCTCCTGCGTGCAAAGCAGGCGCTCTCCCAGCTGAGCTAAGGCCCCACAAGACCTCTCAAGACTAAACAAGACCAATGCGCAGTTCCTTATCCTTAGAAAGGAGGTGATCCAGCCGCACCTTCCGATACGGCTACCTTGTTACGACTTCACCCCAATCATCTATCCCACCTTAGGCGGCTGGCTCCTAAAAGGTTACCTCACCGACTTCGGGTGTTACAAACTCTCGTGGTGTGACGGGCGGTGTGTACAAGGCCCGGGAACGTATTCACCGCGGCGTGCTGATCCGCGATTACTAGCGATTCCGACTTCATGTAGGCGAGTTGCAGCCTACAATCCGAACTGAGACTGGCTTTAAGAGATTAGCTTGCCGTCACCGGCTTGCGACTCGTTGTACCAGCCATTGTAGCACGTGTGTAGCCCAGGTCATAAGGGGCATGATGATTTGACGTCATCCCCACCTTCCTCCGGTTTATTACCGGCAGTCTCGCTAGAGTGCCCAACTAAATGATGGCAACTAACAATAGGGGTTGCGCTCGTTGCGGGACTTAACCCAACATCTCACGACACGAGCTGACGACAACCATGCACCACCTGTCACCTCTGTCCCGAAGGAAAACTCTATCTCTAGAGCGATCAGAGGGATGTCAAGACCTGGTAAGGTTCTTCGCGTTGCTTCGAATTAAACCACATGCTCCACCGCTTGTGCGGGCCCCCGTCAATTCCTTTGAGTTTCAACCTTGCGGTCGTACTCCCCAGGCGGAGTGCTTAATGCGTTAGCTGCGGCACTAAACCCCGGAAAGGGTCTAACACCTAGCACTCATCGTTTACGGCGTGGACTACCAGGGTATCTAATCCTGTTTGCTCCCCACGCTTTCGAGCCTCAGCGTCAGTTACAAGCCAGAGAGCCGCTTTCGCCACCGGTGTTCCTCCATATATCTACGCATTTCACCGCTACACATGGAATTCCACTCTCCCCTCTTGCACTCAAGTTAAACAGTTTCCAAAGCGTACTATGGTTAAGCCACAGCCTTTAACTTCAGACTTATCTAACCGCCTGCGCTCGCTTTACGCCCAATAAATCCGGACAACGCTCGGGACCTACGTATTACCGCGGCTGCTGGCACGTAGTTAGCCGTCCCTTTCTGGTAAGATACCGTCACAGTGTGAACTTTCCACTCTCACACTCGTTCTTCTCTTACAACAGAGCTTTACGATCCGAAAACCTTCTTCACTCACGCGGCGTTGCTCGGTCAGACTTCCGTCCATTGCCGAAGATTCCCTACTGCTGCCTCCCGTAGGAGTCTGGGCCGTGTCTCAGTCCCAGTGTGGCCGATCACCCTCTCAGGTCGGCTATGTATCGTCGCCTTGGTGAGCCGTTACCCCACCAACTAGCTAATACAACGCAGGTCCATCTGGTAGTGATGCATTTGCACCTTTCAATCGATTATCATGCGATAATCCATTTTATGCGGTATTAGCTATCGTTTCCAATAGTTATCCCCCGCTACCAGGCAGGTTACCTACGCGTTACTCACCCGTTCGCAACTCATCCGCTCGGTGCAAGCACCAAGCTTCAGCGTTCTACTTGCATGTATTAGGCACGCCGCCAGCGTTCGTCCTGAGCCAGGATCAAACTCTCATTAAAAGTTTGAGTTCTCACTCATTTCTGTCACTGACAGATTTATTGTTTTTTTCATTGTTCAGTACTACAACATTAGTTGTAGTGCCCTGCACATTGGTTCGTCTTGTTCAGTTTTCAAAGGTCTTTGTCACTCAATCTCTCTCAAGCGACAACTATATTAGTATATCACAGCTGCTAACCTATGTCAACACTTTTTTTGAAACTTTTTTACTTTTTTCGTCCCTGTGATACACTCATAGTCCGTACGGGATTCGAACCCGTGTTACCGCCGTGAAAAGGCGGTGTCTTAACCCCTTGACCAACGGACCTGAGCTTTTCAACTCTTTCTATTATACCTACTTTTTCCCCTTTGTCAAGAACTTTTTGAGAATAGCTTCATTTTTTTATTTTAGCATCTATCTTTTATAACCGGATACCTTATTTTACACTCTTCTTAATCAACTTCACGACTGCTTCTGTCCGTGCAGTGTGGGGAAACATATCAACTGACTGGATATACTGGAGATCATAAACTTTTACCAGTTTAACCAAATCTCGCGCCAAGGTCGAAACATTGCAAGAAACATAAACCATTTTTTCCGGTACATAGGTTAGGATGGCATCTAATAACTTGTCATCTAATCCCGTTCGAGGAGGGTCGACTATCAAGACATTCGCTCGGTAGCCATCACTTTAGAACAAAAAAATAGAGGTCGAACCTCTCTAAATTTAGGCTCTATAATTTCTGTAGTGGGTAAAACCACTGTAGGAATTATGGAGTCTATTTTGTTGTAGAAAAAAGGCCCATAAGACCTATAATGAAAAAGTGACCAAACCCTCATTAGAAAGAATCTTATGGAACAATTAAATTTTATCACAAACATACTTGGAATTAATGACAAAAATATTATTATCTTAGATTATCTTGATACTGGAACGAATAAAGAAGTCATTGCTAAGCTCGATTATCCTGCCTCTAAATGTCTCAACTGTCAAGGACAAATGGCTAAATATGACTTTCAAATAGAATCCAAAATCCCCTACCTCGAATGTGCTGGCTACAAGACTCTCATTCGATTGAGAAAACGCCGTTTCCGCTGTAAAGACTGTGGAAAAATAGCCGTCGCGGAGACTTCCTTAGTCAAGAAGAATCACCAGATCGCAACCATCGTCAAACAGAAAATCACTCAAAAATTGATTGAGAAAGTCCCTATGACAGCTATCTCCGAAAGTTTATCTGTCTCCACTTCGACAGTCATTCGTCAGTTACATAAATTCAAATTTAAGACTGATCTTAACCACCTTCCA
>NZ_JBZUJU010000003.1:0-123359 GCF_058556195.1 Streptococcus sp. A69 | reverse complement strand
GGGAGTTTAGCTCAGCTGGGAGAGCATCTGCCTTACAAGCAGAGGGTCAGCGGTTCGATCCCGTTAACTCCCATATAGGTCCCGTAGTGTAGCGGTTATCACGTCGCCCTGTCACGGCGAAGATCGCGGGTTCGATTCCCGTCGGGACCGTTTAAGGTAACGGAAGTTATTTTAGACTCGTTAGCTCAGTTGGTAGAGCAATTGACTTTTAATCAATGGGTCACTGGTTCGAGCCCAGTACGGGTCATATTTGCGGGTTTGGCGGAATTGGCAGACGCACCAGATTTAGGATCTGGCGCTTAACGGCGTGGGGGTTCAAGTCCCTTAACCCGCATAATAGAAAGTAGCCGGCTTAGCTCAGTTGGTAGAGCATCTGATTTGTAATCAGAGGGTCGCGTGTTCAAGTCATGTAGCCGGCATTTTTTTATATAGAATAAGAGGTCGATGCGAACGTAGTTCAGTGGTAGAACACCACCTTGCCAAGGTGGGGGTCGCGGGTTCGAATCCCGTCGTTCGCTTAGAGAGGCCGGGGTGGCGGAACTGGCAGACGCACAGGACTTAAAATCCTGCGATTGGTAACGATCGTACCGGTTCGATTCCGGTCCTCGGCATATAATGATGAGCACCCTTAGCTCAACTGGATAGAGTACCTGACTACGAATCAGGCGGTTAGAGGTTCGACTCCTCTAGGGTGCATTTTTTTATTTAACGCGGGAAGTAGCTCAGCTTGGTAGAGTACTTGGTTTGGGACCAAGGTGTCGCAGGTTCGAATCCTGTCTTCCCGATTGAGTATGGGGATACCTAAGGGTATCTTTTTATATGTGTTAAGGAGATTCTGAGAATCTTCTTTTTTGTTTTTAAGGAATGAATTTAGGAAAACCAGCAGTGCTTAAGGAATGATAGTGGCTATATATTTTCTTTAATTATGGTAAAATAGTAAGAGAATAATGTGAGGAAATTGAATGTCAAGTAAGTTTGAAATTTTAATGAATCAAATAGGAGTCTCTGATCAATTGAAACAGGATCCTGCTCTTGTTAATGCAAGTATTGAGGGTGTTGTGGTTCATAAAATTAGTAAGATTTGGGAATTTCATTTTGTATTTTCTAATATTTTACCGATTGAAATCTTTTTAGAATTAAAGAAAGGGCTTAGTGAAGAATTTTCTAAGACAGGGAATCGAGCTGTTTTCGAAATCAAAGCTCTCTCTCAAGATTTTTCAAATGAGCTCTTGCAGGCCTACTATAAGGAGGCTTTTTCTGAAGGTCCATGTGCTAGCCAAGGGTTTAAGTCTCTTTATCAGAATTTGCAAGTTCGTGCAGAGGGAAATCAGCTCTTTATTGAAGGTTCAGAGGTGATTGATAAGGAACACTTTAAGAAAAATCATCTTCCTAATTTAACAAAGCAACTTGAAAAGTTTGGTTTTCCAGCTTTTGTCTGCCAAATCGAAAAGAATGATGCTCTTACACAGGAGCAGGAGGAAGCCTTCCATACGGAGAATGAACAAATCGTTCAGGCTGCTAATGAAGAGGCTTTGCGTGCTATGGAACAACTGGAACAGATGGCTCCTCCTCCAGTAGAAGAGAAACCGGCCTTTGATTTTCAGGCTAAAAAGGTTGCGGCAAAACCAAAATTGGATAAGGCTGAAGTTACCCAGATGATTGATGTGATGACTGAGGAAAATCGTTTGGTTTTTGAAGGGGTCGTTTTCGATGTGGAGCATAAGGTGACCAGAACTGGTCGCGTTTTGATCAACTTTAAAATGACGGACTACACTTCAAGTTTTTCAATGCAAAAATGGGTTAAGAATGAAGAAGAGGCTCAGAAGTTTGACATCATTAAGAAAAATTCTTGGCTTCGTGTTCGTGGGAATGTGGAGATGAATAACTTCACACGAGATTTGACAATGAACGTGCAGGATGTGCAGGAAGTTGTTCACTATGAGCGGAAGGATTTGATGCCGGAAGGTGAGCGTCGGGTTGAGTTTCATGCTCATACTAATATGTCGACCATGGATGCTCTGCCAGAAGTAGAGGAAATTATTGCGACAGCTGCAAAGTGGGGACACAAGGCGGTTGCCATCACGGACCATGGGAATGTTCAGTCCTTTCCACATGGCTACAAGGCAGCTAAGAAAGCAGGAATTCAGCTGATCTATGGAATGGAAGCCAATATCGTTGAAGACCGTGTTCCTATCGTTTACAACGAAGTGGAGATGGAATTGTCAGAAGCGACCTACGTGGTTTTTGACGTGGAAACGACGGGACTTTCAGCTATCTATAATGACTTGATTCAAGTTGCGGCTTCTAAGATGTACAAGGGAAATGTTATTGCTGAATTTGATGAATTTATTAATCCTGGATATCCCTTGTCAGCCTTTACTACCGAGTTGACTGGAATTACAGATGATCATGTCAAAAATGCCAAACCACTGGAACAAGTTTTGCAAGAATTCCAAGAATTTTGCAAGGATACGGTTCTAGTTGCCCACAATGCTACCTTTGACGTTGGCTTTATGAATGCTAACTATGAGCGTCATGGTTTGCCTAAGATTAGCCAGCCAGTTATTGATACGCTCGAGTTTGCTAGAAACCTCTATCCTGAGTATAAACGTCATGGTTTGGGACCTTTGACCAAGCGTTTTGGTGTGGCACTGGACCACCACCACATGGCCAACTACGATGCGGAAGCTACTGGTCGTTTGCTCTTTATCTTTATCAAGGATGTAGCAGAAAAACATGGTGTGACTGATCTGGCTAGACTGAATATTGATTTGATTAGTCCAGACTCTTATAAAAAAGCTCGGATCAAGCATGCGACCATCTATGTCAAGAATCAAGTGGGTCTAAAAAACATCTTTAAGCTGGTTTCTTTGTCCAATACCAAGTACTTTGAAGGGGTGCCACGGATTCCGAGAACGGTTCTAGATGCTCATCGGGAGGGCTTGATTTTGGGAACAGCTTGCTCTGAAGGTGAAGTTTTTGATGCGGTTGTTTCCCAAGGTGTAGATGCGGCGGTTGAGGTGGCTAAGTATTATGACTTTATCGAGGTTATGCCACCAGCTATCTATGCACCATTGATTGCTAAAGAGCAGGTTAAGGATATGGAGGAACTCCAGACTATTATCAAGAGTTTGATAGAGGTCGGGGACCGTCTTGGCAAGCCCGTTTTAGCTACGGGAAATGTCCATTATATCGAACCGGAAGAAGAGATTTACCGTGAAATTATCGTCCGTAGTTTGGGACAGGGGGCTATGATTAACCGAACCATCGGTCACGGCGAACATGCCCAACCAGCACCGCTACCGAAGGCTCATTTTAGAACGACCAATGAAATGTTGGATGAATTTGCTTTCTTGGGAGAAGATTTAGCACGCAAATTAGTCATTGAAAACACCAATGCCTTGGCAGATATCTTTGAACCTGTTGAGGTTGTTAAGGGTGACTTGTACACTCCTTTCATCGATAAGGCTGAAGAAACGGTCGCTGAGCTGACCTATAAGAAAGCTTTTGAGATTTATGGAAATCCGCTGCCAGATATTGTTGATTTGCGGATTGAAAAAGAATTAACATCCATACTGGGGAATGGATTTGCCGTGATTTATCTAGCATCGCAGATGCTGGTGCAACGTTCCAATGAACGGGGCTACTTGGTTGGTTCTCGTGGGTCTGTTGGGTCCAGTTTTGTTGCGACCATGATTGGGATTACGGAGGTTAATCCACTCTCTCCTCATTATGTTTGTGGTCAGTGTCAGTATAGTGAGTTTATCACGGATGGTTCTTACGGTTCAGGTTTTGATATGCCTAATAAGGACTGTCCAAACTGTGGTCATAAACTTAGCAAAAATGGACAGGATATTCCGTTCGAGACCTTCCTTGGTTTTGATGGAGATAAGGTTCCCGATATTGACTTGAACTTTTCGGGAGAAGACCAGCCTAGCGCTCACTTGGATGTGCGTGATATCTTTGGTGAAGAATATGCCTTCCGTGCAGGAACGGTTGGTACGGTGGCTGCTAAGACCGCTTATGGCTTTGTAAAGGGCTATGAGCGGGACTATGGGAAGTTTTATCGTGATGCAGAGGTGGAACGCCTCGCTCAGGGTGCGGCTGGTGTCAAGCGGACAACAGGACAACACCCGGGGGGAATCGTTGTTATTCCTAACTACATGGATGTTTACGATTTTACGCCTGTTCAGTATCCAGCAGATGACATGACGGCTGAATGGCAGACGACTCACTTTAACTTCCACGATATCGATGAGAATGTCCTCAAACTTGATGTACTGGGGCATGATGATCCGACCATGATTCGGAAATTGCAGGACTTGTCTGGTATTGACCCTAATGAAATTCCCATGGATGATGAAAGCGTTATGGCTCTCTTTTCTGGAACGGAAGTTTTAGGGGTGACGCCTGAGCAAATTGGAACTCCAACAGGGATGCTGGGAATTCCAGAGTTTGGAACCAACTTTGTACGTGGAATGGTCGATGAGACACATCCGACGACTTTTGCGGAGTTGCTTCAGCTGTCTGGTCTATCCCACGGTACCGATGTGTGGCTGGGGAACGCCCAGGATCTGATCAAGCAAGGGATTGCGGACCTATCAACTGTTATCGGTTGTCGGGACGATATCATGGTTTACCTCATGCATGCAGGCCTCGAACCTAAGATGGCCTTTACTATCATGGAACGGGTGCGTAAGGGCTTGTGGTTGAAAATTTCTGAAGAGGAGAGAAATGGCTATATCGAAGCCATGAAGGCCAACAAGGTGCCAGAGTGGTATATAGAGTCCTGTGGGAAAATCAAATATATGTTCCCTAAAGCTCACGCGGCAGCCTACGTTATGATGGCCTTGCGTGTGGCCTACTTTAAGGTTCACCATCCGATTTATTACTACTGTGCTTACTTCTCCATCCGTGCCAAGGCCTTTGATATCAAAACCATGGGTGCGGGCTTGGATGCCATCAAGCGCAGAATGGCAGAAATCGCTGAAAAACGGAAGAACAATGAGGCCTCTAATGTGGAGATTGATCTCTATACAACTCTTGAGATTGTTAATGAGATGTGGGAGCGTGGTTTCAAGTTTGGCAAACTCGATCTCTACCGTAGTCAGGCGACAGAGTTCCTCATCGATGGGGATACCCTCATTCCGCCATTTGTTGCTATGGATGGTCTAGGAGAAAACGTTGCCAAGCAGTTGGTACGAGCGCGTGAAGAGGGAGAGTTCCTCTCGAAAACCGAGTTACGCAAGCGTGGAGGCCTTTCCTCAACCTTGGTTGAAAAGATGGATGAAATGGGGATTCTCGGCAATATGCCAGAGGATAATCAGTTGAGTTTGTTTGATGATTTGTTTTAAGAATTAGAACGGGGAACATCTTTATGAAACTTAGAATCTTTGCGGAAGACAAACCAGCTGAAAAGGTTTTTGACTATCAGCTAGAGCTGGCAGATGAAACAATTATCCTATCGACAGTGCTTCTGTCGGGTGCCATTGCTTTAGCAAGATTGTTTTCTGCTTTAAAAGAAAAATAGAAAAGGAAGAATAGAATGGTTTTACCAAATTTTAAAGAAAATCTAGAAAAATATGCGAAATTGTTGGTTGCGAACGGAATTAATGTGCAACCTGGTCACACCTTGGCTCTCTCTATCGATGTGGAGCAACGTGAATTGGCGCATTTGATCGTTAAAGAAGCCTATGCCCTGGGTGCGCATGAGGTCATCGTTCAGTGGACAGATGATGTCATCAACCGTGAGAAATTCCTCCACGCTCCGATAGAGCGCCTGGACAATGTGCCAGAATACAAGATTGCTGAGATGAACTACCTCTTGGAGAACAAGGCTAGCCGTCTTGGGGTTCGTTCTTCTGATCCAGGTGCCTTGAACGGTGTGGACGCTGACAAGCTTTCAGCTTCTGCTAAAGCTATGGGACTTGCCATGAAGCCAATGCGTATCGCAACGCAATCCAACAAGGTTAGCTGGACTGTAGCAGCCGCTGCTGGACTTGAGTGGGCTAAGAAGGTCTTTCCAAATGCTACGAGCGATGAAGAAGCAGTCGATCTCCTTTGGGACCAAATCTTCAAAACTTGTCGTGTTTACGAAGAAGATCCTGTTAAGGCTTGGGAAGAACATGCAGCCATTCTTAAGAGCAAGGCAGATATGCTTAATAAGGAGCAATTTTCAGCCCTTCATTATACAGCGCCAGGGACAGATTTGACACTTGGCTTACCTAAGAACCACGTTTGGGAATCAGCTGGTGCTATCAATGCACAGGGCGAAGAATTCTTGCCAAATATGCCAACAGAGGAAGTCTTCACAGCGCCTGATTTTCGTCTCGCAGATGGCTATGTTACTTCTACAAAACCACTTAGCTACAACGGAAATATCATTGAGGGAATTAAAGTAACCTTCAAGGATGGTCAAATCGTAGATATCACTGCTGATAAGGGTGATCAGGTCATGAAAGACCTTGTCTTTGAAAATACGGGTGCGCGTGCCTTGGGTGAATGTGCCTTGGTACCAGATCCAAGTCCAATTTCACAGTCAGGGATTACCTTCTTTAACACTCTTTTCGATGAAAATGCTTCAAACCACTTGGCTATCGGAGCAGCCTATGCGACCAGCGTTGTTGGTGGAGCAGAGATGAGCGAAGAAGAACTTGAAGCTGCAGGACTGAACCGTTCAGATGTTCACGTGGACTTTATGATTGGTTCTAGCCAAATGGATATCGATGGTATCCGTGAGGATGGAACGCGCGTACCGCTCTTTCGTAATGGAGACTGGGCAAATTAAGGAGAAGCTATGATTGGAAGCATGTTTGTCGGTCTTTTAATTGGACTACTAGCAGGGGCTATCACCAATCGTGGAGAACGTATGGGATGCTTTGGGAAGATGTTTCTCGGTTGGATTGGTGCCTTTTTAGGACAATTACTCTTTGGTTCTTGGGGGCCAAGCCTAAATGGTACAGCCATTATCCCAGCAGTTCTCGGTGCCATGATTGTGTTAGCTATTTTCTGGGAAAGAGGAAGTTAACTTCCCGGCTCTGAAAAGGAAAGGAGGTTGGCTATTGAGCCAGCCTCCTTTTGAGTATGATATAATAGTTCTATGAGATTAGATAAATTTTTAGTTGCATGCGCTGTGGGAAGTCGGACGGAGGTCAAAAACTTGCTCAAGGCTGGACGCGTGACGGTCAATGGCAAGAAAGAAAAATCAGCAAAATTGCAAATAAATGAAGAAAAAGACGAAATTCGCTTTGATGGTCAAGTGCTAGAGTACGAGGAGTTTGTCTACTACATGATGAACAAACCTCAAGGAGTCATTTCAGCGACTGAAGATACCAAGCATAGAACGGTTCTAGACTTGTTGGATGACTTTGCGCGGACCAAGGAAGTTTTTCCAGTAGGGCGCTTGGATATTGACACGCATGGTCTCCTGCTTTTGACCAATGATGGTCAGCTGGCCCATGCGTTGCTTTCACCCAAACGTCATGTGGATAAGACCTATTTGGCTCAAGTCGAAGGCATCATGAGCCAAGAAGATGTGGACACATTTGCCAAGGGCATTCCGCTCAAGGATTTCACCTGCCAGCCGGCTAAACTAGAGATTTTGTCACTGGATTCAGATAAGGGTGAGAGCCAGATTCGTGTGACCATAGCAGAGGGGAAATTCCATCAGGTCAAGCGTATGGTGGCCTACTGCGGGAAGGAAGTCGTGGACCTGCAACGTTTGACTATGGGAACTTTAGCCTTGGATGAGAATTTAGAACGAGGAGAATGGCGTCGTCTGACCAAGGAGGAGTTAGAAATTCTCCTTGCTAGTATTGCTTAGTTTGGATTATGTTAGGAAAGGTGAGGGAGAATGTCCTTACCTTTTTCGTTTTTCAGTTGCTTCCTTTGTGAAAAGAGTTATAATAGACAGTAGAATAAAAGGAGGAATCTATGAACGCGATTCAAGAATCATTTACAGATAAACTATTTGCCAACTATGAAGCAAATGTCAAATACCAAGCGATTGAAAATGCTGCCAGTCACAACGGAATTTTTGCAGCCCTGGAACGTCGCCAAAGCCATGTAGACAATACACCTGTTTTCTCATTGGATTTGACCAAGGACAAGGTTACTAACCAGAAAGCCTCTGGTCGTTGCTGGATGTTTGCGGCCCTCAATACTTTCCGCCACAAACTCATTTCTCAATACAAACTGGAAAACTTTGAGTTGTCACAGGCTTACACTTTCTTCTGGGACAAGTACGAGAAATCCAACTGGTTCTTGGAGCAAGTGATTGCGACTGCAGACCAAGAATTGACGAGCCGCAAGGTTAGCTTCCTACTCCAAACACCTCAACAAGACGGTGGTCAGTGGGATATGGTAGTATCCCTCTTTGAGAAATACGGTGTCGTGCCCAAGTCTGTTTACCCTGAGTCTATCTCATCTAGCAACAGCCGTGAGCTCAATGCAATTCTTAACAAATTGCTTCGTCAAGATGCCCAAATCTTGCGTGATTTGCTTGCTTCTGGTGCAGACCAAGCGACTGTTCAAGCCAAGAAGGAAGACCTCTTGCAAGAAATCTTTAACTTCCTTGCTATGTCACTAGGTCTTCCACCACGTAAATTTGACTTTGCTTATCGTGATAAGGATGATAACTACCAAAGCGAAAAGGGTATCACACCACAAGAGTTTTACAAGAAATATGTCAATCTTCCTCTAGAAGATTATGTTTCGGTTATCAATGCTCCGACTGCTGACAAGCCTTACGGCAAATCTTACACAGTTGAGATGTTGGGGAATGTGGTTGGTAGCCGTGCAGTTCGCTACATCAACGTACCGATGGAGCGTTTGAAAGAATTGGCGATTGCCCAAATGCAAACAGGAGAAACTGTTTGGTTTGGTTCAGATGTCGGCCAGCTCAGCAACCGCAAAGCTGGAATTCTTGCAACAGATGTTTATGATTTTGAATCAAGCATGGACATTCAACTCACTCAAGACAAAGCTGGACGTTTGGACTACAGCGAAAGCTTGATGACCCACGCCATGGTCTTGACAGGTGTGGACTTGGACGAAAATGGTAAGTCAACCAAGTGGAAGGTTGAAAACTCATGGGGAGACAAGGTCGGTACAGATGGTTACTTCGTCGCCTCAGACGCTTGGATGGATGAATACACCTATCAAATCGTTGTCCGTAAGGAATTACTGACAGCAGAAGAACAAGCTGCCTATGAAGCAGAACCAATTGTGCTTGCACCTTGGGATCCAATGGGAGCCTTGGCAGAATAAAATATCAAGAAAAAAGGTTAGGGGAATCCTAGCCTTTTCTTAGTGCTTCTTAAAGTGGTGATAGATAATGCTTGCCAAGGGAGTTCTTCTTAGTTTGAGTCTTTAAGTGACAGAGGGAAAGATATGTGTTATTATAGTAGTACAAAAGGATATCGGAGTAGAAATGAAGTATTTAAGCAGCCAAGACATCAAGGATCGTCAACGAAACATCAGTGACATTAAACCTTATAAAACAACCAAGGAAATCGTCGTTTCAAATATCTTTACCTTCTTTAATGCTATGAACTTGGCTCTGGCAGTTCTGGTAGCCACAACCTTGCGATTTGAAAATATGCTCTTTTTAGGTGTGATTGCTATCAATACAGCCATTGGGATTTTCCAAGAAGTGCGTTCAAAAAATGCCTTAGAAAAGCTAAGTTTGCTTGGTAAAAGTAAGTACAAAGTCAATCGAGATGGTCAAACGATTGAGATTGATCCAGAGGACATCGTACTGGGTGAGTACCTGCATCTCAATATAGGTGATCAGGTGCCTGTAGATGCAGAAGTTCTTGAAGGGAATATTGAAGTTGATGAGTCCTTGCTGACTGGTGAGAGTGATTCGGTCTTTAAAACAGTTGGTGACAAGCTGATGAGCGGAAGCAATGTCGTCAGCGGTACTTGTCTGGTTATGGCAACGGCTGTGGGTCCAGATAGCTATATTAACAAACTCGCAAAATCCAGCAAGGAATTCAAAAAATACCCTTCTCAACTACGCGATTACATGGATAAGATTTTAAAAATCGTCTCGATCTTGCTGGTGCCAGTTGCCATTCTGCTCTATATCAGAGGTTTTAGTCTAGGACGGTCTTATGTTGAGATTGTTTTAGGAAGTTCAGGTGCCTTGGTCGGCATGATTCCAGAGGGTTTGATTCTCTTGGTTAGCGTCTCCCTAGCGGTAGCAGCCATGAAGTTGGTTAAAAAGAAGGTTCTAGTGCAGGAACTATACTGTGTAGAGACCTTGGCGCGAGTAGATGTTCTTTGTTTTGATAAGACAGGAACTATCACGACTGGTAATATGAAGGTCCAAGAAATGGATGCTAATGTAGCAGAGAAACTGTCTTCTTATCTGGCTTATTTCGAGGATGAAAATGCAACTTCCCGAGCTCTGAAGACTTACTTAACCTGTGAGAAAAAGTGGGAAGTTCAAGAAGTCGGTGCCTTTTCAAGTAAAAACAAGTATTCCTTTGTCCAAGTAAAAGAGGGTGGGACCTATTTCTTCGGTGCTTATGAATTTCTAGGCTTTACCCAGCCGATGGATGCCTACTATGAGCATCTGAAACAGCAAGGTTTTCGAATCTTGACACTTGCCCATAGTAAGGACCACATCATGAGTCCAGCCAATATGGAA
Organism: Streptococcus sp. A69; assembly: GCF_058556195.1. Lineage (NCBI taxonomy): Bacteria > Bacillati > Bacillota > Bacilli > Lactobacillales > Streptococcaceae > Streptococcus > Streptococcus sp. A69. The sequence goes on along the minus strand of NZ_JBZUJU010000003.1, from coordinate 112,705 downwards.
CTACTAGGGCACGTTGTTCTGTCAGATGAGATCAAGGATAATACCAAGGAAACCTTTGACTATTTTGAGTCTCAGGGAGTGGAAGTAAAGATTATCAGTGGGGATAATCATGTGGCTGTATATGGAGTGGCTCGTAAGGCAGGATTTAAAGAATCAGCCCGTGCGATTGATATGACCAAGGTGAGTGATGAGGACTTTGAAAGAGTGGTCTTGGAACACGATATCTTTGGTCGCGTGACACCTGAGCAGAAAGAAAAGATGGTAACCGTTTTACAAAATGCTGGTAAAACAGTTGCTATGAGTGGTGATGGAGTCAATGATGTTCTAGCTCTCAAAAAAGCAGACATCAGTTTCGCTATGAATGGTGCTACCAGTGCAGCCAAAAGCGTCTCCAATATTGTTTTTCTCACAGATGATTTTGCGGTATTTTATGATATCTTGATGGAAGGTCGCCGGGTTATCAATAATATCCAAAAGGTCGCCTCTCTCTTTCTAACAAAGACCTTCTTCTCCATCGTGTTTGCGATTTTGAGTGTGATTTTTGGATTGGAATTTGCCTTTATCCCCATTCAGTTTACAATTATTTCAGCCATTACGATTGGGATTCCATCCTTCTTCCTAACTTTTGAGTCCAATAAAGAAAAGGTTAGCAGGCACTTTATGAGAGATATCCTGACCAATGCGGCGATTGGTGGAGGCGTTCTGGTTGCTAGTGTTCTCTTGATAAATTTCTTTATCACTGTCCCAGGTCAGGTCAAATTTATTTGCTTCCTCCTTGCCCTGATCAATGGTCTGTGTCTAGTTGCCAAGGTCAGCATTCCCTTTAATCGATACAAACTAGTCTTGCTCACGTTTTTGAGCCTTGCAGCCCTTGTTGGATTGCTTGCTAATACCTTTATCCTGCGAGGAGCTTTTGTGCCTCTAGAAACCACTCAAGTACTCTATGTAGCCATCCTAGCAGTGGTGATTGGGAGCCTTCATTATCTGACTAGAAGAAAAAGTTGATACACAAAAAGAATCAGGATTTGATCCTGATTCTTTTTTATCTATATTCTCGATGGATTGGATTACATGATACCGAGGAAACGAGCTGCAATACCTACTGCAAAGAGAGCAAGGATGATTGCGATTGGTGATACTTTTTTCTTAAGCAACCACATGCAGAGGAAAGTAAGGAGAAGTCCCATCAATCCTGGAATCAATGAGTTCAACTGACCTTGAAGTGTTTGTGGTTGAACGCTATCCAAGCTCAAACCACTAAGAGCCTGACCAAGAATTCCCTTCAATTCTCCACCTGTTACAGGTCCTTCTGGGAAGTTGATGTAGGCACCTTCAGCCAATTGTTTACCTGGAAGGTTCACAGTAAAGTTGATAGATACCCAACGTTGTACAAGAACGGCAAGGATGAACATACCAAGGATAGATGCTCCTTTGGTGATATCTTTCAAGATACCACCAGACATGTCTTTAGTGATTTCAGATCCAGCTTTGTAACCGAACTCTTGTGTGTACCATAGGAAGGCCATACGGATAGCATTCCATCCAAAGAAGAAGAGAAGAGGACCAACAATATTACCAGATGCAGCAAGTGATGCACCGAGGGCTCCAAGGATAGGACGAACTGTAAACCAGAATACTGGGTCACCGATACCAGCAAGAGGTCCCATCATACCGATCTTAACCCCTTGGATAGCCGCGTCATCGATCTCAACACCGTTAGCGCGCTCTTCTTCAAGTGCAAGAGTAACCCCCATGATTGGAGCAGCTACGTATGGGTGAGTGTTGAAGAACTCAAGGTGACGCTCAAGAGCAGCCGCTTGGTCTTCTTTTTTAGTGTACAATTTTTTGATAGCTGGGATCAATGAGTAAGCCCAACCCAAGTTTTGCATACGCTCGTAGTTCCAAGAACCTTGAAGGAATTGTGAACGCCACCAAACTTTTTGACGATCTGATTTTGATAATTGAATTTTTTCAGCCATGATTGTTCCCCTTTCTAGTAGTCTTCTAGGATATCACCGATTGGGTCGTTAGAAGTCGCAGCTCCGCCGCCACCGTTACCACCTTGTTTTGAAAGGTTAAGGTAGATGAAGGCAAGGGCAACACCGATGACACCAAGGGCAATCAAAGTCAATTGAGAGATTGCTGCAAGAGCAAAACCGATAGCGAAGAATGGCCATACTTCACGAGTTGCCATCATGTTGATAACCATAGCGTAACCAACGGCAACGACCATAGCACCACCGACAGCCATACCACCATTCAACCATTCTGGCATTAGGCCAAGAGCGTCTTGAACAGCAGAAGCAGGGATAGCGATAAGGAAGGCTGCAGGGATAGCGATACGAAGACCTTGAAGAACAAGGGCAAAGTAGTGAGCGCGTTCAACAGCCGCAATGTTTCCTTCTTTTGCAGCTGCGTCAGCTGAGTGAACCAAGGCAACTGAGATTGTACGAACAATCATTGTCAAGAAAAGTCCAGCTACGGCAAGAGGGATAGCTGTGGCTGTTGCGACGGCGATACCTTCGGTAGTAAAGTTACCACCTTTGATCAAGATGATCGCTGCGGCAACAGATGCAAGAGCAGCGTCAGGAGCTACGGCAGCTCCGATGTTAGCCCAACCAAGGGCGATCATTTGAAGAGATCCACCAAGCATAACACCTGCTTCGAGGTTACCTGTTACAAGTCCGATAAGGGTACATGCGACGATTGGTTGATGGAATTGGAATTGGTCGAGGATACCTTCAAGACCTGCAAGGAAGGCAACAACTACAACCAAGATAGCAGAAATGATTGAAATATCTGACATGGTTTTATTCCTTTTCTATTTAGTTTTAATAAAGTACTTAATCCTGTTTTCAAAAATGATAAAACAGATTAAAATTATTGAACGTTTGCTTTCTTAATTAAGTCAAACAAATCTTTTTTCGTGTCGTTTGGTACTTTACGTACATCAAATTCAACACCGAGGTCACGCATTTTTTCAAATGTTGCAACATCATCTTTGTCCATAGACAAGACGTTATTGATCATTGTTTTACCTGTTGAGTGGGCCATAGAACCAACGTTAAGGGTCTTGATTGGCACGCCACCTTCGATGGCACGAAGGGCATCTTGAGGTGTTTCAAACAAGATAAGAGCATGTGTGTTACCAAAACGAGGATCTTTTGCAACCTCAATCAATTTTTTGATTGGGACGACGTTGGCTTTTACTCCGTTAGGAGCTGCTTGTTTGATCAATTCTTTACGCAATTCGTCGTTTGCAACGTTATCTGAAGCAACGATGATACGGTCTGCTTTTGAATCTGGTGTCCAAGCAGTTGCGACTTGTCCGTGAAGAAGACGTGTGTCAAGACGGGCAAGATTGATTTTCAATTTACCATCTCCGATAACAGTTCCTTCTGGAATAGCAGCTTGGGCAACTGGAGCAGCCGTAGCACTAGCCCCTTCCTCAACTGGATTGAGCTCTTCTGGAAGAGCTTTGATGCCATCTTTGGCTTCTTTTATGATATTCGCAGCGACTTTATCCACACCTGCAGTAGCGTCCATAAGGCGCTCAGTGTAGGCTTGGATCAACATCGGCAAGTTAAGCCCTGTGATGATGGCAAACTTACGCTCAGGATTTTCTCCCATCACGCGGCTAGCTTGGTTGAATGGAGATCCACTCCAAAGGTCAGCCAATACTAGAACCTCATCTTCTGCGTCAAATGCAGCCACAGCATTGTTGAATTTAGCGTAAAGGTCATCTGGACCTTCATTTGGCATAAAGGTTACAACTTGAACCTTTTCTTGTTCACCAAAGATCATAGATCCTGACTGATGAATACCCGCAGCAAATTCGCCGTGGCTCGCAATAATGATTCCGATACTCATTATTGTCATTCCTCCTTTTAAAATGTTTGACTTATAGGTTTCCTAAAAAACCTCAGACGTACCTAGTATAAATCGTTTTCATATAAAAATCAACTACTTTTTCGAAAATTGTAAAAGTTTTCAATGAAAATAGGCTTACAAAATGTTAATATATAAATAAATTCAAAAAATATATGAAAATAGCAATAGAAAATTTAATATAAAAATACTGAAAATGAGTGACCTTTATGAAAATAGAATGAAAATAAAAAGGAAAGATTGCAGGATAGGAATCTTCCTTTTTATAGGAATAAATTTTGTAAAGCGTGGGCTACCCCGTCTTCTTCATTGGTTAGAGGAAGTTGTTCGTCTGCATATGGAAGGAGAGAAGGATTGGCGTTTTTCATAGCATATCCCTTGCCTGCAAATGCCAACATTTCCGTATCATTATGTTCATCACCAAAGGCGATTAAGTCTTTTTTATCACGATTCATAACATTGAGCAAGTACTCTAGAGCAAAGGCTTTGTTTACACCCTTGGGAGTACACTCGAGGATGTTGAGTGGCCCACCCCAGGTGTTGATAGCTAGTTGGTGCTGATAAAAACGATTCATCTCGTCCGCTAGAGCGTATTTGTCCTCAACCCTTGTTTGCAAGAGAATGCAGTTAGGATTCTTGGTTACTCGTTCGGGTTTGAATTGATTTTCTGGTTGGAAGTTCTCTACGCCAAATAGTTTAGGGTCCGCAATTTCTTCATTCGGAGCTGTAATGTAAAATTTCTTACGGTATTCTCCTGCAATAAAGTCGGCCTGGATATCCTCTTTACGTTTGACCATATCTAGGAGATATTTTTTGTCCAAGGTTAAGCATCTTTCGTGCTCCCAAGCCTGTCCTGGTAGATGGGTAAGGGAACCATTAAAGTTAATCATAGGAGTATGTAGCTCTAGTTCGCGGTAGAAGTCTTTTGCCATGCGATACGGACGCCCCGTCGTGATGATAACATGGTGCCCTTTTTCTGAAATTTTTTTGATTGTCTCTTTGGTAAAATCGGAGAGCTTGCTTTCGCTATTGAGCAAGGTTCCGTCCAAATCGACTGCAATAATTTTTTTTGTCATATAAACCTTCCTAGTAGATTCCAGATAAGATGTCTACTATTATATCAAAAAGAAAGAAGAAAAACAGACTCAAAACAAAAAATAAAAATTTCATTTTGTTAAATAATTCAAACAAACATATTGAAAAGGTGAATGATAAATGATATAATACTCATATTGTTCGTAAAAAACAAAAGGAGATTTATGATGGACAAACTATTTAAACTAAAAGAGAACGGAACAGACGTTCGTACGGAGGTTCTCGCTGGTTTAACAACTTTCTTTGCAATGAGTTACATTCTCTTTGTAAACCCACAAATGCTTGCGCAGACAGGGATGCCTGCTCAAGGTGTCTTCCTAGCAACGATTATTGGTGCGGTAGCTGGTACTCTGATGATGGCCTTCTATGCGAACCTGCCATACGCTCAAGCACCAGGTATGGGACTCAATGCCTTCTTTACCTTTACAGTCGTATTTGGACTTGGTTATTCATGGCAAGAGGCCTTGGCTATGGTCTTTATCTGTGGGATTATTTCACTAATCATTACCTTAACAAATGTTCGGAAAATGATCATTGAGTCAATTCCAAACGCTCTTCGTTCTGCGATTTCAGCAGGTATCGGTGTCTTTCTTGCTTATGTAGGGATTAAGAATGCTGGCCTTTTGAAATTCTCTATCGATCCAGGAAATTATACAGTTGCCGGTGAAGGTGCTGATAAGGCGCAAGCAGCCATTACAGCAAATTCTTCAGCAGTTCCAGGCTTGGTTAGCTTTAATAATCCGGCTGTTTTAGTGGCTATTGCAGGTTTGGCGATTACGATTTTCTTTGTTATTAAGGGTATCAAGGGAGGAATCATCCTTTCTATTCTAACAACGACAGTTCTTGCTATCGCTGTTGGTTTGGTTGATGTATCAAGCATTGATTTTTCTAATAACCATGTAGGTGCAGCCTTTGAAGATTTGAAGACAATCTTTGGTGCAGCACTTGGCTCACAAGGATTGGGTGCTTTAATCTCAGACACTGCTCGTCTACCGGAAACACTTATGGCTATTCTGGCCTTCTCGTTGACAGATATTTTTGACACAATTGGTACTTTGATCGGTACAGGTGAAAAAGTCGGTATCGTAGCAACAAATGGTGAAAATCACCAATCAGATAAGTTAGATAAGGCTCTTTACTCTGACTTGATTGGTACTTCAATTGGTGCCATCGCAGGTACTTCAAACGTAACGACTTATGTCGAGTCTGCTGCTGGTATTGGTGCAGGTGGACGTACTGGATTAACTGCCTTAGTGGTTGCGATTTGTTTTGCAATTTCAAGTTTCTTTAGTCCACTTTTGGCAATTGTTCCATCAGCTGCGACGGCTCCAATTTTGATTATCGTTGGGATTATGATGCTTGGTAGTTTGAAAAACATCCATTGGGATGATATGGCTGAAGCTGTCCCTGCCTTCTTTACATCTATCTTCATGGGATTCAGCTACTCTATCACACAAGGGATTGCAGTTGGTTTCTTGACTTATACGTTAACAAAAGTTGTCAAAGGTCAAGCAAAGGACGTGCACGCGATGATTTGGATTTTGGATGCCTTGTTTATCCTTAACTATATCAGTATGGCGCTATAAATGATATAATAGAAAAAGGGGAGTCTCCCCTTTTTAATTATAAGGAGGTACATCATGAAAGATAAGACGATTTGGCAAGAGGTTTTAAACAGAGGGAAATGGGTGATCATCCTTTTGGTAGCTTTTGTTCTATCTCAATTTCCCATAGGACTTGCTTTGTTTTTAGCAAACAAACAGTTTCCGATTTTACAGTCAGGGCTCTTAGTAGGTGCTCTATCCATAGTCGTTTTGATTGTATTCATTATTGGTGCACGAAAAACACAACTTGCTACTTTTAATCTATCCTTTTTTAAGGCAAAAGACTTGGCTCGCTTGGTACTGAGTTATCTGGTGATTTTTGCGACAAATCTCTTGGGTTCACTCCTGCTTCGACTAACAAATGAGGCAACAACCAGTAACCAATCAATACTGAATGGTTTGGTTCAGAATAGTTCCTTGATTTCAACTTTCTTCCTACTAGTCTTGATTGCGCCGATTTGTGAAGAAATTTTGTGTCGTGGAATTATTCCAAAAAAGATCTTCCGTGGAAAAGAAAAACTTGGCTTTGTTGTTGGTGCAATCGTCTTTGCCTTACTCCATATGCCAACCAATTTACCTTCTGTGATTATTTATGGAGGAATGTCAACGGTTTTGACTTGGACAGCCTATAAGACTGAGCGCTTGGAGATGTCCATTTTGCTTCATATGATTCTCAATGGTATTGCATTTTGTTTGTTGGCCTTATTGGTATTGATTAGTAGAAATCTAGGTCTATCATTCTAAACCATTGACCTACTTGGAAAAGATGAATACTAGCGTGTCCATCTTTTTCTTTTTATGGTAAAATAGAGAGATAATATGGTAAAGAACCTTAAGGAAGTGACCGTTATGTCCAATAAAGTCAACCACGTAAAAACAGCCATTTGCGGCATTATCAATGTAACCCCAGATTCCTTTTCGGATGGTGGGCAGTTTTTTGCTCTTGAGCAGGCGCTCCAGCAAGCCCGTAAATTGATAGCAGAAGGAGCGTGCATGATCGATATCGGTGGAGAATCGACTCGGCCGGGCAGTAGCTATGTTGAGATAGAAGAGGAAATCCAGCGTGTTGTTCCAGTGATTAAAGCTATCCGTGAGGAAAGTGATGTCCTCATTTCTATCGATACATGGAAAAGTCAGGTGGCAGAGGCTGCTTTGGCTGCTGGTGCCAATCTGGTAAATGACATCACGGGTCTTATGGGTGATGAAAAAATGGCGGATGTGGTTGCTAAGGCTGGAGCAAAAGTGGTTATCATGTTTAATCCAGTTATGGCTCGACCTCAGCACCCTAGTTCACTCATATTTCCTCATTTTGGTTTTGGGCAAGCTTTTACAGAAGAAGAGTTAGCTGACTTTGAAAAAGTGCCAATCGAAGACTTGATGGAGGCTTTCTTTGAACGTGCTCTAGCGAGAGCGGAGGAAGCTGGAATTGCAAGAGAAAACATTTTGCTGGATCCAGGGATTGGCTTTGGTCTCACCAAGAAGGAAAATCTACTCCTTCTACGGGACCTTGATAAATTACACCAGCAAGGATATCCGATCTTTCTTGGAGTTTCGCGTAAGCGGTTTGTCATTAATATCCTGGAGGAAAATGGCTTTGAAGTCAATCCTGAAACGGAAGTCGGTTTCCGCAATCGGGACACAGCTTCGGCTCATGTAACCAGTATCGCTGCGAGACAGGGTGTGGAAGTGGTGCGCGTGCACGATGTAGCCAGTCACAGGATGGCGGTTGAAATTGCGTCAGCTATTCGATTGGCAGATGATGCAGAAAATCTAGATTTAAAACAATATAAATAAGATGAACGAAATTCAAAACAATCAATGGATTGCCCACTACCGGACGGACCAACCGCATTTTGGCTTGGAACGCATGGTAGAACTCCTAGCTCTGCGAGGCAATCCCCATCTCAAACTCAAGGTCATCCATATCGGAGGGACCAACGGCAAGGGGTCTACCATTGCTTTTTTGAAAAAGATGCTGGAAAAGCTAGGACTGAGAGTTGGGGTGTTCAGCTCGCCCTATCTCATTCATTATACGGATCAGATTAGCATTAATGGGGAATCCATTCCCGAGGCTAGGCTAGAAGCCCTCATGGCAGACTATCAGTCTTTGCTTGAGGGAGAATCTGCTGACAATTTGCAGGGAACAACTGAGTTTGAGATTATCACAGCTTTAGCTTATGATTACTTTGCCTCAGAGCTAGTAGATGTGGCTATCATGGAAGTCGGCATGGGTGGCCTTCTGGATAGTACCAATGTTTGCCAGCCCATTTTAACAGGCATCACAACCATTGGACTGGATCATGTAGCCCTACTTGGTGACACCTTGGAAGCCATAGCAGAGCAGAAAGCTGGTATTATCAAACAAGGTATTCCTTTGGTGACAGGTCGCATTGCTCCAGAAGCCTTGGCTGTTATCGACCATATGGCAGAAGTTAAACATGCACCGAGACTTGTCTATGGGAGTGATTATCAAGTCAGTCATCAAGAAAGTGTGGTGACAGGCGAAATCTTTGACTATACTAGTTCTGTCAGACAAGGTTGCTTTCAAACAGGTCTGATTGGTTTACATCAGATCGAGAATGCGGGGATGGCGCTTGCCCTCCTAGACACTTATTGCCAGGAGACTGGGCGAGAATTTGCAAGTAATGCCTTGGTTGCTCAAGCTCTTGAGGAAACCAGTTGGCCGGGGCGTTTGGAGGTCGTGTCTAGAGACCCATTGTTGCTTTTGGATGGAGCCCACAATCCCCATGCTATCAAGGCTTTATTGGCAACCTTGCAAGAACGCTTTGCGGATTATCATAAGGAAATCCTCTTTACGTGTATTAAAACCAAGGCCTTGAATGATATGCTGGATTTACTAGAGACGATGCCAGATAGTCAATTGACTTTAACCCATTTTGACGATAGTCGGGCGACGGATGAAAGCGTGCTGAAAGAGACAGCCAAGTCTAGAAATCTTAATTACCAAAGTTGGCAGGATGTTCTAGAGCAGAAATTGACAGATAAAAATGAAGAGAAAAAAACAGTTAGGATTGTCACGGGTTCCTTGTATTTCTTGAGCCAAGTGAGAGCCTACCTAATGGAGAGGAATAACTAGAGAATGGATACACAAAAAATTGAAGCAGCTGTAAAAATGATTATCGAGGCTGTAGGAGAGGACGCTAATCGTGAGGGCTTGCAGGAAACGCCTGCTCGTGTAGCTCGTATGTACCAAGAAATTTTTTCAGGTCTTGGCCAAACTGCGGAGGAACATTTGTCAAAATCCTTTGAGATTATCGACGATAATATGGTGGTGGAGAAGGATATCTTTTTCCACACCATGTGTGAACACCACTTCTTGCCCTTCTATGGGAGAGCGCACATTGCCTATATTCCAGATGGACGTGTGGCAGGTTTGTCCAAGCTAGCCCGCACAGTTGAAGTTTATTCTAAAAAACCACAGATTCAAGAACGGTTGAATATTGAAGTAGCTGATGCCTTGATGGACTATCTAGGGGCTAAGGGAGCCTTTGTTGTCATTGAGGCTGAGCATATGTGTATGAGTATGCGTGGTGTCAGAAAACCAGGCACTGCAACTTTGACGACCGTAGCCCGTGGCCTATTTGAAACAGATAAGGATCTCCGAGATCAGGCTTATCGTCTTATGGGACTATAAAAGAATCCGCTGCGTGCGGATTTTTCTAGAAAGGACTAGTTATGGATCAACTGCAGATTAAAGATTTGGAAATTTTTGCCTATCATGGTCTTTTTCCTAGTGAGAAGGAATTGGGACAAAAGTTTGTTATTTCCGCAAGCTTATCCTATGATATGACCAAGGCGGCGACTGAGTTAGATTTGGCTTCTTCTGTCCACTATGGAGAACTTTGCCAACAGTGGACGACTTGGTTTCAGGAAAGCGCTGAGGATTTGATTGAAACGGTAGCCTACAAACTAGTAGAGCGTACCTTTGAGGCTTATCCTCTTGTTCAAGAAATTAAGCTGGAACTCAAAAAACCTTGGGCTCCAGTCCACTTACCACTTGATACCTGCTCAGTAACCATCCACCGTCGCAAGCAACGGGCCTTTATCGGCCTAGGAAGCAATATGGGCGATAAGCAAGCAAACTTGGAACAAGCTATTGACAAACTGCGAGCTCGCGGCATCCATATTCTCAAAGAATCCAGTGTTTTGACGACGGAACCTTGGGGCGGTGTGGAGCAAGATAGTTTTGCTAATCAGGTGATTGAAGTAGAAACCTGGCTACCAGCACCAGTCTTGTTAGAGACCCTATTAAGCATTGAGTCAGAGATGGGACGGGTTCGAGAAGTGCATTGGGGCCCTCGTTTGATTGATTTGGACTTGCTCTTTGTGGAGGACCAGGTCATTTATACAGACGACCTCATCTTACCTCACCCTTATGTAGCAGAACGTCTCTTTGTCCTTGAGTCTCTGCAAGAAATAGCTCCCCATTTTATCCATCCGATCCTAAAGCAACCAATTCGATACTTGGTTGACCAGTTGGAGCAAGGAAATGCCTAAACTTTCCGAGACCTATAGCAAGTGGAAGAGTATCGGGGAGGGACTACTTGCTATTGTTTTAGGGCTTCTCTTGATTCGATTTGGACAAGTTATTCCGCGAATGGGGTACCAGTTGCTGATGGGCTACTTTTCCTTGTCAGCAGTTTGGCACTTGTTGACTCGCTGGTTTCAGGATAAAAAACGTCGGGAAAACATCTTTGTAACCTTGGCCAAGCTGGTGGTCGCGGCTCTGGTGTTTGACTCTATCATCTTGCAAGACCTTACCCTCTATCTCCTAGTCTTTGTCATTGCGAGCTACCAGCTGTTTACGGGTGGCATTAGTCTTGTGACCTGGTCTCTCTATCGAAAAAATGCTATTCATCCTCGGCTCCATCATCTCTTCGATGCTGTATGGATGATAGGATTCGGGCTTTATAGCATCTCTCCTTTTCACGATGCAGCAAATTTTGAATTGCTCTTGCTTGGGTTTTACTTGCTCATGTTAGGGGCTAGTAGCCTTCGGGACGGTTTCTTTTTTGAAAAGATAGAAAACAATCCCAAGCTGAAGCGGCATATGCGAATGACCTTGCCGATCTTTGTGACGGCTCTGATCCCTATCAGTACCTTGCGAAAACTAAATGAGTGGCTGGCAAATCATGAAAGCCAAGAAGGGGAAGTTCATTCGGAAAGAAAAAACGACCAGACGGTTGATCTGGAAATTTTTATCCATACCTCAGAAACCTCTTTCTTCCTCGCCATGGGACATGTGGATATTTGTTATCAAGGGCAGGTTATTTCCTATGGTTCGTATGATCCTCACTCGGAGCGTTTATTCGGCATGGTTGGAGACGGTGTTTTGTTTAAGGCCAATCGGGAAAAATACATCGAGCTCTGTAAGAGAGAAAGTCAGAAGACCTTGTTTGCTTATGGTCTGAGTTTGACGGACCAACAGAAAACAGCTATCCAAGCTCGCCTAGCGGAGATAGAAGACCTGTTAATTCCTTGGGAACCAAGTTCGCAGTTGATGAAAAGAAGAGAGGGAGAGGTCAAGCATACCTACTCCTACCAACTAAAAGAGGAAGCAGATGCGACCCTCTATAAATTCAGCTCATCCGAGTTTAAGACCTACTTCGTTCTCAGTACCAATTGTGTCTTGCTGGCAGACTCTATCGTAGGAAAAGCTGGGACTGATATATTGAGTCCCCAAGGTTTCATTGTACCAGGGACTTATCAGGATTATCTTGACTTAGAGTATACAAAACCCAACGGTCTAGTTGTCAGTCGATCCATTTATTAGAAAAAGAAAACTCTAGTTCCTCAGCAATTTACGCCGAGAAGCTAGAGTTTTTAAAATAGGTCATTTTCTTCTGGAAGGAGGATGGTTTCTCTACCGTCCATGTCTACAACAAGGACCCTAGGAGGGTAAAGCGGATCAAAAGGATGATTGAAATCAAAATCAATGCTAGTCGGAAGGTTCTGACTAGAGAAATGGAAGGTAATTGTCCCCTCGTTGTTGAGAAGCTGAAATTCAAGTTCTTCTTCTAATTCAAAGACGTTTTTCAAAAAATGATCGATAATGAACCATAAAGAGTCAATAACATCATCAGGTAAGCTGGTCACAACACCAAAACTGGCCGAACGTCTCTGGGTATTTGTAAAAGCCATGTTTCCTTCCTCCTTTTATTTTTCTTATCATACAGTAAAAAAGCTGAAAAATCAAGGAAACCTACTCGCTTTTTCAAAATGAGAATGAAGAATGAAATTTTTTCAAAGTTTCTCCTAAAAATACTTGAAAGTGTTTACAATAAGTGATAAAATGGAGTAAGTAGATGCGTGAAAGCGAAATTTTCATTATAGAAAGGAAACGGAATGAACACAGATGATACAGTAACGATTTATGACGTCGCCCGTGAAGCAGGAGTTTCGATGGCAACAGTTAGCCGTGTCGTTAATGGCAACAAGAATGTTAAAGAGAACACTCGAAAAAAAGTCCTAGAAGTGATTGATCGCTTGGACTATCGACCAAATGCGGTAGCCCGTGGTTTAGCTAGCAAGAAAACAACGACAGTCGGAGTTGTGATTCCGAACATTACCAATGGTTATTTCTCAACACTTGCTAAGGGGATTGACGACATTGCTGAAATGTACAAGTATAACATTGTCCTAGCAAATAGTGATGAGGATGATGAAAAGGAAGTTTCAGTGGTCAACACTCTCTTTTCAAAACAAGTCGATGGGATTATCTTTATGGGCTATCACTTGACTGAAAAGATTCGTTCAGAGTTTTCTCGTTCACGGACACCGGTTGTTCTTGCTGGTACTGTGGATGTAGAACACCAACTTCCAAGTGTCAATATCGACTACAAACAAGCAACGATTGATGCTGTAAGCTACCTTCTCAAAGAAAACGAAAAGATTGCTTTTGTGAGTGGACCACTTGTTGATGATATCAATGGCAAGGTTCGTTTGATCGGTTACAAGGAAGCCTTGAAAAAAGCTGGACATTCTTATAGCGAGGGCTTGGTCTTCGAATCAAAATACAGCTATGACGATGGCTATGCCTTGGCAGAACGCTTGATTTCATCACAAGCTACAGCCGCAGTTGTAACAGGTGATGAATTGGCTGCGGGTGTGTTGAATGGTTTGGCTGACCACGGTGTGTCTGTGCCAGAAGAGTTTGAAATCATTACGACAGATGACTCTCAGATTGCACGATTCACTCGTCCAAACTTGACAACTATTGCCCAACCTCTTTATGACTTAGGTGCTATCAGCATGCGTATGTTGACGAAGATTATGCATAAGGAAGAGTTGGAAGAACGTGAAGTTCTCTTGCCTCATGGTTTGACAGAACGTCGCTCTACACGAAAACGTAAATAGAAAAAATCAGGGAATCGTGAGATTTCCTGATTTTGTGTTCTAGAGAAGAGGATTAGCCTTCCATATAGTCTTTCAAAGCTTGTCCTTTTAGTCCAGCATTAAGGGCAATTAATAATTTGAGGCGCGCTTTTTGAGCGTTGAGTTCTTTGACAAAGAAAACACCAGCTCGTTGCAACTGCACTCCTCCACCTTGGTAGGCGTAGACAGGTTCAGCAATACCATTAAAACATCGTGAGACCAAGGCGACTGGAATTCCTTTTTGGAGGAGATTTTCTAACTTTTGAGCTGTTTCTTTGGGAACATTGCCTGCTCCAAAGGCCTGAATGACTAGGCCATCCAGTTGTTCCAAGTCTAACATATCGATCAGCTCGTCTGTCATACCTGCATAGGCTGAGATGATGGGAACCAGACCTTGAATATGCTCGAGATCAAAACGGACACGAGGTTCGGCCGTTTTGAAGTAGAGGATTTCTTGCTTCATGATGAGGCCAAGTGGTCCATGTGTTGGGGTTTGAAAGGTGCTGACGTTGGTCGTATGAGTTTTGGTAACATACTTGGCTGCGTGGATCTCATCGTTCATGACGACCAAAACGCCCTTGTCGGCTGCTTTATCATCGCTGGCAACTCGCAAAGCGCTCAGATAGTTGTAAACACCATCGCTACCAAGTTCGTTTGAACTACGCATGGCCCCTGTTAGAACGATGGGGATGGGAGGAATTTTCATGGTATCAAGGAAGTATGCTGTTTCTTCTAAGGTATCTGTACCATGTGTGATGACAACTCCATCGTAGTTATCAGCTTCCTCTTTAATCTTATGATAGAGTGCAAGCATATGCTTGGGTTTGATATGAGGGCTTGGCAGATTAAAAAAGTCTAGGGCATGAACCTCAATCCCTTCAAGTGGATTGGAAACATGGTTCATGGGATTGTCCTGACTAGTTACAACGGCACCAGTGGTGTCTGCTTGCATGGAAATAGTCCCACCTGTATGTAAAACAAGGATTTTCTTAGGCATGATTTAGTCACTCTTTCTGAAATGTGGTATAATCATTGTAACACAAAAGGGGAGAATGGAATAGGATGGAAGTCAAAGCTGTTTTTTTTGATATCGATGGAACGCTAGTCAACGATCGTAAGAGTGTTTTGAAATCCACTAAGGACGCGATTAAGATTGTCAAAGAGCAAGGGGTACTTGTTGGAGTAGCGACAGGACGAGGGCCGTTTTTTGTCAAGGAATTGATGGAAGACTTGGACTTGGATTTTGCGGTTACCTACAATGGCCAATACATTTTTAATAAAGAAAAGGTACTCTTTGCAAGTCCGATTGCTAAGTCAAGCCTGCGTCAACTGATTGCTTATGCTAAAAAGGAGCGTAAAGAAATCGCTCTTGGAACCGAGCATGCCGTTGTTGGTTCGAAAATTATGTCATTTGGTCTCGGATCCTTTTCTCAACTGGTTAGTCGTTTTATTCCGACTGTTCTGACAAGAACCGTTAGCCGTTCCTTTAATCGAATGGTCAGCAAGGCAGTTCCTCAAAAGGAAGACGACCTGCTTAACTTGATTAATCAACCCATTTATCAAGTTTTGATGCTGATGACGCCAGAGGAATCTGAGAAGGCAGCAGCTGATTTTGAAGATTTGAAATTAACTCGAAGCAATCCTTTTGCAGCAGATATCATTAACCAAGGAAATTCCAAATTAGAAGGCATTCGCCGAGTCGGGAAAGAATATGGCTTTGATCTCAACCAAGTCATGGCCTTTGGTGATTCAGACAACGATCTGGAAATGTTGGCGGGTGTTGGTATGTCGGTCGCTATGGGGAATGGCAGTAGCAGTGTCAAAGAAGTTGCCAAGCATATTACGGCAAGTAATCAACAAGATGGTATCCACAAGGCGCTCGAGCACTTTGGTGTTTTGGCTTCAGAAAAAGTGTTTGTCAGTCGAGACTACCACTTTAATAAGGTCAAGACCTTCCACCACATGATGGATGAACGAACTCAAGAAGAGCCACAGGCATGGGATGCTGAAGGTGCAACCCACCGCGCAGACTTTAAAATTGAAGAATTAGTGGAGTTTGTTCGTGCAGCAAGTTCTTCGGAGGAAGAATTTCAAAACTCCCTTGCAAGCATGCATGAGGCACTTGATAATGCGGCAGAGAAAGTGGCGAAAAAGACACCTGCTAAGCAAAATCTGGTCGGTCAAGTGGATGCTTTGATTGACACACTGTATTTCACATACGGTAGTTTTGTTTTGATGGGAGTGGATCCAGAACGTATTTTTGATATTGTCCATGAAGCGAATATGGGGAAGGTCTTCCCTGATGGAAAAGCTCATTTTGATCCAGTTACACACAAGATTTTAAAACCAGATGACTGGGAAGAAAAATATGCTCCAGAACCTGCTATTAAACAGGAGCTACAACGTCAGCTTAAGGCTTATGAGCGACATAAGGAAAGAAATAGAAATAAGTCATGAAGCCTTTCTTGGGATAAAAACCAAGAAAGGTTTTTATTGAATCCACATTAATAGAAAACGAACTTTTGTGAATATATCACTAATTATTATTAGCTTTTTTATATAATAAAACGAAATGAAAACATTTTGAATATTTTCGGAAAGAGAATAAGCAATTATTTCATTTACAAAAAAAGACTAAAAATTATATATTTTAGTATGATATATAATTTTTTGTAGATTTTTATCAAAAAAGGTGAGTCAAATTATTTGATATTTGAAACTTAGTGTGTTAGAATCGATTTAGAGGGCGAATAAATATAAACAGATTTAGACTACTTTAAAACTCTTTGGTAACTTTTATTGTAAGGAGACAAGAAGTTAACATATCTATTTTAGGCCTATAGGTAAGTTGCATTTAAAAAGTTGGTTATTGTTTTGAAGTTGGATTGAGATTCTGTTATATAATTTGTGCACAATTGCTCTCCAGATTTTATGTTTTCTTTATTTTTCAATTTAAAGACTTAAGAGGTTTAAAATGAATAAAAAATACACCTATTTAGCAGGTTCAATTTTAGCAGTGGCAACAATGCTTCCAGCCTTTACGCCAAGTGAAGCTCACGCTGCTTCTAACGGATATAGTAACAATAGATACTATACATCATCTAGTCGTCGTTCATCTTCTCGTAATACTAATCGTAGTACTAGCAATCGCAATCGTAGATATTACTATACTTTAAGTAATTATGGGTATAACAACTACTCTCCAAGCTATAATTATGGGTATAACAACTACTCTCCAAGCTATAATTATGGGTATGAAAGCTATTATCCTTCATACAACAATTGGGGGTTCAATAACTATAACAACTGGACTACAGGATATTACCCAAGATATACCTATTGGCATAATTGGGATAACTATTGGAATAATTACTTTAACTTAACTAAAGATGAGAATTACCTTTATTGGAATGGAAATCATTATTACCGTATGAACGATGGTAGCTACCGCATTTACCGTGATGGTGAATGGAAGCCATTGACAAACACTAACAATTCTTCTACAAATAACTTGGAGAATGATCCACATTACCGTTACGAAAATGGTTATCATTACTATGTATTGGATAATGGAGATTATTACTATTACCAAAATGGTAAATGGGTTCTAGTAAAAGCTTCTGTTGAAACAACACCAGCTGAACCAGCGCAACCAAGTCAACCAGAAGTTCCAACTCCGACTCCAGCAGAACCAGAGACTCCAACACCTGCGCCTGGAGATAAGCCTGATGAGCCTACTACACCTGCTGAACCAAAACCGGAACAACCAACAACTCCAAGTCTTGATTTGCCAGAAAATCCTCCAATTGGCGGTGCAGAAGGTGAGTTTGATCCATTTGCTCCGAAGCCAGAGCAACCAGCAGAACCAAAACCAGAAACTCCAACAACACCTGCTGTGCCAGAAACTCCTGGTTTGACAACAACGGATAAACCAAGTGAAGATCAAATTCCTCCGTATGTCGAAAAACCGGCTGAAGGTTTGGAACACTTGGCTTGGGCACCAAATGGACAAACGCCAAAATTGGTTTACCCACCAGGAAAACCAGGTGATAAAGCCCTTAAAAATGATAAAAACTACTACTTCGATGGTAGCACTCATTACTACTATGTACCATCTAACTCAGAACGTACAGGATATTCAGCGTACTGGAAGTGGATTGGACAAAAATGGAAACTCCAAGGTATGACTGATCCAAACGATCCAGCTCTTGATCCAAAACTTCACGAAAATACTGCTGATGATGAGTACATGTACAGCGATCAAAAATCTAGCGTAAAACTTTACTCAACAAACTTGGTAACTACTGCCAAAGCTGGTCAACCATTGCCATTCAAGAATGTTGAAGAGTTCAAGAACTACGTTATCGAAAAGATGAATCCTAAGTTCCTTGATAACGCAGGATGGGATGCCAAAGTCGAATGGGAAATCGAAGATGCTGATATCTTTGAGAAGACCAAAGAAAACCCATATGCTAAGGACTATATCTTGATTGCCAACCTTAAGAGTGGTGTTGAGGACAAGAAATACAGTGACGTAGAATTTGGATATGTGAAGTTTGTTTACCGTGTTGAAGCAACAAACGATACAAACTATGACTATCTTTCAAAAGCAAAAGAAGCATTCGCAAAAATCAATGAAACTCGTAAGGCCAATGGTTTGAAAGAGTTGACTTGGTCAGAAGATATTTATCAAAACCAAGCACTTCCTAAGGTAAACGAAATTTCACGTCAATACGATAGTTCAGGTTTTGTTGGCCGTCGTGACGAAGACGCAGCTGTTGTCGTTAAGAAATGGGCTAACAGCGGTCTGAGAGAATTGCTTCTTGATCCTAACATAACTGAAGGTGCAGTAGCGACAGTTGTAGACGGGAATGGTGTATACTACTGGACTTACAGTTACAAATAATTCGATATTTTGGGATTGGATACTTTCTAAATACGACAGAGGCTTTAAACAATTGTTTAAAGCCTTTTTGTGACCAAATGTGAGTAAGCAAAAAGGAGCACAGAGCTCCTTTTTTTATGATTACAATGTTTTTTCACTTTCTCTCACGACCAGCAAATCGACTTTTGCATGGCGGAGAATATATTCAGATGAAGAACCAACTAAGAGGCGTTCAAAGGCATTGAGACCTGTAGCACCAACTAAAATCAAGTCAACATTTTCTGCATCCGGAATCGTCCGAGCGAGGAGAGTTTTGGGATTTCCCATTTCGATGACGATGTGGATATCAGTTAAACCAGCATCTTTTGCACGCTTTTCATACTCTTTCATCATACTTTCAGCATCAGCTTGGAGTTCTTCGTAAACTTCAGCATCAAAGGTAGATACGCTTTGAAGAGCGCGTGTGTCAATAACATGGACAATAGTGAGCTTGGATTCATTGCGTAGGGCAGTGTAAACACCCTTGACGAAAGCCAAGTCCGCTTCTTTAGAACCATCAATTGCGACCATAACATTTTGGTAACGTTGTGCCATAATGAAACCTCCTGAAATTTTCTTGCTTTTATTGTAACCCTTTTCACTAAAGAAGTAAAGTAAAAATCATATTTTAAATCATATTGTTTGTTGGTCATAGACTTAATGCGTATATATAAATAAAAGAAAATTGGTGAGAATTCTCTTTGTCAATGTTTTTTTCTTTTGCTTCCTTGTTTATGGAAGCTTGTCGCAGCGACTTTCTAGTGGTATAATGTTACTATCCTGACGAATTGAGGAAAAAAGATGAAAGAATTTAACAAATCTAGCAAGCTAGAGCATGTTGCTTATGATATTCGTGGTCCTGTTTTAGAAGAAGCCATGCGTATGCGAGCAAATGGAGAAAAGATTTTACGCCTGAACACAGGGAATCCAGCAGAATTTGGCTTTACAGCGCCAGATGAGGTCATTCATGATTTGATTATGAATGCGCGTGATAGCGAAGGGTACTCTGATTCTAAAGGGATTTTCTCAGCCCGTAAGGCTATCATGCAGTATTGCCAACTGAAGAAATTCCCAAATGTGGATATTGATGATATTTACCTTGGAAATGGTGTCAGTGAGCTGATTGTCATGTCCATGCAGGGGCTTTTGGACAATGGAGATGAGGTCTTGGTACCTATGCCAGACTATCCTCTCTGGACAGCGGCTGTCAGCCTAGCTGGGGGAAATGCCGTCCACTATATCTGTGATGAAGCTGCAGAATGGTACCCTGATATTGACGATATCAAGTCAAAAATCACTTCCAATACCAAGGCTATTATTCTCATCAATCCAAATAATCCGACAGGAGCTCTCTATCCCAAGGAACTCTTGTTGGAGATTATCGAGATTGCACGTCAAAACGACTTGATCATCTTTGCGGATGAAATTTACGACCGTATGGTCATGGACGGTCATGAGCATGTCTCAGTAGCTAGTCTGGCTCCAGATGTCTTCTGTGTCAGCATGAATGGTCTTTCAAAATCTCACCGTATCGCTGGTTTCCGTATAGGATGGATGGTCTTATCTGGACCTAAGACACATGTCAAGGGCTATATTGAAGGTCTTAATATGCTGTCTAACATGCGCCTTTGCTCTAACGTTTTGGCTCAGCAAGTCGTACAAACCTCGCTAGGTGGGCATCAGTCGGTGGACGAATTGCTCCTTTCTGGTGGACGGATCTACGAGCAAAGAAACTTCATTTACAATGCCATCCAAGATATCCCAGGTTTGTCTGCGGTCAAGCCGAAGGCGGGACTTTATATTTTCCCTAAAATTGACCGCAATATGTATCGCATCGATGATGATGAACAGTTTGTCCTCAATTTCTTGAAGCAAGAGAAGGTTCTCTTGGTTCATGGTCGTGGTTTTAACTGGAAGGAACCAGACCATTTCCGTATCGTTTACCTCCCTCGTATAGATGAATTGGCGCAAATCCAAGAAAAGATGACTCGTTTCTTGAAACAGTATCGTAGATAGGGCTTACATTAGAAAAAGCTGGAAACATTTGCCTAGAGCTATTGACAAAAGTATCAGAATCAGATAGAATAGTAAAGTATGTTTAGTAACTGATCACTTTATAGCCGGCTAAACGAATACAAAATCTATGAGGAGGTATTCATCGTGAAACGTACTTATCAACCAAGTAAAATTCGTCGTGCGCGCAAACACGGATTCCGTAACCGTATGTCAACTAAAAACGGTCGTCGCGTATTGGCAGCTCGTCGTCGTAAAGGACGCAAAGTTTTGGCTGCATAATCCAAACAAATTCAGCAAAGAAGTCAGTAGGAACTCGAGTCTACTGGCTTTTCTTTTTATCTTAAAGGGTGCATTGTCCACAAAATCGTCAATTTCAAATGGAATTCATGGAATGCTCATTTAAAAGGTCACATACAAAAAACTCAAAACCAGATATAAGATACTGATTTTGAGCTTTTGTTTATTCTTTTAAGTGATAAGAGTAGCTAGCGACAACGACGTCTTCGTGCCATCTGAGAGCGTATTTTAGTTTGAGGCTCATTTGATTGTGCAGGATATTTTGCCAAGGCTTGTTAGGGATGAACTGTGGGACAAGGACTGTAACGGTATAGTTTTTTTGCTTAGCTTCTTGGGCGATTCGTTTGACATACTTAACGCTAGGGGTGATGATGTCGCGGTAGCTGGTATTGATATTCTTCAGAGTGATATTGGGGAAGTAATCGGCAAATTCCTGAAGAATTTCTTGGTCTTTTTCCACCGTTTCTTTAGTAGAAATGTGCATGGCCAACACTTCGTCACCGATACTTTGAGCGTAGTTGATGGCTCCGACACTTACTCGAGTGACATTTCCTACTAGGACAAGGACAAGGTTACCGTCATAAGTGCGTTTTTCAATTCCTTCGTAGAGTCGCAGTTGTTTTGCCACTTTTAGGTAATGGCTGTGAATGGACAAAAAGAGGAAGGTTAAAACTAGGATAATTGGGAAGAATGGCCAGATATCACCCAGTCTGAAGAGGAGTAAAATGAGGACAATGGCATAACAAATGATGGCCCCAAGGATATTAGCGAAGGCAGATTTTAAGAAGTTTGCTCCTTTTTCCTTTTTCCAATGGCGAATCATCCCAGTCTGAGAAAGGGCAAAGGGAACGAAGACTCCGATAGTATAAAGAGGAATCAAGCGCTCAGTATTCCCGTTAAAAATGAGAAGAAGGATCATAGCTCCAAAAGCCAGAGTTAAGATACCGTTGGAGTAGCCAAGGCGATCCCCTTTTTCCATAAAGAGATGGGGCATGTACTTGTTTTTGGCCATATTGTAGGACAGCATAGGGAAGGCTGAAAAGCCAGTATTTGCAGCTACGGCTAGAATCAAGGCTGTCGAGAACTGGAAGAGATAGTAGCTAGCATGACCAAAGAATGAATCACCAAGAATGCCCTTGGCCATTTGCGAGAGGATGGTTTCTCCGTGTTGAGGCGTGATACCCATCCAGTAGTTTAGGAAGGTAATGCCTGCAAAAAGAAATCCTAAAATCAGCGACATGATGGTCAGAGTCTGAGCAGCATTCTTTTCTTTCGGAGTTTTAAAAAATGGTACCGCATTTGAAATAGCTTCAACCCCTGTCAGAGAGGCAGAGCCACTGGTAAAGGCTCTTAGTAGGAGAACGATGGAAAGGCTCGGAACAGTTTGTCCAATGGTTGAAGTCGCCTGATAGTTTAGGGAACCTGTAAATAGTTGAAAGAACCCATAAAGCAAGAGAAAGACGGTACTGAAGATAAAGAGGTAGACGGGAATCATCAGAGAGCTGGCAGATTCTTTCAATCCTCTTAAATTCAAGAGCATGAGCAGGCAGACTAGGAAAATAGAGATATGAAGATTATAAGGATGGAGGGCAGGGATGGCTGCAGTAATAGCATCAGCTCCAGACGCAACGGATACGGCTACTGTCAGCATATAGTCAACAAGGAGACTGCCTCCTGCAATCAAGCCCAGTTCAGGGGAAAGATTTTCCCGAGTGACCATATAAGCTCCTCCACCTTGAGGATAGGCATGAATGATCTGACGATAAGAAATGGTCAAACTAGCGAGCAGTAAGAGGACAAAAATACCAATAGGGAGGCTCCACCAAATAGCGAGAGGAGACAGACTGACTAATACGAGAATGACTTGTTCGGGCCCATAGGCAATAGAAGACAGGGCATCACTGGATAACATTGCAAGTGCCTGCATTTTTCCCAACAATCCTCCTTCGCCGTCTGTGAGAGACTTGAGTGGTCGACCGATAAAGGTATATTTTAATTTTCTAAACATTTTCTTTTCCTTTGCTGAAAAATTCAATAAGTGTTATTATACTGCTTTGAAAAAGAGCAGTCAAGGGAGAATGATTGGTATTAGAATATTTTTACAAGCCGAGGGATGCTATTTTTGGTATAATAGATGGAAGAAAATGAGGTTAGAAGAGATGATTTTTGATACGCACACACATTTAAATGTGGAAGAATTTGCAGGACGTGAGGAGGAAGAACTTGCCTTGGCAGCTGAGATGGGCGTGACTCGGATGAACATTGTTGGTTTTGACAAGCCGACCATTGAACGTGCCCTAGAGTTAGCAGATGAGTATGAGCAACTCTACGCAACTGTTGGCTGGCATCCGACGGAAGCAGGGACATACACAGACGAGGTCGAAGCTAACTTGCTTAAAAAGCTAAAACATCCCAAGGTTGTCGCTTTAGGTGAGATTGGTCTGGACTACCATTGGATGACAGCACCTAAGGAAGTGCAGGAACAGGTTTTTCGTCGTCAGATTCAGCTGTCTAAGGATTTGAACTTGCCCTTTGTGGTCCATACCCGTGATGCACTAGAAGATACTTATGAGATTATCAGGAGCGAGGGCGTTGGTCCTCGTGGTGGGATTATGCATTCATTCTCAGGCTCTTTGGAGTGGGCGGAGAAGTTTGTCGAGCTTGGCATGACCATTTCTTTCTCAGGTGTGGTGACCTTTAAGAAAGCGACGGATATCCAAGAGGCTGCTAGGGAACTTCCTTTGGACAAGATTTTGGTAGAAACGGATGCACCTTACCTGGCTCCTGTGCCTAAACGTGGCCGTGAAAACAAAACAGCCTACACACGCTATGTGGTAGATTTTATCGCGGATTTGCGTGGGATGACGACTGAGGAGTTAGCCACAGTAACAACTGCAAATGCAGAGCGTATCTTTGGATTGGACAGCAAGTGATGAAAGAAAAAATTTCCCAAGTCATCGTGGTCGAAGGTCGCGATGATACGGCTAATCTCAAACGCTACTTTGACGTGGAAACCTATGAGACACGAGGTTCCGCAATAAATGACCAGGATATAGAACGCATTCAGCGCCTGCATGAACTGCATGGAGTGATTGTCTTTACAGATCCAGATTTTAACGGTGAGCGCATTCGTCGCATGATTATGACGGCCATTCCGACAGTGCAGCATGCCTTCCTCAAGCGAGATGAAGCGGTTCCCAAATCCAAGACTAAGGGACGTTCACTGGGAATCGAACACGCCAGCTATGAAGATCTAAAAACAGCGCTTGCTCAGGTGACAGAGCAATTTGAAAACGAGAACGAGTTTGACATTAGTCGTGGTGACTTGATTCGCCTAGGTTTCCTAGCGGGAGCAGACAGTCGTAAGCGCCGAGAGTATCTGGGGGAACAGCTTCGCATCGGCTATTCCAACGGCAAGCAGTTGCTCAAGCGCTTAGAGTTGTTTGGAGTGACCTTGGCAGAAGTGGAAGAAGCTATGCGCAAGTATTCAATCTAAAGGAGTAAGAAATGAAAAAAGTAATTATTACGGGTGGCAATAGTGGTATTGGCTACCAGGCTGCTAAACAGTTAGCTGAAAAGGGCTGGTCGGTAACTCTCTTTTGTAGGCGGGCAGAAGCTGCCGAGCAAGCCTGTGAGGAAATTCGTCAACAGACAGGAAATCGACAAGTAGATTATATCTTGGCAGATCTATCTGATATGAAGAGTGTCAGGAAAGCAGTGGAGCAGTATATCCAAAAAGAAGAGACTTTAGATGTTTTAATTAACAATGCGGCTGATTTTGATTTATCGGTCAAAAAGCCGATCCTGACTAAGGATGGTTTAGAAAAGCAATTTGCGACCAATGTGGTTGCTCCCTTTTTACTTTCTACCTTGTTGAAGGGCTTGTTGGAACAGTCAGAAAGTGGTCGGATTATTAATATTTCTTCTCAAGGGCTGATACTCTATCCTTTCATGAAACTTGATTTTGAAAATTTATCTGGTCAAAAACGTTACAGTCCTGCCAATACCTATTATCAAAATAAACTGGCCTTGTTGATGCTGTCACTTTATATGCGGAAACATTGGAAAGGTATCAAGGTTCAGGCAATCCGTGTGACCAATGTCAGAGTTGATATGCGCCGCTATGATCACCTCAACACTTTTATGAAAAATCTGTATAAAATGAAGTCGAAATTTTCGATTAGCCCTGAAGAAATGGCCAAAGTTTATACAGCCTTATCTACAGAAGATCGCTATGAAGGATTTTTGTATGACGAGAAATGCAGGGAAGTAAAAGCAAATGCACCTGCTTACGAAGAAGAGGAGCAAGAAAAACTCTATTCTCTGCTTGAGCACCTGACTTTTTCAAGAGACAATTCATAAAGGATTAGAAAAATAAATTTCATGGACTGCTTCAATAGTGGAAAGAAATTTAGATATCGAGATCTGTTTGGAGAGTTCTGAAAAGTGATAACAGTAATCAGATAGCCCAAAAATACAAAGGGAATGTGTTACAATAGAGGTACTTAGATTTATTTTGATAGTGTTCAAATAGAAACTTATAAGGAAAGAGTGAAATGAAAATCCGAGTTGATAGAGATTCTGTGTGTATGGGGGACGATGTACTGCCTCATGAGGTGGAATTTGAAGTTCCTGATGACATGACGGTGAAAGATTTTTTTGAATTTCTAGAAAAGGGACGTTATTTACCGTCTGTCCAAGGAAACAATGTGGCCTGGGAACTCCGTAATCGGAATGGTGAACAAGGTGTTTATTTCACCAAAACACGAGAGATTATCCATCCAGATGCAATCTTAAAAGAGATGTTGGAAGGAATTACTGAGACTCCCTTATTTGTTTTGCTCTATCATAGTACCCCGGAAGCATATTATATTAGAAAAGAGAATAAATGAGAATTGCAGATTATAGCGTGACCAAGGCAGTGCTGGAGCGTCACGGTTTTACCTTTAAAAAATCCTTCGGGCAAAATTTCTTGACCGATACCAATATCCTTCAAAAAATTGTCGATACGGCTGAAATTGATGACCAGGTCAATGTCATCGAGATTGGACCAGGGATTGGTGCCTTGACGGAGTTTTTGGCTGAGCGCGCAGCTGAGGTTATGGCTTTTGAGATTGACCACCGTTTAGTGCCAATCCTGGCAGATACCTTGCGTGATTTTGACAATGTGACCGTAGTCAATGAGGATATTCTCAAAGTTGACTTGGCCCAGCATATCCAGAATTTCAAAAATCCTAATTTGCCAATCAAGGTAGTAGCCAACTTACCTTACTACATTACGACGCCTATCCTCATGCACTTGATTGAGAGTGGCATTCCTTTTAGCGAGTTTGTGGTCATGATGCAAAAAGAAGTGGCAGATCGTATCTCCGCTCAGCCCAATACCAAGGCTTACGGTAGTTTGTCGATTGCGGTGCAGTATTACATGACAGCCAAGGTTGCCTTTATCGTGCCTCGTACGGTCTTTGTGCCAGCGCCAAACGTGGACTCAGCTATCTTGAAAATGGTACGTTGCCCAGAACCTGCGGTAGCAGTAGAAGATGAGCAGCTCTTCTTTAAGGTTTCCAAGGCTAGTTTCACTCATCGTCGCAAGACCTTGTGGAACAACCTGACAGGCTATTTTGGTAAGACTGAGGAAGTCAAGGAAAAGTTGACCAAGGCTTTGGATCAAGCAGGTTTGTCACCAAGTGTACGTGGAGAAGCTCTCAGCTTGACAGAATTTGCTAGTTTAGCAGATGCGCTTAAAGAACAAGGATTCTAAGATGCAGGGACAAATCATTAAAGCCTTGGCGGGTTTCTACTATGTGGAGAGTGAGGGTCAAGTTTACCAGACGCGTGCGCGCGGGAATTTTCGTAAAAAAGGTCATACACCCTACGTCGGGGATTGGGTAGACTTTTCTGCGGAGGAAAATTCAGAAGGTTACATTCTCAAGATTCACGAACGGGAAAATAGCTTGGTCCGTCCGCCTATTGTCAATATTGACCAAGCTGTGGTTATCATGTCGGCTAAGGAGCCGGATTTTAATAGCAATTTATTGGATCGCTTCTTGGTTCTTTTGGAGCACAAGGGCATCCATCCCGTCGTCTATATTTCTAAAATGGATTTGTTGGATGATAGGGGAGAACTGGATTTTTTCCAACAAACCTATCGTGCCATCGGTTACGACTTTGTGACTAGTAAGGAAGAACTCTTGCCACTTTTGACAGCCAAGGTGACAGTCTTTATGGGGCAGACAGGTGTTGGTAAGTCAACCCTTCTTAATAAAATCGCACCAGATCTCAATCTTGAAACAGGAGAAATCTCAGATAGTCTAGGTCGCGGTCGTCATACCACTCGTGCGGTTAGTTTTTACAATCTCAATGGTGGTAAGATTGCGGACACGCCAGGATTTTCATCACTGGATTATGAGGTATCAACGGCGGAAGACCTTAATCAGGCCTTTCCAGAGGTTGCTAGTGTCAGTCGAGACTGTAAATTCCGTACCTGTACCCATACCCATGAGCCTTCCTGCGCGGTCAAGCCAGCAGTAGAGGAAGGGACCATTGCCAGCTTCCGTTTTGACAACTACCTACAATTCCTCAGCGAAATTGAAAATCGCAGAGAAACCTATAAAAAAGTCAGCAAAAAAATCCCAAAATAAGGAGAAACCTATGTCTCAATACAAGATTGCTCCGTCAATTCTGGCAGCAGATTATGCCAACTTTGAACGTGAAATTAAACGCCTAGAAGCAACTGGGGCAGAATATGCCCATATCGATATTATGGATGGTCACTTTGTGCCACAAATCAGCTTTGGTGCTGGTGTGGTCGAAGCTCTTCGCCCCCATAGCAAGATGGTTTTTGACTGCCACTTGATGGTAGCTAATCCTGAGCACCATTTAGAAGACTTTGCGCGTGCAGGTGCAGATATCATCAGCATTCACGTAGAGGCAACACCTCATATCCATGGAGCCCTCCAAAAAATTCGCTCTCTTGGTGTCAAGCCTTCGGTTGTCATCAATCCTGGGACACCTGTGGAGGCGATCAAGCACGTCCTTCATCTAGTTGATCAAGTCTTGGTCATGACAGTTAACCCTGGATTTGGGGGACAAGCTTTTCTGCCTGAAACCATGGACAAGGTTCGTGAGTTGGTTGCCCTTCGTCAGGAAAAAGGCTTGAACTTTGAAATTGAAGTCGATGGTGGGATTGATGACCAGACCATTGCTCAGGCCAAAGAAGCTGGAGCGACCGTTTTTGTAGCAGGATCCTATGTCTTTAAGGGAGATGTCAATGAACGAGTGCAAACTCTCAGAAAACAACTGGACTAGAGTTGCCGTTTTTGCAGGCGGAGACCGAGGTCACTACCGGACGGATTTTGATTGCTTTGTCGGTGTGGATCGAGGCTCGCTTTGGGTCTTGGAAGAAGATCTGCCTCTCACTCTAGCAGTTGGGGATTTTGATTCGGTGACTGCAGAAGAGCGTCAGTTGATTCAAAAACGTGCCCGGCATTTTGTCCAAGCCCAGCCAGAAAAGGATGATACGGATCTGGAATTGGCTCTCTTGACCATCTTTGAGCAAAATTCTCAGGCTCAGGTGACTATTTTTGGGGCTTTGGGTGGTCGAATTGACCATATGCTGGCTAATGTCTTTCTGCCTAGCAATCCCAAGTTGGCACCCTATATGCGCCAGATAGCGATTGAGGATGGGCAAAACTTGATTGCCTATTGTCCAGAAGGGACCAGTCAGCTAGAGCCCCGTTCAGACTACGATTATCTAGCCTTTATGCCAGTTCGGGATAGCCAGCTGACTATTCTTGGGGCCAAGTATGAGTTGACTGAGGAAAATTTTTTCTTTAAAAAAGTGTACGCTTCTAACGAATATATAGATAGGGAAGTTTCGGTGACTTGCCCAGATGGCTACGTAGTCGTACTGCATAGCAAGGACAGGAGATAGGATGGAGATTTTACTTATTATTTTATTAGTTGCTAATCTTCTTGGGCTCTTTCTCATTTGGCAAAGACAGGATAAGCAAGACAAATATCTAGCCAAGAGTTTGGAGGATCAAGCAGATCATCTGTCAGACCAGTTGGATTATCGCTTTGAACAAGCCAGACAAGCTAGTCAACTAGACCAAAAAGACTTGGAGGTGGCTGTCAGCGACCGCTTGCAGGAAGTGCGAATCGAATTGCATCAAGGCTTGACTCAAGTTAGACAGGAGATGAACGAGAATCTCCTTCAAACCAGAGATAAGACCGACCAACGCCTCCAAGCCCTGCAGGAATCAAATGAGCAACGTTTAGAACAAATGCGCCAAACAGTCGAGGAAAAGCTAGAAAAAACCTTACAGACGCGCTTGCAGGCTTCCTTCGAGACAGTTTCCAAACAACTGGAGTCTGTCAATCGTGGTCTTGGAGAAATGCAGACAGTTGCCCGAGATGTCGGAGCCCTCAACAAAGTTCTCTCCGGAACCAAGACGCGAGGGATTCTGGGTGAATTGCAACTGGGGCAAATCATCGAAGACATCATGACGCCTGCCCAGTACGAACAAGAATATGCAACGGTTGAAAACTCCAGTGAACGAGTGGAGTACGCCATCAAGTTACCTGGGCAAGGCGACCAGGAAACTGTCTACCTGCCGATTGACTCCAAGTTTCCACTGGCAGATTATTACCGCCTAGAAGAAGCCTATGAAGCAGGTGACAAGGACGAGATTGAGCGCTGTCGCAAGTCGCTCTTGGCAAGCGTTAAGCGTTTCGCCAAGGATATCAAGAGCAAATACATAGCACCGCCTCGGACGACCAATTTTGGAGTTTTGTTTGTTCCGACAGAAGGTCTCTACTCGGAAATCGTCCGCAATCCTGTCTTCTTTGATGATTTGAGACGAGAAGAACAGATTATTGTCGCAGGTCCAAGTACCCTGTCGGCTCTGCTTAATTCCCTATCAGTTGGCTTCAAAACCCTCAATATCCAAAAGAGTGCTGACCATATCAGCAAGACTCTTGCAAGCGTCAAGACCGAGTTTGGCAAGTTTGGGGGAATTTTGGTTAAGGCACAAAAACATCTCCAACATGCCTCTGGCAATATTGATGAATTATTAAACCGTCGCACCACAGCTATTGAGCGGACGCTCCGTCACATTGAGTTATCAGAAGGTGAGCCTGCGCTTGATTTACTCCATTTCCAAGAAGATGAGGAAGAATATGAAGATTAGTCACATGAAAAAAGATGAGCTGTTTGAAGGCTTTTACCTGATCAAATCAGCTGACCTGAGACAGACACGAGCTGGGAAAAACTATCTAGCTTTTACCTTCCAAGACGATAGTGGCGAGATTGAAGGAAAACTCTGGGATGCCCAGCCTCATAACATTGAGGCCTTTACCGCAGGGAAAGTGGTCCATATGAAAGGGCGCAGAGAAGTTTATAATAATACTCCTCAAGTCAATCAAATTACTCTCCGCCTGCCTCAGCCTGGCGAACCCAACGATCCAGCTGATTTCAAGGTCAAGTCTCCAGTCGATGTCAAGGAAATTCGTGACTACATGTCGCAAATGATTTTCAAAATTGAAAATCCTGTCTGGCAACGTATCGTTCGCAGTCTCTACACCAAATATGATAAGGAATTCTACTCCTATCCAGCTGCCAAGACCAACCACCATGCCTTTGAAACGGGTTTGGCCTATCATACGGCGACCATGGTGCGTTTGGCAGATGCTATTAGCGAAGTCTATCCTCAGCTCAATAAGAGCCTGCTCTATGCCGGGATTATGTTGCACGACTTGGCCAAGGTTCTAGAACTCAGCGGTCCTGATCAGACTGAGTACACAGTGCGAGGCAATCTCATCGGTCATATCGCCCTAATCGATAGCGAAATCACCAAGACAGTCATGGAGCTTGGCATCGATGATACTAGGGAAGAAGTGGTGCTACTACGCCATGTGATTCTCAGTCACCATGGCTTGCTAGAGTATGGAAGTCCAGTTCGTCCACGCATTATGGAGGCAGAGATTATTCATATGATCGATAATCTAGATGCTAGTATGATGATGATGACAACAGCTCTTGCTTTGGTGGATAAAGGAGAAATGACCAACAAAATCTTCGCCATGGACAATCGTTCCTTCTATAAACCAGATTTAGATTAATAATTTAAGAAAAACGAGCATTTTTTACGCAATAATGTTCGTTTTTTTATGTGAATGTGGTATAATGGATAAAATATCAAAATTAAATGGAATGGTAAATAAAAATGAAATTAAGAAGAAGTGATCGGATGGTTGTCATTTCCAACTATTTGATTAATAATCCATACAAACTAACCAGTCTCAATACCTTTGCAGAAAAGTACGAATCTGCTAAATCATCTATCTCAGAGGACATCGTGATTATCAAGCGTGCTTTTGAAGAAATCGAAATCGGCCATATCCAGACTGTGACGGGAGCAGGTGGTGGTGTTATCTTTACACCATCAATCTCAAGCCATGAAGCCAAAGAAATGATCGCAGACTTGCGTGACAAACTTTCAGAAAGCGACCGTATCTTGCCAGGTGGCTACATCTACCTGTCTGATTTGCTTAGTACACCTGCCATTTTGAAAAATATTGGGCGCATCATTGCCAAGAGCTTTATGGACCAAAAAATCGATGCCGTTATGACAGTAGCAACAAAAGGTGTGCCACTCGCAAATGCAGTTGCCAATGTCCTCAATGTTCCATTTGTTATTGTGCGCCGTGACTTGAAAATTACCGAAGGTTCAACGGTCAGCGTCAACTATGTTTCAGGTTCCAGCGGTGACCGTATTGAGAAAATGTTCCTTTCAAAACGCAGCCTCAAGGCAGGCAGTCGTGTCTTGATTGTGGATGACTTCTTGAAAGGCGGCGGAACTGTCAACGGGATGATTAGTCTCTTACGTGAGTTTGACTCTGAATTGGCTGGTGTTGCAGTCTTTGCAGATAATGCCCAAGAGGAACGTGAAAAGCAGTTTGATTATAAGTCACTCTTGAAAGTAACCAATATTGATGTTAAGAACCAATCCATCGATGTTGAGATTGGAAATATCTTTGACGAAGACAAATAAGAGATAGAACTAAAGGTTGGAACGATTGTCCCAGCCTTTCTTTGCAAACAGAATAGAAGGATGCTTATGAAAACACCATTTATCAGCCGTGAAGATTTAGAAACAATTGTTGCAGAGTTCCCGACTCCGTTTCACTTATATGATGAGAAGGGAATTCGCGAAAAAGCGCAAGCAGTCAACAAGGCTTTTTCATGGAACGAGGGCTTTAAGGAATATTTTGCAGTCAAGGCCACCCCAACCCCAGTCATCTTGAAAATTCTCAAAGAGGAAGGCTGTGGTGTGGACTGTTCCAGCTATGTGGAGCTCCTGATGAGCCACAAACTGGATTTCCCCGGTTCTGAAATTATGTTCTCTTCTAACAACACGCCTGACAAGGAATATGCCTATGCGCGTGAATTGGGTGCGACCATTAACTTGGATGCCTTTGAAGATATTGAACATTTAGAGCGTGCAGCAGGCATTCCAGAAATCATTTCTTGTCGTTACAATCCAGGCGGAGTCTTTGAATTAGGAACAGACATCATGGACAATCCTGGGGAGGCTAAGTTTGGCATGACCAAGGATCAGCTTTTTGAAGCCTTTGCGATTTTGAAGGAAAAAGGAGCTAAGACTTTTGGGATTCACTCTTTCCTAGCATCCAATACTGTCACCCATCTCTACTACCCAGAGTTGGCGCGTCAGCTTTTTGAATTAGCCGTTGAAATCAAGGAAAAGTTGGGTATTTCGCTAGATTTCATCAATCTTTCCGGCGGTATTGGTGTCAACTATCGCCCAGACCAGGAGCCAAATGACATCGCTGTGATTGGTGAAGGGGTGCGTAAGGTTTATGAAGAAGTTCTTACACCTGCAGGACTTGGTCAGGTTAAGATTTTCACAGAATTAGGCCGTTTTATGTTGGCACCTCATGGAGCTCTCGTCACAAGAGTCACTCATAAGAAGAAAACCTACCGTACCTATCTAGGTGTGGATGCATCAGCAGTCAACCTCATGCGCCCAGCCATGTATGGGGCCTACCACCATATCACTAATCTTACTCATCCAGACGGCCCTGTTGAGGTGGTAGATGTGGTCGGTTCACTCTGCGAAAACAATGATAAATTTGCCATTAATCGCGAACTACCTCATACAGAAATCGGTGATTTGCTGGTAATTCATGATACAGGTGCACATGGATTCTCCATGGGTTATCAGTACAATGCCAAACTACGCTCGGCAGAAATCCTTTATACCGAAGAAGGAAAAGCCCGCCAAATCCGCCGTGCAGAGCGCCCTGAGGACTATTTCGCAACCTTGTATGGTTTTGATTTTGAATCGGATCATTAAAAGAAATTGAAAATGAAAGTGAAAAACAGATTGCTTTCTAAAAAATAGACAAAAAAACCTTGTTTTTCACCTTACTCGTGATATAATAAAACTATAAAACGGTTTCAAGGAAGGTGACGATATGTCTGAAGAAACAATTGACTATGGACAAGTGACAGGAATGGTGCATTCGACAGAGAGTTTTGGGGCGGTAGATGGCCCTGGGATTCGGTTTATTGTCTTTTTGCAGGGCTGTCAGATGCGTTGCCAGTACTGCCATAACCCCGATACATGGGCTATGGAGACCAATAAATCACGAAGACGGACAGTAGACGATGTTTTGTCAGAAGCCCTTCGCTACCGTGGATTCTGGGGAGACAAGGGAGGAATCACTGTCAGTGGAGGAGAAGCCCTCTTACAGATTGATTTCTTGATTGCCCTCTTTACCAAGGCTAAGGAACAAGGAATCCACTGTACCTTGGATACCTGTGCCCTTCCATTCCGTAATAAACCACGTTATCTCGAAAAGTTTAATAAACTCATGGCAGTGACAGATTTGGTTCTCTTGGATATCAAGGAAATCAACGATGAACAACACAGGATCGTTACCAGTCAAACCAATAAAAACATCTTGGCTTGTGCAAAATATCTATCAGATATTGGGAAACCTGTTTGGATTCGCCATGTGCTGGTTCCAGGCTTGACAGATAGAGATGAGGACTTGATTGAACTCGGCAAATTCGTCAAGACCCTTAAAAACGTTGACAAGTTTGAAATCCTACCTTATCACACGATGGGTGAGTTCAAGTGGCGTGAATTGGGAATTCCTTATTCGCTCGAAGGGGTTAAACCACCAACAGCAGATCGTGTCAAGAATGCCAAAAAACTCATGGACACAGAAAGCTATCAAGACTATATGAAACGTGTACATGGATAAAAAAGAAGCCTGATGGGGAACATCAGGCTTTTGTGATGCAAAAAAGGCCTAGCCTTTCAGCTAAGCCGTTACTTTATTTTCTAGAATGTTGTTTACCAGCATTACGTTTTTTATGTTTTTTAGTAGTCGTAATTGCAGTTGCTTGGTTAGGAGTGATATCTTTTCGCCCGCCTGTAGTTGATGCTGAACTTGCTTTTGGTGGATTTTTGGAAAATTCTTCACGTACTTTTTGACGAAGTTTTGGACGAACAACATAGTTAACGATGAACTGTTGGAGAATCATCATGAAACCACCGACAACCCAGTAAAGTGTCACACTGGCTGGTGCGAAGAGGGAGAAGACGACAATCATGAGTGGGCTCATGTAAATCATTTTCTTGAGTTGATCTCTTTGCATCTCGTCTTCTACTCCGTGAAGTGAAAGGAGTGATTGGAGATAGTAGAGGATACCAGCGAAGGCGACAAGGATCATACTTGGGGAACCGAGATTGATACCCAAGAAGGTAGAGCTAGATACTCCATCAGTATATTGGGCTGCAAAGTAGATAGCAGAGAAGAAAGGCATTTGAATGAGGATAGGGAAGCATCCTACACCACCGAACATGCTGATGCCGTTTTCTTTTTGTGCAGCAAAGAGAGCCTGTTGTGCTTCTAGTTTTTCTTCCTGAGTTGTTGCCTCTTTAAGGCGTGTTTGATGTGGTTCAAGGACATGTTTGAGGGCATTCATCTTTTCAGAGTGAAGCGTTGCCTTCCATGATTGGTAGATACCAAGTGGCAAGATAATCAAGCGCACGATAATGGTTACGATAATGATAGCAACACCAAAGCCTAGACCTTTATCAGTAGCGAAGTACTTGATAGCCTCTGCCATAGGCGATCCGATAGTGTTCCAGATAAAACCAGTAGGTTGTCCTGTTGCTTTGTCTACTTGGACACAGCCTGTCAAGACGAGTAGCATAGCCACTCCCATAGCAGAGAGGGCAAAATGTTTAATAGATTTCAATGTTTTCATTCCTTCTTTAAAAATTATACCTTTCTATTCTACTGTTTTTTTGTAAAATATACAATAGTTCTAGAGACCTAATTTGCGACTTTGAAGTCTGGATAGGATGAAAAGTTGCTCATTTGTACATCCAGATAGGTAACTTTTGAAAAAGGCGTTGGACCTTTACGGATTTCTTGGATAAATTTTGCCATAGTGGCAGAAGAGTCTGCCTGAGCGAGAATTTCCACTGTGCCATCGTCATTATTCCAGACACGACCGGTGATGCCACCGATTTCAAGCGCTAAAGAGTAAACACCCCAACGAAAACCAACACCTTGCACCCTGCCTTGGGCAATCATTCTAACCTTTTGCATACCAAACCCCTTTGATTGTGTTATAATATTTCTATGACTATTATAACCTCAAAAGCCAATTCTGTGGTAAAAAATGCCAAGAAATTACATCAAAAAAAATATCGAAAGTCTGCTTACTTGATTGAGGGCTGGCACTTATTTGAAGAAGCTGTTCAAGCAGGAGTAACGATTGAGAAGATTTTTGCCTTAGAAAGTTACCGAGATCAGCTAGTCGCTTTTCCTCCAACTATCTGGGTTTCAGAGGAGATTTTGCTAGATTTAGCAGATACGCAAACCCCTCAAGGGATTGTTGCAGTGATTCAAAAAGAAGTAGTAGTGCTGCCTGATCTCCATCAGGGGAAATTCCTGTTTTTAGAGGATGTCCAAGATCCTGGTAATGTGGGTACCATGATTCGGACTGCGGACGCTGCAGGTTTTACAGGGGTCATTGTTTCAGACAAGTCAGCAGATATCTATAGTCTCAAGACCTTGCGTTCCATGCAAGGCAGTCATTTTCACTTGCCCATCTATCGGATGACTCCTGCTGACTTTGTAGAAGAAGCAAAGAAGAGCAATTTGCCCATTCTAGCAACGACTTTATCGAGAGATTCCAAGGATTATCGTGAGCTTTCTCCCCTAGAAAACTTTGCCTTAGTCATGGGAAATGAAGGACAGGGGATTAGTCCTGCCATGGTTGAGAGTGCTGAGCAGCTGGTTCATATTGGCATGAAAGGTCGGGCAGAAAGTCTCAACGTGGCGGTTGCCGCAGGTATATTGATGTTTTATTTTAGCTGATTTATAAAATCTTTGTTATAATCAAGACATATTTATAGAAAAAGGAGAATCAGAATGAATCAAACGATTATTCAAGAACGTTCAGGTCTCAATCAATTTTACGCTAAGGTTTATGCCTTTGTGGGGCTTGGGATTGGCCTATCAGCTCTCGTGTCAGCTTTGATGTTGACAGTCTTTCAGTCCCAATTGATTTACTTTTTAATGCATGGCCGTCTCTGGCTGATGGTTGCAACTTTTGCAGAACTTGCTCTAGTCTTTGTTGCAAGTAGCATGGCTGCAAAAAATAGCCCAGCAGCTCTCCCAGTATTTTTAGTTTATTCTGTTTTAAATGGATTTACGCTTAGTTTTGTCGTAGCCTTCTATACACCGGGAACTGTTTTATCAGCCTTTGTATCTAGTGCCCTTCTCTTCTTTGTCATGGCGGTAATCGGAATTTTCACCAAGAAAGATTTGGGTGGAATGGGACGAGCTTTGATGGCAGCGCTTGTCGGCCTCATCATTGCCATGGTTGTGAATCTATTTTTAGCCAATAGCTTCTTTGACTACATGATTAGTATTGCCATGGTCTTGGTCTTCTCAGGTTTGATTGCTTGGGACAACCAAAAGATTCGCTATGCTTATGAGCAGTCACGAGGACAAGTAGCGACAGGTTGGGTCATCTCAATGGCACTTAGCATCTACTTAGACTTTATCAACCTCTTCCTTAGCATCTTACGAATCTTTGGTCGAAACGATTAATGAATGACAGAGTCAGTGTTCGAAAGAGCACTGACTTTTTCTCGTTTACTCTTTCCTTTTCTTGAAAATAGGTGTATAATGCTTTTAATTAATTTTTGAGGAGTAGTTTATGAAGAAAAGTTTTATTCATCAGCAAGAAGAGATTTCCTTTGTCAAAAACACCTTTACCCAGTATTTGAAAGATAAGTTAGAAGTTGTTGAAGTTCAAGGTCCCATCTTGAGCAAGGTTGGTGATGGGATGCAGGATAACTTGTCCGGTGTCGAACATCCAGTATCCGTAAAGGTCTTGCAGATTCCAGATGAAACTTATGAAGTCGTTCACTCACTAGCCAAATGGAAGCGCCACACCTTAGCTCGTTTTGGTTTTGGAGAAGGTGAAGGTCTATTTGTTCATATGAAGGCCCTTCGTCCAGACGAAGATTCGCTTGATGCGACTCACTCTGTATATGTAGACCAGTGGGACTGGGAAAAAGTGATTCCAAATGGTCAACGTAATATCGCTTATCTCAAAGAAACCGTCGAGAAGATTTACAAGGCTATTCGTCTGACAGAGCTAGCCGTAGAAGCACGCTACGATATTGAATCCATCTTGCCAAAACAAATTACCTTTATCCATACAGAAGAGTTGGTGGAACGCTATCCAGACCTAACACCGAAAGAGCGTGAAAATGCGATCTGTAAAGAGTTCGGTGCTGTCTTCTTGATTGGTATTGGTGGCGAGTTGCCTGATGGCAAACCTCATGACGGCCGCGCACCTGACTACGATGACTGGACAACAGAGTCTGAGAATGGCTACAAGGGGCTAAATGGAGATATTCTGGTTTGGAATGAATCTCTTGGTTGCGCCTTTGAACTTTCTTCAATGGGGATTCGGGTAGATGAAGATACACTTCGTCGCCAAGTTGCCCTTACAGGGGATGAAGATCGTCTGGAGTTGGAATGGCATAAAGCCTTGCTTAACGGCCTTTTCCCACTGACAATCGGTGGAGGTATCGGACAGTCTCGGATGGCCATGTTCCTTCTTCGTAAGAAACACATTGGAGAAGTTCAGACTAGTGTTTGGCCTCAAGAAGTCCGCGATACTTACGAAAATATCTTGTAGAGAATCGAACCGCAAGGTTCGGTTTTCTTTCTCTTTTTGCCTATAATTTGGTATAATAAAAGGTATGAAAATCGTATCAGGAATCTACGGAGGGCGTCCTCTAAAGACGCTAGAAGGAAAGACGACGAGGCCGACATCGGATAAGGTGCGTGGAGCTATCTTTAACATGATAGGTCCCTATTTTGATGGTGGTCGTGTCTTGGATCTCTATGCTGGCAGTGGCGGCTTATCTATTGAGGCAGTCTCGCGTGGGATGTCCCATGCTGTCCTAGTGGAACGGGATAGAAGAGCCCAAGCTATCATCGCTGCAAATATCCAGATGACCAAGGAAGTTGGAAAATTTCAATTCCTCAAGATGGATGCGGAACGAGCTCTGGAGCAGGTATTTGGACCCTTCGATCTCATTTTTTTAGACCCTCCCTATGCCAAGGAACAAATCGTTGCAGATATCGAAAAAATGGCAGAAAGAAATCTCTTCTCCGAAGAAGTCATGGTCGTCTGCGAAACCGATAAGTCTGTAGAACTTCCAGAAGAAATCGCCTGCTTAGGCATCTGGAAGGAAAAAATATATGGGATTAGTAAGGTGACAGTCTATGTCAGATAGAATTGGATTATTTACAGGATCATTTGATCCGATGACAAATGGACATCTGGATATCATTGAACGTGCCAGCAAACTCTTTGATAAGCTCTATGTCGGGGTGTTCTACAATCCCCACAAACAAGGTTTTCTCCTTGTTGAAAGCCGCAAACGAGCAGTCGAAAAAGCAGTGGCGCATTTAGATAATGTAGAGGTGCTGGCTTCTCATGACCAACTAGTCGTCGATGTTGCAAGAAGATTGGGTGCTAAGACCCTTGTTCGTGGCTTGCGGAATGCCACAGACTTGCAATATGAGTCTAGTTTTGATTATTACAATCATCAACTGGCTCCAGAAATCGAAACCATTTACCTACATAGTCGCTCAGAGCATCTTTATATTAGCTCTTCAGCTGTGAGAGAACTTCTGAAGTTTGGTCAGGAGATTCAGCAATATGTCCCAAACAGTGTTGTGGAGGAATTAGAACATGAAGAAGAAAACTAGATGGCCCTTATATGTCATCCTAGCACTAGTATTGACTTTTTTAGCCTTTGTAGTACCTTTACCTTACTACATAGAAGTTCCAGGTGGAGCGGAAGATATTCGCCAAGTTTTAAAAGTCAATGAAACAGAAGATACAGAAGCAGGAGCTTACCAGTTTGTGACAGTTGGTATTCGGCATGCAACTCTGTCGCATCTTGTCTATGCTTGGTTAACACCTTTCACGGATATTAGAAGTGCCAAGGAGACTACGGGTGGCTCTACTGATGCGGAGTTTATGCGGATCAATCAGTTCTACATGCAAACATCCCAAAACATGGCCAAGTATCAAGGACTGAAGATGGCTGGAAAGGATATCGAACTCAAGTATCTGGGAGTCTATGTCTTGACCGTGACGGACAATTCAACTTTTAAGGGCATTCTGAACATTGCAGATACCGTGACGGCTGTTAATGACAAAACGTTTGACAGTTCCAAAGATTTGGTCGACTATGTCAATTCTCAACAATTAGGGGATACGGTCAAGGTAACTTATGAAGAAGACGGAAAAGTCAAGTCTGCAGAAGGTAAAATTATCACTCTCGAAAACGGAAAAAACGGGATTGGGATTGGTTTGATTGACCGTACGGAAGTGACCAGTGATGTTCCGATTCGTTTTTCAACAGCTGGTATCGGGGGGCCAAGTGCCGGTCTCATGTTTAGTCTAGCTATTTACACCCAGATAGCAGATCCAGGACTTCGTAATG
Source organism: Streptococcus sp. A69 (assembly GCF_058556195.1). NCBI lineage: Bacteria > Bacillati > Bacillota > Bacilli > Lactobacillales > Streptococcaceae > Streptococcus > Streptococcus sp. A69. The sequence continues at coordinate 72,395 of NZ_JBZUJU010000003.1, read as the reverse complement.
GCCGCGTCGTTGCGGGAACGGGAACTATTGATCGCGATGGAAATGTTGGCGACATTGGTGGAATTGACAAAAAAGTAGTTGCAGCCTCTCGTCAGGGAGCGAACATCTTTTTTGCTCCTGACAATCCAGTCACCGAGGAAGCAAAAAAAGCAGATCCCAATGCGAAAAGCAACTATGAAACAGCCCTAGAAGCTGCTAAAACGATCAAAACAGAGATGAAAATCGTTCCGGTTAAGACCTTGCAGGATGCGATTGATTACCTTAAAAACAATCCCTAATTCGTAGAAAAATTGAAAACTAGCGCGCAAGCCGATAAGATGGTATAATAGTCAAATGGTTCAATTATTATTCACTCTAAGTAGTCATCTACTCTTTATTTATTTGAGTTTTTACCTTTTGAAGGATCTTGTGAGATGGGAAAAGGTTTTAAAAGTAACCGCTACTAACACAAAAAAGGTTCGTTTGTTGGTCGGCTTCTTTAGTATTGTGATGGGCTATATCTTGAGTTCATTCTTTATCAGTTTGTACCAACTGTGGCAAGAAGCACTTAGAGGACTATTATAAAATCAAAAGTAAAGGAAATAACTATGGAAAAAATTGTGGTTCAAGGCGGAGATAATCGTCTGGTTGGGAGTGTGACGATCGAGGGAGCAAAGAATGCAGTCTTACCTTTATTGGCAGCGACTATTCTAGCAAGCAAGGGTAAGACAGTCTTACAAAATGTCCCAATCTTGTCAGATGTGTTCACCATGAATCAAGTAGTTCGTGGTCTGAATGCCAAGGTGGACTTTGATGAGGAAGCTCATGTTGTCGAGGTTGATGCGACTGGTGATATCACGGAGGAAGCTCCTTATAAATATGTCAGCAAGATGCGAGCATCCATCGTTGTCTTGGGACCAATCCTTGCTCGTGTAGGTCATGCCAAGGTATCCATGCCAGGGGGATGTACCATCGGGAGTCGTCCCATCGACCTTCACCTTAAAGGTTTGGAAGCTATGGGGGCAAAGATTACCCAGACAGCTGGTTACATCGAAGCCAAGGCAGAACGCCTGCATGGCGCTCATATCTACATGGACTTTCCTAGTGTCGGCGCAACACAAAACTTGATGATGGCAGCAACTCTAGCTGATGGTGTGACAGTGATTGAAAATGCTGCGCGTGAGCCAGAAATTGTTGATCTCGCTATCTTCCTTAATGAAATGGGAGCCAAGGTCAAGGGAGCTGGTACCGAAACCATCACAGTGACTGGTGTCGAGAACCTCCATGGTACGACTCATACTGTAGTACAGGACCGTATTGAAGCTGGAACCTTTATGGTAGCCGCAGCCATGACAGGTGGGGATGTTCTCGTTCGTGATGCAGTCTGGGAGCATAATCGTCCCTTGATTTCAAAACTACTTGAGATGGGTGTTGAAGTGACAGAGGAGTCAGAAGGTATTCGTGTTCGTTCTCAACTTGAAAATCTCAAGGCTGTTCATGTAAAAACCTTACCACATCCAGGATTTCCAACAGATATGCAGGCGCAATTTACAGCTCTGATGACAGTCGCAAAAGGGGAATCCACCATGGTGGAAACGGTGTTTGAGAATCGCTTCCAACACTTAGAGGAAATGCGCCGTATGGGCTTGCATTCAGAGATTATCCGTGACACAGCTCGTATTGTTGGGGGGCAGGCTTTGCAAGGGGCAGAAGTTCTATCAACGGACCTTCGCGCTAGTGCGGCTTTGATTTTGACAGGTCTGGTGGCGCAGGGAGAAACAGTTGTTGGTAAGTTAGTCCACCTTGATAGAGGCTACTACCGCTTCCATGAGAAATTGGCTCAGCTAGGAGCGAAGATTCAGCGAATCGAGGCAAATGATGAAGAAGAATAAAAACTTACGCTATGTACTCCGTCGTTTACTGTTGATTTTTATCGTTCTATTGCTAGGATTTCTGGCTTTAGGAATCGGCTTGATGGTTGGCTATGGCATCCTAGGAAAGGGACAGGATCCGTGGGCTATCTTGTCTCCGGCAAAGTGGCAGGAATTGATTAGCAAATTTACAGGAAATTAGACTGGGAGACCAGTCTTTTTCTAAAGAAATAAGGAGAAAAATGGACAAAAAAACAAGACAGACTTTGATAGGGTTACTTCTATTCTTACTCTTGGCTGCGGGAAGCTATTATATCAAGCAGATGCAGTCGGCACCAAATAGCCCTAGAACTAAGGTTAGTCAGAAAAAACAAGCTTCAGAAGCTCCCAGTCAGGAGCTGGCTGAAAGTGTCTTAACTGAGTCAATCAAAAACCAAATCAAGGGGGAGCTCGAGTGGAATGGAGCAGGGGCCTTTGTTGTCAATGGCAATAAAACCAATCTAGATGCCAAGGTTTCTAGCAAACCCTATGCGGATAATAAAACAAAGACAGTGGGAAAAGAAACAGTTCCAACTGTTGCCAATGCCATCTTATCCAAAGCGACTCGGCAGTATAAGAATCGTGAAGAAACAGGCAACGGCTCCACCTCCTGGACGCCACCAGGATGGCATCAAGTTAAGAATCTAAAGGGGGCTTACACACATGCAGTTGATAGAGGACACCTGCTGGGCTATGCCTTGATAGGTGGTTTGGATGGTTTTGATGCCTCTACCAGCAATCCCAAGAACATTGCAGTCCAGACAGCTTGGGCTAACCAAGCGCAGGCTGAGGATTCGACAGGTCAGAACTACTATGAGAGTTTGGTCAGAAAAGCCTTGGACCAAAATAAGAAGGTCCGTTACCGCGTGACACTCCACTATGCGACAAATGAAGATCTAGTTCCATCCGCTTCACAAATCGAAGCCAAGTCTTCAGATGGCGAATTGGAGTTCAACGTCCTAATCCCCAATGTTCAAAAGGGAATCCAGTTTGACTATCGAACAGGTCAAGTAACGGTGACAGATCAGAAACAATAGATACAATAAAACAGTTCCTTTGTCTTCTAGAGGCAGGGGAGTTGTTGTTTAAATGAAAAATAATGTGAATCCTGAAGAATTTTATGATATAATGAAACACAAGATACTATTTTAGGAGAAGGACTATGGAAGACCCGAGCAGTCAGAATTTGTTGCTACAGTTTGTATTATTATTTATCTTGACCTTGTTAAATGCTTTTTTCTCAGCCACTGAGATGGCAATGGTGTCACTAAACCGTTCCCGAGTAGAGCAAAAGGCAGAAGAGGGAGACAAACGTTACATCCGTTTGTTAAAGGTACTTGAAAATCCTAACCACTTTTTATCAACGATTCAAGTTGGTATCACGTTAATTACCATCTTGTCTGGGGCCAGTTTAGCGGAGACTCTAGGACGCGAAATTGCATATTGGATAGGGAACAGTGAAACAGCTTCCGCTATTGCAAGTTTTCTATCTTTAGCGTTTTTGACCTATATTTCTATTGTTTTTGGGGAACTCTATCCCAAGAGAATTGCTCTAAATCTGAAAGATACCTTGGCTATCCGAACAGCGCCAGTCATTATTGGTTTGGGGAAAATTGTCAGTCCCTTTGTTTGGCTTTTGTCAGCCTCAACGAATCTATTGAGCCGTGTGACGCCAATGACCTTTGATGATGCTGATGAAAAGATGACACGTGATGAAATTGAGTATATGCTCACCAATAGTGAAGAAACACTGGATGCAGATGAGATTGAAATGCTACAGGGAGTCTTTTCTTTAGATGAACTAATGGCTCGTGAGGTAATGGTGCCTCGAACAGATGCCTTTATGGTGGATATTCAGGATGACAGTCAAACGATTATCGAGAGTATTTTAAAGCAAAATTTCTCACGTATCCCTGTTTATGATGGGGATAAGGATAATGTTATTGGTTTGATCCACACCAAGCGCTTGTTGAATGCCGCTTTTGTGGATGGCTTTGACAATATTGTCTGGAAACGAATTCTCCAAACGCCACTGTTTGTTCCTGAGACTATCTTTGTGGACGATCTTCTTAAAGAACTTCGAAATACCCAAAATCAAATGGCCATCTTACTAGATGAATATGGTGGAATGGCTGGTTTGGTAACTCTGGAGGACCTCTTAGAAGAAATTGTTGGTGAGATTGATGATGAGACTGACAAGGCTGAAATTGAAGTCCATCAAATAGGAGAAGATACCTATATCGTTCAAGGTACCATGAATCTTAATGATTTTAATGACTACTTTGATGTAGAACTGGAAAGTGATGATGTTGATACCATCGCCGGTTATTATTTGACGGGTGTGGGAATGATTCCAACGACTGAAAAACTCAGTTATGAATTGGTCAGCCAAAACAAACAAATCATCCTAACCAATGACAAGGTGAAAAACGGACGTGTTACCAAGGTAAAAGTCCAAATCACTGAAATAGAGACTGAAGAAAAAACAGAATAAAGCAGTGACTTGAGTCACTGCTTTATATTTTCGCCCAATCCGCCCCAAAAGTTTTTCAAAGATATCCGTATTTATCCGAAGAAAAAAATAAAAAAGCCCGATTTTACGGGCTTTTTTATTCGGTTAATTCCTGTTAATTCAGGTACTGAAAGGCGGTAGACGGATTTGAACCGACGATCAAGCTTTTGCAGAGCCGTGCCTTACCACTTGGCTATACCGCCTCAACGTTTATTATTATACCTTGAAAATCATTTCCCGTCAATAGTTTCTTATTCTAAAATCCAATTTAAGAAGATAGATTATGTCATGTGAAGAAAAAAGGGAAAAGCAACTTGTAAAAATGAAGCTTACAGAGCTAGACAAATTAATTTTCTTTTCTTATAAATACAAATAAAGAATGGGGAAATTCTGACAAAGAGAAGTTTTTTGTAGATATACGCCTAAATATTCTGAAAATTCGTTTACTTTTTAGAAGATATATGTTATAATTTCCAATAAGCCTAAATTTTTCAAGAGGAGTTATATACATGAAAAAAAGCAGAGTATTGGTTGCAGCAGGGGTTGCCTTATTAGCGACTGGCGTACTAGCTGCCTGCGGTTCTAAATCATCTGATTCAACGGCGCCAAAAAATTATGGTTATATCTATTCAGCTGACCCAGAAACATTGGATTACCTCATTTCAGGGAAACAAAGTACTAAGATTGCCACTTCAAATGGCATTGATGGTCTCTTCACAAATGACAAATATGGGAATTTGACTCCCGCAGTTGCGGAAGACTGGTCAGTCTCAAAAGATGGTTTGACTTATACCTACAAAATCCGTAAAGGTGTTAAATGGATGACATCTGATGGAGAAGAGTACGCTGAAGTAACAGCTAAAGATTTTGTAAATGGTTTGAAACACGCAGCAGATAAGAAATCCGAAGCCCTATATTTAGCAGAAACTTCTGTTAAAGGATTGTCTGATTATTTGTCTGGAAATTCAAAAGACTTTTCTACGGTAGGTGTGAAGGCAGTTGATGATTATACTCTTGAGTATACCTTGAACCAACCAGAACCATACTGGAACTCTAAGATGGCTTACTCAATCTTCTGGCCATTGAACGAAGATTTTGAAAAATCAAAAGGATCAGATTTTGCCAAAGCAACAGATCCTACGTCCTTGCTTTATAATGGTCCGTTCTTGCTAAAAGGTTTGACTACTAAATCTTCTATCGAATTTGCTAAGAATGAGCAGTACTGGGATAAGGATAATGTTCACCTTGATAAAGTTACCCTTGCTTTCTATGATGGGTCAGACCAAGAGTCCATTGAACGTAACTTTACAAGTGGAGCATACAGCTATGCTCGCCTTTTCCCAACAAGTTCAAACTACTCTAAGGTAGAAGAAACATACAAAGACAATATCTTCTACACTCCATCAGGACCTGGTATCGGTGGTTTGGGTGTGAATATTGACCGTCAAGGTTACAAATACACTTCTAAGACAACTGACGAAGAGAAAACTTCTACTAAGAAAGCCCTTCTTAACAAAGACTTCCGTCAGGCCTTGAACTTTGCCTTTGACCGTACTTCCTACTCAGCACAAATTAATGGTAAAGAAGGCGCTCCCCTTGCCGTTCGTAACCTCTTTGTGAAACCAGAATTTGTCTCTGCAGGCGAAAAAACTTTCGGTGACTTAGTAACTGAAAAGATGGCTGCTTATGGTGATGAGTGGAAGAATGTAAACTTTGCTGATGGTCAAGATGGACTCTTCAACGCCGATAAAGCTAAAGCAGAATTTGCCAAAGCTAAAACTGCATTGGAAGCAGAAGGTGTGAAATTCCCTATCCACTTGGATATCCCAGTAGACCAAACTGCTAAAAACTATATCGCACGTATCCAATCCTTCAAACAATCAGTTGAAACAGTACTTGGTGAAGGCAATGTAGTCATCGATATCCAACAAGTTTCTAAAGATGAGCTGAACAATATCACCTACTATGCTGCAAGCGCTGCGGCAGAAGATTGGGATCTCTCAGGTGCCGTTGGATGGAACCCAGACTATGAAGATCCATCAACTTACCTTGATATCTTGAAAACAACTAATAGCGAGCAAACAAAAACATATATGGGTTACGACGATCCAGCAAATGCAGCAGCTGCACAAGTTGGTTTGAAAGAATACGATAAGTTAGTTGATGAAGCTGCTAAAGAAACTGACGATTTGAACGTTCGTTATGAAAAATACGCGGCTGCTCAAGCTTGGTTGACAGATAGCTCACTCTTCTTGCCAGCTATGTCATCAAGTGGTGCTGCACCATTCATTTCTCGTGTTGTACCATTCTCTGCATCATACAGCCAATCTGGAGATAAAGGTTCAGATGTATACTTCAAGTATATTCAGTTACAAGACAAGGTTGTAACCAAAGCTGATTACGAACAAGCTCGTGAGAAATGGCTCAAAGAGAAAAAAGAATCAAACGAAAAAGTTCAAAAAGAATTGACGAATCACGTTAAATAAATAACTCTCAAGAGAACTTTCTCTCCATGAGGAGAAGGTTCTTTTGGGATTTTAAAAGGAAACGATATGAAAAAATATATTTTTATGCGTGTCTTGCGTTCATTGTTGTCTATTTTCTTGGTGACAACCTTGACCTACACGATTATCTATACGATGGTTCCTCGGAAATTGATTTTCAAGCAGGATACCAACTACAACAAGATTGCAACGACTCCAGATAAGCGGGATAATTATGAGAATACCGTTTATGAACGTATGGGCTATATTGAGTATTACGATACTAAGGAGTTGCAAGAAAAAGCTAGCACGATGGACTCATCTGTAACAGTAGATGCCAATGATACCAACAAGGCAATCTACGAAAAATACATCAACCAACTCGGAAATGGTTGGACATTAGGTGTCTTTTCAGAGAGTGGTCAGTTCTATGCTACGCGTGAAATTCCAATTTTTGAACGTGTTTTCAAATTCTATGCGAACTTACTTGATATTGATCATACAAACAAGATTCAAGACCCTGAAAATCCAAACTTGGAACGTTATCTTCGTTTTGAAAATGACCCTGCTATCGGTTGGTCATTGGTTGGTTCAGGTACCAAACATAAATACCTTTTGTATTTCAACAACCAATTCCCGTTTGTACACCAAAACTTTGTGAACATTAACTTGGGTGACTCTTACCCAACTTATGCGAACACGCCAGTGCTTCAAGTTATCACACAAGGCCAAGGACAAACTAAGACATCAGAAGTTCAATTCCCTACTGGTAAAAAGACTTCGTCTGTAGATATTTACTCTCGTACCTACAAATCTCCAAGTCAAGCAGATGCGCGTGAAATAGCTAACTATGGTAAGGACGATCCATATACAGCTACAGAAAGTAACTACCAATATCCATCTATGATTGCAAGCTCAGCTGTTGCTGGTTTGATTGGTTTGATTATTTCTTATGCTATTGCGATTCCTCTTGGATCTGCTATGGCTCGCCACAAGAATACTTGGATTGACAGCTTTTCAACAGGTGCTCTAACCTTCTTGCTTGCCCTTCCAACGATTGCCTTGGTTTATATCGTGCGTTTGATTGGCTCATCTATTGGTCTTCCAGACTCATTCCCTATCCTAGGTGCTGGAGATTGGCGTTCCTATGTCTTGCCAGCAGTCATTCTAGGTTTGCTGGGAGCACCAAGTACAGCAATCTGGATTCGTCGTTACATGATTGACTTGCAATCTCAGGACTTTGTCCGTTTTGCTCGTGCAAAAGGTTTATCTGAAAAAGAAATTTCAAATAAACACGTCTTTAAAAATGCCATGGTTCCTTTGGTTTCAGGTATTCCAGGTGCCGTAATCGGGGTTATTGGTGGTGCAACATTGACAGAAACAGTCTTCGCCTTCCCAGGTATGGGTAAAATGTTGATTGACTCTGTTAAGGCATCAAATAACTCAATGGTAGTTGGTCTCGTCTTCATCTTTACATGTATTTCTATCTTCTCACTCTTTGTAGGAGATATCTGGATGACTATGCTTGACCCACGTATTAAATTGACAGAGAAAGGAGGCAAATAATGTCAACAATTGATAAAGAAAAATTTCAGTTCGTAAAACGTGATGATTTTGCCTCTGAAACGATTGATGCTCCTGCCTATTCATACTGGGGTTCTGTATTTAGACAGTTTTTAAAGAAAAAATCAACAGTCATTATGTTGGGAATATTGGTAGCTATTATTTTGATGAGTTTTATCTATCCGATGTTTTCAGACTTTGACTTTAACGATGTAAGTAAGGTTAATGACTTTAGCGCTCGTTTTATTAAGCCCAATGCCGAACACTGGTTTGGTACGGATAGCAATGGTAAATCCTTGTTTGATGGCGTTTGGTTTGGTGCGCGTAATTCTATCCTCATTTCTGTAATTGCTACTTTTATCAACCTTGTGATTGGGGTTATTGTTGGTGGAATTTGGGGGATTTCAAAATCTGTTGACCGCGTCATGATGGAAGTTTATAACATTATTTCAAACATTCCATCTCTCTTGATTGTTATCGTCTTGACTTACTCAATTGGCGCTGGTTTCTGGAATTTGATCTTCGCTATGAGTGTGACGACTTGGATCGGTATTGCTTATTCAATTCGTATTCAAATCATGCGTTACCGTGACTTGGAATACAACCTTGCTTCTCAAACACTTGGAACACCAACCTTTAAAATCATCGTGAAAAATATCATGCCACAATTGGTATCTGTTATTGTTTCTACGATGACCTTGATGTTGCCAAGCTTTATCTCTTATGAGGCTTTCCTTTCCTTCTTTGGATTGGGGTTGCCTGTAACAGTGCCAAGTTTGGGACGTTTGATCTCAGATTACTCACAAAACGTTACGACCAACGCCTACTTGTTCTGGATTCCATTGACAACCTTGATCTTGGTATCCCTATCTCTCTTCGTTGTTGGTCAGAACTTAGCGGATGCTAGTGATCCACGTACACATAGATAGGAGTAGACATGACAAAAGAAAGTAATGTAATTTTGACTGCTCGCGATATCGTCGTGGAATTTGACGTTCGTGACAAAGTTCTGACGGCTATCAGAGGCGTTTCTCTAGAACTAATTGAAGGGGAAGTTCTTGCCTTGGTAGGTGAGTCTGGTTCTGGTAAATCTGTTTTAACAAAAACCTTTACAGGTATGTTAGAAGATAATGGACGTATTGCCCAAGGAAGTATCGACTATCGTGGACAAGACTTGACAGCCTTGACTTCTAACAAAGAATGGGAGAAGATTCGTGGTGCAAAAATTGCGACCATCTTCCAAGACCCAATGACAAGTTTGGATCCAATTAATACAATCGGTAGCCAAATTACAGAAGTTATCGTTAAACACCAAGGGAAAACAGCTAAGGAAGCCAAAGAGATGGCAATCGACTATATGAACAAGGTCGGAATTCCAGACGCTGAAAAACGTTTTGACGAGTATCCTTTCCAATATTCTGGAGGGATGCGCCAACGTATCGTTATCGCGATTGCCCTTGCATGTCGTCCAGATATCTTAATCTGTGACGAGCCGACAACGGCCCTTGATGTAACCATTCAAGCGCAAATCATTGATTTGCTTAAAACTTTGCAAGATGAGTACCACTTCACCATTATCTTTATCACCCATGACCTTGGTGTGGTAGCAAGTATTGCGGATAAGGTGGCGGTTATGTATGCTGGTGAAATTGTAGAATACGGTACTGTTGAGGAAGTCTTCTACGACCCACGTCATCCATATACTTGGAGTCTCTTGTCTAGCTTGCCACAGCTCGCTGATGATAAAGGGGAATTGTACTCTATCCCAGGAACACCGCCGTCTCTTTATACGGAGTTGAAAGGTGATGCCTTTGCCCTTCGTTCAGATTATGCGATGCAAATTGACTTTGAACAGAAAGCGCCTCAGTTTTCAGTCACTGATACTCACTGGGCTAAGACTTGGTTGCTTCATGAGAATGCTCCTAAGGTTGAAAAACCAGAAATCATCGCAGACTTACATGACAAGATTCGTGATAAAATGGGCTTTGCTCATCTAGAAGACTAGGGGGAAGGAAATGTCTGAAAAATTAGTAGAAATTAAAGATTTAGAAATTTCCTTCGGTGAAGGAAGTAAGAAGTTTGTTGCCGTTAAAAACGCTAACTTTTTTATCAACAAGGGAGAAACTTTCTCTCTCGTTGGTGAATCTGGTAGTGGGAAAACGACGATTGGTCGTGCCATTATTGGTTTGAATAATACTAGTAAAGGTGAAATCATCTTTGACGGTCATAAGATCAATGGGAAAAAATCTCATAAGGAATCTTCAGACTTGATCCGTCGTATCCAGATGATTTTCCAAGACCCTGCAGCCAGTTTAAATGAACGTGCGACGGTTGACTATATCATCTCTGAAGGTCTTTACAACTATCACTTGTTCAAAGATGAAGAAGAGCGAAAAGCAAAAGTTCAAAAGATGATTCATGAAGTTGGTCTTTTGAAAGAGCACTTGACCCGTTACCCACACGAGTTTTCTGGTGGTCAACGTCAACGTATTGGGATTGCCCGTGCTCTTGTGATGGAACCTGATTTCGTTATTGCAGATGAGCCGATTTCAGCCTTGGACGTGTCTGTTCGTGCGCAAGTCTTGAACTTGCTCAAGAAGTTCCAAAAAGAGTTGGGCTTGACTTATCTCTTCATTGCGCATGACTTGTCAGTTGTTCGCTTTATCTCAGATCGTATCGCAGTTATCTATAAGGGTGTTATCGTTGAAGTGGCGGAGACAGAGGAGTTGTTTAACAATCCTGTTCATCCGTACACTCAAGCACTTCTATCTGCTGTACCGATTCCAGATCCAATCTTGGAACGCAAGAAAGTCTTGAAAGTTTATGATCCTAGCCAACATGACTACGAGGCAGACAAGCCGTCTATGGTGGAAATCCGTCCAGGTCACTATGTTTGGGCTAATCAAGCAGAACTTGCTCGTTACAAGGAAGCACTTAAAAAATAAACAGATTAGGAGAGGACCAAAAGGTCTTCTCATTTTTAATAGAAAAAATCCCCTTTCACTAGCTTGTAAAAGGGGAGTTGTATTATAATTAGCGTTTGGACCAGGTACGTTTCATAAAGAGAAGCAAAATGGGATAAATCTCTAGACGACCTGCAATCATTGCAAATGAGAGAAGGATTTTAGAGATGGGACTAAAGATAGCAAAACTCGATGTTGTACCTAGAATTGGTCCGATATTGTTAAAACAGCTGAAGACAGCACTGGTAACAACTAGAAAATCATTGTTATCTAGACTGACAATGAAGATAAGTGACAGTAAAATCATCACATAAATGACAAAATATTTTAGGACCTTGTGCTGGGTATCCTTATCAATCACAGTTTTATTGACATGGAGAGTCAATACGCGATGAGGAGATAAGATGGACAAGATCTGATTTTTTGCGATTTTTGAAAGGATGAGTCCTCTTATGACTTTGAGTCCACCTGCGGTTGATCCAGCAGAGCCACCGATTCCCATGAGGAAGAGGAGGATAAATTGGGAGAAGAGGGGCCAGTTGGTAATATCTCCGTAACCAAATCCAGTTGTCGTAATGATATTGGAAACTTGGAAGAGAGCCATCTCAAAACTCTTAGAGACACCTTGGTAGAGGTGGAGCGTATTGAGAGTAATCAAGCCGGTAGAAACTAAGACAATGATTACATACGTACGAAGTTCTTCATCTCCAAAGAAAGCCTTGACCCGACGGAGCATGAGGTAATAGTAGAGATTGAAGTTCACCCCAAAAACCAGAACTCCGATACTGACGAGATAGGTGATGAGTGAGCTGCCGTAGTGGGCAATTCCGTCGTTATAGACGGTGAAGCCTCCGGTTCCTGCCGTTCCCATAGCGATGACAAAGCTATCAAATAGGGGCATACCAGCTAGATAGTAGATGACTACAAAAAGTGAGAAGAGCCCTAAATAAAGCAGATAGAGGATCTGGGCAGTATTTTTTAGTTTGGATACAACCTTACCGAAGACAGGCCCAGGGACCTCAGCCTTCATCACCTCTAAGTGACTATTCTTGGCATTGTCCATAATGGCAAGCGCGAAAACAAGCACCCCCATCCCTCCAATCAAGTGGGTGAAGCTTCGCCAGAAGAGGAGGGAACGACTGAGAACGGAAACATCTGTTAGGATAGTAGCACCAGTCGTTGTAAAACCAGAACTGATTTCAAAGAAGGCATCGATGACACTTGGGATTTGTCCTGAAAAGACAAAGGGAAGCGCTCCAAAGAAAGACCATAGAATCCAACAGAGGGCGACGATTAAGACTCCCTCCTTAGTATAAATTCGCTGATTTTTGGGTTTCCGTAAAATTCCCAAGCTACCAAGAAGTATTAAAATTCCAATTGTTGTAAAGAGAGCTGTAAATACTTGGCTGGATTCTTGATAATAGGTTGCTACGCTAACGGGCACTAGGAGGAGAACTGCCTCAATCAAGAGAAGTTTTGAGAGGAGGTAACGAATCATACTTTTATTCATCTTTTACCTCTCAATCAGATCATAAATCTTGGTGATATTTGGTAGTAAAGTCGTCACGAGCAACTGATCTCCTACCTCAAGTCTGTCCTCTCCAGTAGGGAAGATTGTTTTTCCTTTTCGGATAATGGCTGCGATGAGAACCCCTTTTTTCAATTTCAACTGTGAAAGAGGTTTGGCAGTCATTTTATTAGCTTCCTTGATTTGGAATTGAAGAGTTTCAATTTGACCGTTTGCTAGATGGTGCATGGCTTGAAGGTCTGAGTATTGAGCGTTTACTCGACCACGGATAAAGTGCATAATGGTATCCACTGCAATGCTTTTGGGTGTGATGATACTTGAAAAATCAGGTGCATGGATAATCTCTAAAAGGCTAGTGCGATTCACCTTGGTGATATTCTTATGGACACCAACACGGTCTAAGAACATAGAGGTAATGATGTTTTCCTCATCAACCCCAGTCAAAGTTGCAACTGCATCATAGTTGGGAGCACTTTCCTCAAGCAAGATATCTTTGGCAGTTCCATCTCCCTGTACGATATAGAGATTTGGAAATTTTTCACTGAAGAGACGAGCTCTCTCAGGATTAATCTCGATAACTTTAGTGTCAATACGGCTATCTTTTAAAATGCCAAGTAGGTAATAAGCGATTTTTCCAGCACCAACGATGAGTAAGCTTTTCACTGCACGTGATTTGAAATAGTTATGGAAGAGCATCATATCCACACGATTCCCAGTAACAAAAATCCTATCTCTGTCCTGAATGGTGATATCACCGCTCGGAATCATAAGTTGATGGTCTCGTTCCATAGCGCAGACAATGATATTGCCAAATTTTTTACGAAAATCTGAGATTGGCATTTGACAGAGACCACTGGAATCTTTGACAACAAACTCCATCAGGTTGACCCGTCCCCCTGAGAACCGCTCAACTGAGAGTGCATTCGGGAAATCAATGATATTTGAGATAGCACGGGCGGCTAGGAGTTCTGGGTTAACGATAAGTGAGAATCCAAGAATATTTTTCTCTTTGAAATAGGCATTGGAGTATTCAGGATTTCGCACTCGAACGATGGTTTCTTTAGCGCCCATCTTTTTAGCAAGTACTGCTGAAATCATATTCACTTCATCGTGTTCCGTTAGAGCAATAAAGATATCACACTCTTGAACGCCGGCTTGCTCTAAGATAGCAAAGTCTGCTCCATTTCCAAGGAGTCCCATGATATCAAAGCGACTGACAATATGATCGAGAACAGCCTCATCTTGTTCGATGAGGACAACGTCGTGTTTTTCTGCAACCAGTGAACGACAGAGGGCGAAACCGACTTTCCCTCCACCAACAAGGACAATTTTCATATAAAAACCCTACTTTTTCATGATGTAACTATCATACCCTTTTTTCGCAAAAAATGCACTTGCTAAGGCGATTTTTAAGGGAAGAAAGGCCTTTTTCACGTTTTGAAGATACATTTGCTTAATTTCTATAACGATGTCTCCGATTTGAAGTGATTTGGCTCTTTTACTATACCTTTTCAGAAAGGGAATGACCAAACATGAAAATATCATCAAAAAAAGTAAAAAAATCAAGTCATTTCTATTGACAATGATTCTGAAAGTGTTATACTAAGAAAGTAGCTTCGCTGATTTACTTCAAACCTGTTGTGAGGTAAGTTAACGATGCCTTAACCACGCTGTTTGCTGAGCTTGACTCCGGGCAGTGTGGCTATTTTTTTGCAATGGTGAAAGGAAGCAAGTCATGACAAATCACATTGTATTATTTGAACCTCAGATTCCACAAAATACAGGCAATATTGCGCGTACTTGCGCTGCGACCACTTCTCCCCTTCACATCATCAAACCGATGGGATTTCCTATTGATGATCGCAAGATGAAGCGGGCTGGTTTGGATTACTGGGATAAGTTAGAGATTCATTTTTATGACAGTTTGGAAGATTTTATGTCTCAGATGAAGGGTAAACTCTATCTGATTTCGAAATTCGCGGAAAAGGTGTACTCTGAGGCAGATTTATCGACTGACGAAGCCCATTATTTTCTCTTCGGACGTGAAGACAAGGGCTTGCCTGAGGACTTTATGAGAGAACATCCTGAGAAAGCTCTCCGTATTCCTATGAACGATGAACACGTCCGCAGTCTCAATGTTTCCAATACGGTCTGCATGATTGTCTATGAAGCCCTTCGTCAACAACATTTTGCTGGTTTAGAACTCGTTCACACCTATGAAGCGGATAAATTGAAATAAACAAAATGCTTGCACTTGCAAGCGTTTTTTGTTATGATTAAAGGGTCTTCAGGGCTGGGTGAAATTCCCGACCGGCGGTGATTTTAACTAGCTATTTTAGCTTTCTCGTCGTTGTCTTGTCTCGATATACTTTAAGTATTATCTTCGACTGCGACGCCTAGGTAAATCTAAAATATCTTAGCCAAATAAGTCCGCGAGCGCAAGCTGATGTGGTGTGATTCCACAACCGACAGTATAGTCTGGATGGGAGAAGACGAAAGAATAGCTTTGTCTGTTCGGATGAGTTTATAGATAAATTGCAACCGCTTGCTCTAAAGAGTGAGGGGGAACTTTTGGGATATAAAAAGTGAGAATAGATAGAGGGATTCTTTCCAACTTCTTCTGATTTTATAGAAAATTGGAGGAACCTGTTATGACAAACACACGTCGACTTTCGACCATTGCGATTTTATCAGCCATTTCATTTGTGCTGATGTACTTTGACTTTCCGCTCTTGCCAGCGGCGACCTTCCTCAAGATCGAGTTTAGTATCTTACCAGTCCTTGTGGGCTTGGTGGTGATGGATTTGCCTGCTGCTCTAGGGATTCTCTTGTTGCGATCACTCTTGAAGTTGCTTCTCAATAGCCAGGGAGTGAATACTTACATTGGCTTGCCAATGAATATCGTGGCCTTGGGAGTTTTTGTTATTGCTTTTGGTTTGATTTGGAAAAAGGAACGCAGCACCCTTCGTTTCCTACTAGCATCTCTAGCGGGAACTGTCGGCTTGACTGCTGCTATGTTGGTTCTCAACTATGTCTATGCGGTTCCTTTGTACGCGCAGTTTGCCAACTTTGATATTGGAAAAATTTTGGGACTTTCCAACTACCTAATGACCATGGTTTTACCTTTTAACTTGATTGAGGGTATCATCTTTGCCGTTTCATTCTGGTTGTTATACGTCCTCTTGAAACCAACCTTAAAACATTATGAGAGATAAACAAATATTTTTAATGAAGGGCAGTTTTGCCCTTTTACTTTTCGTCCTTCTTGGCTATATGGTTAAGTTCTATCCTGAAACGTTGGTCGGTTTTGATCAACCAATTCAGACTGCCCTTCGTGGGGACTTGCCAGATTATTTGACAGTTCTGTTCCGTACCCTTACGCATTTGATTGATATTCCAGTGATTATCACCTGGGTTACCATCGCAGCCTTTATCTTTTATCGTAAGCAGTGGAAGATAGAAAGCTACTTCATGGCGGGTAATCTAGCCTTAGCCGGTCTTTTAATCGTGACCTTCAAAAACATCTACCAGCGCCCACGGCCAGCTATCTTACACTTGGTAGAGGAGAAGGGTTTTTCTTTTCCAAGTGGCCATTCTCTGGCTGTAACCTTGATGGTAGGCACTCTGATTGTCATTCTCAGTCAACGGATGAAAAATCCAGTCTGGAGAAAAATCGTGCAAATCGTCCTTGGCCTCTACCTAGTCAGTGTGCTGCTATCTCGGGTCTATCTGGGAGTTCACTACCCATCAGATGTTCTTGCCAGTCTCTGTGTGGGCTTGGGAGTCTTGTTTATCGAATTTCCTTTCTATGACAAGCTTCGCTTCCAATGGCGATTTAAAGGCAAGCAGAAGTGAGTATCGAATTCCCTTGAGGAGAAAGAAATGAAAGGGAAAGCAGATGAAACAGATCTTACAAATAGATAGTGCATTGCGTCTTGTTCCTTTTTATATTGAAATTAGTCTGGTCTAACTTGTTTTTTAACTAAAAATTTGATAAACTATGTAGTAATCGAATAGAAATCCGCAAGACTAGTAACTCAAGGGAAGTATATCAGGGAGGAGAGCCGTGACTGCAAGCTCTCTATATGAAAGCTGGGTGAATTCACTTGCGCATGGATTTAGAAATGAAGGTCTGACTTGTCAGATGAAACGGATGGTACCGCGTGTCAACGCTCCGAGTGGAGTTTTTGACATGTGGTTTTCTTTTTATCTACGAGCGACTGATGGAGGAATTATGTCAACTATTGAAGAACAATTAAAAGCGCTTCGCGAAGAAACGCTGGCTAGCTTGAAGCAGATTACTGCTGAAAATGAAAAAGAGATGCAAGAATTACGTGTCTCTGTCCTTGGTAAAAAAGGGTCGCTTACTGAAATCCTTAAAGGGATGAAGGATGTATCGGCTGAAATGCGCCCTGTCATCGGAAAACACGTTAATGAAGCTCGTGATGTCTTGACAGCAGCCTTTGAGGAAACAGCGAAACTCTTGGAAGAAAAGAAAGTCGCAGCTCAACTTGCTAGTGAGAGCATCGATGTAACACTTCCAGGTCGTCCTGTTGCGGTTGGTCACCGTCATGTTCTTACACAAACCAGTGAAGAAATCGAAGATATTTTTATCGGGATGGGTTACCAAGTCGTGGATGGTTTTGAAGTGGAGCAAGACTACTATAACTTCGAGCGTATGAACCTTCCAAAAGATCACCCAGCTCGCGATATGCAGGATACTTTCTACATCACAGAAGAAATCTTACTCCGTACTCACACGTCTCCAGTTCAGGCGCGTGCTATGGACGCCCATGATTTTTCAAAAGGTCCTTTGAAAATGATCTCACCTGGGCGTGTATTCCGTCGTGATACGGACGATGCGACCCACAGTCACCAGTTCCACCAAATCGAAGGCTTGGTTGTTGGGAAGAACATTTCTATGGCAGATCTTCAAGGAACCCTTCAATTGATCGTTCAAAAAATGTTTGGTGAAGAGCGTCAGATTCGTCTGCGTCCATCCTATTTCCCATTCACAGAGCCATCTGTCGAGGTGGATGTTTCTTGCTTTAAGTGTGGTGGAGAAGGCTGTAACGTATGTAAGAAAACAGGTTGGATCGAGATTATGGGTGCTGGTATGGTTCACCCACGTGTCCTTGAGATGAGTGGTATTGATGCAACTGTTTACTCTGGCTTTGCCTTTGGTCTTGGTCAAGAGCGTGTTGCTATGCTCCGTTACGGAATCAATGATATCCGTGGTTTCTACCAAGGCGATGTCCGCTTCTCAGAACAGTTTAAATAAGATTGAAACCTGAAACACAGTCCTATACAGTCCTAGTCATTTTCTCTTGATGAGAATGGTGAGGACTGACTCGAAGAAAAAGAAAGGAATTGAAAAGAACTTACTTGTGGGTTCTTACAATCAGAATTATGCTTGTATCTTATAAATGGTTAAAAGAATTGGTGGACATTGATGTGCCATCACAAGAGTTGGCTGAAAAAATGTCAACTACAGGGATTGAGGTCGAAGGTGTGGAATCACCTGCTGCTGGTCTCTCAAAAATTGTCGTCGGTGAGGTCTTGTCTTGCGAAGATGTGCCAGAAACTCACCTCCATGTTTGTCAGGTTAACGTTGGCGAAGAAGAAGCACGTCAAATCGTTTGTGGTGCACCGAATGTGCGTGCTGGTATTAAGGTTATGGTGGCTCTTCCAGGAGCTCGTATTGCTGACAATTACAAGATTAAAAAAGGGAAAATCCGTGGCTTAGAGTCACTTGGAATGATCTGTTCACTTGGTGAATTAGGTATTTCTGACTCAGTTGTACCAAAGGAATTCGCAGATGGTATTCAAATCTTGCCTCAAGATGCTGTTCCTGGGGACGAAGTCTTTTCTTACCTAGACTTGGATGATGAAATCATCGAACTTTCTATCACACCAAACCGTGCAGACGCTCTATCTATGCGTGGAGTAGCGTACGAAGTGGCAGCCATCTATGACAAGGCAGTCAACTTTAAAGAATTCAGTTTAATAGAAACAAATGAAGCTGCAACAGATGCCCTTTCTGTAGGCATTGAGACAGACAAGGCGCCTTACTATGCAGCCCGTATCTTGGACAATGTGACCATCGCACCAAGTCCGCAATGGTTGCAAAATCTTCTTATGAACGAAGGCATCCGTCCGATTAACAATGTGGTCGACGTGACCAACTATATCCTACTCTACTTTGGTCAGCCTATGCATGCCTTTGACTTGGATACCTTTGAAGGCAATGACATCCGTGTGCGTGAAGCGCGTACTGGTGAAAAGTTGGTGACCTTGGACGGTGAAGAACGTGACTTGGAAACAAATGACTTAGTCATCACTGTGGCTGACAAACCAGTAGCCCTTGCAGGTGTCATGGGTGGAGAGGCTACAGAAATCTCTGAAAATTCTAGTCGCGTTGTGTTAGAAGCAGCTGTTTTCAATGGCACATCCATTCGTAAGACTAGCGGACGCCTTAACCTTCGTTCGGAATCATCTTCTCGTTTTGAAAAAGGGATTAATGTGGCAACAGTCGATGAGGCCTTGGATGCTGCAGCGAGCATGATTGCAGAACTTGCAGGTGCGACGGTGCGTAAGGGTATCGTTTCAGCGGGTGCGCTTGACACTTCTGATGTAGAAGTATCTTCAACTCTGGCTGATGTCAACCGTGTCCTTGGTACGGAGCTTTCATATGCTGATGTGGAAGATGTCTTCCGTCGTCTTGGCTTTGGTCTTTCTGGCAATGCAGACAGCTTTACCGTTAGTGTTCCACGTCGTCGTTGGGATATCACCATCGAAGCGGACCTCTTTGAAGAAATCGCTCGTATCTATGGTTACGATCGCTTGCCAACTAGTCTTCCAAAAGATGACGGTACAGCAGGTGAATTGACTGCGACACAAAAATTGCGCCGTCAAGTTCGTACCATTGCTGAAGGAGCTGGTTTGACAGAAATCATCACCTACGCTCTAACAACGCCTGAAAAAGCAGTTGAGTTTACAGCTCAACCAAGTAACCTTACAGAACTCATGTGGCCAATGACTGTGGACCGTTCTGTCCTTCGTCAAAATATGGTTTCAGGTATTTTGGATACAGTTGCCTACAACGTAGCACGTAAGAATAAAAACTTGGCTCTTTACGAGATTGGAAAAGTCTTCGAGCAAACGGGTAATCCAAAAGAAGACTTGCCAAATGAAATTAACAGCTTTGCCTTTGCCTTGACTGGCTTAGTCGCCGAAAAAGACTTCCAAACAGCAGCAGTTCCTGTTGACTTCTTCTATGCCAAAGGAATTTTGGAAGCCCTCTTTGCTCGCTTGGGTCTTGAAGTGACTTATACAGCAACTTCTGAAATTGCTAGTCTTCACCCAGGACGTACAGCCTTGATCTCACTCGGTGACCAAGTTCTTGGTTTCCTCGGACAAGTCCACCCTGTGACAGCTAAGGCTTATGATATTCCTGAGACTTATGTGGCTGAGCTTAACCTTTCAGCTATTGAAGCAGCCCTTCAACCAGCTACTCCATTTGTGGAAATTACTAAATTCCCAGCAGTCAGCCGTGATATCGCACTTCTCTTGAAAGCAGAAGTGACTCACCAAGATGTGGTTGATGCGATCAAATCAGCTGGCGTGAAACGTTTGACAGATATCAAACTCTTTGACGTCTTCTCAGGTGAAAAATTGGGACTTGGTATGAAATCAATGGCCTATAGCTTGACCTTCCAAAATCCAGAAGATAGCTTGACAGACGAAGAAGTCGCACGCTATATGGAAAAAATCCAAGCATCACTCGAAGAAAAAGTCAATGCAGAAGTGCGTTAATTCATCAATCCATCCTTCGGGGTGGATTTTTAGTTTTAGGAGAACAGTTCAGAAGAGAAAAGCGACAGTTGAGGAGGAAACTATCTCAGAAATCCTTTAATGAACTATACTTAAGTTATTACTAGAGCGCTTAAAAAACTTAGATTTGGTAGATTTTTACTATAAATAATATCGATAAAAATGGACATAAATCGTTGTAAAGGCTATCAAAAAGGAGTATAATAAGTGCAACATATCTCGGAGGTGGAAGATGCTAGAAGTAAGAAATCTAGAGAAAAGTTTCGGTTCCAAGCAAGTCTTGTTTGGTGTCGATTTTCAGGCAAGTCCAGGACGGATTCTGGGCTTGGTCGGGAAGAATGGGGCTGGGAAAACAACGATTTTCCACAGTATGTTGAAATTTTTGGAGTATCAAGGAGAGATCAGTCTGGATGGGCAGGAGATTCGTCAGGAAACCTATGCTCGGATTGGCTATCTACCTGAGGAACGCAGCCTCATGCCCAAGCTGACAGTCCTTGAACAAGTTCGCTACTTGGCTACTCTAAAGGGCATGGATGCTAAGGAGGTCAAGGAAAAACTCCCTCAATGGATGGAAAGACTTGAAGTGAAGGGCAAATTGACCGACAAAATCAAGAGTCTTTCTAAAGGGAATCAACAGAAAATTCAGCTGATTATCACCCTAATCCATGAGCCAGACTTGATTATCCTGGATGAGCCTTTTAGTGGTTTGGATCCAGTCAATACCGAGTTGCTCAAACAGGTCATCTTGAAAGAGAAAGAGCGCGGTGCAATCATTATCTTTTCTGACCATGTCATGACCAATGTTGAGGAACTTTGCGATGATATCCTGATGATTCGTGATGGACGTGTAGTCTTGCATGGACCAGTTCAGGATGTTCGCAATCAATACGGGAAAACACGTCTCTTTGTTTCAAGTGAACAAAGCAAGGAAGAATTGGAAAAACTTCCTCACGTCAAACAGGTGATCTTGACCAAGCAAGGTAGTTGGAAATTGATTCTAGATGATGAGAGCGCTGGAAGAGAACTCTTCCCAATCCTCACTCAAGGTCAATACATCGCGACCTTTGACCAGCAAGCTCCAACAATCGATGAAATCTTTAAACTAGAATCAGGGGTGGAAGTATGAGAAATATGTGGGTTGTAATGAAGGAAACCTATCTTCGACATGTTAAGTCATGGAGTTTCTTCTTTATGGTGATTTCGCCGTTCCTCTTTTTAGCCTTATCTGTAGGAATCGGCTTTCTCCAAGGGTCTTCTATGGCCAAGAATAGTAAGATAGCAGTAGTAACAACTGTACCATCTGTGGAAGAAGGGCTCAAGGGTACCAATGGTATCAACTTTGATTATAAGGATGAAGCCAGTGCCCAAGCTGCTATCAAGGATGAAAAAATCAAGGGTTACCTAACCATTGATCAAGAGGATAGTGTCATCAAAGCCGTTTACCATGGTGAAACTTCTCTTGAAACAGGCATCAAGCTAGCAGTAACCAATAAACTCAATGAGCTTCAATACCAACTGAATCGTTCGGCAGCCAATTTGTCTCAAGAACAGGAAAAACGCCTGAGTCAAACCGTTGATTTTACTGAGAAGATTGATGAATCTAAGGAAAACAAAAAAATTGTTCAAACCATTGCGGCCGCAGGGCTTGGTTTCTTCCTTTATATGATTTTGATTACCTATGCTAGTGTCACTGCTCAGGAAGTGGCTAGCGAGAAAGGAACCAAAATCATGGAGGTGGTCTTCTCTAGTATCCGAGCAAGTCATTATTTTTACGCTCGCATGCTGGCTCTGCTTCTTGTGATTTTGACTCATATTGGCATTTACGTCGTGGGTGGGCTGGCTGCCATTCTGCTCTTTAAAGACCTACCAATCTTGGCACAATCTGGTATTTTAAACCATATAGGAGAGGCCTTCTCGCTCAATACCTTATTGTTTGTCTTGGTTAGCCTCTTTATGTATGTAGTTTTGGCAGCCTTCCTTGGTTCCATGGTTACTCGTCCTGAAGATGCCGGTAAGGCCTTGTCGCCATTGATGATCTTGATTATAGCAGGCTTTATGGGGGTAACAGCCTTGGGCGCTGCAGGAGACAATTTGGTTTTGAAAATTGGGTCTTACATTCCCTTTATTTCGACCTTCTTTATGCCATTTAGAGCCATCAATGGTTATGCAAGTGATTTAGAAGCTTGGATTTCACTAGCGATTACAGTCGTTTTTGCGGTGACTGCAACAGCCTTTATCGGACGCATGTATGCCAGCCTAGTCCTTCAGACAGATGACTTAGGTCTATGGAAAAGCTTCAAACGTGCCTTAGCTTACAAATAGCAATAGAAACCTCGTTTTCACGAGGTTTTTGTGATATTTTAAAGGTTAAATAGGGAAAATTATTTTTCATATCTATTGACTTTTAGTAGTAAAATTTGGTATGATAGTAGACGGTATTGTTTACCCCATTTGTAAGGCCCCGGAACCTTTCAAATACCCCGCGGACCGGAACATCCGCCCAGTAAACAAAAACGATATTCATATAGGAGAAATCATGAACAAAACTACATTCATGGCTAAACCAGGCCAAGTAGAACGCAAATGGTACGTTGTTGACGCAACTGATGTACCTCTTGGACGCCTTTCAGCAGTTGTTGCTAGCGTACTTCGCGGAAAAAACAAACCAACATTCACACCACACACTGATACAGGTGACTTCGTAATCGTTATCAATGCTGAAAAAGTTAAATTGACTGGTAAAAAAGCAACTGATAAGATCTACTACACTCACTCAAACCACCCAGGTGGATTGAAACAAATCTCTGCTGGTGAACTTCGTTCTAAAAATGCAGTACGTTTGATCGAAAAATCAGTTAAAGGTATGCTTCCACACAATACTCTTGGCCGCGCTCAAGGTATGAAATTGAAAGTATTCGTTGGAGCTGAGCACACTCACGCTGCACAACAACCAGAAGTTCTTGATATTTCAGGACTTATCTAAGGAAAGGAACAATAAAGTATGTCACAAGCACAATATGCAGGTACTGGACGTCGTAAAAACGCTGTTGCACGCGTTCGCCTTGTTCCAGGAACTGGTAAAATCACTGTTAACAAAAAAGATGTTGAAGAGTACATCCCACACGCTGACCTTCGTCTTGTAATCAACCAACCATTCGCAGTTACTTCAACTGTAGGTTCATACGACGTTTTCGTTAACGTTGTAGGTGGTGGATACGCTGGTCAATCAGGAGCTATCCGTCATGGTATCGCTCGTGCCCTTCTTCAAGTAGACCCAGACTTCCGCGATTCATTGAAACGCGCAGGACTTCTTACACGTGACTCACGTAAAGTTGAGCGTAAGAAGCCAGGTCTTAAGAAAGCTCGTAAAGCATCACAATTCTCAAAACGTTAATCAATACGATACTA
The DNA here is from genome assembly GCF_058556195.1 of Streptococcus sp. A69. NCBI lineage: Bacteria > Bacillati > Bacillota > Bacilli > Lactobacillales > Streptococcaceae > Streptococcus > Streptococcus sp. A69. The sequence continues at coordinate 48,216 of NZ_JBZUJU010000003.1, read as the reverse complement.
TCAACGTTTACAGACATTCAAGAGAACTCTCTTGGATGTCTTTTTTGTTTCAAAAAATCAAAGTTCACCCCAAATATTTGAACCTTGAATTTCCGTGAATAGGTTCCATTACGACTATTACCAGAATTATAGCCTACTTTATCGTAAGGTTCATACCCTAAAAGGGCTGATAATTCTGCTTTAAGCAGGTCGTTCATAGCTGTTTCAAGAGAAGAACGAAAAAATTCATCGATATCTCGTTTTTTGAGTAGGAAGTTAAGAAATTCTGTGGTAAACTGTGTTATAGAAGTAAATCTCTTTCTAGTAATGTTTCGCAACTCTACTATAACGGATTTGTTCCTTTTTGTGTTTACACAATTTATTTTACACTACCTGGTCGAATAACATTAGAAACGAATGTCTTTTATGTTTTAGGTATAGCACAATAGTGGGAATACAGGTAGTATTGTACTGAGAGGTATCTTATGTTTAGTAAACTAAGTGACCATGACTTTAAAAAAGGAGTCTTTAGAACAAAGTTCAGTCAATTAGTAACTCCATTAGGAAAAGAATCTGACTGGGCTCATTCAAAAGGTCCAGAATATCTTTGGATTGGATTAGCTCTGCAATATGGAAATCGAATAGAGCAAATGGAAAGAATGAGGTTAGCTCTGAATAATTTATCAAAAGCATTAGATTTAGAAACAATCTTGCCTTTACCGGCAATGAGTTTAATACTTAATTTAGATATTGATGAGAAGAAAATTTTTGTTGAATCATTAAGTTCTGTTTTCGACTTATCAATATTTTCTCCGCTTTCAATAGTTTTACCTGATAGCGAAGAGGTTTTGAGTAAAAATTTTTACAGCAAGAGTCACTCTTTTAATCAAAGACTAGATATACTTGTTAAAGTACTAAATGAAGTATCTGACCAATCTAGTCAATTATCAACGGATATAAGATATTTTTTACTGTATTACAAGATGCTACAGGGAAAAATTAAATTTGTAGAATCGCAGTTACACATGGTAGACGGATTAAGTAAGTACCCCTACTTAGACGTATCGGATCCAGAAATGAGAATTATTCGTCCTCAGATTCGCTCAATGGAGGTAGCTTTATCAATGTCCGAAGATATGAATTATCCTTATAGTAAAAGATTTTGGAACAATATTAGTCAACTAACTGATTGTGAGGTATATTCAATTGTTATGGATAGAAGTAATGCTATAGATTTGAATAAGATAAAAGATACAGTATCTTCGGCATTAAAATATTACAGAGATATGCTTCAAAGTATAGAGCCTTTTAACGAGAAACTCTATGTTCTAACTAGTATCCTAACTTATTCTTATAAGCGGTCGCTAGAATTAATGAATCATGATTTGCAATATACGATTTCAGGTCGTTCCATAGTAAGATCGTGCATTGAAAACTATGTGATGACAAAATATTTAATTGCTGAAGAAGAAAAACACAAAAATATTTGGGAAGAATATCAATATTATGGTATTGGTGGATATAAACTAATTTCAGAACGCTATATAGAAAATCAGCCTGAATTAACAAACTCTCATATTAATTTTGAATATCTAAATTTACTAATATCTGAATTTCAAAATAAAGAATTTATAGATATGGATACTAGATATTTCGGAAATGGGAATATAAGACAAAAGTTTAAACAAGTTGAGGAAGATGATTTATATAAATATCACTATGATTATGATTCTCAATTTGAACATGGACTTTGGGGAGCGATTAGAGAAAGCTCAATTTTGAAATGCACATCTGCTGGACACCAATTCCACGGTATTCCCGATGTAGACGATATTCAAAAATTACCTGATGTTAGTCATGATCTGGTGATGGTTTTAACAAAGCATCTATCAGTCATTAAAGAAGTGTTTCCTATTCCAAGTGAGCAAATAGAAGGTGATAGTTTATGCTAGAAAGACTAAGACAATCACAAAATGAATATTTAGAGTTACTGAAGAGAGTTAGAGGGGACTTGGACTTAGAGAATGTAGCTTATCATTTAGATAAAATTAGAAATTTTTGGTTTAGAAAACAAAAATTATTAGAGATGTGTAGCCAATATCTCTTTAATAATTCGAACACATATTTTTATACAGCAGTTTCTAAATTTAATGTAGATAACTCAGATAAGAACATCCTCTTTGCATTAGGGAATTATCAAATATTTGACGATCCAATACTATCCTATTTAGAAGTAATGGAAACAGGAAATACAGTACATCAAATAGAAAGATACTTCAAAAAATTAAAAGAAAAAATTGTAGAGTCAATAGATGATTTGATAGTTTTATTAGAAAAAGAGATTCCAAATTTTTACGTATTACCACTAAGATTTTCTAGTTCAACTATCAACAAAGAAAAAGTTGATATCAGACCGTTTATTGAAAACTTCTTTATAGAAGGCATTGATTTTAATAATTTACACAAGTACGAGAATATAGATACTGTGGTCGTGCATGAATACTTGTCGCATATATTACTCTTTGATTATGATGATCCTACACAAGCGATAAAAGACCGTTTAAAACAATATCGAATTGAGTACTCAGATATAGTCCCACAAGATATGAATGATACAGAACTTTTCCGATTTATTATCTATGGCTATTTCAGCCAAACTATGGATATTTTTCTGACTTCCTACTCTTTCAATATTTCCCCATTCTTTTCTAGATTAACTACATACATAAATTATAATGTTTTCTTATTAAATATCGTGCACAATTCGAAAAAAGAAAAACTAGAACATTTCTTAAAAATGTCAAGATTAATTTTACCCATTTGGTTTGAATACGATAAAAAAGGAGTTGAGCTAAGTATTTCTGAAATACGTGAAAGAGCAAAAAATATAAACTTTTCAGAACGTATAAGAGAGATTTATAATGCTCTTGATGACTTCAACACCAAAGAGCAGTTGATTACTGAGGTTGAGAATTGTGTACATTTATTGATAAATTATGAAGGTAGAGGTTGCTAGTAATGTTGTTTCTCAATAACATAAGCTCCGAAAAAGAATTTTTTGGTAATCTAATGATAATCCATTGTTTGTAAGATTAGGTTATAAGTGTTTATTTCCAACGAAAATGAAGTTTGAATGCTTAATTTAATAGGCTTTTACAGATATTTGATTTTTGTTACCCAAAACTAGGCGTGAAAAAAGCTCGTAAAGCATCACAATTCTTAAAACATTAATCAATACGATTATATCAACGTTTACAGACATTCAAGAATTTTCTCTTGGGTGTCTTTTTTGTTTCAAAAATACAAAGTTCACCACCCTATCAATGATAGATTGTGTCGTTCCTGAGACGTTTTTGTACTCTCAAGATTTAAGTAGCTATACAAAGCTTAGCTTGAAGTATGAACATTTTGGTATAGGAGGCATTCACTTTTTTAACACTTCTTAATTCGATTATTATAATATATGTTTTAAAATGGCAATCATTTTGATATAATTGTAGATGAAAAAATGAAAAGAGGATAACATTATGCCTTTCACTGATTTAGAAAATTTATTGCCGGATGAAGAAATTTTGATGGAGGGATTTGCTAATTGGAATACGACTTTAAATTCAAAAGGTGGTAAGCTGTTCTTAACAAATAAAAGAATTATTTTTAAAGCTCACTTAATCAATTTTGGGAAAAAGTATTTTGAATGTTACTTAGATGAAATTTATGTTGAAAAAAATACAATCACAATATTTGTTGTTTCTAATTTAGTCTCTTTTACAATTAGTTTTAGAACGAAAAATGGTGAAGAACATTCGTTTGTAGTTACTAGGGGGGATAAAGATTTATGGGTTTCTAAAATTAGTGAAGCTGTATTAAATACAGTTCAATCTAATCTATCAGTTCCGAGTGAGTTATCTGAAACTGAAAAACAAGAGATTAAATCTAATGTAGGTGTGGTTTGTTGTGGAGGTTGTGGAGCCTTTGTTGTTTCTGTTGCTGGCCAACCTACAAAATGTAATTACTGTGGTCGTTTAATCTAATAGGAGAAGATAATGGGACTAATAAAGACAACTATTGGCAGTGTATCCGGAGTTTTGGATGATCAGTGGAAAGAATATTTTTATTGCGATAGCTTACCTGCTACAGTATTAATAAAAAAAGGTTTAAGTACAAGAAAAACACACGAAGATAATATTATAGCTAACGGAAGTATAATTGCTGTTAATCAAGGTCAATGTGCTCTTATAATAGAAGATGGAGAAATAATAGATATCGTTTCAGAACCTGGACAGTTTATTTGGGATTCTTCAACCTCTCCATGTGTTTTTACTGGGAATCTTAAAGATAGTGTTAGGGAATCATTTAGAGAAATTTCTAAGCGTTTTCAATTTCAAGGAACTACTGGTAAGGACCAGAGAATTTATTTTATTAATTTGAAACTAATTGAAAATAATCTCTTTGGCACCCAAACCCCCATTGCTTTTAGATTTGTGGACATCTCTATCAATGCGGATTTTGATTTACATATTCAATGTAGAGGTCGTTTTTCTTACCAAATTATTGATCCTATTAAATTTTATTCTAATATTGCAGGTAACGTTGAAGATGTTTATCATTCAAGTGAGATTTGTGAACAACTGAGGGCAGAGTTCATGAATTCGTTTTATATTGCGCTAAGTTCAATTTCCTCGATTGGTATGAGACCAAGTGAGTTATTAAAATATACTAATGTTATTGTGAATGAAATGAATAGCAATATGGAGGATTCTTGGGGAAATTTAAGAGGAATTAAATTAATATCAATTGCATTTGAAGCAATTAATTTACCTGATGAAGAACAAAAAATATTGACAAATTTACAAGAGAAGAGGGCGTATTCGACTCAAGATGTTGCTCTTGGTCACTTTAATCAAGCACGTGGAGATGCTTTGAGAATGGCTGCTTCAAATGAAAATGGGAATATTTTAGCATTTGCTGGAGTTGACATAGCAATGAATAAGGGAGAAGAAATCACTCGTTCACTAGAAACTAATCAAGATTTAAAAAATAATTCAATAGAATTAAGATTACAGCGATTAGACCTACTAAAAGACAAAATTTCTCAGGAAGCTTACGATAAAAAAATAGAAGAAATATTAAGTGAAATCTAAATATGACTTATCTTCATCAGTACTTCTGTAAATTCATATTGTTATAATATATATTTGAACAAGCAAAGATTTTTAAATATACATTTACCGTTCTTTAGATGTAAATCATGTAAAATCGGGTACTACTTATAATAGATATTAATTTTTCTTTACTAAGAAATTCCCCTATTTCGATTAAACTTGTTCAAATTTTATGAAATTAATCAGTAGATATAGTTCCGAAAAGCCTAGGTATTGCGCCGTTTTTAGTTCAAGTAAAAACAATACTTTCCAAACCAGGTCCTAAGAAAGCTCGTAAAGCTAGCCAGTTCTCTAAACATTAATTATCTGGGAGTTATCAATCTTTCCAGACATTCAAGAATTTACTCTTGGATGTCTTTTTTGTTCAAAATAGATAAGTGGTGCTGTTTAAACTTGTTTTTTCTAGTGGACAATCGTTCACTTTTTTTATATAATAAAACTAAACCGGAATGGTTGAGTTTTGAAAATATAAGCTCGACCATCAATTTGTCTTTCTAAGGGAGATAATGTCCATTAAAGCATCACACTAGGAGGTGAATCATGTACCAACCAGAAAAACTCAAGGCTCGGAGAAAAGAGTTAAAATTGACACAGAAGGAAATTGCAGAGGAGTTGGGGATTAGTTTTCAGGCTTACTCGGCTTGGGAACGTGGGGTCAAGGAACCATCCAAGGAGAAGGTTGCTCAGCTAGAGAAGATTTTAAAAGTCGCAAAAGGCTATTTCACCCAGATAGAGATTGTCCGTCTCTACAATAGCCTCTCCAAGCAAGGGAAAGAAAAGATTGTTCTTTATGCTCGCAATCTGGCTCAAGAGGAACAAGTTCAGAAAGTGACAGCCATGCCAGAGCGTCTCTACGAGTATCACGTCTATGAACGCATGTCAGCAGGGATTGGGGCTTCGATCTATGATGACAGAAATTTTGATACGGTCTACTTTAATGAAGAACTAGCCCATGATTTTGCGTCCTGGGTCTCTGGGGATTCCATGGAGCCTAAATATCAAAATGGTTCTGTGGCTCTGATTCGGGAAACAGGATTTGATTACGATGGGGCGGTTTACGCAGTGGTTTGCAACAACCAGACCTATATCAAACGAGTTTATCGTGAGGAAGATGGCTTGCGTCTGGTCTCTATCAATCCCAAATACAAGGATATTTTCATCTCCTATGAGGAAGATCCTCGGATAGTGGGGATTATCGTTGGAAACTTTGTGCCAATGGAGGGCTAGCCTATGGGCTACTTTGATTATTCCAGAGAGCCCAAAAGTGATATTGCCTTTGTCGATATGAAATCCTTTTATGCCAGTGTCGAGTGTGTGAAAAGGGGCTTGCATCCGCTGAAGACCTCACTTTGTGTCATGAGTCGCGCGGATAATTCGACTGGCCTGATCCTAGCCTCCTCTCCCATGTTTAAGAAGATTTTTGGAAAGTCAAATGTTGGCCGGGCCTATGATCTGCCCTTTGATATCAAGACCCGCAAATTTTCCTACTATAATGCCAGAAAGCAGGGGTTGCCTACAGATTCAGACTATGTGCGCTACATCGAAGATTGGGCTCAAGTCACCTTGATTGTCCCTCCTCGGATGGACGAGTACATCGCAGTCAATATGGAAATCCAGCGAATCTTTCAAAACTATGGGAGTCCAGAGGATATTTATCCTTACTCTATCGATGAGGGCTTTATCGATCTAACCAGTTCGCTCAACTATTTCATCCCAGACAAGAATCTCTCTCGCAAAGACAAGCTGGATATGCTTTCTGCTCGTATCCAGAGGGATATTTGGAGGCAGACAGGGATTTACTCTACAGTAGGTATGTCCAATGCCAATCCCTTACTGGCTAAGTTGGCACTGGATAATGAGGCCAAGCACACCCCGACCATGAGGGCTAACTGGTCTTACCAAGACGTGGAAGAGAAGGTTTGGGCCATTCCCAAGATGACGGACTTTTGGGGGATTGGCAGGCGGATGGAGAAACGCTTGCATGCTCTGGGGATTTTTTCTATCAAGGAATTGGCCACCAGCAATCCAGACCAGCTACAGAAAACACTTGGTCAGGCTGGCCTGCGTTTGTGGTTTCATGCTAACGGGATTGATGAGAGTAATGTTCATAAACCCTATAAAGCCAAGTCCCAAGGCTTGGGAAATTCTCAAATCTTGCCGAGAGACTACGTGAAGTTACGGGATATTGAAATTATTCTCCGAGAAATGGCGGAGCAGGTGGCTATTAGACTGAGAAGGGCGGGCAAGAAAACAACCCTTGTCTCTATCTATGTCGGTTTCTCTAAAGAGGAGGTCAGGCCGTCTATTCACACACAAATGAAGGTCGAACCGACCAACAATACAGCTATCTTAACGGATTATGTTTTGAAGCTATTTCATAATAAATACACTTCTGGAGCGGTCAGAAGTGTCGGAGTCAACTATTCAGGATTTGTAGACGAGTCCTTTGGTTTGATCTCCCTCTTTGATGATGTTGACAAGTTAGAAAAAGAAGAAAGGCTCCAGACAGCTATTGACTCCATTCGGCAACAATTTGGTTTCACTTCTCTCTTAAAGGCCAATGCACTGGAAGAAGCCTCTAGGAGTCTTGCTAGAAGCAAGCTGATTGGTGGGCATTCTGCTGGAGGATTAGATGGATTACAATGATTGATCGTTCTTATTTACCTTTTCAATCTGCGCGAGACTATCAAGATCCAGGGATGCAGAAGTGGATGGGCTTTTTCCTCTCAGAGCATACCAGCTCGCTTGGTGAAGAAAAAAATCGTGTTGATTTTTCGACGAATTTGAATTTAGTTGAGAAGCTACGCTTGCTTTCTCAGCTTTATGTTGGTCAATTAAAGGGATGTTTTGTTGTCAAGGAAAGAAAGCAAAAAATGACAATCATCGGCGAGGTGAGTGAATTATCACCTCAAACTCTATCTATTAGGACAAATGAGGGATATAGGCTGGTAGGGATTGTAGATATCCTCGAAATTCGACTGTGTGAGGAGGAAGTTTATGACTAGAAAAGAGCTGTATGAAAACAAACTACAGATGGATTATTTTTCAGATAGTTATATCCGCTTTGAAGAGGATTTCCAAAAATACTCTGCCATGAATGTTCCCTTGACTTTTTTGATCGATGATATCCTACGAACCATGGCAATGAATCAGAAGAACTACTTCGTCTTGAACAAGGAAAATGCCAAGGATGGGCGGGAGCATCGCTTTTATTTTAGGGTGGTGACGGAAAAAGAGTCTCCTAGAAATCGAACTTATGCATATGCTGGAGTCGAGAATACTGACCAACAGCTCTATTTTGGTTGAAAGGATACGTTTAAAAAGAAATTAGAGTATTTTTTGGAGAGACTCTTGGATGGTTTGGGGGTCTGTTTTGGAAGAGAAGCGCTCAAGTACTTGCCCATCTCGGCTAATGAGAAACTTAGCAAAATTCCATTCGATTCGTTTTCCTAGAGGACCAGCTTTCTTGTCTTTTAGCCAAACATAAAGAGGATCTGCTTCCTTGCCGTTGACCTTGATCTTGGCAAAGCGAGGGAAAGTTGTCTGATAGTGTAGGCTGCAGAAGCTATTGATTTCCTCTGCGCTGCCGGGTGCCTGTCCCATAAATTGATTGCAAGGGAAATCTAGGATTTCAAAGCTCTTATCTTGATAGCGTTCATAGAGTTCTTGAAGTCCCTGGTACTGGGGTGTTAAACCACATCCAGTAGTAGTATTGACAATCAAGAGAACTTTGCCACGATAGCTCTCCAGGGGAGTTGCTTGGTTATTTTGGTTTAAAACGGAAAAATCATATATACTAGTCATTTTTCTATATTCTCCTTCTGCCTTCCTGATTCAGAGTGTTTCATTTCGTGTTCCGATAAAAAGGCGCAGGTCATGGTTCCAAAGATGGCACCAATTCCCAAACCTAAGACTAGTAAAGGGAGCGTTTTATCGAACTGGGAGAGGTTGTCCCAAAAGGTATTGAGGGGGAGATGCTGAACAAAGAGTTTGTGAAAGGCTGATAAGACAAACAAGCCAATTGGAATACTGATAAATACGCCCCAACTACGAAGGTTAATCTGGCTTTTGCTGTAGCTTTTGTGATGGATTTCGGACAGGTCATCCTTGTCTAAATGTAAGTTGCGAACTGCTAGTCTCGCCCTAGATGAGAGGACGAAGATAAGTCCAAAATAGAGGTAGGGCGTGGCATCTCGAACCAACTCTATGAAGCGTCCAAATAGGAGATAGAACAAGAAGAGTAGGAGGGAGGAGTAAACGATTTGGATCAAGGCACGAGCACAAGCCTTGTAAATCATCTCTTGACGGCATTCATCAAAAGGCCCTTGTATGTGAAAGAATAGTTTAAGTAAGCGAGTGGTGAAATCTTCTTTTTTCATGGGAGTAACCTCCTAAATGAGCGATTTTTGATTGACTTCTTTAAAGAGTTGATAGAGAGTATAGAAGTAAACCAAACTAAAAATGATACAGATTATTAGAAATACCAGGTATCTCCAATCCATAGGATTTGTTAAAAGTTGTGGAAAGGATACGAGGATAAAACAGAGAGATGCGTTTAGAAGACGTATTTTTTTTGATTGGATTTTCTCTGGAATCTCTGTCCCTTGTTCAATACAGGAAGGAATAAAAGAAAGATAATCAAGAAAGGATGCTCAATATGTCCAGAAAGTAGGAAAAAGGTAACAAAGATACTGATAAAAACATGACTGTTCAGTAGTTTAGCTAGTGATTTCATAAGGAACCTCCTAGTCGTCTTCTTGGTCTTTCTTGGCTTTTTGAATGCGAAGAGAGACAACAATTTGCATCATCAGTCCAAAAAAGAACGCTCCCAGTATCGTTTTTAAAATATGTTTTGAATTCAGAAGAGAACTGATGAAATTTGGATTTTCACTGGTTAAGGTATCGATGAGTGGCATTATAAAAAATATCGCTATTCCATAGATCAGACCAGCTTTTAGACCAGGAAAATGTAGCTGTTTACTTTCTTTCTTACTTAGCATTTCGGGATCAATGGCTGTGATGCCCGTTTTCTTGGTTTGAGAGACTACATAGAGGGCAGCCATCATCGAAATACCAAACACCACGAGAGGATAGCCGATAGCGACAATTTGCGGGTATTTATAGGCAAGAACGAGCGGGATAAGATTGCCAAATGTCATCAGATAAAAGAGAACGATAAAGACCTGATTCCCGATACGATCGGCCTCGCGCCGTTTGTGTTCGTCAAGGGGACCAGAAATACCGTATATGCGTTTGATGAGTTTTTCAGTGAGAGTTTCTTTTTTCATTTGTTTGCTCCTTTTTTAAAAATCGTCTTCCCAAAAGAGGCTATTGAGGTCAGTTTGGAGGCTGCGGGCGAGGTTGAGACAGAGTTCCAGGGTTGGATTGTACTTGTCGTTTTCAATCATGTTGATGGTCTGTCTCGAGACACCGATATCTTTGGCGAGCTCGAGCTGAGAAATGCCCAGTTCCTTGCGGAATTCTTTCACACGATTCATAGGGTCTCCTTTCTGGTATGTCGTATATATTTGACTACATTATATTCTTTTGGAGATGAGATGTCAAGTATATATGACATATTTTTGAGAATTATTTTCGAAGAAACTTAGCCTTGTCTGACAAGTGCAAGCTGGTCAGATTTGTGGTAAAATAGATAGGATATGACAAAAGAATTTCATCATGTAACGGTCTTGCTTCATGAAACGATTGATATGCTTGACGTAAAACCTGACGGTATCTACGTTGATGCGACTTTGGGCGGAGCAGGCCATAGCGAATATTTATTAAGTAAATTGAGCGAAAAAGGGCATCTCTATGCCTTTGACCAGGACCAGAATGCCATTGACAATGCGCAAAAACGTTTGGCACCCTATATCGAAAAGGGGATGGTAACCTTTATCAAGGATAACTTCCGTCATTTGCAGGCACGTTTGCAGGAGGCTGGTGTCCAGGAAATTGATGGAATTTGTTATGACTTAGGGGTGTCCAGTCCTCAGCTGGATCAGCGTGAGCGTGGCTTTTCTTATAAAAAGGATGCGCCACTGGATATGCGGATGAATCAGGAAGCTAGTCTGACGGCCTATGAGGTGGTCAATCATTATGACTATCATGACCTGGTTCGGATCTTTTTCAAGTATGGTGAGGATAAGTTTTCTAAACAGATTGCTCGTAAGATTGAGCAAGCGCGTGAGGTGAAACCAATTGAGACAACGACGGAGTTGGCAGAGATTATCAAGTCGGCCAAGCCTGCCAAGGAGCTCAAGAAAAAGGGGCACCCTGCCAAGCAGATTTTCCAGGCTATCCGAATCGAAGTCAATGATGAGCTGGGCGCTGCAGATGAATCCATCCAGCAGGCCATGGACATGCTGGCTCTAGATGGGAGAATCTCGGTCATTACCTTCCATTCGCTGGAAGACCGCTTGACCAAGCAATTATTCAAGGAAGCTTCAACAGTGGAAGTTCCCAAAGGCTTGCCCTTCATTCCAGATGACCTTAAGCCCAAGATGGAATTGGTATCCCGCAAGCCAATCTTGCCAAGTGCTGAAGAGCTAGAAGCCAACAATCGTTCGCATTCAGCCAAGTTGCGCGTGGCTAGAAAAATTCACAAGTAAGAGGAAAAACATGGCAGAAAGAATCGAAAAAACAAGCCAGTTATTGCAAACGAAGTTTAAAGGTTTTTCACGTGTGGAAAAGGCCTTCTATGTTTCGATTGCTGCAACAATGATTATCTTGGCAATTAGCGTTGTGTTTATGCAAACCAAGCTATTACAAGTTCAGAATGAATTGACCAAGGTTAATGCTCAAATCGAGGAAAAGAAAACAGAGCTCGACGATGCCAAGCAAGAGGTCAATGAATTGATTCGTTCAGAACGTTTGAAAGAGATTGCAAACTCTAAGGATTTGCAGCTGAATAACGAAAATATCCGAGCGGCGGAGTAAGATATGAAACAGTGGAAAGAAAAAATCATCCGTTATGCCGTTCGTAATCGCAAATCTCCAGAAGAAAACCGCCGAAGAGTAGGGAAAAGCCTGAGTTTATTGGCTGTCATACTCTTCGCTGTCTTTTTGGTCAACTTTGCGGTCATTATCGGAACGGGTAAAAAATTTGGTAAGGACTTGGTTCAAGAAGCAAACAAGGTCCATCAAACAACCAAGACGATTCCTGCAAAACGGGGAACCATCTACGATCGTAATGGAACGCCTATTGCTGAGGATGCGACTTCTTATAATATCTATGCCGTTATTGACAAGACCTACAAGTCAGCAACAGGCAAAATTCTCTATGTAGAGGATTCTCAATTTAATAAGGTAGCTGAAATTTTCCATAAGTATCTGGATATGGAAGAGTCCTATGTCAAAGAACAGCTTTCTCAACCAGATCTGAAACAGGTATCTTTTGGTACCAAGGGAAATGGGATCACCTATGCCAATATGATGGCTATTAAAAATGACCTCAAAACTGCTGGTGTTGAGGGAGTTGACTTTACAACTAGCCCTAACCGCAGTTATCCCAATGGACAGTTTGCTTCTTCCTTTATCGGTTTAGCGCAACTCCATGAAAATGAGGATGGCACCAAACGTTTGATTGGGACATCTGGATTGGAGAGTTCTTTAAATAACATTCTCGCAGGTACAGATGGGATCATTACCTATGAGAAGGATCGTCTGGGAAATATTGTTCCGGGTACAGATCAAGCTTCTCAACAAACGGTAGATGGAAAGGATGTCTACACAACCCTTTCTAGTCCCTTACAATCCTTTATGGAAACCCAGATGGATGTCTTTCAGGAAAAGGTAAAAGGCAAGTATATGACGGCTACCTTGGTCAGCGCTAAGACAGGGGAAATCCTGGCTACAACTCAACGGCCAACCTTCAATGCCGATACCAAGGATGGCATCACAAAAGACTTTGTCTGGCGTGATATCCTCTATCAAAGTAACTATGAGCCAGGATCGACCATGAAGGTGATGATGTTGGCCTCAGCCATTGATAACAATACCTTCCCTGGTGGCGAATACTTTAACAGTAGTGAATTGAAACTAGCAGATGTGACCATTCGAGACTGGGACGTCAATGCAGGGTTGACTAGTGGTGGCACCATGACCTTCTCCCAAGGTTTTGCCCACTCAACTAATATCGGAATGACCTTGCTTGAGCAAAAGATGGGAGATGCAACTTGGCTGGACTACCTCAACCGTTTTAAGTTTGGGGTACCGACCCGTTTTGGTTTGACAGACGAGTACACAGGTCAATTACCTGCTGATAACATTGTCGATATCGCCATGAGTGCATTTGGACAAGGGATCTCTGTCACCCAGACTCAGATGCTTCGTGCCTTTACAGCCATCGCCAATGATGGAGTTATGTTGGAGCCGAAATTTATCAGCGCCCTCTATGACCCAAATGACCAGTCTGTTCGTAAGTCTCAAAAGGAAATCGTCGGAAATCCTGTATCAAAAGCGGCAGCGTCCTCTACTCGGGATCACATGGTCATGGTCGGAACAGATCCTGTCTACGGTATCATGTACAACCACAGTACAGGAAAGCCTAATGTCAATGTTACGGGTCAGAATGTTGCCCTCAAATCAGGGACTGCTCAGATTGCCGATGAGAAGAATGGGGGCTACCTAACAGGTGAAACCAACTATATCTTCTCCGTTGTGTCGATGCATCCTGCAGAAAATCCTGACTTTATCCTCTATGTGACGGTGCAACAGCCAGAGCATTATTCAGGCGTTCAGCTAGGAGAGTTTGCCAACCCAATCCTTGAGCGAGCTTCTGCTATGAAAGAATCCCTCAATCTTCAGTCAACTGCCAAGAGCTTAGATCAGGTCAGCAAGACGACAAGCTATGCCATGCCAGCTACCAAGGACTTTACTCCGGGAGACCTAGCAGAGGAATTGCGTCGTAACCTTGTCCAACCAATCGTTATCGGAACAGGAACCAAGATCAAGGAACTCTCGGTTTCTGAAGGAGATAATTTGGAAGCCAATCAGCAAATCTTGATCCTGTCAGATAAGGTCGAAGAAATGCCTGATATGTATGGCTGGACAGATGAAAATGTGCAAACATTTGCCAAATGGCTGAATATAGAAGTCGAGTGGGAAGGTAGTGGCAAAACGGTCAAGAAACAAAGTGTCCGTGCCAATACAGCCCTTAAAGACATTAAAAAAATGAAAATAACTTTAGGAGATTAAGATGATTAGTTCCATTAGTGCTGGAGTTCTAGCCTTTCTATTGACCTTGATAGGTATTCCAGCCTTTATCCGATTTTATCGAAAAGCACAGATTACAGGTCAGCAGATGCACGAGGATGTCAAGCAACACCAAGCTAAAGCTGGAACTCCAACCATGGGAGGTCTTGTCTTCCTGATCGTTGCAGTTGTTGTGAGCTTCCTTGTCGCTCTCTTTACCCAACAATTGACCAACAATGTCGGCATGATTTTGTTTATCTTGGTTTTGTATGGTTTGGTAGGTTTTTTGGATGATTTCCTCAAGGTATTTCGTAAGATCAACGAAGGCTTGAATCCTAAGCAAAAGCTTGCTCTCCAACTCCTTGGAGGAGTGATTTTCTACCTCTTTTATGAGCGTGGTGGCGACATGCTTTCAGTCTTTGGCTACCAAGTACATCTGGGTATTTTCTATATCTTCTTTGCCCTTTTCTGGCTAGTTGGCTTTTCAAATGCGGTGAATCTGACGGACGGGATCGACGGCTTAGCAAGTATTTCCGTAGTGATTAGCTTATTGGCCTACGGTGTGATTGCTTATGTACAAAATCAACTGGATATCCTTCTTGTGATTCTTGCCATGATTGGTGGTTTGTTAGGTTTCTTCGTCTTTAATCACAAGCCTGCCAAGGTTTTCATGGGAGATGTAGGAAGTTTGGCTTTAGGTGGGATGCTGGCAGCAATCTCTATGGCCCTCCACCAAGAATGGACCCTTTTGTTGATTGGGATTATCTATGTCTTTGAGACAAGCTCTGTTATGATGCAGGTTACCTACTTCAAACTTAGTGGTGGGAAGCGTATTTTCCGTATGACGCCTGTCCACCACCATTTTGAACTTGGAGGATTCTCAGGCAAGGGCAATCCTTGGAGTGAGTGGAAGGTTGACTTCTTCTTTTGGGGAGTTGGGCTCCTAGCAAGTCTCTTGACCCTAGCCTTTTTGTACCTACTGTAAAACTAAGTTTTGATGATAAAATAAAACAGGATGAAGGTGATCTTCATCCTGTTTTTGTGATGTTAAAAGTTAGTTGGATTCATCCTTTCTTCCATTTAACATAAAAGTGGCTGTGAGGGCTAGGCTAAGGCCTGCTAAGAAGAGGAGTGGGTTGGACGCTTCTCCTGTCGCTGGAAGTTCTTCTTTAGGAGAATGATTTCCAGTTTTAGCAAGGCTCGGACTAGCTGGAAATTGTTCAGCCTCGTGTGCTGAGGTTTCTGCATCTGAAGCACTTGGTCTTTCCTCTGTGTTAGAGCTTGTTCCAGTAGCTTGATAGACGACAGCATAGGTACTGAAATGATTAGTGATGAATTCTACCTTTCCGTCTCGAACGGTGAAATCAAGGGCTTGCAACTCCTTGGTCGGAGTAATATAGTAGACCTTTTCTACGTTAGCTGAAATAGGCAAGCGAACTAAGACAGAGCTTTTTGGCTGCAAGCTATGATCGGTTGGATTTTTAAGCTGTAGGTCGTAAGCATCATAGGTCTTGCCAAAGAGTTCCTGAGCTAGGACATGTCGGCTAGAAACGTGAGAAATTCCCTCTAAGTTGCTGGCTCCACCAATGATTTCTACTCCAGTTTCCTTATCTTTCAAGACTTGAACTGGATAGTCAGGAAGGCTAAGGGTTGGAGCAGCCTGATCTCCGCTAGTTCCGATAGGTTTATTGTATTCAGGTTTTTCAACAGTAGGAGCTTCCTCTTGACCAGCCGTTCCGATAGGGATGGTGTATTCAGGTTTTTCAACAGTAGGAGCTTCTTGTTCTCCCACAGTTCCGATAGGTTCGGTGTATTCCGGAATGTCAACAGTAGGAGCTTCTTGTTCTCCGACAGTTTCGATAGGGTTGGTGTATTCCGGAATTTCAACAGTAGGTGGCTCTTCTTGTCCTGCAGTCCCGATAGGCTCGGTGTATTCCGGAATTTCAAGAGTAGGAGCTGGTTCGTCTCCCTTACTTGTAGTTGGCTGGCTCTCGTCAACCTTCTTCTCATCTTTTTTAGTAAAGACAGCTACGACAGGGCTACTTGTGGTAGTTTCTTGAATGGCATAAGCTTCAATCGCTTTTCCAGTTTGTCGATCAGTAGCTTCAGGGATTGGGATTTGAACTTGATTGTCTTGGATTGATAGCACGGTCTGATCCCCACTTGTAACCAGATGCGTTTGGTCCACTTTGCGTAATACCAGAGGATCTTTGAGACCAGGGAAGGTTACAGCGATGGCTTCCCAGTCTCCAGATGGTAGGGTTAAGGAAATTTCTTTGTCATTTTCCTTGAGAGGAGCGATACTTGGGCTATCTAGACCAACAGCAGGTGCTTTGATGATATCAAAGGAGTCTAGAGAGATTTTCTTGCGACCTTCTGGCGAATCTGGGTCAACTTGTAATGTCAAGGTGTGCGGACCGTCAGTAAGGTTTGTAAATTCGCCAATAAAAGCTCTCTTTTCAGTTGCACCTGAAGTGTAGAAGTCTAGACTTGGCATTTCTTTGCCATCTAGTGTAACACGTGCTCGTCCAAGGGCAAGGCTCTTCAAACCATAGATACGAATGCCTGTTCCTGTGAAGGTAATGGTTGCCTGAGCTTCTGAAGCTACGCTAGAGTCGCTGTTGTTGATGTCAGCGTATTTTTCCGTACCTCCGTAGAGTTCAGGGTCAGACCAGTCCTTAAACTGGGGACCATACTGGATGCGCGAATCACGGTCATCCATTTTTTCAATCGTACTTCCTTTTCCAGATAGGATCTTGAAGTAGTCTAAGGAAATTTTCGAGCGTTCACTTCCACGTCCTTTATGCTCACGTTTAACACGAAGAGTCAATGTATGTGGTCCGTCTGATAATCCTGTGAAGCGACCGATGAGGCTACCTTTTTCAGTTGCCCCAGCAGTGTGGAAATCAAGCTCGCCGATCTCTTTTCCATCAATTTTAGCAGTGGCAAGACCTAGTTCAGATGATTTTAGTCCATAGATTTCGATGCCAACACCAGTGAAAGGAATAGTTGCAGTGATATCTTCGTCTGTGTAGTCACCTTTTGAAAGGTCAGCAAATTTTTCTGTTCCTCCAAATAATTCTGAATCTGCCCAGTTTCCAAAGGCGGCTCCGTACTGGATACGGTTATCTCGGTCGTCCATCAACTCGCTGTAGGTTTCGACAGTGGCCTGTTCAGATACTTGTGTGGAAACTTCGCCCAGCATCGCCTTGACAGTATAGGTGTAGGCATGTTGAGGGTCTAGTGATCGGTCAATAAAGTGGGTTTGATTGGTTACAAATTCTCTAGTTGCAGAGGCTTGGCCAGACGCGTCTTTCACTTGTCTTTGGATGACATAGTGGGTAGCGCCTTCTACTTGGTTAAATGTAAGTTCAGCAGTGACTCCATTTTGTCGAACGGCTGTCAGACTGGTTACACGACCAGGGAAGTGTTCAAAGGTAATGACGTCACCTTTTTGTGTTGCCAGTTGGATGCGATTGTTTTTGAGAATCGTTGCTTTGACTGGTTTGCCATTGACCTTGATTTGGCTGGCTTCGATATTTGGATAGTCTACAACCAAGTCTCCACCGACATTTGAAAGGAAGGACAAGCTTTGCAGGTTTTTATCTTTCCACTTCATGCTAACTTCAAAGTTACCACGGGCAACCAAACCAGAAACCTGACCGTCTTTCCAAGCATCAGGAAGGGCTGGCAATGGCGCAATATAGCCTGTATGAGATTGGAGGAGCATTTCTGCCATCCCACTGGTTGCTCCAAAGTTTCCGTCTATTTGGAAAGGCGCGTGGGTATCCCAAAGGTTTTCTAGGGTTGAATACTTGAGCTGTTCAGCGAGCAAGCGATGGGCACGGTTACCGTCCAGCAAACGAGCCCAGAGGTTGATTTTATTGGCCTTAGACCAACCAGTACCACCATCTCCACGGTGGTTCAAGGTAGCACGCGCAGCTTCTAGGTATTCAGCCTGGTCCTTGCTAAAGAGCGTACCTGGGAAGAGACCAACTAGATGGGAAACGTGACGGTGGTGATTTTCAATCCCTTCATTGGTGAATTGCGGACTGTCCTCCTCGTACCATTCCTTTATGCGTCCCTCTTTATTGATGTGAAGTGGTTTTAGTTTGTCAAATTTAGCCTTGACCTCTGTGACTAAGTCTTGGTCGACTTTCAGATGGTTGGCGACCTCCATGTAGTCGTGGAAGAGCTGCCAGACTAGCGACTGGTCAAAGGTATTTCCAATCGTGATGGTCCCGTGTTCTGGTGAGTAGGATGGAGAAGATACCCAACGGTCGCTGGCCTTGTCATAGTGCAAGAAGGAGTTCCAGAACTTAGCGGTTTCCTTGAGCATTGGATAAATCTTCTCTTTGAGATAAGTCTCATCCTTGGTGAATTTATAGTAGTCATAGACGTTCTGCATCATCCAGGCATTAGCTGCTGGCGACCAACCCCAGTAATAATTCCAACCCGGAGTAGTCCAGCCAAATGGTGTTGCTTGAGTGTGGACCAGCCAACCATTTTCTTGCCCGTCTTTGGATTCGATACCAGCGTATTCTTTGGCAGCGATACGACCATAATAGCGCATGTCGTCAATATAATTGATCATTGGCTTGGCAGTTTCAGCAAGGTTGCTCATGTAGGCTGGCCAATAGTTCATTTGCAAATTGACATTGAGGTGGTAGTCAGCGTTCCAAGGTGGATTGTCTACAGCATTCCAGACTCCCTGTAGGTTGGCAGGAAGGGCATCCGTCTTATCACGAGACGAACTAATCAATAGATAACGACCATATTGGAAGAAGAGTTCTTCCAGCTTTTGCCCTTTGCTAGGGTTATAGCTTTGAAGGGCCTCTTTTGTCGTTTGAGCAGTCTTGCTTCCACCTAGATTTAGTTTAACACGATTAAAGAGACTTTGATAATCCTTGATATGGTCCTTTTTAAGTGTCTCGTAGTCTTTGGCCTTAGCGGCTTCTACAATCCCTTTAACCGTTTTTTCGAGGTCAATGTCTTTTCGATAGTTGGTTTTTGGATTCTGAGCAAAGTTTGTCTTGGCGCTGAGATAGAGGGTTGCATAGCTTGCACCTGTAACGGTTAGAGTCTCATTTTGAACAGTCACCTTTCCGTCTGTTTTAATTCCTAGATAGGATGCAAATTTGAGGCCGTTATCTTTGACAGTTCCTTTTAGAAGGATTCCATGTTCATCTGTAGTAACATGTCCGTTCTTATAGTTGGAATATTCCCAAGAGTAATCACCATTAGCAAGCAAATCCTCAGTCAAGCTGTTCCAAAGAGTAAAGTCAAGCGTCTTGTTTCCTTTTTTAGTCAAGTGGGTCACGGTGACATCATCAGGATAGCTGGAGAAGGTTTCACGTTTGAAGGTCGTCCCATCTTGAGTGTAAGAAGTAGTCGTAGTGGCTTCCGTGATATCCAAACCACGGTGATAATCTGTTACGGTATCCAGGCCTTTCTTCTGATTGTTAAAGACCATGAAGATATCACCAAAGGCTAGGTAACGTCCATACTGGGCATTATTTGGCCCAACTAAATTTTGTTCAGCCAGTTGTTTGGCTTTTTGGCGGTCACCATCTTCGAGAGCCTTACGAATTTCTGCCAAGACCTTGTAGCGATCCTTGTAGTTCCCACCATTATAGTCGGTGCTATCAGGCTGGGGACCTCCTGACAAGAGGGTCTTTTCGTTATACTGGATTCTTTCTTCACCGATTAGACCAAAGACCTTAGCTCCCATCTCACCATTCCCAACTGGAAGGGTTTGTTTTTCCCATCCATCATAAGAGGGAGCTGTTGGTTGATCGTAGTTGAGTTGGTAGTTTTCTTGCTTTGTCACGGGTAGCTCGGTATTTTCATTCTCCTTGTTTTCGTTTGATTCAACAATAGCCTCAGCACTAGTTTGGCTATTTGTAGCTTGTGGAGTCTCAGCAGGTTTACTTTCAGCAGGATTGCTTTCGACATCTGACTTCTCAACTAGAGCTGGTTTAGTGGTCTCAGTCGGTTCAATCTGCTCTGATCCACTATCAGGTTTAATAGTAGTCTCGACAATACTTGGGGCATTTTGTTGTACTTCAATACCATCAGCTGAGACTGTATGACTAGATAGAAAAACAGCCCCCAGCAAAACAGAAGCAGTCCCAACCGTTAGTTTGCAGATGCTATAGCGACAGGATTTCTCCCAAAATATTTTCTCCCTAGAAATTTCTATTTGTTTTGGAACCGTTTATATTTTGTAAAACAAAGCCCTATATTTTTTCTATTTAAATCCCATTCTACTGATTACCTATTATTTGTCAAGAGGTTTCTAGTGAAAAACATATTTGAGATTGCTTTTTCTTAAAATAGTAGAATAAGCAGGATAGAGTCACTCTTTTCCAATGATCAACTAGAAGATCATTTATTACCAAAAAACGGTTGAGAGTATCCCCAACTGTAAGTGTTTATTTCGGATGCCTTTTGGCAAAGTCAACAAAGTGAAATTTTTCTAATTTATGGCGACTTTCGGTGAACTGAAACTGGCGCCCGTCTTGGAGATAGACTTTTGACTTGATTGAAACGACATAAGGGTCTTTACCTATGTCCATGAGAATCTTGTCCCTATCGTTACTATGATCGATAGTGATTTCCTTTTGAGCATAATCAATAAGAAGTTTGAGGTCATCCTCTATATAAGAATAGATAGAATGCTCAGCAATTTGGCGAGTGACATTTGGGATTAGTTCCATATCCAGATAGTCCGTATCCAGAACCGATACTAGGTCATCCACCACACGCTGGCGGACCACCTTCCACACCATCCTAAACTCTGGAAAGCCGGTTATCAGTGAGGACTTTTTATCGATAATGATCTTGTCCAGACTGACGACATTAGTCTTAGAGCGAAGTCCAAGTTCCTGGACCAGTTCTTGGTAGCTGGTTAGGTTGGAGACAGGGAAATTGACCGTTTCTTCTTTGACGACTTGAGAACCTTGCCCTTTTATCTTTTTGATCAATCCTTCCTCTTGGAGTAAGGAAAGAGCCCTTCGGACAGTATCACGACTCACTTGATATTGGTTCATGAGGTCGTGCTCACTAGGAAGGAACTCTCCGATAGCGTAAGTCTCATTTTGAATGTTTTCTTGTATTTGCTTAAATAATTGTTGGTATTTCTTCATCTTGCTTCCTTATACTCTTCGAAAATCAAATTCAAACCACGTCAGCGTCGCCTTACCGTACTCAAGTACAGCTTGCGGCTAGCTTCCTAGTTTGTTCTTTGGTTTTCATTGAGTATTAAATGGGTTTTGAGTCTTATTCTATACATACTTGTATCTATTTTACCATACAAGTGTACGAAATTTTACAAAAAAATCCTCTATTTATACCAAACAAGTTGCATACAAGTTTGGTATCGTTTACAATAGAACTATCAAGTCAAGCATGCTTTGACAAGTATAAGGAGAATCAAATGGGAAAATTTGAACAAGAAGCCAAAGATCTGCTTCAAGCAATCGGAGGTAAGGAGAATGTCACTGCCGTAACCCACTGTGCGACACGGTTGCGGTTTGTTCTAGGAGATGATAAGAAGGCTAATGTTAAAGCTATCGAGTCAATTCCAGCTGTTAAAGGAACCTTTACAAATGCAGGTCAATTTCAGGTAATCATTGGAAATGACGTGCCAATATTCTATAATGACTTTACGGCTGTTTCAGGCATTGAGGGTGTTTCTAAAGAAGCAGCCAAGTCGGCAGCTAAGAGCAATCAAAATATTGTCCAACGTGTCATGACCACTCTAGCGGAGATTTTTACTCCGATTATTCCAGCCTTGATTGTCGGAGGACTGATCCTCGGATTCCGTAATGTCTTGGAAGGTGTCCATTGGTCGATGTTGGATGGCAAGACCATCACAGAATCCTCTCAGTTTTGGGCAGGGGTTAATCACTTCCTCTGGTTGCCGGGTGAAGCTATCTTCCAGTTCCTACCTGTAGGGATTACTTGGTCTGTTTCTCGTAAGATGGGAACCAGCCAAATCTTGGGAATTGTGCTCGGGATCTGTTTGGTATCGCCTCAGTTGCTCAATGCCTATGCGGTTGCTTCTACTTCAACAGAAGAGATTGCAGCAAACTGGGTTTGGAATTTTGGATACTTCACTGTTAATCGTATCGGTTACCAAGCCCAAGTTATCCCAGCCTTGCTTGCAGGTTTGAGTCTATCTTATCTAGAAATCTTCTGGCGCAAGCATATCCCAGAAGTGATTTCCATGATTTTTGTACCTTTCTTGTCTTTAATTCCAGCTTTGATTTTGGCTCATACTGTCTTGGGGCCAATCGGTTGGACAATTGGTCAAGGACTTTCATCAGTTGTCTTGGCAGGATTAACTGGTCCTGTTAAATGGCTCTTTGGCGCGATATTTGGTGCCCTCTACGCTCCATTTGTCATCACTGGTTTGCACCATATGACCAATGCCATCGACACACAATTGATTGCGGATGCCGGCGGAACTGCCCTCTGGCCAATGATTGCTCTTTCCAATATTGCCCAAGGTTCTGCCGTATTTGCCTATTATTTCATGCACCGTCATGATGAGCGTGAGGCTCAAATTTCACTTCCTGCAACCATTTCAGCATATCTCGGTGTTACAGAACCAGCCCTCTTTGGGGTCAATGTCAAATACATCTATCCATTTGTAGCTGGGATGATTGGTTCTGCTCTTGCAGGTATGCTTTCTGTGACATTTAACGTGACTGCTGCTTCTATCGGTATCGGTGGATTGCCAGGTATTCTTTCTATTCAACCACAATACATGCTTCCATTTGCAGGAACTATGTTAGTCGCTATTGTTGTACCAATGCTCATGACTTTCTTCTTCCGTAAGGCAGGTTTCTTTACAAAAACAGAGGACGATACAGCCTTGCAAGCAGAATTCGTTGCCCAAGAAGAAGCAGAATTTGTCAGTCATGAACCAGTAGAACTTACTCCAGTAGAAATTGTTAGCCCACTGACTGGTCAAGTAAAAGAACTAAGTCAAGCAACTGATCCAGTCTTTGCTTCAGGTGTCATGGGACAAGGTCTAGTCATTGAACCAAGCCAAGGTGAGTTGACTTCTCCAGTCAATGGGACAGTGACGGTTCTTTTCCCTACCAAGCATGCCATCGGTATTGTCTCTGATGAGGGAGTGGAATTACTCATCCACATCGGTATGGATACAGTAGGTCTTGATGGCAAAGGATTTGAAAGTCATGTAGCCCAAGGAGCCCACGTCACAGTTGGTCAGAGACTAATTAGCTTTGATATAGATGCTATCAAGGCTGCGGGTCTCGTAACAGAAACTCCTGTTATCATCACCAACCAAGATGCTTATACAGCGACTATTACTGGAACTTATCCGACGATAATTCAAGCTGGTCAACCGCTCATGCTTGCAACACGGATCTAATTAAAATAGCACAAATAGGGAAGGAACACAGGTTCCTCCCTTTTATCGGAAAAGGAGAAATAGATGACACTTGATAAACGAAAAGTAGTCTATCAAATCTATCCAAAATCATACAAAGACACTACTGAAAATGGCATTGGAGATTTCCGTGGGATTATCGAAAAAATCCCCTATCTAGCCAAGCTAGGTGTGGATATGGTCTGGCTCAATCCATTCTACCCAAGTCCTCAACGGGATAATGGTTATGATATTTCAGATTATATGGCTGTGAATCCCCTTTTTGGTGATATGGCTGATTTTGAAGAGATGGTGCGTGTTGGTAAAGAGTACAAGATTGACTTTATGTTAGATATGGTGCTCAATCATTGTTCGACCGAGCATGAATGGTTTCAGAAAGCCCTGGCTGGTGACAAGTACTACCAAGACTTTTTCTTCATCCAAGATCAACCGACAGACTGGCAGTCTAAGTTTGGTGGCTCTGCCTGGGCGCCTTTCGGGGATACAGGGAAATACTATCTCCACCTTTTTGATGAAACCCAGGCTGACCTTAATTGGCGCAATCCCAATGTCCGCAAAGAGCTTTTCAAGGTCGTTAATTTCTGGCGTGACAAGGGGGTCAAAGGTTTCCGATTTGATGTGATTAATTTGATTGGTAAGGATGAGGTCTTAGTGGATTGCCCTGACAATGAAGGAAAGCCAGCTTACACAGACAAGCCTATTGTTCATGACTATTTGCGCATGATGAACCAAGCCACTTTTGGAACAGACGATAGCTTTATGACAGTTGGGGAAATGTCCTCAACCACCATGGAGAACTGTGTCTTCTATTCGTCACCTGACCGTCAGGAATTATCCATGACCTTTAATTTCCATCATCTCAAGGTAGATTACAAGGACGGGCAAAAGTGGACCCGAGCTCCCTTTGATTTTGAAGAGTTGAAAAGTCTTTATCATAGCTGGGGTAAAGAGATGAGTGACAAAAACGGATGGAGCGCCCTTTTCTGGAACAATCACGACCAACCTCGTGCTTTGAACCGTTTTATTGATATTCAACATTTCCGAAACGAAGGGGCGACTATGTTGGCGGCAAGCATTCACTTGTCACGTGGAACGCCTTATATCTACATGGGTGAGGAAATTGGGATGATTGACCCAGACTATGATTCCATGGCTGACTATGTGGATGTCGAGTCCATCAATGCTTATCAGATGCTCTTAAAAGAAGGGAAAAGTGAACAAGAAGCTTTCCAGATTATCCAGGCCAAGTCACGAGATAATTCACGCATTCCCATGCAGTGGGATGCTTCAGAAAATGCTGGTTTCTCAAAAAGAACTCCTTGGCTGAAGGCAGGAAAATCCTACCCTCATATCAACGTAGAAAATGAAATCCAAGGCCCAATTTTCATCTTCTACCAAGACTTGATTCGACTTCGTAAGGAAATGCCGATCATTTCAGAAGGAAGCTACAAACCAGCCTTTGAAGATAGTAAGCAAGTCTATGCCTTTGAACGTCAGTATGAGGATGAAAAGTTACTGGTCCTCAATAACTTTTATGCCACAGAAGTAGAAATTGAGCTATCAGCAGCCTACCAAAATGGACAGATTCTGATTTCAAACTATGAAGATGTCGAAGTGTCTGAAAAAATTCTGCTCAAACCTTATCAAACACTGGCTATTTATGTAAAATAGTACTCTTCACTCTTCGAAAATCTCTTCAAACCGCGTCAGCTCTATCAGCAACCTCAAAACAGTGTTTTGAGCAACTTGCGGCTAGCTTCCTAGTTTGCTCTTTGATTTTTATTGAGCATAAACGCAGCAAGGAGCTCTCTTTCATCGAAATGAGGAGCTCCTTTTTTGTCGCCTATTGCCCTTTTTGAAAGCGTAAAACAAACTAGTCAGGAAAGTCACTTTATGGTATAATATAGAAGACTCAAAAAGAAACAGGAGAAAAAGAATGGACTTACTTTTAGCAATTATCTTGATTGTGCTAGCTTTTCTAGGAGGAGCTCTTGGAGGGATGTACTTGGTTCGTAAGCAAATCGAAAAAGAATTTGCAGACAACCCACGTTTGAACGCTGAGGCAGTTCGTGCTCTCTTGAGTGCAAATGGTCAAAAACCAAGCGAAGCCAAGGTACAACAAGTTTACCACCAAATTATCCGCCAACAAAAAGCAGCCCTTGCTAACAATAAAAAGAAATAAATAGGAAAAGTCTGGGATGAAAGTTCCAGACTTCTCACTATGTTCAATAGTTCTCAAGGATAAGACTTTTTCCTTGCATTCTATTGATATTTGATTATGATTAAGAGAGGCAGTTGCCATTCTATCAAGCTGTCTATCCGTTCATTTAGAACAAGTAATCATGATGAACTATCAATCAGAAAAGAGACTAGAAAGAAGACTATATGGATAATCGACCAATTGGTTTTTTGGATTCGGGTGTCGGGGGCTTGACCGTTGTTCGTGAGCTCATGCGCCAGCTTCCCCATGAAGAAATCGTCTATATTGGAGATTCGGCACGGGCGCCCTATGGTCCCCGTCCTGCTGAGCAAATCCGTGAATATACTTGGCAGTTGGTCAACTTTCTTTTGACCAAGGATGTTAAGATGATTGTCATTGCTTGTAATACTGCGACTGCGGTCGTCTGGGAAGAGATCAAGGCCCAACTAGACATTCCTGTCCTAGGTGTGATTTTGCCAGGAGCTTCGGCAGCCATCAAGTCCAGTCAAGGTGGGAAAATTGGGGTGATTGGAACTCCCATGACGGTCCAATCAGACATCTACCGTCAGAAAATCCATGATCTGGATCCAGACTTACAAGTGGAGAGTTTGGCCTGTCCTAAGTTTGCTCCCTTGGTGGAGTCAGGTGCCCTGTCAACCAGTGTCACCAAGAAAGTAGTCTATGAAACCCTGCGTCCCTTGGTTGGAAAGGTGGATAGCCTGATTCTGGGTTGTACCCATTACCCACTCCTTCGCCCTATCATCCAAAATGTCATGGGACCTAAGGTTCAGCTCATCGATAGTGGGGCAGAGTGTGTACGGGATATCTCGGTTTTGCTTAACTATTTTGAAATCAATCGTAGCCGAGATGCTGGACCACTTGATCACCGTTTTTACACAACAGCCAATAGCCAAAGTTTTGCCCAAATTGGGGAAGAATGGCTGGAAAAAGAGATTCATGTGGAGCATGTAACTTTATGACAAACAAAATTTATGAATACAAGGATGACCAGGACTGGTATGTCGGTGTCTGGGATGTCTATGGAGGCATCTACAGTCTCATCAAAGATCCTCTTGAGCTTGATTTTATGGATTTAGCGCGGATTTTTCGTGATGAGGAAAATGGCTTTCCAATTACGATAACGGTGATGCGCTGGTCTTCCAACTACCGTCTGCTCTCCTTTATCGTTGAGATTTTAAATGCGGAAGCAGGACGTAACTTGGAAGTCATCCAACGTCAGGGAGCCTTACTTTTAATTGAAAATGGACAGCTTTTGCATGTCGAACTGCCTAAAGAAGGGGTCGATGTTCAAGACTTCTTTGAAACTAGTAAGGTTAGAGAAACCTTGTTGATTGCGACTCGTAACGAGGGCAAGACCAAGGAGTTCCGAGCTATCTTTGACAAGTTAGGCTACGATGTGGAAAATCTCAATGACTATCCAGATCTTCCTGAAGTAGCTGAAACAGGCATGACATTTGAAGAAAATGCCCGCCTGAAGGCAGAAACCATTTCCCAACTAACTGGCAAGATGGTTCTAGCAGATGACTCAGGCCTCAAAGTCGATGTCCTTGGTGGTTTGCCAGGTGTCTGGTCAGCCCGTTTTGCAGGAGTGGGAGCGACTGACCGTGAAAATAATGCCAAACTCTTGCACGAATTGGCCATGGTCTTTGATCTCAAGGACCGTTCGGCTCAGTTCCATACGACCCTAGTTGTAGCCAGTCCAGGTAAGGAAAGTTTGGTGGTTGAAGCTGACTGGCCGGGCTACATTAACTTTGAACCCAAGGGGGAAAATGGCTTTGGCTATGACCCGCTCTTCCTTGTAGGAGAAACTGGGAAAACAGCAGCAGAGCTAACCCTTGAAGAAAAAAATAGCCAATCTCACCGCGCCTTAGCCGTTAAGAAACTTTTGGAGGTATTTCCATCATGGCAAAGCAAACCATCATTGTAATGAGTGATTCCCATGGCGATAGCTTGATTGTGGAAGAAATCCGTGACCGCTATCTGGGTAAAGTTGATGCCATTTTTCACGATGGTGACTCAGAACTCCGTCCAGACTCTCCGCTCTGGGAGGATATCCATGTCGTCAAAGGAAATATGGACTTTTATGCTGGCTACCCAGAACGTTTGGTGACTCAACTTGGTCCAACCAAGATCATCCAGACCCATGGACACTTGTTTGACATCAATTTCAACTTTCAAAAATTGGATTTCTGGGCTCAGGAAGAAGATGCCGATATCTGTCTCTATGGTCATTTGCATGTGCCAAGTGCTTGGATGGAAGGAAAGACACTCTTTCTCAATCCAGGCTCCATCAGCCAGCCACGAGGAACCATCAGAGAATGCCTCTATGCTCGTGTGGAGATTGATGGCAGCTATTTCAAAGTAGACTTTTTGACACGTGATCATGAGATTTATCCAGGCTTATCCAAGGAGTTTGCTCGATGATTGCCAAGGAATTTGAAGCATTTTTACTGGAGCAGGAAGAAACTTTTCTTACCCCTGCCGAGAATCTAGCAGCTTTGATTGATACCCATAACGCTGACCATGCGATCTTGGTGTTGAGTCAAATCACCTATACCCGTATTCCTGTTGTGACCTTTGATAAACGCTTTGTCGGGACCATTGGTCTGAGAGATATTTTGGCATATCAAATGGAGCAAGGTTTGACAGATGAACAGATGGCGACGACAGACATCGTCAATATGACCAAGACGGACGTAGCAGTCGTCGCTCCAGACTATAATATCACTGAAGTCCTCCATAAACTGGTAGATGAACCTTTCTTGCCGGTCGTAGATGATGAAGGAATTTTCCAAGGAATCATCACGCGCAAGTCCATCCTCAAGGCAGTTAATGCCCTTTTGCATGACTTTAGTAAGGAATATGAGATTCGATGCAAATGAGAGATAGGATTTCAGACTTTTTAGAAGAAAAGCAGGGCTTGTCTGCCAATTCAAAGCAGTCCTATAGGTATGATCTGGAGCAATTTTTAGATATTGTAGGGGAGCGGATTTCTGAGACAAGTCTCAAGATGTACCAAGCCCAGCTAGCCAATCTAAAAATGAGCGCCCAGAAACGGAAACTTTCGGCCTGTAACCAATTCCTCTTCTTTCTCTATCAAACAGGAGAGGTGGGCAGTTTTTACCGCTTGGAATTAGCCAAACAAGCTGAAAAGAAGACCGAAAAGCCAGAATTGCTAGATCTAGAGTCTTTTTGGCAGGAAAGTGATTATCCAGAAGGACGCTTGCTGGCACTTCTTATCTTGGGAATGGGGCTCTTGCCGAGTGAGATTTTAGCTCTCAAGGTTGCAGATATCAATCTGGATTTTCAGGTGTTGCGAATTAACAAGGCTTCCCAACAGAGGATTGTCACCATACCCACGACCTTGATTCCGGAGCTAGAACCCTTGATGGGGCAGACCTATCTTTTTGAAAGGGGAGGGAAAGCCTATTCTCGTCAGTGGGCCTTTCGTCAGTTGGAGTCCTTTGTCAAGGAGAAAGGTTTCCCAACCTTATCCGCTCAAGCCTTGCGGGAACAGTTCATTCTAAGACAGATAGAAATGAAAGTCGATTTGTACGAAATTGCAAAAAAACTAGGATTAAAAACAGTCCTGACCTTAGAAAAATATAGATAATGGATATTAAATTAAAAGATTTTGAAGGGCCTCTGGACCTGCTCTTGCACCTAGTCTCAAAGTACCAGATGGATATCTACGATGTGCCCATTACAGAAGTTATCGAACAGTATCTAGCCTATGTCTCAACCTTGCAGGCCATGCGTCTGGAAGTGACGGGCGAGTATATGGTCATGGCTAGTCAGCTGATGCTGATCAAGAGTCGCAAGCTCTTGCCAAAGGTAGCAGAAGTGACAGACTTGGAGGATGATCTGGAGCAGGACCTTCTCTCTCAAATCGAAGAATACCGCAAGTTCAAGCTCTTGGGTGAGCACTTGGAGGCTAAACACCAAGATCGTGCCCAGTACTATTCCAAAGCGCCGACAGAGTTGATTTACGAAGATGCGGAGCTTGTGCATGACAAGACGACCATTGACCTCTTTTTGGCTTTTTCAAATATCCTAGCCAAGAAAAAAGAGGAATTCGCTCAGAATCACACGACCATCTTGCGGGATGAGTATAAGATTGAGGATATGATGGTTATCGTAAAAGAGTCCTTGACTGGACGAGATCAATTGCGTTTGCAGGATTTGTTCAAGGAAGCCCAAAATATCCAAGAGGTCATTACCCTCTTTTTGGCGACCTTAGAGTTAATCAAAACCCAAGAACTGATCCTTGTTCAAGAGGAGAGTTTCGGAGATATCTATCTCATGGAAAAGAAGGAAGAAAGTCAAGAGGCACAAAGCTAGACTTGATAGAGAGGAAAGATGAGTACTTTAGCAGAAATAGAAGCGCTCTTGTTTGTAGCAGGTGAAGATGGGATTCGAGTCCGTCAGTTGGCTGAACTCCTATCGCTTCCCCCGACAGGCATCCAGCAGAGTTTAGAAAAATTAGCTCAAAAGTATGAAAAAGATCAGGATTCGAGCTTGTCCCTGATTGAGACTGGTGGAGCATACAGATTGGTGACCAAGCCTCAGTTTGCAGCGATTTTGAAGGAATACTCCAAAGCTCCCATCAATCAGAGTTTATCTCGGGCGGCCCTTGAGACCTTGTCCATTATTGCCTATAAGCAACCCATCACACGTATAGAAATCGACGCTATTCGTGGGGTTAATTCGAGTGGAGCTTTGGCAAAGTTACAGGCTTTTGAATTGATACGAGAAGACGGGAAAAAAGAGGTGCTTGGACGCCCTAACCTCTATGTAACGACGGATTATTTCCTAGATTACATGGGGATTAACCATTTGGAAGAACTGCCAGTGATTGATGAGCTTGAGATTCAAGCTCAAGAAAGCCAATTATTTGGTGAAAGGATAGAAGAAGATGAGAATCAATAAATATATTGCCCACGCAGGTGTGGCCAGTAGGAGAAAAGCAGAAGAACTGATCAAGCAAGGCTTGGTAACGGTCAACGGCCAAGTGGTGCGTGAACTAGCAACCACTATCAAGGCTGGCGACAAAGTCGAAGTGGAAGGTCAACCAATCTACAACGAAGAAAAGGTCTACTATCTGCTTAATAAACCACGCGGTGTGATTTCCAGTGTGACAGATGACAAGGGCCGCAAGACTGTTGTGGACCTCTTGCCCAATGTCAAAGAGCGCATCTACCCTGTGGGACGTTTGGACTGGGATACATCAGGTGTCTTGATTTTGACCAATGATGGGGACTTTACAGACGAGATGATTCACCCACGTAATGAGATTGACAAGGTCTACGTTGCGCGTGTTAAAGGTGTGGCCAATAAGGATAATCTCCGTCCCTTGACCCGTGGTCTTGAGATTGATGGCAAGAAAACCAAGCCAGCTGTTTACGAAATTCTCAAAGTGGATCCAGTCAAAAATCGCTCAGTAGTGCAGTTGACTATCCATGAGGGGCGTAATCATCAGGTTAAAAAGATGTTTGAAGCCGTCGGTCTTCAAGTGGATAAGTTGTCTCGGACACGTTTTGGACACTTAGACTTGACAGGTCTTCGTCCAGGAGAATCCCGTCGTCTTAATAAAAAAGAAATCAGCCAACTACACACTATGGCTGTAACCAAGAAATAATGAAACGAATCTTAATAGCGCCAGTACGCTTTTACCAACGTTTTATCTCACCGGCCTTTCTACCCTCTTGTCGCTTTGAGCCGACTTGTTCCAACTACATGATTCAGGCTATTGAAAAACATGGCTTCAAGGGTGTTCTGATGGGCCTGGCTCGGATTTTACGTTGCCACCCCTGGTCGCCAATAGGAAAAGATCCTGTCCCAGACCACTTTTCCCTCAAACGTAATCAAGAAAAAAAATAACCCAACATCAGGTGATGTTGGGTTTTCTTGCTTATTTCAAAGCTTTTTGTGCGTCTTCAATCATGAGTTTAGTTGATTCAAGCCCGCCACCGCTTAGATACCAGAGGTCTGGTGTTAGTTGGATAATTTTACCATTTTTAGTGGCAGGAGTTTCAGCGATGAGGGCATTTTCTAGGACGCCATCGTTGCTAGAGTTGTCCCCACCGATGGCAAGGGTACGGTTGATGACAAAGAGGATGTCAGGATTGATTTCTTTGACACTTTCAAAGCTGACTTCCTGGCCATGGCGAGAATCTTCAAATTTGGTGTCAGTTGGCTTGAATTTCAAGGTTTGATACAAGAAAGAGAAACGAGATTGAGCACCAAAGGCAGCCATTTTTCCTTCATTGAGGAGGATAGCAAGGGCTTTTTTGTCAGAACTTTCGTTTTTAGTAGCGACTTCTTGGATGCTCTTATCTAGGTTAGCTAATTCTTCTTTAGCTTTCTGTGTACCAGTTTCGCCAAAGGCGCTTGCTAGAGATTCGATGTTAGCCTTGGTTGAAGTCCAGTAGTCGTCCTTGCTTGCTTGGAAGAGGACTGTTGGAGCGATTTCTTTGAACTTGTCTACGAATTTTTGGGTACGTGGAGAAGCGATAATCAAATCCGGTTCAAGAGCAGCAATGGCTTCTAGGTCTGGCTCAACCATGGAACCCACATTGTTGACATTTCCTGCAAGATCTTTTAGGTAAGTCGGCACAGTTTTTGTAGGCATTCCGACGATATTCTTTTCAAATCCTAAAGCGCGAATAGTATCCGCAGCACCGAGATCAAAGGTCACAATCTTTTCAGGAACCTTTGAAAGTTTGACCTCATCTAGTGAACTTTTAATGGTTACTTCTGTTTGAGCAGAACTACTTGTCTCTGTTTGCTTCGTAGTTTTAGTTGTACTACATGCACCAAGTAAGAGCAAGAAGCTAGCCGCTAGGGCAGTGAGATAAAGTTTAAGGGATGTTTTCATAATTTCTCCTTTTTAAAATATGATAACGATTTAGGGGGCTCTTAGATAGGCTTGTTAGCTAAGAGACAGAGGGTTCTCTGACATGAGTTCAGAATAGCTAGCTATAGATACAGATCTTTTTGCCATTGATATCAGCCAGCGTGATGGGAATCTCATAGAGTTGACTGAGCAGGTCAGCCTGCATGATTTGAGCAGTCGTTCCCTTGCAAAAGACTTGACCGTCTTTAAAGGCAACAATTTCATCCGCATACTGGCTAGCCATGTTGATATCGTGGAGGACGATGATAATGGTCTTCCCTAGTTCCTCCACCAGTTGCCGAAGTATCTGCATCATGCTGACGCTTTGCTTGATATCGAGATTATTAAGCGGTTCGTCCAGCAAGATAAAGTCTGTATCCTGGGCTAGTACCATAGCGATAAAGACACGTTGCAACTGTCCACCAGACAGGCTATCAATGTAGCGGTCTTTTAAGTTTGTCAGTTCCAGATAGTCCAGAGTTTCTCGGATTTTTCCCCAGTCTTCTGCCTTCAGTCGACCATGGCTGTAGGGAAAACGTCCAAAGCTGACCAGTTCTTCTACAGTCAATTTGGCTTGGTAATTGATCTTCTGCTTTAGGATAGTCAGTTCTTTGGCTAGTTCTTGCGAATTCCAACTCTCGATTTCACGCCCTTTGATACTAAGAATTCCCTGATCTTTCTTGGTCAGTCTGCTCATGATGGAGAGAAGAGTTGATTTTCCAGCACCATTTGGACCAATGAAGGCTGTCAGTTTATGAGGACTGACTTCAAGCGAAATGTCTTGCAAAATATCTTGTTTTTGAATGGATTTGTCAATGTTTTCCAGTTTCACCGACGTGCCCTCCTGTAAAGTAAGATAAAGAATAAGAAGCCACCCACACTCTCAATAATCATGCTGATGCGAATTTCCAGCGCAAAGACTCGTTCGATGAGGGCTTGCCCCAAGGTCAAACTGATAAATCCAATCAGAATAGCCACGATAAAGAGCAACTTGTGCCGATAATCTTTGACAATCAGGTAAGTGAGATTGGCCAGCATAAAGCCGAAGAAGGCCATAGGCCCTACCAAGGCAGTGGCTGTTGAGGTCAAAAGCACGATGCCCCAGAGGAGTTCTCTCTGTTCTTTTTCAACATCTAGTCCCAGTATCTGAGCCGTTTCTCTTTGCAGGTGCAAGACATCCAGAACGACTGCTTTTCGAAAGAAAAATATTGTTAAGGCGAGGATGATCAGAGAACCGATGGCTAGGATGGAAGTGTTGAGATGCTGAAAGGAGGCAAAGAGACTGTTCTGCAGTTTATCGTATTCATTTGGATCCATCAGGACTTGGAGGAAGGTACTGATATTTCGAAAGAGACTTCCCAGGGCTAGGCAGATTAGCAGAATGAAAACCAGATTTTGCTTCATCAGCGTCTTCAAGTAGCCTTGTAAGGCGAGAAAGAAGAGGGATTGAAGCAGAAGCAAGACTAGAAATTCTAAGATAGGAGACTTTCCAAGCTGTAGAAATTTGCTTTCAAATATTAGTAGCAGGGTCTGTAGCAAGACATAGAAGGATTCGATTCCCAAAATACTTGGCGTCAGGAAGCGATTTTCCGTCAGGGTTTGAAAACTAATGGTCGAAATTCCAGTAGCGATAGCTACCAAGAGATAAACGATGATTTTTTGGGAACGCAGCTTCCAAGCAAAGACAGATAGGTGACTAATAGGCCAAAAGTAGAGGAGACAAGCTCCGATGGCCAGAATAATGAGAAGGCAGAAGAGCTTGGTATGTTTGCTTTTAGACAGCATCCTTTTGTCCCCCTCTCCATAGCAGTAAAATAAAGACGAGACTACCGATGATTCCTAGTAGGAGACTGACAGACAGCTCATAGGGCCGAATCAAGATTCGAGAGAGGAGGTCGCAGGCTAGAACCAGATTGGCTCCGACCAGAGCGACGATGAGTTTGGTTTGACTCAAATTATCTCCATAGCGCTTGCGGACAAGATTGGGCACGATGACCCCGAGAAAAGGCAAGGCACCCACGGTAATCATGGTGACGCTTGTCGTTAGCGCCACCAGAAAGAGAGCCAGTTTTTCAAGTAGGGAGTAAGAAATTCCTAAACTCTCACTGGTTTCTTTTCCTAGATTCATAATGGTAAAGGTTTGGGATAATTTCCAAACGGCTATCAGGATAATGAGGCCTAAGAAGAGCCACTCATACTGATGAGTCTGAATCATGGAGAAGGAGCCCTGGGCCCAAGCAGTCATACTCTGAACCAGATTGAAACGATAGGCGATAACTTCTGTGACAGAACCGATAATCTCACTATAGATAATTCCGATCAAGGGCAACATCCACCTTTCCTTTACAGAAAAAATAGTCATAAAGGCCAGAAAGAAGAGGGTAAATAAGATGGATGAGCCAAAAGCAAAGAGCATCTTTTGGGTCAGACTCGCAGATGGAAAGACAAAGAGGCTTAACACCATTCCCAGTTTGGCGGCTTCTGTCGTTCCGACTGTGCTTGGGGCAGCAAACTGATTTTGAGTAATGGTCTGCATGAGGAGTCCTGCCATGCTCATACTAGAGGCTGCAAGGAGAATACTGATGGTTCTTGGAAGACGCGACTCTTGAAAGAGAAGCCAGGTCTGTTGGTCAAAAGCAAAGAATTTTTCCCAAGAAAAATCACTGGTTCCAATGGTAATGGAGAGAAAGACCAGGAGTAGAAGTAAGCCTGTTAAAATATGAGAGAGTTTCATGCCCCGTCCTTTCTTGTAGATTTGGTATCGAAAGATACCTGCGGATATAAATGTAACACGATTTCTTTAATCTGTCAATGAATTTTCTGACAATTTAATGTAAAAAGAAAGAAAAATTCCTGAAATAACATCTGCCCCTCTCTTTTATTGGAAAACTGAGTAAAAACCAATCTACCTTCCCACTATCCTTCTCCTATAAAAAGTGGTAAAATGGAGGACAGAAAGAAGGAACTGATATGACAACATTATTTTCAAAAATCAAAGAAGTAACAGAGCTTGCTGCGATCTCAGGCCACGAAGCGCCTGTCCGGACTTATCTTCGTGAAAAATTGACACCGCACGTGGATGAAGTAGTGACAGATGGCTTAGGTGGTATTTTCGGTATCAAGCATTCAGAAGTTGCGGATGCCCCACGCGTCTTGGTCGCTTCTCATATGGACGAAGTTGGTTTTATGGTCAGCGAAATTAAGCAAGATGGAACCTTCCGTGTGGTTGAAATCGGTGGCTGGAACCCTATGGTGGTCAGCAGTCAACGCTTCAAACTCTTTACTCGTGACGGTCGTGAAATTCCAGTGATCTCAGGTTCTGTCCCTCCACATTTGACACGTGGAACAGGTGGACCAACTATGCCAGCTATTTCAGATATCATTTTTGATGGTGGGTTTGCAGACAAGGCTGAAGCAGAAAGCTTTGGTATCCGTCCAGGTGACACCATTGTCCCTGATAGCTCCGCTATCTTGACAGCCAATGAAAAAAATATCATCTCAAAAGCTTGGGATAACCGCTATGGTGTCCTCATGGTAAGCGAGTTAGCAGAAGCCTTGTCAGGTCAAAAACTCGGAAATGAACTCTATCTTGGTGCCAATGTCCAAGAAGAAGTTGGTCTCCGTGGCGCTCATACTTCCACAACTAAGTTTGACCCAGAAGTTTTTCTGGCAGTTGACTGTTCGCCAGCAGGTGATGTCTACGGCGGCCAAGGTAAGATTGGGGATGGAACCTTGATTCGCTTCTACGATCCAGGTCACTTGCTTCTCCCAGGTATGAAGGATTTCCTTTTGACAACGGCTGAAGAAGCTGGCATCAAGTATCAATACTACTGTGGAAAAGGTGGAACAGACGCTGGCGCAGCTCATTTGAAAAATGGTGGGGTTCCATCAACAACTATCGGTGTTTGCGCTCGTTATATCCATTCTCACCAAACTCTCTACGCGATGGATGACTTCTTAGAAGCCCAAGCTTTCTTGCAAGCCTTGGTGAAAAAATTGGACCGTTCAACGGTTGATTTGATTAAAAATTATTAAGCATAAGGGAGGCGGTCAGGATGGCAGAACCAAACCTAGAAAGCCTTATAAGAGATCTCTACAACCATGCTCGTCAGGGCTTGAGTGAAGATTTAGTTGCTGCTCTCCTAGAGACTGCTAAAAAACTACCCACTACAAATGAGCAATTACTAGCAGTCCGACTCTCAGGACTGGTCACCCGTGAATTGCTCATCAATCCCAAACACCCAGCACCTGAGTTGATCAACTTGGCGCGTTTTATCAAAAGAGAAGAAGCCAAGTACAGGGGCACTGCAGTTTCTGCTATTATGTTTGGTGAACTCTTTAAAATGCTTTGATTCCATTGTGAATCAAAGCATTTTTTATATGCTCCAAAAGAAATTCTTAATGAGGAGACGAAAAAAGCCATCCCATTCAGGATAGCTTTTAGGTACTTAGATTTGTTCAGCGATGACCTTTTCAGCTAGGTTAATAGCATGGTCAGACACACGAGTGTAGTGAGAAATGATGTCGATAAAGTTGACCCCGGCTTGTGTAGAACACTCACCCTTGTTAAGGCGTTTGATGTGGGTCTTTCTGAGAACGCGTTCCATATTGTTGATTTCTTTATGGCGTTCAATCAGACTCTGAGCTTTTTCAATATCATTGTTTTCCACACTATCAAGGGCATCCTTGATGAATGCAGTTGTTGCTTGATAAATCTCAGCTAATTCCTCTAAAGCAGCATCAGAAAATTGAACATTCTTACGTTGGAGGTAGTCGGTTAGGTTGAGCAAGCCTTCTGCATGGTCCCCAATCCGTTCCAAATCACGAGATGAATCGAGGATATTGGTTAAGATTTCACTTTCCTTTTGGCTCAATGATTCGCTAGAAAGACTAATCAGGTAGCGAGTCAGTTTCTCGTCAATTGTGTTAATGGCTTCTTCAGTCTTGTGGACTTTTTCCGCTAGTTTTTCATCTAGATTTATGATGTAGTCGTAGGAAAGGTCAAAAGCTTTTGAAGCATAGTTCCCCAAGTGAAGCAGTTCTTTTTTGGCATTTCCTAGAGCGATAGAAGGAGCCTGCTTGATGAGTTGTTCATCCAAGTAGAGAGCTTCGTATTTGACAACCTCATCTTCACCAGGAATGAGCTTGGTCACAATGTAAGCCAAGGCACCAATGAATGGGAACTGGATAATGGTATTTGTAATATTAAAGGTTCCGTGGGCAAAGGCAATGGTCATTTCTGGAGCTAGATTGAGAGTAGATTCAAACCATTGAATCAAGCCAGTGAAAGGTACAAGAAAGACAATACAGATGACCGTACCAATCACGTTAAAGACGACATGGGCACCGGCAACACGTTTGGCAGCGATATTGGCTCCAAGAGAAGCAATGATGGCTGTAATGGTCGTTCCGATATTATCACCAAACAAGACCGGTAGGGCACCTTGTAGGTCAATCAAACCACTTGCGTACAGGTTCTGTAAGATACCGATAGTTGCGGATGAAGCTTGAATGAGTAGGGTCAGTCCAGTTCCGACAAAGACACCTAGAATAGGACTCTTACTTAGTTCAACCATGTAGTCTCTAAAGACTTGCAGGTCTTTTAGGGGCTCCATTGCACCGCTCATAAGATTGAGGGCGAAGAAGATACCACCCACACCAAAGATAATCCGTCCGATGTTATTGATGGAGCGATTCTTGGTGAAGAAAAGACAAACAGCTCCGATAAAGAGCATAGGTAAGGCATAATCTCCTAGCTTAAAACCGATGATAAAGGATGTAACGGTGGTTCCAATATTGGCACCCATGACAATACCGATAGCCTGACGCAAGGTCAAAAGTCCCGCACTGACTAGTCCCACTGTAATGACAGTAACACCAGAACTTGATTGAATCAGCGCCGTCATACCGATACCAACCAGCACACCGAAGAAGGGATTGCTGGTATATTTGTCAATGTAAAAACGAAGGCGATCTCCAGCAGCTTGTTGCAAACCGTCTCCCATGGTCTTGATACTATATAAGAATAGCCCCAGACCACCTAAAAAGTGAAATAAAATTTCCTGCCAATTAATGGACATTTCTTTTTCCTCCGAAAAATAATCGCGGAATTTCTCCCATTCTATTTTAAAGGATAAAAGTAAATCTAACAAGTGTTTAGATGAAATTTTCCTAAGAAAAGGCAACTTGCTTTAAAAATAGGGAGTAAATTTACTTTCCAAGAGTGGTTTTATTCAATCATGTCCAAATTTTACTGATTATTATCCTAGCTATAGTTTTTGTGTCAAGTATATTGACAACGCTTTCATATAAGATAAAATGAAGATGATCCTGTTCTGGTGTTGTGCACTGAGAACAGTTACTGTTTATCTAAAAAGTAAAGCGCTTACTTTTTATTTTATTAGGAGGATAAGATGAAAGATCTATTTTTTGAAAAACGGTGCCGTTACAGTATTCGCAAGCTGTCAATCGGAGCTTGTTCCTTGATGATTGGTTCAGCTCTATTTGCGAGTCCAGCCCTTGCTGAACAAGTCACTGCCCCTGAAACAGCTACTAATACGAGCGCTCAAGCGGCAAATGTGAGTGAAACTGCTAATCCAGACACTGTAGCTATCGAAAAGCAATTAGAGGAAACTGAAAACAAAGTAGCTGAGCAACCCATTTCAGAAAACACTCCAGCAATAACGGATTTAGTTAATGAAAAAGAAGAAGCGAAGCCAACTCCGACGGATAAAGCTGAAAAACCTGCTCAACCAACTGAAAAAGAAGAAGTCAAACCAGAGGAAGCTCCTCAAGTAGCTGAAAAGAAAGCGAACAAACCAACTCTAGCAGACGTTCCTAAAAATGAAGAAAAGAGTCTCCGACCAAAAGAAATCAAATTTGATATATGGGAGGATTTGTTGAAATGGGAACCGGGTGCGCGTGAGGATGATCCCATCAATCGTTCCTCAGTTGAACTCGCCAAGCGCCATAGAGGTCAGTTGGTTAACGAAAAAGCAAGCAGAAGAGCTAAAGTTCAGGCGCTAGCAAACACGAACTCAAAGGCTAAAGACCACGCTTCTGTTGGTGGAGAAGAATTCAAAGCCTACGCCTTTGATTACTGGCAATATTTGGATTCAATGGTCTTCTGGGAAGGCCTAGTCCCAACTCCAGATGTCATTGATGTAGGGCACCGTAATGGAGTTCCCGTTTATGGAACCCTCTTTTTCAACTGGTCAAATAGCATTGCCGACCAAGAGAAATTTGCAGCTGCCTTGAAACAAGACGCAGATGGCACCTTCCCTATCGCACGAAAACTTGTCGATCTTGCTAAGTACTATGGCTTTGATGGCTATTTCATTAATCAGGAAACAACAGGGGAATTGGTAGCACCTCTTGGTGAAAAAATGCGCCAATTCATGCTCTATACAAAAGAATACGCAGCTAAAGTCAACCATCCAATCAAGTATGCTTGGTACGATGCCATGACCTACAAATACGGTCGATACCACGAAGATGGACTGGGAGAATACAACTACCAGTTTATGCAAAAAGAAGGTGACAAGGTCCCTGCAGATCAATTTTTTGCCAATTTCAACTGGAACAAGGAAAAGAATGACTACTCTGTAGAGATGGCAAAATGGCTAGAACGTAGTCAATATGATGTCTTTGCAGGCTTGGAATTGCAACAAGGTGGTTCTTATAAGACAAAAGTCAAATGGGATGCTCTCTTAGATGAAAATGGCAAGTTGCGCTTGTCACTTGGACTTTTTGCGCCAGATACGATTACCAGCCTAGGAAAAACAGGTGAAGACTACCATAAGAACGAAGACATCTTTTTTACAGGTTACCAAGGAGATCCGACAGCTCAAAAACCAGCAGACAAAGAGTGGTATGGAATTTCCAATTTGGTTGCGGACCGCACACCAGCAGTAGGACGAACCTTCACGACCTCCTTTAATACAGGTCATGGTAGAAAATGGTTTGTAGATGGTAAGGTTTCTAAGGATTCTGAGTGGAACTACCGTTCGGTTTCAGGTGTCTTGCCAACATGGCGCTGGTGGCAGACTTCAACGGGTGAAAAACTCCGTGCAGAATATGACTTTACAGATGCCTACAATGGCGGAAACTCTCTTAAATTCTCAGGTGATGTAGCTGGTAAGACGGACCAAGATGTGAATTTGTATTCTACCAAACTAGAAGTAACGGAGAAAACCAAACTTCGGGTTGCCCACAAGGGAGGAAGAGGCTCGAAAGTTTATATGGCCCTCTCTACGACTCTAGACTACAAATTTGAGGATGCGGAGGCATGGAAAGAACTGACTCTTTCTGACAACTGGACAAATGAAGAAATTGACCTTAGCTCACTAGCAGGTAAAACCATCTATGCGGTTAAACTCTTCTTCGAACATGAAGGTGCTGTAAAAGATTATCAGTTTAACCTAGGTCAATTAACAATTTCAGACAATCACCAAGCACCACAATCGCCGACGGGTCTTTCTGTGGTGAAACAATCTCTTAAAAATGCCCAAGAAGCTGAAGCAGTGGTCCAGTTTGCGGGTAACCAAGATGCAGACTTCTATGAAGTCTACGAAAAAGATGGGGACAACTGGCGTTTGTTGACAGGTTCATCTGCTTCAACCATCTACTTGCCAAAAGTTAGCCGCTCAGCTAATGCGACTGGTAGGACTCAGGAATTGAAAGTCGTTGCAGTTGGTAAAAATGGACTTCGTTCCGAAGCGGCGACGGCATCCTTTAACTGGGGGATGACTGTTCAAGATACCACTCTCCCAAGACCTTTAGCTGAAAATATTGTTCCAGGTGCAAAGGTTATCGGTAGCACTTTCCCAAATACTGAAGGTGGAGAAGGCATTGAAGGTATGTTGAACGGCACCATTACTAGCTTGTCAGATAAATGGTCTTCAGCTCAGTTGAGCGGTAGTGTGGATATTCGCTTGACCAAGCCACGTACTGTTGTTAGATGGGTCATGGATCATGCGGGAGCTGGTGGAGAATCCGTAAACGACGGTTTGATGAACACCAAGGACTTTGACCTTTATTATAAAGATGCGGATGGTGAATGGAAGTTAGCTAAGGAGGTCCGTGGCAATAAAGCACACGTGACAGATATCACTCTTGATAAACCAATCATCGCTCAAGACTGGCGTCTAAAAGTTATCACTTCAGATAATGGGACACCTTGGAAGGCCATTCGTATCTACAACTGGAAGATGTATGAAACCCTGGACACAGAAAGTCAAAATATTCCAATGGCTAAGGTAGCTGCTCGTTCGCTTGGAAACCATCAAGTTCAACTCGGCTTCTCTGATGTTCCAGCAGGCGCAACCATCACCGTTTACGACAAGGCTGATTCACAAACACCGATTGCAACTTTGAAGTCTGAAAATGGTGGTGACCTAGCAACAGCACCATTGGCCTTTGACAAGCAACCAAATCTACTCTATTATCGTACCCAACTACCTGGTAAAGAAATCAGTAACACCTTGGCTGTAGCTATTCCACAGGATGAGAGAAAGATTGCTGCAGTTAGTCTTGAAAAAGGACTTAAGAAGACGGTTTATAAAGAGGGAGAAAAACTGGACCTCAGAGGCGGAACACTCCGCGTTCAATACGAAGGGGGACAAGCTGACGAGCTGATTAACCTTACTCACTCAGGTGTGACGGTATCTGGATACGATGCTCATCAAAAAGGAGAACAGAAGCTCACAGTCAGCTACCTTGGACTTCCAGTTGCTGGTAATTTAAACGTACAAGTGACTGGTCAAGATGAAGGAAAACCAAAAGAAGTAGCAGGTTTGTACATTACTAAGAAACCGAAAACAGACTATCTAGTAGGGGATCAACTGGATCTTGCAGAAGGTCGCTTCGGTGTTCTCTATGATGATGAGACAGAAGAAAGCCATGCCTTCACAGATCAAGGTGTTGAAGTTACGGGCTACGATGCTCAAAAGACTGGTCGTCAGACCTTGACTCTTCATTACAAGGGACACACAGCTGAGTTCGATGTCTTGGTTTCTCCAAAAGCAGCTGTCAACGACGAGTACCTCAAACAAGAAATTACTGCTGCCCAAGGCCGTCAGTCAACCCTTGCCTACACCTTCTCAAGCGAGGACAAACAAGCAGCACTAGTAGAGAAGCTCAATGTAGCGAAAGCTGTAGCAGAAAACCATAATGCTAGCCAAGAAGAAGTCAATCGGGCTTTGAATGAGTTGAAACAAGCAGGGACAGCCTTGGATGGAAATCAACGTTATCAGACTGCTAGAGAAGAGTTGGAAGGCTTGCTCGAATCCGTCC
Organism: Streptococcus sp. A69; assembly: GCF_058556195.1. Lineage (NCBI taxonomy): Bacteria > Bacillati > Bacillota > Bacilli > Lactobacillales > Streptococcaceae > Streptococcus > Streptococcus sp. A69. The sequence goes on along the minus strand of NZ_JBZUJU010000003.1, from coordinate 5,047 downwards.
GTGAAAAAGATTCTCAAGCTGAGTTGATTGCCCAAGCTGAAGCCTTATTATCTTCACAAACACCAACTCCACAAGCTTTTGTGGACATGAAAGAAAAGCTGAATAAGAAACTAGCTCCTGCAGAAGAAAGTCATCATGTTGGTAGCATGGATCCAAATGAAGTGGCCCCGACGGTTGAGTCCCTCCCTGAGCTAGTTGTGGAAACTGAAACAACAGCCTTCGAACGTCAGGAGCGACCAAACTCCGAATTTCTCAAAGGACAACGCCGTGTTGTGCAAGCTGGAGTTGAAGGTCAAGTTCGCCACTTTGTAGAAGTAGATAGCCAAGGCAAACGCACTCTTCGTTCGACTGAGGTAGTCAAGGAATCAATCCCAGAAATCACCGAAGTTGGTACAAAAGTTCTATCAAGCAACCAACCAGCTGAAGGTGTGAAAGATTTAGTTTTAGCAACTCCGAAACTAGAAATTGAAGAAGTTGCAGTAGCCTTTGAACGTCAAGAACATCCAAACTCAGAACTTCTGAAAGGTCAACGTCAACTTGTCCAAAAAGGAGAGGAAGGGGAAATTCGTCGCTTTGTAGAAGTAGATGCTCAAGGCAATCGTACCCTTCGTTCGACTGAAGTTCTCAAGGAAGCTCTTCCAGAAATTGTTGAAGTGGGAACGAAAGAAGAGCAAGTCTCACAAACAAGGGATCAAGCGCTCTCAGCAACATCGGCAAAAGTTAAAGAAGCAAGTAAAGAACTTCCAAATACTGGAGCGACAAGGGAAGCTAGCCTAGTAGCGCTGGGACTCCTCGGAGTGATGAGTGGCTATGGCCTACTTGCTAGAAAGAAGAGAGAAGACTAATCGGTTTGAATATTGGATTTTCTCGTAAAAACTAAAAACAAGGTTTGGCTGTAGATTAGTCAGACCTTGTTTTTAGTTTTGAAATTGAAGAGTAAATTTGAAGCTAGATTTTTGTTATTCAATTCCTTGGATAAATTTTTGAAAACGATAGGTGTCGAAATAAATATTGGATGCAACTAATTTATCAAACTCATCGAATTTCAGAAATTCTGCGACATCCAGTTCGAGTTCTTTTCCTTGAGGAGAATGTAGACGGTAGCGATTTAAAGCTGAGACTGTTCGACCATCAACAAGTAATTGCTTCACTTCAAGATGCTGGCTCAAAGCATAGAATTGGCCTGCGCCTTGCAAATAAATATCACGTCCTTGTCGAATTTCTATACTATCGCACATGCCATAATCAAAGTTTTCAGCTACGAAATCTTCCCAGCCTCCCTCATTTACTGCCGTAAAATAGCTTTCTGCAAGTGTTTTTGTATCCATTTGGAACCTCCTGTAAAATAATTGGGCTATGATGAATATCATGAAATATTTTGCCCACTTAAGAGTATACAAAAGGCAATATGACTACAGGTTGTCATATTGCTGAAGATTTTTTTTGAGAGTACTGACCAGTAGATTTTGTAAGTGACTTGGAGATACGACCTTTACTTGATAACCAAAGCTTAAGAGTAAATCAAAAAATGCAGGAGTTAAAGCTCTGAATGCCTGAACTTTTATTATTTCGTCCTCGACTCTGATTTCTTCTTCCGTGAAGTGATCGTAGATTTTTGGGAGTGCAAATCTTGTAAAAACTAGTTCGATTTCTTCTCTTTGCCCCTCCACTTTATGTTTTGGGGGATTTAAAAAAAGCTCTAACTTTTCTTGAGATAAACGTGGATAATCGAATGGTTTATCTTTTATCTCCACTAGTTCTAGTTCACGAATTCGAGTTAATTTAAAAATACGAAAATCTAATTTTTCTAAGCAGTAACCGATAACATACCAAGCATTCAGTTTATAGATCAATCTGTATGGAATAACTGTTCGCTGACTTTTCTCTTGTTTTTTCGAATAGTAAGAAAAAGAAATCATCTGTTCAGTTTGTATCGCTTCCTCAATTTCTAGTAAATAATTTGTATTAAGAGTCCAGGAACTGAGATCAAAGTAAAAAGGACTGTTTGCTCTTGTAATTTCTTGAGAAGACAGCTTGTGTCGATACTGTCAAGACTTGAATGACCAACGATTTTACTAACATTTTGGCTCATATTAATGATAAACTGTTTCTCTTCCTCAGTGAAAAAGTTTCTGTCTATCTTATAGTCGCTTGGTATATAGAAACCTCCCTTATCTCCACGTTCCGAATAGATTGGGATTCCCGCTAAACTGAGTGTATCCATGTCCCTATATACAGTTCGAGTAGATATTTCAAACCTCTCTGCAATCTCTTTAGCTGTTATCCTCTTCTTATTTAAAAGAGACAGTAAAATATAGATTAGTCTTTCTAATTTCATGGTAGCAATTCCCCTTCTTTTAATCTCAAATAGCACAAACTGAAGAAACTATTTTAGTTATATTGTATAATAAGAAACCTAGCAATTCAAAAAGAAGGACTGTAGAGTTTGGAATATTAAGGATTAAAATGTTAGAAAAAGAATGGTATAGAAGTAATTAGGCAGATCAATCAAGAAATTTTCCTAAATTATTCCAACCGAATTATGTGAAAATTTCTATTTCCCTTACTGAAATCCTAGGTTTTTAGGTTAATAGATAGAAGAATGAACAAGAAAAGTTTAGGGTTTTTCTATCTCTTTTGCGGATTTTGTGATATAATTAACACATATAAAAAAAGAAGGAGTCATATCTAATGGCAAAATTGACTGTTAAAGACGTTGACTTGAAAGGGAAAAAAGTTCTCGTTCGTGTTGACTTCAACGTACCTGTTAAAGATGGCGTGATTACTAATGACAACCGTATCACTGCAGCTCTTCCAACTATCAAGTACATCCTTGAACAAGGTGGACGTGCAATCCTCTTCTCTCACCTTGGCCGTGTAAAAGAAGAAGCAGACAAAGAAGGTAAATCACTCGCTCCTGTAGCTGCTGACTTGGCTGCTAAGTTAGGACAAGAAGTTAAATTTATCCCAGGTGTTACACGTGGTGCTGAATTGGAAGCAGCAATCAACGCTCTTGAAGATGGACAAGTTCTCTTGGTTGAAAACACTCGTTTCGAAGATGTTGATGGCAAGAAAGAATCTAAAAATGATCCTGAACTTGGTAAATACTGGGCATCACTTGGAGATGGTATCTTCGTAAACGATGCATTCGGTACAGCTCACCGTGCACACGCATCTAACGTTGGTATCTCAGCAAACGTTGAAAAAGCTGTTGCTGGTTTCCTTCTTGAAAACGAAATTGCTTACATCCAAGAAGCTGTTGAAGCTCCAGAACGTCCATTCGTAGCGATTCTTGGCGGTTCAAAAGTTTCAGACAAGATCGGTGTTATCGAAAACTTGCTTGAAAAAGCTGATAAAGTTCTTATCGGTGGTGGGATGACTTACACATTCTACAAAGCTCAAGGTATCGAAATCGGTAACTCACTTGTTGAAGAAGACAAATTGGATGTTGCGAAAGCTCTTCTTGAAAAAGCAAACGGCAAATTGATCTTGCCAGTTGACTCAAAAGAAGCAAACGCATTTGCTGACTACACTGAAGTGAAAGACACTGAAGGTGAAGCAGTAGATCCAGGTTTCCTTGGTTTGGATATCGGTCCAAAATCTATTGCTAAATTCGATCAAGAATTGACTGGTGCGAAGACAGTTGTATGGAACGGACCAATGGGTGTATTTGAAAACCCAGACTTCCAAGCTGGTACAATCGGTGTAATGGACGCTATCGTGAAACAACCAGGAGTGAAATCAATCATCGGTGGTGGTGACTCAGCTGCCGCAGCGATCAACCTTGGTCGTGCAGACAAGTTCTCATGGATCTCTACTGGTGGTGGAGCATCAATGGAACTCCTTGAAGGTAAAGTATTGCCAGGATTGGCTGCACTCACAGAAAAATAAGAGTATAATTAAGAAGATGGTTTCGCCATCTTCTTTTTAATTTAATTTATAAACATGTGGAATTTTTCTATAAATGGAGAGAAAAAAAGAGTAAATATTTGCATCTTGCCTTGTAAAGTGTTAATATAAGAAGTAACGACTAAATTTAGATAAGGAAATGGCTTATAATGAAAAATAAAAAAGAAGTCTATGGATTTCGTAAAAGCAAAGTTGCGAAAACTTTGTGTGGAGCTGTTTTAGGAACTGCTTTGATTGCTTTTGCAGACAAAGCAGTATTTGCTGACGAAGTTACAGAGACAACTAGTACAAGTACGGTTGAGGTAGCTACTACAGGAAACCCAGCCACAAATTTACCTGAAGCTCAGGGTGAAATGAGCCAAGCCGCCAAAGAAAGCCAAGCTAAGGCTGGTTCTAAAGAGTCAGCTTTGCCAGTAGAAGTATCATCAGCTGATTTGGATAAAGCAGTTGCTGATGCAAAATCCGCAGGAGTTAAGGTGGTTCAAGATGAAACAAACGACAAAGGAACAGCCACAACTGCTACAGACAATGCTCAAAAACAAGATGAGATTAAAAACGACTATGCTAAACAGGCTGAAGAAATAAAGACAACGACTGAAGCATATAAAAAAGAAGTCGCAGCTCATCAGGCTGAAACAGATAAAATCAATGCTGAAAACAAAGCAGCGGATGACAAGTATCAAAAAGATCTAAAAAGTCATCAAGAAGAAGTTGAAAAAATCAACACTGCCAATGCAACAGCTAAAGCAGAATATGAAGCTAAGCTAGCACAATATCAAAAAGATTTAGCAACTGTCAAAAAAGCAAACGAAGATAGTCAACAGGATTATCAAAATAAACTTTCAGCTTACCAGACAGAATTAGCTCGAGTACAAAAAGCTAATGCTGAAGCTAAAGAGGCATATGATAAAGCAGTAAAGGAAAATACTGCAAAAAATGCAGCGCTTCAAGCTGAAAATGAAGCGATTAAACAACGTAATGAAACTGCCAAAGCAAACTATGACGCAGCGATGAAGCAGTATGAAGCAGACCTTGCAGCTATTAAGAAAGCTAAAGAGGATAATGATGCTGATTATCAAGCTAAATTAGCAGCTTACCAGGCAGAGTTGGCACGTGTTCAAAAGGCAAATGCTGATGC
>NZ_JBZUJU010000002.1:0-717019 GCF_058556195.1 Streptococcus sp. A69 | reverse complement strand
GTAGTGAATCATAAGAAAGTTCAACGTCTGATGACGGTCCTTGGTCTAACGGCTCGAATTCGTCGTAAACGGAAGTATTCTTCCTACCGAGGAGAGATTGGCAAGAAAGCAGATAATCTCATTCAACTCCAGTTTGAAGCAACCAAACCAATGGAAAAGTGCTATACAGATGTAACGGAGTTTGCCATTCCAGCAAGTACTCAAAAGCTTTACTTATCACCAGTTTTAGATGGCTTTAATAGCGAAATTATCGCCTATAATCTTTCAACTTCACCAAACTTAGAACAAGTGAAGAGTATGTTAGAACAGGCATTCACAGAGAAACACTATGAAAATACCATTTTACACAGCGACCAGGGCTGGCAACACCAACACGATTTTTATCACAGGTTTTTAGAGAGTAAGGGAATTCAGCCATCTATGTCACGTAAAGGTAACAGCCCAGACAACGGTATGATGGAGTCCTTCTTTGATATTTTGAAGTCGGAGATGTTTTACGGTTATGAGAAGTCGTTTCAGTCACTTAAGCAATTGGAACAAGTCATTGTAGACTATATTGATTATTACAACAACAAACGAATTAAGGTAAAACTAAAAGGACTTAGTCCCGTGCAGTACAGAACTAAATCCTTTGGATAAATTATTTGTCTAACTTTTTGGGGTCAGTACACTTCTGTCCCGCTTTTTTATTTTTCATCGATAACGATTCTTACTTTCTTGTCTTCAGTTGGGACAGAGTAGACAATCGTTCTTATCGCTGAGATAGTGCGACCCTTACGACCGATAACACGACCGACATCGCTTTGGTCAAGATCCAAGTGATACTCCAAAAACTCTGGTGTGTCTTCAATCTTGATAGTTAAGGCATCAGGTTGTGAAATCAAAGGTTTCACAATCGCAATAATGAGATTTTCAATCGTATCCATCTGTCAACCTACTTTAAACTTATTTTGAGAATTTAGAATCGTGGAATTTTTTCAATACGCCTTCTTTTGAAAGGATGTTGCGAACTGTATCTGAAGGTTGAGCTCCATCAGCCAACCATGCAAGAACGCGGTCTTCTTTCAAAGTTACTTGGTTTTCAGCAACAAGTGGGTTGTAAGTACCAACTGTTTCGATGAAACGTCCGTCACGTGGTGAACGTGAGTCTGCTACGTTGATACGGTAGAAAGGTTTTTTCTTAGAACCCATACGAGTCAAACGGATTTTAACTGCCATTTTTTAATGTCTCTTTTCTTATTTTTTTATTTCGGTGAAATAGCTGAGCTATTTAGCACATGTTCTATTATAGCAGATTTCTGACAGGTGTCAAGAAAAAAACTTGACAGAGTTTTTATTTTTTCAGATTTGCCACAAAAAACTTAAATAAATTGATTTTAAATTAAAAAAACTTATAAACGCTTGATTCGACTTGCAAAAAAGAGTAAAATAGAGTCAGAAAGCAGGTGAATTTATGTACCAAGCACAACGATTAGAAGAAATCATAACACTTTTAGAAGAGAGAGGAAGCCTTTCAGCAAAAGAAATGGTTGACTATTTCCAAGTATCCAAAGATACCGTCCGCAGAGATTTTTCTATTCTTGCAAAGGAAAATAGAGCACAAAGAACTCACGGAGGATTGCTATCAATAAAGAAACAGCCTATACTAGGCTTTAAAGACAGGAGAGAACAATCTTCCAAAGAAAAAGAGAAAATCGCCTCTCTAGCAAAGGAACTCATTTCTAATGGAGACCTACTATTCTTTGATGTTTCAACAACTGTACTAGAATTAGCTAAAATACTTGAGAAAGAAGTTAGTATTTTCAGTCATTCATTAGATAATGCGCTTATTCTAGGAGGAAAAGAAAATGTCGATTTTCACATTCTAGGCGGAAAGTTTCATAAAAAGAATCGTTTCTATTACTCTCTAGAAGAATCGGACATTTTAAACTCTATTAAGTTTGATTTAGCTTTTTTTGGAGCTGCAAGTCTTTCAGATGGTCAAGTTAGTTTTGAAGACCAAGAAGATGTTCTAATGAAAAAGAGAGCATTTAAAACAAGCAAAACTCGTGTCTTACTGGCTGAAACCAGTAAAATAAGCAAACACTCTCACTTTATTCTGTCTGAACTAGCTGATTTTGATTATTGGATTACAGACAAAGAACCCGATATAGAAATTCAGCGATCTTTAGATGGCAAAACAACTATTCTATTTTAAAAGGGAGGAAGCTATGAGAAATATTAAATTGATTATAAGCGATATTGACGGAACAATTTTAGACAAAAATCACCAGATAGACTCTTATTTGCCTGAACTGATGCCAATTTTAAAACAAAAAGAAATCCCTTTTGTCTTAGCTTCTGCTCGCTCTCCTCTCGGTATTGCTCCAATTTCTAGAAAACTAGGAATTTCCGACTTTCCAATTGCATGCTATAATGGTGCCCTAATCAGTAAGGGGGATGAGGTTCTAAGTCAGCATTCTATTGATAAAAAAGAATTGGCATTTCTTCATGATTTTTTAAAAAGAGAATTTCCGACAGTTTCTATCAATGTTTATTCTGGACAAGATTGGTTTGTTAATACTTTAGATAAATGGGTACAAATCGAAGCTAACATTACTGGAGAAAGTCCAAAAGTTACATCTATAACAGATTTTATAAGAGAGGAACATACTCTTGTTCATAAACTATTATTAATTGATAAGGCAGACACTATACAGAAACTACAAAACATCTTATCCATTATGGATTTCCCTCAAACCGACTTTTATCTCTCCAAGGATAACTATCTTGAAGTCACACATAATCAAGTATCTAAAAAACAGGCTCTGTTAGAATTGGCTAACTATTATCAAATTCCTCTCAAGGAGATTATGACCTTGGGTGACAATTATAATGATATTCCCATGATTGAAACCGCAGGTCTCGGTATTGCAATGGGAAATGCTCCTACAGATGTCAAAGACTGTGCAAATGCAGTAACATACTCTAATGAACAAAATGGAGTAAGTCAAGCTATAAAATTACATGTATTAGCAAAATAACCTCATTTTAAAATTTGAAATCAAACTCCTTTTAAGGTACAATGGTAGAAATGAATTTTTGAGAGGTTAACAATGAAAAAACTAGCAACCCTTCTTTTACTATCAACTGTAGCCCTTGCTGGATGTACTAGTATCCAACGTGGTCTCCGTGGTGATGAATATGTCGACTCCAGTATCTCAGCTGAAGAAAGCTCAAAAGCGGCTGCTCAGGCTGCCAAAGATTTGAATGACGCTTTGACCAATGAAAATGCCAACTTCCCTCAACTTTCTAAGGAAGTTGCTGAAGACGAAGCTGAGGTCATTTTACACACAAATCAAGGCGATATCCGCATCAAACTCTTTCCAAAACTAGCACCACTAGCAGTTGAAAACTTCCTCACTCACGCTAAGGAAGGCTATTATAACGGCATCACCTTCCACCGTGTCATTGATGGCTTTATGGTCCAAACTGGAGATCCTAAGGGAGATGGTACAGGCGGCCAATCTATCTGGCATGATAAGGATAAAACAAAGGACAAGGGAACTGGTTTCAAAAATGAAATCTCTCCTTACCTATACAATATCCGAGGAGCCCTTGCTATGGCTAATACTGGTCAATCAAACACCAACGGTAGCCAGTTCTTCATCAACCAAAACTCAACAGATATTTCTGCTAAACTTCCTACTAGCAAGTATCCAAAGAAAATCATCGAAGCCTATAAAGAGGGCGGAAATCCTAGTCTAGACGGCAAACACCCCGTCTTTGGTCAAGTCATCGATGGTATGGACGTTGTTGACAAGATTGCCAAGGCTGAAAAAGATGAGAAAGATAAACCAACGTCTGCTATCACCATTGATAGTATAGAAGTGGTGAAAGACTACGACTTCAGCAAAAAATAAGCCATCAACAGATAAGGAGACGATGACATGATTTTATTTTGGGGTTCTAAAGGTTATCAGAAAGATTTGGGACATACGCAAACTGCGATCGAATGTGGTCACTGTAACAATGTCGACACTTGGGAGATCGTAGAAACTGGGCGCAAGTTCACCCTCTACTGGATTCCACTTTTCCCTTATGGTAAAAGTTACTTCGTTTCTTGTCCGATTTGCCACTACGGTAAAGAAATTGAGAAATCTGAAGTTGAAAACTATTTAAATTACTAGTCAAAAAAGCCAAGTCATTTCGACTTGGCTTTTTTACTGCTTTTAAGTTAGCTTGTTAAAGTCCCAGATTTGGTCCATCCAGCCTTCATAGAAGTCTGGTTCGTGGCAAACCATAAGAATGCTTCCTTTGTATTCTTTAAGCGCCCGTTTGAGTTCTTCCTTGGCATCTACATCCAAGTGGTTAGTCGGCTCGTCCAACACTAAGACGTTGTTTTCACGGTTCATCAAGAGACAGAAACGCACCTTGGCCTGTTCTCCACCTGACAAGACCTGAATTTGGCTTTCAATGTGCTTAGTCGTCAACCCACAGCGGGCAAGGGCCGCACGGACTTCTGCTTGGTTAAGGGAAGGAAAGGCATTCCAGACAGCCTCTAGTGGTGTTTGACGATTGCCACCTTCTACTTCCTGTTCAAAGTAACCAAGTTCTAGGTAATCACCGCGTTCAACCTCCCCAGCGATTGGCGGAATAATTCCCAAGAGAGACTTCAAGAGAGTTGTTTTCCCGATACCATTGGCTCCAATAATGGCAACCTTTTGATTGCGTTCAAAGGTGAGGTTTAATGGTTTGGTAAGTGGACGGTCATAACCAATCTGCAAGTCCTTAGCTTGGAAAATAAAGCGACCAGGAGTACGAGCCGGTTTAAAATCAAAGGATGGCTTTGGTTTCTCGCTTTGGAGTTCAATGATATCCATCTTGTCGAGTTTCTTTTGACGGGACATGGCCATATTACGCGTTGCGACACGCGCTTTGTTTCGAGCGACAAAGTCCTTGAGGTCGGCAATTTCTTTCTGTTGACGTTCGTAGGCTGCTTCCAACTGAGATTTCTTCATGGCATAGACTTCTTGGAACTGGTAGTAGTCACCAGAGTAACGAGTCAACTGTTGATTTTCCACATGGTAGACGATATTGATTACGTCGTTGAGGAAAGGAATATCATGCGAAATAAGGACAAAGGCATTCTCATAGTTTTGGAGATAACGCTTGAGCCAGTCAATGTGTTCAGCATCCAAGTAGTTGGTTGGCTCGTCAAGCAGCAAAATATCTGGTTTTTCAAGGAGGAGTTTAGCCAAAAGCACCTTGGTTCTTTGTCCACCTGATAAGGCTGTTACATCTGTATCCATGCCATAGTCCATGACACCGAGGGCACGCGCTACTTCATCAATCTTAGCATCCAAAGTATAGAAATCTCGACTCTCCAAACGGTCTTGGAGTTCGCCAACTTCTTCCATTAGCGCGTCAATATCTGCTCCGTCCTCTGCCATTTCCATATAGAGGTCATTGATACGAGCTTCTGCTTTAAATAGCTCATCAAAGGCTGTCCGCAAGACATCACGCACGGTTTGACCTTCCTTTAGCACAGCGTGCTGATCCAGATAGCCAGCAGTCACATATTTTGACCACTCCACCTTCCCTTCATCTGGCAACATCTTACCAGTCACAATGCTCATAAAGGTTGATTTCCCTTCACCGTTAGCACCAACTAGACCGATATGCTCTCCCTTGAGGAGACGGAAAGACACATCTTCAAAAATTGCACGGTCACCAAAACCGTGACTTAAATTTTTAACTTCTAAAATACTCATTCTAATTCCTTATCTTGTTTTTATGCAGTCCTTTATAGAGGACCCAAGCCAGATAGCCACCCAAGGTATTGGTCCACAAATCATCAATCTCAAAGACCCGATTAAAATCAAAGAAAAAGTCTAAGACCAGCTGCGTACATTCAATTCCTAAGCTCAGAAGAAAACTGAGAAATAGGATTTTTTTCGTTTGTCGTAAATTTGGACAGAGATAGATCAGTTGAAAGACTAGTGGGAAAAGCAAGAAGACATTTAAAATGTTCTGCAAAAAGATCCAAAGGACTTGTCCCAAACTGGTCACTTCACCCAGATTCCAAAGGGAGTTTAAGGGAGTTAAAAGAAAAACCAGGCGTCCAAAAGTTTGAATACCTGGAGTTTCCACTCCTGTAGGAAGCTGAGGTTGGGGAGTGAAGCAAAAACAGACAATGCAAAGGCTGTAAACAGCCACTCCCAATCTTAAGATTAATTCTCTTTTTTTAGTCATTTTATGGATTTACCGCTGCGACTGCCTTCTGGCGATCACGTTTCATTGTATTGGAGCGTAATTGTCCACAAGCTGCATCAATATCTGTACCATGTTCTTGACGAACAACACAGTTGACCCCTTTTTTCTTGAGGGTATCGTAGAAGGCCATCACGCGCTCTTTAGGACTACGGCTATATTGGTCGTGTTCACTAACTGGGTTATAGGGAATCAAGTTTACATAAGACAATTTCTTGATATTTTTGAGCAATTCCGCCAGCTCCAAGGCTTGTTCAACACCGTCGTTGACTTCATTGAGCATGATGTATTCAAAGGTCACACGGCGATTAGTTATTTCGATATAGTACTCAATAGCTGCAAAAAGCTTTTCTATCGGAAAGGCACGGTTAATCTTCATGATGCTTGAGCGCAATTCATTATTGGGTGCGTGAAGGGAAACAGCCAGATTAACCTGTACGCCTTCATTAGCAAAGTCACGAATTTTATGGGCCAAACCTGAAGTTGAAACTGTGATGTGACGAGCACCGATAGCCATCCCCTTGTCATCATTGATGGTACGGACAAAATTCAAAACATTGTTGTAGTTATCAAATGGTTCACCAATTCCCATGACAACGATATGGCTGACACGTTCATCCTGACCACGTTCATCAAAGTATTTCTGAACTAGCATGATCTGCGCTACGATTTCCCCATTATTGAGGTCACGTTGCTTCTTGATCAAGCCTGATGCACAGAAGGTACAACCAATATTACAGCCAACCTGAGTGGTCACACAGACTGACAAACCGTAGTGTTGACGCATGAGTACTGTCTCAATCAACATGCCATCTGGCAACTCGAAAAGATACTTAACAGTACCGTCAGCTGACTCTTGTACAATCCGTTGTTTCAAAGGATTTACGACAAACTGGTCATTGAGTTTAGCAATCAAATCCTTGGAAAGGTTGGTCATTTCTTCAAATGACTGGACACGTTTACGGTAGAGCCATTCCCAGATTTGATCTGCTCGGAATTTCTTTTCTCCCTGTTCTAATACCCATTCTTGCATTGTTTGACGTGTTAAACTATAAATAGACGGTTTCATCTCTTCTCCTTATTCTCTAGCTATTTCTGACGAATGACAAAATGGCGCTGTCCCTTGTCCTCTTTCTGAGACTTTTGGTCCTTATGACGACGTCTATTTCGCTTATCCGCATTTGGTTTTCTCTTGTTTTGCGAAGGTTTCTTGCCTCTTCTAGAAAGGTTCTCCTCCTCTTTTTTACGCATTTTCTTGTCAAATGAAGCCCGCTTAGGTGCTTGATTTTCTAGGACAAAATAGGCACAACCATAACTACAATACTCCAAAAGATAGTCCTGTAACCGACTAATCTTTTCAATTTTTTCCTCTGTTCGATCGTCTTTGTAAAAGCCACGTAAACGGAGCTGTTCATTGCTCCAGTCCCCCACGACATAATCAAATTTGGTCAACACTTCTGAGAAGCGTTGATTAAAGACTGTCACATCGAAGGCATCCTTGATATTTTCAACCAAGGTAAAAGCAATCCCTTCAGTCTCAACCTTATCCCCATTTACATGAAATTCTGGGCCAGGAAACTTGTTATAGTTGTATAATTCAGGTGCAATTTCTTTACGCATAGTCTTCCTTTTCCACGATTACTTAACACTCTATTTTACCATAATTTCTAGCAATTAGCACATTTCTCATAAAAATGAAAAAAGTCTGACGATTTTGTCAGACTTCTGCCATATAAACCAAAAAGAGAAGATTGGCTCTTCCCTTCCTATTTTTTATTTAGCTGCTGAATAAAGCTCATTTACTTTGTTCCAGTTGATGACTGAGAAGAAAGCTTTGATGTAGTCAGGACGCACATTGCGGTATTTCACGTAGTAAGCATGTTCCCAAACGTCCAAGCCCAAGATTGGTTTTTTACCTTCTGAGATTGGTGTGTCTTGGTTTGCTGTTGAAGTTACTTCAAGCTTCCCTTCTTTGTTGACAACCAACCATGCCCATCCAGAACCGAAGCGAGTTGTAGCTGCTGCTGTAAAGGCTACTTGGAACTCTTCAAATGAGCCAAATGTTGCGTCGATTGCTGCTGCAAGTTCTGCTGAAGGAGCTGTTTTTTCAGGAGTCATCAATTCCCAGAAAAGAGCGTGGTTCAAGTGTCCCCCACCGTTATTGATAAGCGCTTGGCGGATATCAGCTGGGATAGAGTCTACATCAGCAAGCAAAGCTTCAAGGTCTTCACCGATTTCAGGGTGTTTTTCAAGAGCTGCATTAGCATTGTTGACATAAGTTTGATGGTGCTTGTCATGGTGCAAGTGCATTGTTTCTGCATCGATGTATGGTTCCAAAGCGTCATATGCGTATGGAAGGTCTGGTAAGATAATAGCCATCTGTAATACCTCTTTTTCTTTCTATATGAAGATGATAACGCAATCATCCTCTTTTTTCAAGTTTTATGCTCATTACGCTTGGCTAGATATCTGTAACAGCGCTCTCTCAAAAAGGTAGCCTTTTTCATAGACACCTGTCTTAATCTGGTAGTCTGTTTCAATCAAATAAGAAATCGCTCGCTTGAGAAAACTCAAAGAAATCCCTCTCGAATCTCTCAGTGCAAACTTGATTTGATAAGGATTAGGATTGCGCCCCAAGTAAGTTCCCAGACTACTTGCAATCTGTGATTCCGTCTGACCAGCTTCTGATAAAATCTTCACTTGGGCAAAGGTACGAAACTGCCCTAACATGACCGCTATGAGCTTGATTTCGTCCTCCCCTTGTAAGGTCAAATCTCTAACCAAGTCACGCGCCTGGTCAATCTTCTTAGCTAAAATAAACTGAGTCAAATCAAAAATATTGTCCTGCAAAGTCTTTGGAATAGCCTCGACAATATCCTTCTCCTCAATCATGCCGTCTGATTTATAAGACTGTAAAAAAAGGAGGTTTTTCTGGATTTCACTAAATTGAAAACCGGACTTGATGAGTAGATTTTCAAAGGACTGCCCCTCAAACTGCAAACCTTGTGTCTGACTCCATTTTCGGAAATACTGACGAATCTCTTGTTCCTTGGGTTCAATAGCGTCAAAGACAGTCGCATCTCGTTTGAGCAGTTTGACCAACCGTCTTTTGCTATCCAGTTTTCCTTCTGCAAAAATCAAAAGTTTAGTCGTCGGTGAAGGATTGTCAAGGTATTCCTCAAATGACTTGAGCTCATCATCTGTTAAAAAGCGTTTTTTGGCTGTTGTGATATCGACAAAATGGTCTAATATCACGATTTTCTCATCCGCAAAGAAAGGGAGACTGACCAACTCCAACTCTAAGTCTTTATAAGCTACTTCTTTCATGTCAAAGTAGGCAAAATTAAGGTCGGCTGGATCATAGCCGATCTGTTTCAGCACCTGATCCTTCATAACTTCAAACTGACCTTGGTCCGAACCTGTAAATAAGGTCAGGCTAGATAAGTTTGATAAAGATACCTTTTGACTCTCTTCTATGGCTAGCATCTTCTCTCCTTTCTTCTGATTTTTTACTAACTTTAATCAATATAGCGCAATTTCCCACGGAAATCTTCTAGGTTTTCGTACCCTTTTTCCGTCATGATTGCTTTTAGTTCATTGGTAATGCGATCAAAAGCACAGACGCCTTCCTTATGAAGGGTGGTTCCCACCTGTACCATACTAGCACCACAAAGGATATGTTCAAAGGCATCACGACCTGTCAAGACGCCACCCGTTCCGATGATTTGGATTTGAGGATTTAAGCGTTGATAAAAGGCGTGCACATTAGCAAGAGCAGTCGGTTTGATATACTCTCCACCAATGCCACCAAAACCATTTTTAGGACGAATCACGACCGACTCGTCTTCTATATAAAGGCCGTTTCCGATAGAGTTCACACAGTTAACAAACTTGAGCGGATATTTGTTGAAAATAGCTGCTGCTTGGTCAAAGTGAACAATATCAAAATAAGGTGGCAATTTAATCCCAAGAGGTTTGGTAAAGTAGGCAAAGACTTCTGCCAAGATACGGTCTGTTGTCTCAAAATCATAGGCAATCTGAGGTTTTCCTGGAACATTTGGACAAGAGAGATTAAGCTCTGTCAGTCCTTTAAACTCACTCTCTTGGACTTTTTTCAAGATGGTATGTGTTTCCTCTGGAGACATGCCGACTAGAGATAGGAAGAAAGTACGGTTTGGCTCCTTTTCCTGCAAGTCCAAAAGATAGTCCAGATAATAGTCTAAACCATTATTTGGTAATCCCATGGAGTTGATAGAACCAAGTGGAACATCCTGGTAACGTGGTTCAGGATTTCCCTGACGAAATTCCAAGGTCGCTGTCTTCGTGACAAAGGTTCCCGCTGCTGAGTTTTTGACTCCTTCAAGTTCCTCTATTGTCATACAAGCTACACCTGCTGCGTTCATCAAGCAATTGTCAAACTCAAAGCCAGCTATTTGTGTTTTCGTTGATACCATGATTCTGATCCTCCAGATTCCTTTTATTTCTAATATTATACCATACTTTCAAATTTTCTCTTTGAGAAACTAATTTCTATCTAAAACGTTCGGTTTTGTAAATTGAAAGAATTTTTAGAAAATTTCTGTTTTTTTCTTTACACTCAAAAAAAATTCTGCTATAATGGCTCATGTAATAAAATATAACAACAAAAAGGAGAACGATATGACATCTGCTAAAGATTATATCCAAAGCGTGTTTGCAACTGTGAAAGCTCGTAACGGGCATGAGGCTGAATTTCTCCAGGCGGTTGAAGAATTCTTCAGCACTTTGGAACCTGTATTTGAAAAACATCCCGAGTATATCGAAGAAAACATCTTGGCACGTATCACTGAGCCTGAGCGCGTGATTTCTTTCCGAGTTCCTTGGGTTGACCGTGATGGAAAAGTCCAAGTGAACCGTGGTTACCGTGTTCAATTCAACTCAGCTGTTGGACCATATAAAGGCGGACTTCGTTTCCACCCAACTGTAAACCAAGGGATTTTGAAATTCCTCGGCTTCGAACAAATTTTTAAAAACGTTTTGACTGGACTTCCAATCGGTGGAGGTAAAGGTGGATCAGACTTCGATCCTAAAGGAAAGACTGATGCTGAAGTGATGCGCTTCTGCCAAAGCTTTATGACAGAATTGCAAAAATACATTGGACCATCACTTGACGTCCCAGCTGGCGATATCGGTGTTGGTGGACGTGAAATTGGTTACCTTTACGGACAATATAAACGTCTTAACCAATTTGATGCTGGTGTCTTGACTGGTAAACCTCTTGGATTCGGTGGTAGCTTGATTCGTCCAGAAGCAACTGGTTATGGTTTGGTTTACTATACTGAAGAAATGCTCAAAGCTAATGGTAACAGTTTTGCTGGTAAAAAAGTGGTGATTTCAGGTTCTGGTAACGTAGCTCAATATGCTCTTCAAAAAGCAACTGAACTTGGTGCAACTGTTATCTCTGTATCTGACTCAAATGGTTATGTCATTGATGAAAATGGTATCGACTTCGACCTTCTAGCAGATGTGAAGAATAGCCGTCGTGCACGTTTGACTGAGTACGCTGCTGAAAAAGCCACTGCTACTTACCATGAAGGTTCTGTATGGACTTACGCTGGGAACTACGACATCGCTCTTCCATGTGCGACTCAAAACGAAATCAATGGTGACGCAGCTAAACGTTTGGTTGCTCAAGGCGTTATCTGTGTATCTGAAGGTGCTAACATGCCTAGTGACCTTGATGCGATTAAAGTCTACAAAGAAAACGGAATCCTTTACGGGCCTGCCAAAGCTGCCAACGCTGGTGGTGTAGCTGTATCAGCACTTGAAATGAGCCAAAACAGCCTTCGCCTCTCATGGACCCGTGAAGAAGTTGATGGACGTCTCAAAGACATCATGACCAATATCTTCAGCACAGCTAAAACAACCGCTGAAACTTACGGTCTTGGTACTGACTACCTTGCAGGAGCAAATATCGCTGCCTTCGAAAACGTAGCAAACGCTATGATTGCACAAGGTATTGTTTAAAATTCATTTGCTCAATCCTCAATCGTTATGATTGGGGATTTTTATGTTGGCTTCAAAAAAGCTCACCATTTAAAATAGTAAACTTAAAATCAAGATTTATTTTACCTCTACTAAGGCAAAAGACAGGCATTCAACTATTTCATTTACTGCTTCATCTATGTCTAGGTCCTCATTATCATTCAACATCATTGGAAGAGCATAAGAAAGACTCAAAGCTAGAATATAACGAACAATTCTTTCATTTGACCAATCTCGGATAACACCATTTTCTTTAAACTTATTCAGAACTGGACTAATTGGCTTAATGATAGAGCGAACAATAACATTCCCTAACTGGTCAGAAATAGTTTTATCAATAAAAGAACGACTCAAGAGAATTTTAACTTGCATTTGATTCTCCTGAATGAAAACTAGTCTATCTCGAACAATACTTCTTAAAAATAGTGGAAAAGACTCTTGGTTTGCTGTAAATTTCTTCTCAGAAAAATCAGCAATTACATCTGGAATAACCTGTTCGAGAAAAGTTGACAGAATAGCCTCTAAGATGCCTTCCTTGGTCTTAAAGTAACTAAAAACGGTCCCTTCTGAAACTCCAGCCTCCTTAGCAATAAGGCTGGCTGTTGTATTTTCAAAGCTAATTTCTGAAAATAGCTTTAGACTTGATAATAATACTTGACGTTGTTTTAAACTCAAGTTGCTATTTTCTAATGTCTGAGCATACTTTTGTTCTAAACTATCCATTGCTAGCCCCTCTCTGCTACTCTCTTACTTTTACAACTTTCTTACCTCGAGTGTGTCCCGACTTCAGACTACGATATGCCTCTCTAACAGACTTTAGAGAAAAATCATAAACCTGGTCAATATTCAGCCGAACCTTCCCATCTGAGACCATTTCCGCTAGAACTCTAAAATCATCATATGTGGAATGTCTCGGACCCGTGAACTGAGCTCCTCTTATCATAACATATGGTGAAGGTACTAGCGTTCCAATAGCCGTGCCCTTCAATCCCAAACTGAAAGCCAATTTAACATAATCACTTCCATAGCAATCCAAGAATTTTGTAATTGGCTTTGCACTTGCTGATAGAAGAGCATTCTGGATGTTCTCTTCGTAGGCTACCGGTATAGCACCTAAAGACTTCAGATAATCTGAATTCTTCTTACTTGCAATTCCGATAACTGTTGCACCCTTAGCAACTGCATACTGTACTGCAATACTTCCAATACCACCTGCCGCTGCTGAAATCACTACAATATCTTTAGAGTTTAGCTCAATCTTTCTAAAAGCACCTCCCACTGTTAGAGAGGCTACACCCATAGTAGCTGCATGGTTCATATCAATCATATCTGGTTTCGATACGATTTCCGATTCATTGACACAAATTTCTGTTGCCAAAGCTCCCCTCTTGGTTCCCAATCCAGGGTCACTGATCATTGTTCCAAAAACCTTATCCCCTACTGCAAATCTATTTACTCTTTCACCAATTTCTATGATAACTCCAGCAAAATCCCGACCAACACCTCTTGGAAAAAGAGATGATTTTGACTCAAACCAACGACTTGGCTTCCTTAGTTTTGTCATAAAAGATAGAAATCGCAGTGGCTTTGCACCTTCAAAAGTCTTATAATCAATAGGATTTAAACCAACAGCATGAACTTCTATCCTAACTTGATTCACTTTCAAAGCGTCAGATTTAATGTTCACTAAATCTAACACTTCTTCATCACCGAAACGACTATATTGTATTGCTTGAACAACCATTGTATGAACTCCTTTACACATCTACAAAATTGAGTGAGCACTCAATCATTTTTCTTGATTATACACTTATTCTTCATAGATTTCAACTATACTGTTTCCAAAACTTCTAACTAAGTGAGCTGTTCATGATAAAAATAGAGCTATTTTCCCTTATGAAAGATTATCAAACTAGAACTCAAAGAAATCCGACTGCCTATAAAAGCAGCCGGATTTTTATATATCTAACTTTTCAAAAAATTTGCCTGTTGACTGCTTTTCTTTTAGCTTCTCAAGCAGCTCATTTTCCAGAAAAGGACTTAGTTCGTCAAAATCTTGACAAACCTTAAAGACAATCTCTCTGTCCAACTGACCATAAACTAATTCGTAATAGTCCTTATGATGTTGCCAATTCTGGTCATAATTGATATCTGTTCGTTGATAGTAAACAATATTTTGCTTCGGTGTCAGGTAAATCTTCTGCGTCAGAATGCTTTTCTGATCTTTGGACAATTTACTGCGACTAAAAATCTTAACACCTTGAAAAATCTTGCACTCATGGATACCTTGATTTGTGACTTTTAATTCAACTCTTTTATAGTGCATATAGCCACCTCCAAAAACTACTTTCATTATATCAAGTTTTGGCAGATTTGCAAGCAAAAGTGTCATTTCCAAAAGTCTTTTGTCGCTGCTAAAATCTCTTCTGTCGGTGTTACTGTAGCCTCAATAATGCTCTTACCAGTCTTTTTCAGATAAGCTTGTATCAGATGATAGCCATAGGCATAGCCTGCAGCATAGGGCATACCGACTGGTATCTGACCCTGTATCTCAGCTATTTCATCACCGTAAAGATAAGGAGCCATTTCCGCCATCCCTGTTAGCTGAAGACGACTTGAGATGATGGGCTTAATCTCTTCTAACTGCTCTGGACTGATTGAAGTAACCCAAGGCCCAATGAGATCTTTGCCATAGAGCTCAGCTGCAAAAGACTCTGCCAAGCCTTCACTGACTACCCAGTCTGCTAATGTCGTCTGCTGGTTCCATTTGATAAATTGGAAGCGGACATTATGATTGCACTCGTGGGCCAGTGCCGCTTGCACACGTGGCAAAGTATAGTCATTTGGTAGCAGACTAAGCATGAGGTAACCTGGAATTCCACCATCTCCGCTATAACCCTTATTGAGCTGTAACATGGCCTTTTCAGGGTTGCCCAATAAAATAGTAAAATGGTAATCCTCAACCTCTAAATCATAGCCAGCTTGCTTAAAAAGACCGATACTCCTCTTGATTGTTTCCTGGCAGTCCTGCCAGAGTTGATCAGAGCTCAGAGCGTCGATAGCTGGTCTATCCTTTTCTGAGAGAGTTGCGGGCAACTGATTCATAAAGCCAAGCAGGAACAAGGCATCAAATCCTCCAGGATACTTCGCTTTCAGAGGAATGTGTTGCGTTTGATATTTTGTTGCAAAAGGTGCTAATATTTTGGCTCGAAAACAACCTTCTCTCTTTTCTAAGGGTAGCTCTAACATCTCTTGATAAACTTTATCTGAACGAATCATATTGATTTTCATAGTAATCTCCTTTCTTATCTACTATTAGTATAATCCCTTACCCAAGGTCAGGGTCAAGACTAAATTTAAATATCTTTTAAAATTTTATTGAAATTACCTCAAACCGTTCGAGAATTACCTTCAATAAAGTGCTTTAATACTGAGATTATAATATCCGGAGTATAAACAAATTAAAAACTTACTTTTCTACTGTTAATAGGAATGATGATACTAGAAAGAAAATAAATCCTGAAGAGTAAAAACTTGGATCATTTTTTATGGAAAGCCTATTATTCAAAAGTTGTTTGTCTCCTAGATAAACTATATAATAGTTTGCCCCTTTTTTGCCCCCTCGCGAACAAAAAGAAAAACCGCTACTCCCAAGAATAGCGGTTTAATCATGTTTTTAAGCTACTAATGTAGTTGCTCTATTATTTAAGAGTAACTGAAGCTCCAGCTTCTTCCAATTTAGCTTTGATTTCTTCAGCCTCTGCAGTTGGAACGCCTTCTTTGATAACACCTGGTGCACCATCAACAAGTTCTTTAGCTTCTTTAAGTCCAAGACCAGTGATTTCACGTACAGCTTTGATAACGCCAACTTTTTTGTCACCAGCAGCTGTCAATTCAACGTCAAATGAGTCTTTAGCAGCACCAGCGTCAGCAGCACCAGCTGCAGCTACAGCTACAGGAGCAGCTGCAGTTACACCAAATTCTTCTTCGATAGCTTTTACAAGGTCGTTCAATTCAAGGATTGAAGCTTCTTTAATTTCAGTAATAATGTTCTCAATGTTCAATGCCATTGTTATTTCCTCCAAATAAGTTTTAAATTTTATAATAGTTTTTTTCGTAGCTAGGCTACACTGCGTAGCTTAAGATTAAGCTGCGTCTTCTTTGCTTTCTGCAACCGCTTTGACTGCAAAAGCAACGTTGCGCACTGGTGCTTGAAGTACAGAAAGGAGCATAGAAAGAAGTCCTTCGCGGTTTGGAAGAGTTGCAAGAGCAACGATTTCTTCTTTAGATGCGACAGCGCCTTCGATTGCACCACCTTTGATTTCAAGTGCTTCAGCGTTTTTAGCAAAATCGTTCAAGATTTTCGCTGGTGCGATAACATCTTCGTTAGAAAATGCTACTGCAGATGGTCCAACAAATACTGATGCAAGTTCTTCAAGACCAGCTTTTTCAGCTGCACGACGCAAGATTGAGTTTTTAATAACTTTATACTCAACTTCGCTTCCACGAAGCTCACGACGAAGAACTGTATCTTGATCAACTGTCAAACCACGAGCGTCTACAACGACGATAGATGCAGCAGCTTTCATTTTTTCAGCTACCACGTCAACTAGTTCCGCTTTTTTAGCAATAATTGCTTCACTCATTAGTGTGTTCACCTCCGTAATTATTTTGCTTGGGGAATTTTTTCAAAAGAAAAACGCGCCCAAACCTAGACACGAAAGTACAATACGCTTCTTTTTACATGATACGTTTTGTCCTCGGTAGGATCTTTACGAGTCGAGCTCCCCTACTGTCTTAGGCAGTTTTTTCAAACCGTATATAAGTATAGCATAGACAAAAAAAGAATGCAAGATTTTTGCAAACTTTTTTAAAATTTTTTTAAATTTCTACTGTCAAAACTTTGCCTTGCTTGACAACCTGCTCTCCTGCAATATAGACATCATCAACATCACTGGATTTAACTGCGTATACGAGGTGAGAAAGCATATTTTCCTGAGGTTGAAGATGGATTTTTCCCTTAGGTTGAATAACCAGAAAATCTGCCTGCTTGCCGACTTCTAGACTTCCTATCTGCTTTTCCATTCCTAGAACCTTAGCCCCTTCGATTGTCAGTGCCTTAAGGGCTGTCTCGATTGGAAACTGGCTGGCATCTCCACTCTTCATTTTCTGTAAGCGAGCTGCGGTCCGTCCTTCCTCAAACATATCTAGATTATTATTGGAAGCAACCGAGTCAGTCGCAATTCCCACTGCTACTCCTGCTTTTTGGAGTTGGATGATTGGAGCGATTCCTGAGGCCAGTTTTAGATTACTGATAGGATTGTGGGCGATAGCCACATGAGAAGTTGCCAAGCGTTCAATTTCTCTCTCGTTTAGTTCAACCCCGTGAGCAAAGACAGACGGATGATCTAAGTAACCTAGTTCTTCTAGAAAGGCGAGGGGGCGTTTACCGTATCGTTTGAGGATAATTCCTGATTCCTCCTTGGTCTCCGCTACATGGATATGGATAGGAATATTCAGCTCTTTTGCCATGTCTAAACTCGCTTGCAGCAAGTCTTGATTACAACTGTATGGAGAATGGGGTGCTACCATAACCTTGAAATTTGGATTTTTATATTCTAAGATTTCTTCTATAATGGATCGTGTTCTGCTTATAGTCTCAGCAGTCGTTTCTGTCTCTGAAGAAAAGAGGGTCGGTGAGAAATAACAACGCATCTTAGATGCCTTGACTGCCTGATAAATTCTTTCAATATCCACACCATTGGGATTATACATATCATTGAAGGTTGTTGTTCCTGACTGGAGCATCTCTGTCAGAGCCTCTTTGACCGCCTTGGTAGTCATGTCAGGAGTAAAGCCTGCTTCTGCTGGCCAGATATAGTCATTGAGCCATTCATGGAGATTGCTATCATCTCTGATCCCTCTCAAGCCTGTCATAGCTGAATGGGTATGGCAATTGACCAAACCAGGCATGATCCAGGCTCCCTGATAGTCTATAATCTGCTCAGCTTGCTCTAAAATCTCTAGCTCCTCTTGACCGACATAGACAATTTGGGAGTCCTTAACGGCTAAGACACCATCCAAATAAACATGGAAATCTTTGTCACAAGTCACGATATTTACATGCTGATAGACTTTCATTCTAGGCTCCTTTTCTATAAGACAATTTACAGTGAATAATTTTTCTAGCTATTGTAACAAAAAAGTCACCCGAAGGCAACTTTTTTTCCATAATATTGCAAAATAGAAAGGATTATTCAGAGCTAAAAGCTGAAGCTTTTTGCATTTGGTAATACTTGCCCTTTCTAGCCATGAGATCCTGATGGTTACCATGCTCAACAATGTCACCATCTACCAAGACAAGAATCAAATCCGCATCCTGAATGGTTGACAAACGGTGAGCAATGATAAAGCTTGTGCGCCCCTTCATGAGTTTGGCAAAGGCATCCTGGACCAGCACTTCTGTCCGTGTATCGATGGAGGAAGTTGCCTCGTCTAAGATAAGAATCTTTGGGATAGCTAGAAAGACTCGGGCGATAGTTAAGAGCTGGGCTTGCCCAACAGAGAGGGATTCTCCTGCATTTTCCAACTTAGTATCGTATCCCTGTGGCAACTGTTGGATGAAAAAGTCTGCATTGGCTGCTTTTGCGGCAGCAATCACCTGCTCCCGACTGGCGTCAGGATTTCCAAAGGCAATATTGTCATGAATGGTTCCTTGCTTGAGCCAGGTTTCTTGGAGCACCATCCCAAACTGCTGTCTCAATGACGCTCGGGTATAATCATAAATGGATTGCCCATCTAACAAGATATCTCCCGAGTTAATAGGATAAAAACGCATGAGGAGATTGATAAGAGTTGACTTACCAGCACCTGTCGGACCAACGATGGCTACCTTGCTACCAGCTGGGATATCGATAGACAAATCCTTAATCAAGATCCTTTCAGGATTGTATCCAAAAGAAACATGCTTAAAGGAAATGGCTCCCTTAACTTGGTCACTGGTCAAGACTTCCTTACCTGTTTCAGCCACCTCTGGACTTTCTAAGACAGCATAGATGCGTTCTGCGCAAGCGAGAGCACTTTGCAACTCAGCTAGCACTGAAGAAATATCGTTAAAGGGCTTGGTATACTGCTGAACATAGTTCAAAAAAGTTACTAAACGCCCAATGGTCAAGGTTGAACCCATCATGATACGATAAGCTCCTACTCCAGCTAGAAGAGCATAAATGAGCGCATTGACAAAGCGAGTTGAAGGATTAACCGTTGAGGAATAAAAGATGGCTGACTGAGAATAGCCTGAGTAGTTGGCATTCGCCTCGTGCAGTCTTTGAATAAACTCTGTCTGAGCATTGAAGGACTGGATAATAGTCTGCTGGCTAAGCGATTCTTCAATCAACTGAGTCTGAATCCCCCTGGTCCCTGTTTGCTTCTGGAAGAGATGATAGGAGCGTTTGGCAATAAAGCGTGAAATCACCATGGACAGGGGCGTCAACAGCAAGACCAAGAGGGTCATGAGAAGGTGAATTTGGATCATGGCTAGAATACTAACCAAAATCATCAAAACACCAATGAAAAATTGATTGAAAATCATGGTCAAACCAGCTGCCAACTGTTCTATGTCTGTGGTCACACGACTGACCATCTCTCCACTGCCCTGCCGATCCACAAAAGCAATCGGTAAACGATGGAGCTTATGGATAATTCGCTCTCGCAAGTCTCTGGTATAAGAGAAGATTAGACGATTATAAAGAAGAGGATTGGCCCATTGTACCAGAGTATTTCCTATGACTACCAAGATCATCTGAATGAAAATCTGCCAAAAAACTGGTGAAGAATCAGCTACTAGGACCTGGTCAATGACCTGCCCAATCAAGATAGGTAGGTAGATCGATAAAGCAACTTGGGCAATAGTTCCTAGAAAGGCTAGGAAAAGGAGGAAGGGATGGCTTGCTAAATCTATGGCCAAACGTTTGAGCGTCTGGTTTGCGGTTTGTCGTTTCATGCTAGTCCTCCTTTCCATGTTGGGATGCATTGATTTCGCGATAGACTTGGCTAGTCTTCATCAATTCCTCGTGCTTACCAACAGCTAGGAGCTCACCTTTTTCCAAGAGGAGAATCTGGTCAGCCATCTGAAGTGTCGAAGTCCGTTGAGAAATCAAGATTAAGCTCGTATTTGGCAGATTTTCTCTAATAGCTTTCAAGAGCTTGGACTCGGTAATGGTGTCGAGGGCCGAGGTCGCATCATCTAAGATGAGAAATGGAGCTTGGCGCAAGACTGCACGTGCGATAGACAGCCTTTGTTTTTGTCCACCTGAGAAATTTCGACCTCCTGCCTCAACCAGGGCATCCAAGAGTCCTTCCTTTTCACTGACAAAATCCTTAGCTTGCGCAATCTCCAAGGCCTGCCAGAGTTGCTGGTCAGACACTTCTCGATTGAAACCCAAAGTCAAGTTGGAACGAATAGTTCCCTTAAAGAGTTCGACCTTTTGGGGCACATAGGCAATCCAAGACCGCCATTGCTCAAGATTACGAGGACTACGTCCATTTCGATAAAGGTCAATACTTCCCTTGTCTGCCGGATAAAGACCTAGTAAGACTTGCACCAAGCTTGATTTACCAGAACCAGTTCCCCCGATGATACCAAGGATCTGCCCTTGATTCATATCAAAGGAAATGTTTCTTAGAGAAGGCTGGGCCGCATCAGGATAGGTAAAAGTCAATTCTTTGACTTGCAAAACCCGATCACCGGTAGCTTGTTTTTGTTCTAATTCTGAAAAAATATCTTCTGGAGCTTCGGTAAAAACTTCCTCGATTCGTTTAGCTGAGATATAAGACTGGTTGAGAGAATTGATCAGCATAGCTAGTTTGACCAATTCCACCAAAATCTGCAAGAGATAGTTGATAAGGGCAATGAGAGCACCTTGACTGAGTAAACCTCCTTGTATAAAAATATAGCCCTGCCAGATGATGACGAGAAGAGTTCCATTGACAATCAGATAGGTCAGAGGTGTTAACAAACTAGACCAGAAACCTGTCTTTTCTTGTAATCTAGCATAAACTTGGTTAAGGGTTTGAAAAATCTGTAACTCTCGTTTTTCTTGACCAAAAGCACGAATAACTCGCATCCCTTGCAATTGCTGGCGTGTTTCCTGAACCAGCTGATCCGTCTTCTTTCTGAGACTACTGTAGAGAGGATTGACCAGTCGAGAGAGACCGACAATGACAATCGTCAAAATGACAACCATAACTAAAAACCAGAAAGTTAGCTCAGCCGAGATGCGATAGGCCATAAAGATAGCCCCAAAGACGATAATAGGCGCTCGCAAAAAGAGGCGCAGGAATTGATTGATACCAGTCTGTATCTGGTAGGTATCCGAAGTCAAGCGAGTCACCAAGCTAGAAGTTGTCAGACGATCTCTGCTATCCTTGGGTAAGGAAAGAATATGACGATAAAGGTCATCTGTCAGTTCCTTGGCGAATCCAACCGCTGCCTTGGCTGAGTAAAACTGGGCTATCAAGGCCACTAAAACGCCAATCACTGCAAAGATAAGGAGCAGGCCAATCTGCATCCAGAGGTGTCCCTGATCTCTCTGGGGCAAGGACTGGTCAACAATCCCAGCAATCACCATGGGAACCAAGAGTTCAAAAACAGCTTCTAGCAGCTTGAACAGGGGTGCTAGAATCGACTCTTTGATGTAGGGTTTGAAGTAAGATAGTAAGTGTTTCATAAATCCCTTCTATTCTTATTCTGGAAATGAAGAAAGTGGGAAGCCCCACCCTCTCAGTTTTATTTGTTTAAGTAAGGTAATAGATAGCCATATCCTGCTTTTTCCATCTCATCCTTAGCTACAAAACGCAAAGATGCAGAATTAATACAGTAACGCAGGCCACCTAATTCCTGAGGTCCATCTGTGAAAACATGACCCAAGTGAGCATTTCCTGACCGAGAACGAACCTCGATTCGCTCCATTCCATGACTCAGATCTTTGTAATAGTGAATCAATTCCTTAGAAATCGGACGACTAAAACTTGGCCAACCACAACCTGAGGCAAACTTATCCTTAGCGAAAAAAAGCGGTTCACCCGTCGTGATGTCTACATAAATCCCTTCTTCAAAGGTCTGGTCATAAGCATTACTAAATGGAGCCTCTGTAGCAGCTTCTTGCGTAACACGGTAAGACTCTTCAGTTAAACTTTCCTTTAACACCTCTTGACTAGGCTTTTCATAGTTAGATGCGTCAATCAATGGCTTCTCAGCATCGGTCACATCGATATGACAATAACCTGAAGGATTTTTCTTGAGATAGTCTTGGTGGTAGTCTTCAGCCAAAATGTAGTGGCGAAGTTTCTCCACTTCTACTGCAATCTTTCGACCCAGCATACGCTCCTGCTCCTGCACCACTGTGTAGATAGCTGGCAAGTCTGCTTCATCCTGATAATAGATCCCCGTTCGATATTGGCGACCACGGTCATTCCCTTGTTGGTTAATAGACAAGGGATCAATAACACGGAAATAATAAAGTAAAATTTCTCTAAGTGACACTGCCTTCTCATCATAAATTACTTGAACAGTCTCTGCATGGTCTGTTTCCTTGAGCAGCTGGTAATTGGTTGTTTCGACTTGCCCATTAGCGTAGCCTACACTGGTAGCTAGCACTCCCGAAATTCGGGAAAAATATTCCTCTAAACCCCAAAAACAACCACCTGCTAGATAAATTTCTGCCATCTTTATTTCTCCTTTATCAAGTTTTTAACTAATACTCTTCGAAAATCTCTTCAAACCACGTCAGCTTACATCTGCAACCTCAAAACAGTATTTTGAGCTAACTTCGTCAGTTTCATCTACAACCTCAAAACCATGTTTTGAGCAACCTGCGGCTAGCTTCCTAGTTTGCTCTTTGATTTTCATTGAGTATAAACTTCTTTTCAAAAAAAGGATAGGAAGCCCTCTGGTCAAGAGTTTCCCCATCCTATCTTCTATTCTTTACTTTGTTTCGACACGGACACCTTGGGTATCAACATTCAAATCATGCAGTTTGCCTTTGAAAGACTGCTTTTGCAATTCTGCCTTAATCGCCGGCATCTTGTCATGAGAAGCCAAGACCATAACTGTCGGCCCTGCTCCAGAGAGATAGGTCGCATAGGCCCCATTCTCTTTAGCTACTTGCTTAATCGTCGCAAATTCACGGACCAGACTTTGACGATAACGCTCGTGGAAGAGGTCCCCCTCGATTGCTTGTCCAGCTGTCACCATATCTCCTGCTAACAAGGCTGCAACAGCAACATTTGCGATAGAACTAGCTGCAACTGCTTCCTTGTAGGGCAATTTTTTAGGCAAGACACCACGACTGTCTCGAGTACGCAATTCATAGTTTGGAATGTAGGCTAGGAAATCACATTCTGGGAAGTCTGCTACGATAGCAGAGACTTGCCCTTCAACGGAACTTGCAATAACGAGTTTACCATAAATAGCTGGAGCCACATTGTCAGGATGTCCTTCAATCTTGGTCGCCAGCTGCAATTTGTCATGGTCAGATAAGTTGAGCTTGGCCAGTTGGTTGGCCAGTTCAATCCCAGCAACGATAACCGAGCTAGAAGAACCTAAACCACGCGCCAGGGGAACATCACTGATCATTTTCAAGCGTCTCGGTTGCAAATCAGGCGCAATTTGCAAGGCAATCTTAAGCAAAAGATTACGCTCGTCATGGGGAATCCATTTGCCAATCTGGTGTTCAATCAGCCACTCATCTCGTTCTTCACAGACCTCAATTTGAAGATACTTGGTAACAGCTACACCGACCGAATCAAAACCTGGCCCGATATTGGCACTGGTTGCAGGTACAATAATCTTCATCCTATTCTCCTAACACCTTGAAGGTATTCAAGAGGTCAAATTCTGAAGCTGTGGCCAACTCAGCTGAAACATTCTCAAGTTGTGCTTTATTGATCTTATGAGTGATAATCACTACACGTGCCTTGTCACCCTCTTTGCCATCTTGGAGGATTTGCTTGAAGGAAATATCTTGAGCATTAAAGATTTCAGCCAATTTCAAGACCTGACCTTTTGAGTCTGGCGCCAAGATTGAGAAGTAATAATTGGCTTTGACATCTTCTGGATTTGCCAAGACAAGTTCACGGCTATATTCGTTGAAGTCTTTGCCAATGGTGCCATCATTCAAGCGACGAACGATACGGACAATGTCCGCTACAACACTTGTTGCAGTTGGTTTTTGACCAGCACCTGGTCCGTAGTACATAGACTCACCGATACCAATAGATTCTACAAAAACAGCGTTCATTACCCCATTCACACTGGCAAGTGGATGGGCTTTAGGAAGGAAGGTTGGAGTTACTTCCGCAGCAATACCTGAAGGAGTTTCCTCGATAGAACCTACCAATTTCACTACATAGCCGAGGTTTTGGGCAACAGCTACGTCTTCTGGTGTGATGTTGCGGATTCCCTTGTGGGCTACATCGTCAAAGGCAACCTTCATGCCAAAGGCAAATTGGCTCAAAATCACCATCTTATAAGCTGCGTCAATCCCATCCACGTCATTTGTTGGGTCACTTTCTGCAAATCCAAGTCTTTGAGCTTCAGCCAAAGCATCATCATAAGACCAGCCTTCTTCGACCATTTTGGTCATCATAAAGTTAGAAGTTCCGTTAACGACACCAAGAACGCGCGTAATTTTGTCAGAAGCCAACGAATTTGCCAAAGTACGAAGAATTGGAATCCCACCAGCTACTGCTGCTTCATAGTAAAGTGCTACATTATGCTCTTTAGCGATTTCTAACAATTCTGCACCATGAACAGCCAAAAGGTCCTTGTTAGCAGTAACAACGTGTTTCCCAGCTTCTAAGGCACGAGTGATAAAGGTTTTAGCTGGTTCGATACGTCCCATCAATTCCACTACGATTGTAATGTCTTGATCTGACAAAATATCATCTACATTGGTTACAAAGTTAAAGTCATTTCCTGCTGCAAGCAAGCGGTTCTTTTCATCTTCATCCTTGACCAATACCTTGGCTACTTCAATCTCTGAATGAGCTGACTGAACGATTTTTTCTCCATTTTCCTTTAGTAGGAATGGCACACCACTTGCAACGGTACCAAATCCAAGTAAAGCAATTTTAACTGTCATGTTTGTCTCCTAGAAATTTTCTGATATAGCCATTATAACAGAATTTTGTGAAAATTCCTATTATAGTAAATCACTATTTCGATCTAGAAAAGAAAAAACGAATCCCATGATTCGTCTTTCTTGATAAATGAAAATTGATTTTAAAAATTATGAACGAATCTTTTGCAGACCGAGAACTGCGTCATGGTTAATCAATATTTGCCCATACTCTTGCAAGACTGAACGACTGATGTCACTGTCGTCTGCAAATTCACGCATACGAGCCAAGAGCCAGGCCGGATATGGACTAGGATGATTTTCTACATCGACTAAGATTGTCAAATAGTAGTGCCCATTCATCTTATAGAGTTCAGAGGTTTCCATCTGGTAGTTAACCGTCTTTGCAAAAGCAACTAAGTCAGCAAGGCTTGCAAAGCGCAGGATATAGTAGATATAAGGTTCTTTCCTATTCTCCGTCTCCTTGTCTGCCTGCTCTTGCTCTTCTTCCTTTGCTTCAACCTGCTCTAGAGATTGGATGGCCTCAATATCGTCCTTGGTTTTCTCTGCGATACTCTTTTCTAGAGTCTTGAGAAATTCATCTGGCGACATTTGGGCCAATTCTTCCATGTCAGGTAGGTCCGCCAAATCTTCAAAATCCAGAGTTTGGTCAATCTTGGATTTGGTCACAAAGACGTCCACCTTATCAGGTTTTGGCGTCACGCGGAAACTCAGCATACCACTATCCAAGAAATTGTCTGGCATCTCTAACTCATCTAAAATAGCATAGAAAAACTCTTCGGTTTTTTCCTGAGGAACGAGAAAGTCTGCAATCTCCATTCCTCTATCCATCAAATCATCTAAAGTCATCGTGATTTTCAGTGTTGTATCACTAATTTGTTTCATCTTCATATCTAGTAACCTCATACTTTCAGTCTATCTATTATACTAGATTTTTACGATTTTATCAAAAGAATGAAGCGAGAATGTGATATAATACTAGATATGATTTTAGATTTAAGAAAGAAAGTTCAATGAAAAATATAAAAGTAAATGCCTTGGCCAGCTTGCTGGTCAATATTCTCAATATCGTTTTTCCACTGATAACCAATCCTTATCTGACGCGGATTCTCAGCAAATCCAACTACGGTTATTTCAATACGGCCAATACCTGGGCTAGCTTTGTTATTCCACTAGCTGCCTTTGGAATATACAACTACGGGATTCGAGCTATCAGTAAGGTCAAGGATGACAAGAATAAAATCAACTACGTCTTTTCTAAGTTGTTTTATATCTCTGTTTTTACCTCTCTCCTGACCACTGGTATCTACTTCCTCATTATCTTCTTTGACACCAGCATTGAGAATCTGAAAGTCCTCTACTATATCCTAGGGGCCCAAGCACTCTTCCAATTTCTCAATATCGAATGGATGAACGAGGCTTATGAAAATTATGCCTTCATCCTCTATAAAACATTAATTATTCGAATTACCATGCTGGTCGCTATCTTCGCCTTTGTTAAAACGGCAGATGATATCGTTCCTTATGCTATCGTTATGACAGCGACCACTATCCTCAACTACCTGCTCAGTTTTCTTTGGATTAAGAGAGAAGTTTCTTTTGTTAAGATTGGTTTCGTCGAATTAGCTAAAGCTTCTAAACCACTCTTTACTATGCTTCTCTTAGCAAACGCTAATATGCTTTATACCTTGCTAGATAGAATGTTTATCACCAAGGGACCAGATGAAAACTACATTTCTTATTATACAATTGCCTATAGTATCGTCATGTTGATTGCCAGTGTCTTGAGTGGAGCTATCAACGTCAGTATTCCGCGCCTTGGCTACTATCTCGGTAAAAAGGATTACAAGTCCTATAATTATCTCGTGAATCAAGCGGCATCCTTATTCTATTTCCTTATGGTTCCAACTAGTATCGGGATTATGATATTGGGACGGTACGCAACTGTTATTTATTCTTCTGAAAAATATCTTGAAGCGGGTATCGTAACTAGCGTCTTCGCTTTTCGTACCATCATCTGGGCTATTGAATTGATTCTTGGTAAACAGATTATCTTTATCAACGACCATGAAAATCGCTTAACTGCCTTTTACTTCCTCGGTGGTGGCGCCAATATACTATTAAATAGCATCTTGTATTTCAATAATATTTTTGCACCTGAGTATTACATCGCTACGACCATTATCGCAGAAACTATCGTAGTTTTACTTGAAATTCATTTTATCAAGAAACATCAACTGATTAGTTTAAAAGAAATTTTTATAACCTTAACACGTTATAGCCTCATATCCCTTGGTTTTATCCCAATCTTCTATATTTTCAAAATGATTTTCCAAATCAATTCCTACACAGTAAACTTCAATATGATTCTCATGGTTCTTTCCACCGTAGCAACTTGTGGTATCTATTATCTCTTGACCCTCTTTATCGCCAAAGACAAAACACTCCACTATGCACTGAACCTTGTACTTGCTAAATTAAAACGAAATTAAAAATCCCCTACTGATAAATTAGTTGGCAGTAGGGGATTTCTTCTTTATTCTTTTTCCTTCTTTTCAGAAGCGTTGGCTTCTAGGTTTGAATCTTGTTTAGGTTGTTCAACAATAGAGGAATTAGATTCTTGTTTCTGTTCTGGCTTAACTGCCTCGCTATTTACAGCAGCAACAGCCTGTTTCCAGATACCTTCTTCGTTTACTTTATAACCATCAGGTGTTGTTGCGTTCTTCAATAAAGAACCATCAGCTTGGAAATAGTACCAATTACCATCAAGCTGTTTCCAACCCGTTTGCATAGCTCCTGATTCATCAAAGTAATAATGATCACCATTTACTTTATGAAGACCAACCAACATGATACCATCTTCAGGATTTAGATAATACCAAACGCCTTTGTCTTTTATCCAACCAATTTTCATGGCTCCATTTGATTCAAAGTAACGGTAATGATTATCAGACCATTTCCAGCCAGTTTGCATGGCACCAGATTTGCTAAAGTAATATTGCTTACCATCTACTTGATGAAGGCCGACCAGCATAATGCCTTCTTTTCCTTCAAGATAGTACCAAGCTTCACCATCTTTCAACCAACCAGTTTTCATAACTCCAGAACTTGCAAAATAGTTCCAGTGACCATCAACAAAGGCCCAGCCTGTTTGCATGGCACCACTGGCATTCAAATAGTAACGGACACCATTGATATCTTGGCTTCCAGTTAACATGATGCCATCTTTATCCAAATAATACCATGTTTCCTGATCCTTGACCCAACCAGTTTTCATAGCTCCAGAACTTGCAAAATAGTTCCAGTGACCATCAACAAAAGCCCAGCCTGTTTGCATGGCACCACTGGCATTCAAATAGTAACGGACACCATTAATATCTTGGCTTCCAGTTAACATGATGCCATCTTTATCCAAATAATACCATGTTTCCTGATCCTTGACCCAGCCGGTTTTCATAGCTCCAGAACTTGCAAAATAGTTCCAGTGACCATCAACAAAGGCCCAGCCTGTTTGCATGACACCTTCTTGATTAAAGTAGTACGTGCTTCCATTAATATTCTTTTTACCGACAGTCTTTAGCCCATCCTCATCATAGAAATACCAATCTGAATCAATCTTTTGCCAAGTTGAAGGCTTACCTGCTGCTTGGAGTGCACCACTTTCGCTAAAGAACATCTTCTTGCCATTATAGACTTGATGTCCTGTTAGCATCTTCCCATCTGCCGCAAAGAGATACTTTTTCCCTCCAATTTCAGAGAGCTCGCTAAATCGTCTAGCACCATTTGATTGGATATAATACCAAGAGTCATCTAGTTTGAACCAACCACCAGTTTGCATTTTACCATTTTGGTTCAGATAGTAATCATTCCCTTTGGCATTTTCTCCCCAGTCGTCGTTAAGATGAAGCCAGCGACCTGCTTGCATTTGTCCTTTTCCGTTAAAGAAGTAAGTGGCTCCGCCAATCTCTCTCCAGCCGATAGCCATTTCTCCGTCAGTCAAACGATATTTCCAATAACCATCTTCTTGATACCATTTTTCGTCAACTACAGGGATATCAGGGAAGGTATTTGAAACATTAGCAAATCCTTTATCGCTAATATCAAAAACGGTAGCGTCTTGAGTTTGGCTAGCGGCATGCAGAACCTGAATATTTTTCTTCTGAAGGTATTCTCTGGTTGAAGCAACATTAATATCTCCACCAGTTGTCTGAATAACCATTTTTGGTGATAAGTTTTCAAGGAAATTAATCGTATTTGAAATTGTCGCATCATAATGGTGGTTCCATTTCATCATATCAACCTTGCCGATAACTGGACCTAACTTATCTTCTGCTCCCTCAGCATTATCCAAATCTCCACCAAGATAGATTCTCTTTCCTGCCACAGTCACCACTGAAACAATGGAGTTGGAGTTATCATCTCGAACTCTTTTCAGATTCCCATCAGCATCATATTCATTCTTATAGTTATAGAGTTGGATATCCATATCACCTAATTTTAGATGGCTATCCTCATCTGAAATATTCTGAATAAGAGTAACTCCGCGTCTTTGAGCTGCTCTCAAAGCATTATCATAATTAAAAAGATTATCCCAAAGTCCCCAGTGTGAGGTGATCCGATCATCTGAATATTTTTTCAAATAAAACTTACCGACTTGATATCGATTGAGTATTTCATCCGCTCCACCAATATGGTCACTATGGACATGAGTTCCTAGAATAAAATCTAATTTTTTTACACCTATTTGATCCAGGTGGCGAATCAAGCGATCTTCCAATACTTGATTATTTCTCATGGAAATTCCCCAGCGGCTTGGATAGCGTGGGTCACTCCCATCAGGGAAATCATAGTCTTCTCCCATATCAATCAAAGCATAATGACCATTACTTTCCAGAAGGATGGCATCACTTCCAGATTTTGCTTTAGTATTTATGAAATGGATACGATTGCCCGAACCTGCAGAGATAGTATCTGCATCTACTCCTTGCGATAACTGAATCAGTAATAGAAAGAATGCGAGAACACTATATCTAACTGATTTTAATAACCATTTATTTTTCATCTTGAAAACTCCTTTATCTTAACAATAAGCAACTTTTACTAATCTAATCAATCCAGTAGTTTTTATCCCCTCCTGGGACTTGCTGCTCAATAGGGGGTGGAGTCATATAGTTTTCTCCAAATTCGTAGACAAGTATTTCATGGTATTTTTTAGGAACCTTGACCACAATGTTTTCATAAGGCATATCAATCAAATCATAGAGCCATTCTTTTTTTATACCATTTGGATAATAAGGGTCATAGATAGTACAAGTAAGATCTGTTGCTTGATCTACACTATACTTCAAAGCAAGACTCTCTAATTTTTGATTCCATAGCTGTGGAGAAGTTAAGCGGAAAATAGCTGATCCCATATAACGAGGGAGGTTTTTAAGTCCACCATTCTCAGACTTGATCCCTTTAAAATTCAAAGAAGAAAGGCGAACGAAATATTTGTAGAGTTTCATTTTCTTACGGTCACTTTCCTGTGTTACGACACCATCATATGGAAAAATGTCAACGCAAGTTCCCAATACGACCGTTGGGTCTACGAGGTTAGCATCTCGACGTGTCCTTACATCATAGACTCTCATATAACTGTATGGATATCCCTTTGTTTCTCTGAATGAAATCAATTTATAGTAGGGATGATTTTCATTTTGTAAAACCTTATACAGTTTTTCAAATTCATCACGCGCTAAGGAAATATCTGTATCATCATCCCAAGGGATGAATCCTTTATGGCGTACAGCTCCTAGTAAGGTTCCAAAATCAATAAAGTATTTGATTTGATGTTGTTCACAAAGCTCATGTAGATACTTTAAAATATCCAATTCTACTTGTTTGATTTCTTCAAGAGTTAAAGTTCTTTCAGACATAGGTTTTATTCTCCTAAATTTGACTATATTTTTAAACGTTTCTTAATTTCAATCTCGTCATTTAGACCTTTTAATAATCTTCCACAATTTAAAATCATGATGAGATACTCTTTGTTCAACCGGTGGCAATTGCATATAGTCTCCGTAGTCTGAGGTCAAAATTTCATGATAATTTTTCGGAATGGTAAATTCCTTACCTTCAAATGTTCCAGTAGTAGCTTGTTCCAGCCATTCACGTCTCCACACTGGTTTGTTCATATCTTTGTAGATAAGATAATCCACTTGCTCATAATCTGAGACTTTACGGGATTTTGCAAGCTCTTCAATCTGGGCAACGTATTTGTTCGTATTGGTGAAATAGAAAATAATAACTGACACATAGCGTAGCAGTGAATTCAGTACACTTTTCGTATTAGTAATGCCTTTAAAGGTGTAGCAACTCAATTGACGTTTCTTTATCAGTTTCGTCATCTTGTTTTTAAATTCTACGTCATCCTCGTAGCCATCTACAGGGAAAATATCTACATATATCCCCATATTTGAATCGATGCGAACATCTTCTTCCAACAAGTAGGTATGGTTATCCTGCACTTTCATGAAGGGATAGACATAGTTGAGATTATTTTTATAAGACATGACCTCGTAACGTTCATCAGGGTTAGCGATAAGGTAGTCTTGTAACTTTTCATAATCTTCTCGTAACATGCAGATATCCATGTCATCATCCCAAGGGATAAATCCTTGATGGCGAACAGCACCAATTAGACTTCCATATGCTAAGAAATACTTAACCCCAATTTTCTGACAAACTTCATGAATATACTCCATGATTCCAAGTTCCATCTGTTGAATTTCACTGACATCTGTTACTTCTTGATACCGAATTCCTTCATCCTGTTTGCAGACTACAAGTCCATAGCCAATCGCTAGCCAGAAGATGATATTAATAAAGTTGGTTGAATACATAATCTGACTTTCAAATAATTGACCAAGCAAGATACCGAAGAAAAGGATCATGATCAATTTATCAGTATTTTTCTTGGAAACAATCAAATAAGTTAAAAAGCGCTTGATTACATATCCCAATATAAGAAAGAAGAATGCTAAGCCTAGAACTCCCGAACTGACAAATATGGTCACAAAAATGTTATGGAAATTCCCACCGATAAGGGAGTTTTGAATCTCAAATTTACTGAAATATTCTGTATAGTAATCTGGAACATTTCGTACACCATAACCAAAAATTGGTTTCGTACTTCCCATCTTGATGGCATTTTTCCAGATATAGGTTCTACCACTTGGTGTTGTTTCAATCAGATGGAGCTCACCATTCTTCTTAGCGACAGACGAATCTGTTTCAGCATAGGATTGTCCTTTGTTTAAATCTAAGACAGTCGTAGTTTCAGATGAAATATAGATTGAAGTTACATAGCTTAATCCAATATTAGTTGCAGTAATCAGCAAACCAACAACTATAAAAGTGAGGAATCGTTTAACGATACTTCCTCTAGTAGCAAAGAAACTATAGAGTCCAATCATGAGAAGTAAAGAAAGTAAGGCTCCTCGACTTTGCATCGTAGCGAAGTAAACTAATTGAATCACATTGTTCAGTTTAAGATAAACAGAATACTTACTTCCTTTATGGATCAAATACATAGCCAAAATAATGCTAATGTATGAAAATATCGCACTAGCATTAGGATTAACAATTCCCCACAGACGTCCATTCATGACACCATAGTAATAAGATTGTTCGCCAATCTTAAATAGGATAAGGACTCTACTTACCAATAAACCAAACGCAAAAATTGCTGAAGAAAAAGATACAATTTGAACCGTATAGGCAATCCAGTCAAATAATTTTTTAAGTTGCCCTGATTGCAACATGGTAAATAGTAAAACATAGGTCACCATGAAGAGAATTTCAATCACATTTCCAATCAAATGTCCCGAGCGATTGAAAATAGCAGATAGCAGATGGCTTCCAGCTAATAGTCCAAATAAGGATAGAAATTTACGATCTACTGTGATTTCTTTCCACCAAACTTAGAACAAGTGAAGAGTATGTTAGAACAGGCATTCACAGAGAAACACTATGAAAATACCATTTTACACAGCGACCAGGGCTGGCAACACCAACACGATTTTTATCACAGGTTTTTAGAGAGTAAGGGAATTCAGCCATCTATGTCACGTAAAGGTAACAGCCCAGACAACGGTATGATGGAGTCCTTCTTTGATATTTTGAAGTCGGAGATGTTTTACGGTTATGAGAAGTCGTTTCAGTCACTTAAGCAATTGGAACAAGTCATTGTAGACTATATTGATTATTACAACAACAAACGAATTAAGGTAAAACTAAAAGGACTTAGTCCCGTGCAGTACAGAACTAAATCCTTTGGATAAATTATTTGTCTAACTTTTTGGGGTCAGTACACTTCTGTCCCGCTTTTTTATTTTTCATCGATAACGATTCTTACTTTCTTGTCTTCAGTTGGGACAGAGTAGACAATCGTTCTTATCGCTGAGATAGTGCGACCCTTACGACCGATAACACGACCGACATCGCTTTGGTCAAGATCCAAGTGATACTCCAAAAACTCTGGTGTGTCTTCAATCTTGATAGTTAAGGCATCAGGTTGTGAAATCAAAGGTTTCACAATCGCAATAATGAGATTTTCAATCGTATCCATCTGTCAACCTACTTTAAACTTATTTTGAGAATTTAGAATCGTGGAATTTTTTCAATACGCCTTCTTTTGAAAGGATGTTGCGAACTGTATCTGAAGGTTGAGCTCCATCAGCCAACCATGCAAGAACGCGGTCTTCTTTCAAAGTTACTTGGTTTTCAGCAACAAGTGGGTTGTAAGTACCAACTGTTTCGATGAAACGTCCGTCACGTGGTGAACGTGAGTCTGCTACGTTGATACGGTAGAAAGGTTTTTTCTTAGAACCCATACGAGTCAAACGGATTTTAACTGCCATTTTTTAATGTCTCTTTTCTTATTTTTTTATTTCGGTGAAATAGCTGAGCTATTTAGCACATGTTCTATTATAGCAGATTTCTGACAGGTGTCAAGAAAAAAACTTGACAGAGTTTTTATTTTTTCAGATTTGCCACAAAAAACTTAAATAAATTGATTTTAAATTAAAAAAACTTATAAACGCTTGATTCGACTTGCAAAAAAGAGTAAAATAGAGTCAGAAAGCAGGTGAATTTATGTACCAAGCACAACGATTAGAAGAAATCATAACACTTTTAGAAGAGAGAGGAAGCCTTTCAGCAAAAGAAATGGTTGACTATTTCCAAGTATCCAAAGATACCGTCCGCAGAGATTTTTCTATTCTTGCAAAGGAAAATAGAGCACAAAGAACTCACGGAGGATTGCTATCAATAAAGAAACAGCCTATACTAGGCTTTAAAGACAGGAGAGAACAATCTTCCAAAGAAAAAGAGAAAATCGCCTCTCTAGCAAAGGAACTCATTTCTAATGGAGACCTACTATTCTTTGATGTTTCAACAACTGTACTAGAATTAGCTAAAATACTTGAGAAAGAAGTTAGTATTTTCAGTCATTCATTAGATAATGCGCTTATTCTAGGAGGAAAAGAAAATGTCGATTTTCACATTCTAGGCGGAAAGTTTCATAAAAAGAATCGTTTCTATTACTCTCTAGAAGAATCGGACATTTTAAACTCTATTAAGTTTGATTTAGCTTTTTTTGGAGCTGCAAGTCTTTCAGATGGTCAAGTTAGTTTTGAAGACCAAGAAGATGTTCTAATGAAAAAGAGAGCATTTAAAACAAGCAAAACTCGTGTCTTACTGGCTGAAACCAGTAAAATAAGCAAACACTCTCACTTTATTCTGTCTGAACTAGCTGATTTTGATTATTGGATTACAGACAAAGAACCCGATATAGAAATTCAGCGATCTTTAGATGGCAAAACAACTATTCTATTTTAAAAGGGAGGAAGCTATGAGAAATATTAAATTGATTATAAGCGATATTGACGGAACAATTTTAGACAAAAATCACCAGATAGACTCTTATTTGCCTGAACTGATGCCAATTTTAAAACAAAAAGAAATCCCTTTTGTCTTAGCTTCTGCTCGCTCTCCTCTCGGTATTGCTCCAATTTCTAGAAAACTAGGAATTTCCGACTTTCCAATTGCATGCTATAATGGTGCCCTAATCAGTAAGGGGGATGAGGTTCTAAGTCAGCATTCTATTGATAAAAAAGAATTGGCATTTCTTCATGATTTTTTAAAAAGAGAATTTCCGACAGTTTCTATCAATGTTTATTCTGGACAAGATTGGTTTGTTAATACTTTAGATAAATGGGTACAAATCGAAGCTAACATTACTGGAGAAAGTCCAAAAGTTACATCTATAACAGATTTTATAAGAGAGGAACATACTCTTGTTCATAAACTATTATTAATTGATAAGGCAGACACTATACAGAAACTACAAAACATCTTATCCATTATGGATTTCCCTCAAACCGACTTTTATCTCTCCAAGGATAACTATCTTGAAGTCACACATAATCAAGTATCTAAAAAACAGGCTCTGTTAGAATTGGCTAACTATTATCAAATTCCTCTCAAGGAGATTATGACCTTGGGTGACAATTATAATGATATTCCCATGATTGAAACCGCAGGTCTCGGTATTGCAATGGGAAATGCTCCTACAGATGTCAAAGACTGTGCAAATGCAGTAACATACTCTAATGAACAAAATGGAGTAAGTCAAGCTATAAAATTACATGTATTAGCAAAATAACCTCATTTTAAAATTTGAAATCAAACTCCTTTTAAGGTACAATGGTAGAAATGAATTTTTGAGAGGTTAACAATGAAAAAACTAGCAACCCTTCTTTTACTATCAACTGTAGCCCTTGCTGGATGTACTAGTATCCAACGTGGTCTCCGTGGTGATGAATATGTCGACTCCAGTATCTCAGCTGAAGAAAGCTCAAAAGCGGCTGCTCAGGCTGCCAAAGATTTGAATGACGCTTTGACCAATGAAAATGCCAACTTCCCTCAACTTTCTAAGGAAGTTGCTGAAGACGAAGCTGAGGTCATTTTACACACAAATCAAGGCGATATCCGCATCAAACTCTTTCCAAAACTAGCACCACTAGCAGTTGAAAACTTCCTCACTCACGCTAAGGAAGGCTATTATAACGGCATCACCTTCCACCGTGTCATTGATGGCTTTATGGTCCAAACTGGAGATCCTAAGGGAGATGGTACAGGCGGCCAATCTATCTGGCATGATAAGGATAAAACAAAGGACAAGGGAACTGGTTTCAAAAATGAAATCTCTCCTTACCTATACAATATCCGAGGAGCCCTTGCTATGGCTAATACTGGTCAATCAAACACCAACGGTAGCCAGTTCTTCATCAACCAAAACTCAACAGATATTTCTGCTAAACTTCCTACTAGCAAGTATCCAAAGAAAATCATCGAAGCCTATAAAGAGGGCGGAAATCCTAGTCTAGACGGCAAACACCCCGTCTTTGGTCAAGTCATCGATGGTATGGACGTTGTTGACAAGATTGCCAAGGCTGAAAAAGATGAGAAAGATAAACCAACGTCTGCTATCACCATTGATAGTATAGAAGTGGTGAAAGACTACGACTTCAGCAAAAAATAAGCCATCAACAGATAAGGAGACGATGACATGATTTTATTTTGGGGTTCTAAAGGTTATCAGAAAGATTTGGGACATACGCAAACTGCGATCGAATGTGGTCACTGTAACAATGTCGACACTTGGGAGATCGTAGAAACTGGGCGCAAGTTCACCCTCTACTGGATTCCACTTTTCCCTTATGGTAAAAGTTACTTCGTTTCTTGTCCGATTTGCCACTACGGTAAAGAAATTGAGAAATCTGAAGTTGAAAACTATTTAAATTACTAGTCAAAAAAGCCAAGTCATTTCGACTTGGCTTTTTTACTGCTTTTAAGTTAGCTTGTTAAAGTCCCAGATTTGGTCCATCCAGCCTTCATAGAAGTCTGGTTCGTGGCAAACCATAAGAATGCTTCCTTTGTATTCTTTAAGCGCCCGTTTGAGTTCTTCCTTGGCATCTACATCCAAGTGGTTAG
This sequence comes from Streptococcus sp. A69, assembly GCF_058556195.1. Classification (NCBI taxonomy): domain Bacteria; kingdom Bacillati; phylum Bacillota; class Bacilli; order Lactobacillales; family Streptococcaceae; genus Streptococcus; species Streptococcus sp. A69. The sequence goes on along the minus strand of NZ_JBZUJU010000002.1, from coordinate 679,565 downwards.
TCGGCTCGTCCAACACTAAGACGTTGTTTTCACGGTTCATCAAGAGACAGAAACGCACCTTGGCCTGTTCTCCACCTGACAAGACCTGAATTTGGCTTTCAATGTGCTTAGTCGTCAACCCACAGCGGGCAAGGGCCGCACGGACTTCTGCTTGGTTAAGGGAAGGAAAGGCATTCCAGACAGCCTCTAGTGGTGTTTGACGATTGCCACCTTCTACTTCCTGTTCAAAGTAACCAAGTTCTAGGTAATCACCGCGTTCAACCTCCCCAGCGATTGGCGGAATAATTCCCAAGAGAGACTTCAAGAGAGTTGTTTTCCCGATACCATTGGCTCCAATAATGGCAACCTTTTGATTGCGTTCAAAGGTGAGGTTTAATGGTTTGGTAAGTGGACGGTCATAACCAATCTGCAAGTCCTTAGCTTGGAAAATAAAGCGACCAGGAGTACGAGCCGGTTTAAAATCAAAGGATGGCTTTGGTTTCTCGCTTTGGAGTTCAATGATATCCATCTTGTCGAGTTTCTTTTGACGGGACATGGCCATATTACGCGTTGCGACACGCGCTTTGTTTCGAGCGACAAAGTCCTTGAGGTCGGCAATTTCTTTCTGTTGACGTTCGTAGGCTGCTTCCAACTGAGATTTCTTCATGGCATAGACTTCTTGGAACTGGTAGTAGTCACCAGAGTAACGAGTCAACTGTTGATTTTCCACATGGTAGACGATATTGATTACGTCGTTGAGGAAAGGAATATCATGCGAAATAAGGACAAAGGCATTCTCATAGTTTTGGAGATAACGCTTGAGCCAGTCAATGTGTTCAGCATCCAAGTAGTTGGTTGGCTCGTCAAGCAGCAAAATATCTGGTTTTTCAAGGAGGAGTTTAGCCAAAAGCACCTTGGTTCTTTGTCCACCTGATAAGGCTGTTACATCTGTATCCATGCCATAGTCCATGACACCGAGGGCACGCGCTACTTCATCAATCTTAGCATCCAAAGTATAGAAATCTCGACTCTCCAAACGGTCTTGGAGTTCGCCAACTTCTTCCATTAGCGCGTCAATATCTGCTCCGTCCTCTGCCATTTCCATATAGAGGTCATTGATACGAGCTTCTGCTTTAAATAGCTCATCAAAGGCTGTCCGCAAGACATCACGCACGGTTTGACCTTCCTTTAGCACAGCGTGCTGATCCAGATAGCCAGCAGTCACATATTTTGACCACTCCACCTTCCCTTCATCTGGCAACATCTTACCAGTCACAATGCTCATAAAGGTTGATTTCCCTTCACCGTTAGCACCAACTAGACCGATATGCTCTCCCTTGAGGAGACGGAAAGACACATCTTCAAAAATTGCACGGTCACCAAAACCGTGACTTAAATTTTTAACTTCTAAAATACTCATTCTAATTCCTTATCTTGTTTTTATGCAGTCCTTTATAGAGGACCCAAGCCAGATAGCCACCCAAGGTATTGGTCCACAAATCATCAATCTCAAAGACCCGATTAAAATCAAAGAAAAAGTCTAAGACCAGCTGCGTACATTCAATTCCTAAGCTCAGAAGAAAACTGAGAAATAGGATTTTTTTCGTTTGTCGTAAATTTGGACAGAGATAGATCAGTTGAAAGACTAGTGGGAAAAGCAAGAAGACATTTAAAATGTTCTGCAAAAAGATCCAAAGGACTTGTCCCAAACTGGTCACTTCACCCAGATTCCAAAGGGAGTTTAAGGGAGTTAAAAGAAAAACCAGGCGTCCAAAAGTTTGAATACCTGGAGTTTCCACTCCTGTAGGAAGCTGAGGTTGGGGAGTGAAGCAAAAACAGACAATGCAAAGGCTGTAAACAGCCACTCCCAATCTTAAGATTAATTCTCTTTTTTTAGTCATTTTATGGATTTACCGCTGCGACTGCCTTCTGGCGATCACGTTTCATTGTATTGGAGCGTAATTGTCCACAAGCTGCATCAATATCTGTACCATGTTCTTGACGAACAACACAGTTGACCCCTTTTTTCTTGAGGGTATCGTAGAAGGCCATCACGCGCTCTTTAGGACTACGGCTATATTGGTCGTGTTCACTAACTGGGTTATAGGGAATCAAGTTTACATAAGACAATTTCTTGATATTTTTGAGCAATTCCGCCAGCTCCAAGGCTTGTTCAACACCGTCGTTGACTTCATTGAGCATGATGTATTCAAAGGTCACACGGCGATTAGTTATTTCGATATAGTACTCAATAGCTGCAAAAAGCTTTTCTATCGGAAAGGCACGGTTAATCTTCATGATGCTTGAGCGCAATTCATTATTGGGTGCGTGAAGGGAAACAGCCAGATTAACCTGTACGCCTTCATTAGCAAAGTCACGAATTTTATGGGCCAAACCTGAAGTTGAAACTGTGATGTGACGAGCACCGATAGCCATCCCCTTGTCATCATTGATGGTACGGACAAAATTCAAAACATTGTTGTAGTTATCAAATGGTTCACCAATTCCCATGACAACGATATGGCTGACACGTTCATCCTGACCACGTTCATCAAAGTATTTCTGAACTAGCATGATCTGCGCTACGATTTCCCCATTATTGAGGTCACGTTGCTTCTTGATCAAGCCTGATGCACAGAAGGTACAACCAATATTACAGCCAACCTGAGTGGTCACACAGACTGACAAACCGTAGTGTTGACGCATGAGTACTGTCTCAATCAACATGCCATCTGGCAACTCGAAAAGATACTTAACAGTACCGTCAGCTGACTCTTGTACAATCCGTTGTTTCAAAGGATTTACGACAAACTGGTCATTGAGTTTAGCAATCAAATCCTTGGAAAGGTTGGTCATTTCTTCAAATGACTGGACACGTTTACGGTAGAGCCATTCCCAGATTTGATCTGCTCGGAATTTCTTTTCTCCCTGTTCTAATACCCATTCTTGCATTGTTTGACGTGTTAAACTATAAATAGACGGTTTCATCTCTTCTCCTTATTCTCTAGCTATTTCTGACGAATGACAAAATGGCGCTGTCCCTTGTCCTCTTTCTGAGACTTTTGGTCCTTATGACGACGTCTATTTCGCTTATCCGCATTTGGTTTTCTCTTGTTTTGCGAAGGTTTCTTGCCTCTTCTAGAAAGGTTCTCCTCCTCTTTTTTACGCATTTTCTTGTCAAATGAAGCCCGCTTAGGTGCTTGATTTTCTAGGACAAAATAGGCACAACCATAACTACAATACTCCAAAAGATAGTCCTGTAACCGACTAATCTTTTCAATTTTTTCCTCTGTTCGATCGTCTTTGTAAAAGCCACGTAAACGGAGCTGTTCATTGCTCCAGTCCCCCACGACATAATCAAATTTGGTCAACACTTCTGAGAAGCGTTGATTAAAGACTGTCACATCGAAGGCATCCTTGATATTTTCAACCAAGGTAAAAGCAATCCCTTCAGTCTCAACCTTATCCCCATTTACATGAAATTCTGGGCCAGGAAACTTGTTATAGTTGTATAATTCAGGTGCAATTTCTTTACGCATAGTCTTCCTTTTCCACGATTACTTAACACTCTATTTTACCATAATTTCTAGCAATTAGCACATTTCTCATAAAAATGAAAAAAGTCTGACGATTTTGTCAGACTTCTGCCATATAAACCAAAAAGAGAAGATTGGCTCTTCCCTTCCTATTTTTTATTTAGCTGCTGAATAAAGCTCATTTACTTTGTTCCAGTTGATGACTGAGAAGAAAGCTTTGATGTAGTCAGGACGCACATTGCGGTATTTCACGTAGTAAGCATGTTCCCAAACGTCCAAGCCCAAGATTGGTTTTTTACCTTCTGAGATTGGTGTGTCTTGGTTTGCTGTTGAAGTTACTTCAAGCTTCCCTTCTTTGTTGACAACCAACCATGCCCATCCAGAACCGAAGCGAGTTGTAGCTGCTGCTGTAAAGGCTACTTGGAACTCTTCAAATGAGCCAAATGTTGCGTCGATTGCTGCTGCAAGTTCTGCTGAAGGAGCTGTTTTTTCAGGAGTCATCAATTCCCAGAAAAGAGCGTGGTTCAAGTGTCCCCCACCGTTATTGATAAGCGCTTGGCGGATATCAGCTGGGATAGAGTCTACATCAGCAAGCAAAGCTTCAAGGTCTTCACCGATTTCAGGGTGTTTTTCAAGAGCTGCATTAGCATTGTTGACATAAGTTTGATGGTGCTTGTCATGGTGCAAGTGCATTGTTTCTGCATCGATGTATGGTTCCAAAGCGTCATATGCGTATGGAAGGTCTGGTAAGATAATAGCCATCTGTAATACCTCTTTTTCTTTCTATATGAAGATGATAACGCAATCATCCTCTTTTTTCAAGTTTTATGCTCATTACGCTTGGCTAGATATCTGTAACAGCGCTCTCTCAAAAAGGTAGCCTTTTTCATAGACACCTGTCTTAATCTGGTAGTCTGTTTCAATCAAATAAGAAATCGCTCGCTTGAGAAAACTCAAAGAAATCCCTCTCGAATCTCTCAGTGCAAACTTGATTTGATAAGGATTAGGATTGCGCCCCAAGTAAGTTCCCAGACTACTTGCAATCTGTGATTCCGTCTGACCAGCTTCTGATAAAATCTTCACTTGGGCAAAGGTACGAAACTGCCCTAACATGACCGCTATGAGCTTGATTTCGTCCTCCCCTTGTAAGGTCAAATCTCTAACCAAGTCACGCGCCTGGTCAATCTTCTTAGCTAAAATAAACTGAGTCAAATCAAAAATATTGTCCTGCAAAGTCTTTGGAATAGCCTCGACAATATCCTTCTCCTCAATCATGCCGTCTGATTTATAAGACTGTAAAAAAAGGAGGTTTTTCTGGATTTCACTAAATTGAAAACCGGACTTGATGAGTAGATTTTCAAAGGACTGCCCCTCAAACTGCAAACCTTGTGTCTGACTCCATTTTCGGAAATACTGACGAATCTCTTGTTCCTTGGGTTCAATAGCGTCAAAGACAGTCGCATCTCGTTTGAGCAGTTTGACCAACCGTCTTTTGCTATCCAGTTTTCCTTCTGCAAAAATCAAAAGTTTAGTCGTCGGTGAAGGATTGTCAAGGTATTCCTCAAATGACTTGAGCTCATCATCTGTTAAAAAGCGTTTTTTGGCTGTTGTGATATCGACAAAATGGTCTAATATCACGATTTTCTCATCCGCAAAGAAAGGGAGACTGACCAACTCCAACTCTAAGTCTTTATAAGCTACTTCTTTCATGTCAAAGTAGGCAAAATTAAGGTCGGCTGGATCATAGCCGATCTGTTTCAGCACCTGATCCTTCATAACTTCAAACTGACCTTGGTCCGAACCTGTAAATAAGGTCAGGCTAGATAAGTTTGATAAAGATACCTTTTGACTCTCTTCTATGGCTAGCATCTTCTCTCCTTTCTTCTGATTTTTTACTAACTTTAATCAATATAGCGCAATTTCCCACGGAAATCTTCTAGGTTTTCGTACCCTTTTTCCGTCATGATTGCTTTTAGTTCATTGGTAATGCGATCAAAAGCACAGACGCCTTCCTTATGAAGGGTGGTTCCCACCTGTACCATACTAGCACCACAAAGGATATGTTCAAAGGCATCACGACCTGTCAAGACGCCACCCGTTCCGATGATTTGGATTTGAGGATTTAAGCGTTGATAAAAGGCGTGCACATTAGCAAGAGCAGTCGGTTTGATATACTCTCCACCAATGCCACCAAAACCATTTTTAGGACGAATCACGACCGACTCGTCTTCTATATAAAGGCCGTTTCCGATAGAGTTCACACAGTTAACAAACTTGAGCGGATATTTGTTGAAAATAGCTGCTGCTTGGTCAAAGTGAACAATATCAAAATAAGGTGGCAATTTAATCCCAAGAGGTTTGGTAAAGTAGGCAAAGACTTCTGCCAAGATACGGTCTGTTGTCTCAAAATCATAGGCAATCTGAGGTTTTCCTGGAACATTTGGACAAGAGAGATTAAGCTCTGTCAGTCCTTTAAACTCACTCTCTTGGACTTTTTTCAAGATGGTATGTGTTTCCTCTGGAGACATGCCGACTAGAGATAGGAAGAAAGTACGGTTTGGCTCCTTTTCCTGCAAGTCCAAAAGATAGTCCAGATAATAGTCTAAACCATTATTTGGTAATCCCATGGAGTTGATAGAACCAAGTGGAACATCCTGGTAACGTGGTTCAGGATTTCCCTGACGAAATTCCAAGGTCGCTGTCTTCGTGACAAAGGTTCCCGCTGCTGAGTTTTTGACTCCTTCAAGTTCCTCTATTGTCATACAAGCTACACCTGCTGCGTTCATCAAGCAATTGTCAAACTCAAAGCCAGCTATTTGTGTTTTCGTTGATACCATGATTCTGATCCTCCAGATTCCTTTTATTTCTAATATTATACCATACTTTCAAATTTTCTCTTTGAGAAACTAATTTCTATCTAAAACGTTCGGTTTTGTAAATTGAAAGAATTTTTAGAAAATTTCTGTTTTTTTCTTTACACTCAAAAAAAATTCTGCTATAATGGCTCATGTAATAAAATATAACAACAAAAAGGAGAACGATATGACATCTGCTAAAGATTATATCCAAAGCGTGTTTGCAACTGTGAAAGCTCGTAACGGGCATGAGGCTGAATTTCTCCAGGCGGTTGAAGAATTCTTCAGCACTTTGGAACCTGTATTTGAAAAACATCCCGAGTATATCGAAGAAAACATCTTGGCACGTATCACTGAGCCTGAGCGCGTGATTTCTTTCCGAGTTCCTTGGGTTGACCGTGATGGAAAAGTCCAAGTGAACCGTGGTTACCGTGTTCAATTCAACTCAGCTGTTGGACCATATAAAGGCGGACTTCGTTTCCACCCAACTGTAAACCAAGGGATTTTGAAATTCCTCGGCTTCGAACAAATTTTTAAAAACGTTTTGACTGGACTTCCAATCGGTGGAGGTAAAGGTGGATCAGACTTCGATCCTAAAGGAAAGACTGATGCTGAAGTGATGCGCTTCTGCCAAAGCTTTATGACAGAATTGCAAAAATACATTGGACCATCACTTGACGTCCCAGCTGGCGATATCGGTGTTGGTGGACGTGAAATTGGTTACCTTTACGGACAATATAAACGTCTTAACCAATTTGATGCTGGTGTCTTGACTGGTAAACCTCTTGGATTCGGTGGTAGCTTGATTCGTCCAGAAGCAACTGGTTATGGTTTGGTTTACTATACTGAAGAAATGCTCAAAGCTAATGGTAACAGTTTTGCTGGTAAAAAAGTGGTGATTTCAGGTTCTGGTAACGTAGCTCAATATGCTCTTCAAAAAGCAACTGAACTTGGTGCAACTGTTATCTCTGTATCTGACTCAAATGGTTATGTCATTGATGAAAATGGTATCGACTTCGACCTTCTAGCAGATGTGAAGAATAGCCGTCGTGCACGTTTGACTGAGTACGCTGCTGAAAAAGCCACTGCTACTTACCATGAAGGTTCTGTATGGACTTACGCTGGGAACTACGACATCGCTCTTCCATGTGCGACTCAAAACGAAATCAATGGTGACGCAGCTAAACGTTTGGTTGCTCAAGGCGTTATCTGTGTATCTGAAGGTGCTAACATGCCTAGTGACCTTGATGCGATTAAAGTCTACAAAGAAAACGGAATCCTTTACGGGCCTGCCAAAGCTGCCAACGCTGGTGGTGTAGCTGTATCAGCACTTGAAATGAGCCAAAACAGCCTTCGCCTCTCATGGACCCGTGAAGAAGTTGATGGACGTCTCAAAGACATCATGACCAATATCTTCAGCACAGCTAAAACAACCGCTGAAACTTACGGTCTTGGTACTGACTACCTTGCAGGAGCAAATATCGCTGCCTTCGAAAACGTAGCAAACGCTATGATTGCACAAGGTATTGTTTAAAATTCATTTGCTCAATCCTCAATCGTTATGATTGGGGATTTTTATGTTGGCTTCAAAAAAGCTCACCATTTAAAATAGTAAACTTAAAATCAAGATTTATTTTACCTCTACTAAGGCAAAAGACAGGCATTCAACTATTTCATTTACTGCTTCATCTATGTCTAGGTCCTCATTATCATTCAACATCATTGGAAGAGCATAAGAAAGACTCAAAGCTAGAATATAACGAACAATTCTTTCATTTGACCAATCTCGGATAACACCATTTTCTTTAAACTTATTCAGAACTGGACTAATTGGCTTAATGATAGAGCGAACAATAACATTCCCTAACTGGTCAGAAATAGTTTTATCAATAAAAGAACGACTCAAGAGAATTTTAACTTGCATTTGATTCTCCTGAATGAAAACTAGTCTATCTCGAACAATACTTCTTAAAAATAGTGGAAAAGACTCTTGGTTTGCTGTAAATTTCTTCTCAGAAAAATCAGCAATTACATCTGGAATAACCTGTTCGAGAAAAGTTGACAGAATAGCCTCTAAGATGCCTTCCTTGGTCTTAAAGTAACTAAAAACGGTCCCTTCTGAAACTCCAGCCTCCTTAGCAATAAGGCTGGCTGTTGTATTTTCAAAGCTAATTTCTGAAAATAGCTTTAGACTTGATAATAATACTTGACGTTGTTTTAAACTCAAGTTGCTATTTTCTAATGTCTGAGCATACTTTTGTTCTAAACTATCCATTGCTAGCCCCTCTCTGCTACTCTCTTACTTTTACAACTTTCTTACCTCGAGTGTGTCCCGACTTCAGACTACGATATGCCTCTCTAACAGACTTTAGAGAAAAATCATAAACCTGGTCAATATTCAGCCGAACCTTCCCATCTGAGACCATTTCCGCTAGAACTCTAAAATCATCATATGTGGAATGTCTCGGACCCGTGAACTGAGCTCCTCTTATCATAACATATGGTGAAGGTACTAGCGTTCCAATAGCCGTGCCCTTCAATCCCAAACTGAAAGCCAATTTAACATAATCACTTCCATAGCAATCCAAGAATTTTGTAATTGGCTTTGCACTTGCTGATAGAAGAGCATTCTGGATGTTCTCTTCGTAGGCTACCGGTATAGCACCTAAAGACTTCAGATAATCTGAATTCTTCTTACTTGCAATTCCGATAACTGTTGCACCCTTAGCAACTGCATACTGTACTGCAATACTTCCAATACCACCTGCCGCTGCTGAAATCACTACAATATCTTTAGAGTTTAGCTCAATCTTTCTAAAAGCACCTCCCACTGTTAGAGAGGCTACACCCATAGTAGCTGCATGGTTCATATCAATCATATCTGGTTTCGATACGATTTCCGATTCATTGACACAAATTTCTGTTGCCAAAGCTCCCCTCTTGGTTCCCAATCCAGGGTCACTGATCATTGTTCCAAAAACCTTATCCCCTACTGCAAATCTATTTACTCTTTCACCAATTTCTATGATAACTCCAGCAAAATCCCGACCAACACCTCTTGGAAAAAGAGATGATTTTGACTCAAACCAACGACTTGGCTTCCTTAGTTTTGTCATAAAAGATAGAAATCGCAGTGGCTTTGCACCTTCAAAAGTCTTATAATCAATAGGATTTAAACCAACAGCATGAACTTCTATCCTAACTTGATTCACTTTCAAAGCGTCAGATTTAATGTTCACTAAATCTAACACTTCTTCATCACCGAAACGACTATATTGTATTGCTTGAACAACCATTGTATGAACTCCTTTACACATCTACAAAATTGAGTGAGCACTCAATCATTTTTCTTGATTATACACTTATTCTTCATAGATTTCAACTATACTGTTTCCAAAACTTCTAACTAAGTGAGCTGTTCATGATAAAAATAGAGCTATTTTCCCTTATGAAAGATTATCAAACTAGAACTCAAAGAAATCCGACTGCCTATAAAAGCAGCCGGATTTTTATATATCTAACTTTTCAAAAAATTTGCCTGTTGACTGCTTTTCTTTTAGCTTCTCAAGCAGCTCATTTTCCAGAAAAGGACTTAGTTCGTCAAAATCTTGACAAACCTTAAAGACAATCTCTCTGTCCAACTGACCATAAACTAATTCGTAATAGTCCTTATGATGTTGCCAATTCTGGTCATAATTGATATCTGTTCGTTGATAGTAAACAATATTTTGCTTCGGTGTCAGGTAAATCTTCTGCGTCAGAATGCTTTTCTGATCTTTGGACAATTTACTGCGACTAAAAATCTTAACACCTTGAAAAATCTTGCACTCATGGATACCTTGATTTGTGACTTTTAATTCAACTCTTTTATAGTGCATATAGCCACCTCCAAAAACTACTTTCATTATATCAAGTTTTGGCAGATTTGCAAGCAAAAGTGTCATTTCCAAAAGTCTTTTGTCGCTGCTAAAATCTCTTCTGTCGGTGTTACTGTAGCCTCAATAATGCTCTTACCAGTCTTTTTCAGATAAGCTTGTATCAGATGATAGCCATAGGCATAGCCTGCAGCATAGGGCATACCGACTGGTATCTGACCCTGTATCTCAGCTATTTCATCACCGTAAAGATAAGGAGCCATTTCCGCCATCCCTGTTAGCTGAAGACGACTTGAGATGATGGGCTTAATCTCTTCTAACTGCTCTGGACTGATTGAAGTAACCCAAGGCCCAATGAGATCTTTGCCATAGAGCTCAGCTGCAAAAGACTCTGCCAAGCCTTCACTGACTACCCAGTCTGCTAATGTCGTCTGCTGGTTCCATTTGATAAATTGGAAGCGGACATTATGATTGCACTCGTGGGCCAGTGCCGCTTGCACACGTGGCAAAGTATAGTCATTTGGTAGCAGACTAAGCATGAGGTAACCTGGAATTCCACCATCTCCGCTATAACCCTTATTGAGCTGTAACATGGCCTTTTCAGGGTTGCCCAATAAAATAGTAAAATGGTAATCCTCAACCTCTAAATCATAGCCAGCTTGCTTAAAAAGACCGATACTCCTCTTGATTGTTTCCTGGCAGTCCTGCCAGAGTTGATCAGAGCTCAGAGCGTCGATAGCTGGTCTATCCTTTTCTGAGAGAGTTGCGGGCAACTGATTCATAAAGCCAAGCAGGAACAAGGCATCAAATCCTCCAGGATACTTCGCTTTCAGAGGAATGTGTTGCGTTTGATATTTTGTTGCAAAAGGTGCTAATATTTTGGCTCGAAAACAACCTTCTCTCTTTTCTAAGGGTAGCTCTAACATCTCTTGATAAACTTTATCTGAACGAATCATATTGATTTTCATAGTAATCTCCTTTCTTATCTACTATTAGTATAATCCCTTACCCAAGGTCAGGGTCAAGACTAAATTTAAATATCTTTTAAAATTTTATTGAAATTACCTCAAACCGTTCGAGAATTACCTTCAATAAAGTGCTTTAATACTGAGATTATAATATCCGGAGTATAAACAAATTAAAAACTTACTTTTCTACTGTTAATAGGAATGATGATACTAGAAAGAAAATAAATCCTGAAGAGTAAAAACTTGGATCATTTTTTATGGAAAGCCTATTATTCAAAAGTTGTTTGTCTCCTAGATAAACTATATAATAGTTTGCCCCTTTTTTGCCCCCTCGCGAACAAAAAGAAAAACCGCTACTCCCAAGAATAGCGGTTTAATCATGTTTTTAAGCTACTAATGTAGTTGCTCTATTATTTAAGAGTAACTGAAGCTCCAGCTTCTTCCAATTTAGCTTTGATTTCTTCAGCCTCTGCAGTTGGAACGCCTTCTTTGATAACACCTGGTGCACCATCAACAAGTTCTTTAGCTTCTTTAAGTCCAAGACCAGTGATTTCACGTACAGCTTTGATAACGCCAACTTTTTTGTCACCAGCAGCTGTCAATTCAACGTCAAATGAGTCTTTAGCAGCACCAGCGTCAGCAGCACCAGCTGCAGCTACAGCTACAGGAGCAGCTGCAGTTACACCAAATTCTTCTTCGATAGCTTTTACAAGGTCGTTCAATTCAAGGATTGAAGCTTCTTTAATTTCAGTAATAATGTTCTCAATGTTCAATGCCATTGTTATTTCCTCCAAATAAGTTTTAAATTTTATAATAGTTTTTTTCGTAGCTAGGCTACACTGCGTAGCTTAAGATTAAGCTGCGTCTTCTTTGCTTTCTGCAACCGCTTTGACTGCAAAAGCAACGTTGCGCACTGGTGCTTGAAGTACAGAAAGGAGCATAGAAAGAAGTCCTTCGCGGTTTGGAAGAGTTGCAAGAGCAACGATTTCTTCTTTAGATGCGACAGCGCCTTCGATTGCACCACCTTTGATTTCAAGTGCTTCAGCGTTTTTAGCAAAATCGTTCAAGATTTTCGCTGGTGCGATAACATCTTCGTTAGAAAATGCTACTGCAGATGGTCCAACAAATACTGATGCAAGTTCTTCAAGACCAGCTTTTTCAGCTGCACGACGCAAGATTGAGTTTTTAATAACTTTATACTCAACTTCGCTTCCACGAAGCTCACGACGAAGAACTGTATCTTGATCAACTGTCAAACCACGAGCGTCTACAACGACGATAGATGCAGCAGCTTTCATTTTTTCAGCTACCACGTCAACTAGTTCCGCTTTTTTAGCAATAATTGCTTCACTCATTAGTGTGTTCACCTCCGTAATTATTTTGCTTGGGGAATTTTTTCAAAAGAAAAACGCGCCCAAACCTAGACACGAAAGTACAATACGCTTCTTTTTACATGATACGTTTTGTCCTCGGTAGGATCTTTACGAGTCGAGCTCCCCTACTGTCTTAGGCAGTTTTTTCAAACCGTATATAAGTATAGCATAGACAAAAAAAGAATGCAAGATTTTTGCAAACTTTTTTAAAATTTTTTTAAATTTCTACTGTCAAAACTTTGCCTTGCTTGACAACCTGCTCTCCTGCAATATAGACATCATCAACATCACTGGATTTAACTGCGTATACGAGGTGAGAAAGCATATTTTCCTGAGGTTGAAGATGGATTTTTCCCTTAGGTTGAATAACCAGAAAATCTGCCTGCTTGCCGACTTCTAGACTTCCTATCTGCTTTTCCATTCCTAGAACCTTAGCCCCTTCGATTGTCAGTGCCTTAAGGGCTGTCTCGATTGGAAACTGGCTGGCATCTCCACTCTTCATTTTCTGTAAGCGAGCTGCGGTCCGTCCTTCCTCAAACATATCTAGATTATTATTGGAAGCAACCGAGTCAGTCGCAATTCCCACTGCTACTCCTGCTTTTTGGAGTTGGATGATTGGAGCGATTCCTGAGGCCAGTTTTAGATTACTGATAGGATTGTGGGCGATAGCCACATGAGAAGTTGCCAAGCGTTCAATTTCTCTCTCGTTTAGTTCAACCCCGTGAGCAAAGACAGACGGATGATCTAAGTAACCTAGTTCTTCTAGAAAGGCGAGGGGGCGTTTACCGTATCGTTTGAGGATAATTCCTGATTCCTCCTTGGTCTCCGCTACATGGATATGGATAGGAATATTCAGCTCTTTTGCCATGTCTAAACTCGCTTGCAGCAAGTCTTGATTACAACTGTATGGAGAATGGGGTGCTACCATAACCTTGAAATTTGGATTTTTATATTCTAAGATTTCTTCTATAATGGATCGTGTTCTGCTTATAGTCTCAGCAGTCGTTTCTGTCTCTGAAGAAAAGAGGGTCGGTGAGAAATAACAACGCATCTTAGATGCCTTGACTGCCTGATAAATTCTTTCAATATCCACACCATTGGGATTATACATATCATTGAAGGTTGTTGTTCCTGACTGGAGCATCTCTGTCAGAGCCTCTTTGACCGCCTTGGTAGTCATGTCAGGAGTAAAGCCTGCTTCTGCTGGCCAGATATAGTCATTGAGCCATTCATGGAGATTGCTATCATCTCTGATCCCTCTCAAGCCTGTCATAGCTGAATGGGTATGGCAATTGACCAAACCAGGCATGATCCAGGCTCCCTGATAGTCTATAATCTGCTCAGCTTGCTCTAAAATCTCTAGCTCCTCTTGACCGACATAGACAATTTGGGAGTCCTTAACGGCTAAGACACCATCCAAATAAACATGGAAATCTTTGTCACAAGTCACGATATTTACATGCTGATAGACTTTCATTCTAGGCTCCTTTTCTATAAGACAATTTACAGTGAATAATTTTTCTAGCTATTGTAACAAAAAAGTCACCCGAAGGCAACTTTTTTTCCATAATATTGCAAAATAGAAAGGATTATTCAGAGCTAAAAGCTGAAGCTTTTTGCATTTGGTAATACTTGCCCTTTCTAGCCATGAGATCCTGATGGTTACCATGCTCAACAATGTCACCATCTACCAAGACAAGAATCAAATCCGCATCCTGAATGGTTGACAAACGGTGAGCAATGATAAAGCTTGTGCGCCCCTTCATGAGTTTGGCAAAGGCATCCTGGACCAGCACTTCTGTCCGTGTATCGATGGAGGAAGTTGCCTCGTCTAAGATAAGAATCTTTGGGATAGCTAGAAAGACTCGGGCGATAGTTAAGAGCTGGGCTTGCCCAACAGAGAGGGATTCTCCTGCATTTTCCAACTTAGTATCGTATCCCTGTGGCAACTGTTGGATGAAAAAGTCTGCATTGGCTGCTTTTGCGGCAGCAATCACCTGCTCCCGACTGGCGTCAGGATTTCCAAAGGCAATATTGTCATGAATGGTTCCTTGCTTGAGCCAGGTTTCTTGGAGCACCATCCCAAACTGCTGTCTCAATGACGCTCGGGTATAATCATAAATGGATTGCCCATCTAACAAGATATCTCCCGAGTTAATAGGATAAAAACGCATGAGGAGATTGATAAGAGTTGACTTACCAGCACCTGTCGGACCAACGATGGCTACCTTGCTACCAGCTGGGATATCGATAGACAAATCCTTAATCAAGATCCTTTCAGGATTGTATCCAAAAGAAACATGCTTAAAGGAAATGGCTCCCTTAACTTGGTCACTGGTCAAGACTTCCTTACCTGTTTCAGCCACCTCTGGACTTTCTAAGACAGCATAGATGCGTTCTGCGCAAGCGAGAGCACTTTGCAACTCAGCTAGCACTGAAGAAATATCGTTAAAGGGCTTGGTATACTGCTGAACATAGTTCAAAAAAGTTACTAAACGCCCAATGGTCAAGGTTGAACCCATCATGATACGATAAGCTCCTACTCCAGCTAGAAGAGCATAAATGAGCGCATTGACAAAGCGAGTTGAAGGATTAACCGTTGAGGAATAAAAGATGGCTGACTGAGAATAGCCTGAGTAGTTGGCATTCGCCTCGTGCAGTCTTTGAATAAACTCTGTCTGAGCATTGAAGGACTGGATAATAGTCTGCTGGCTAAGCGATTCTTCAATCAACTGAGTCTGAATCCCCCTGGTCCCTGTTTGCTTCTGGAAGAGATGATAGGAGCGTTTGGCAATAAAGCGTGAAATCACCATGGACAGGGGCGTCAACAGCAAGACCAAGAGGGTCATGAGAAGGTGAATTTGGATCATGGCTAGAATACTAACCAAAATCATCAAAACACCAATGAAAAATTGATTGAAAATCATGGTCAAACCAGCTGCCAACTGTTCTATGTCTGTGGTCACACGACTGACCATCTCTCCACTGCCCTGCCGATCCACAAAAGCAATCGGTAAACGATGGAGCTTATGGATAATTCGCTCTCGCAAGTCTCTGGTATAAGAGAAGATTAGACGATTATAAAGAAGAGGATTGGCCCATTGTACCAGAGTATTTCCTATGACTACCAAGATCATCTGAATGAAAATCTGCCAAAAAACTGGTGAAGAATCAGCTACTAGGACCTGGTCAATGACCTGCCCAATCAAGATAGGTAGGTAGATCGATAAAGCAACTTGGGCAATAGTTCCTAGAAAGGCTAGGAAAAGGAGGAAGGGATGGCTTGCTAAATCTATGGCCAAACGTTTGAGCGTCTGGTTTGCGGTTTGTCGTTTCATGCTAGTCCTCCTTTCCATGTTGGGATGCATTGATTTCGCGATAGACTTGGCTAGTCTTCATCAATTCCTCGTGCTTACCAACAGCTAGGAGCTCACCTTTTTCCAAGAGGAGAATCTGGTCAGCCATCTGAAGTGTCGAAGTCCGTTGAGAAATCAAGATTAAGCTCGTATTTGGCAGATTTTCTCTAATAGCTTTCAAGAGCTTGGACTCGGTAATGGTGTCGAGGGCCGAGGTCGCATCATCTAAGATGAGAAATGGAGCTTGGCGCAAGACTGCACGTGCGATAGACAGCCTTTGTTTTTGTCCACCTGAGAAATTTCGACCTCCTGCCTCAACCAGGGCATCCAAGAGTCCTTCCTTTTCACTGACAAAATCCTTAGCTTGCGCAATCTCCAAGGCCTGCCAGAGTTGCTGGTCAGACACTTCTCGATTGAAACCCAAAGTCAAGTTGGAACGAATAGTTCCCTTAAAGAGTTCGACCTTTTGGGGCACATAGGCAATCCAAGACCGCCATTGCTCAAGATTACGAGGACTACGTCCATTTCGATAAAGGTCAATACTTCCCTTGTCTGCCGGATAAAGACCTAGTAAGACTTGCACCAAGCTTGATTTACCAGAACCAGTTCCCCCGATGATACCAAGGATCTGCCCTTGATTCATATCAAAGGAAATGTTTCTTAGAGAAGGCTGGGCCGCATCAGGATAGGTAAAAGTCAATTCTTTGACTTGCAAAACCCGATCACCGGTAGCTTGTTTTTGTTCTAATTCTGAAAAAATATCTTCTGGAGCTTCGGTAAAAACTTCCTCGATTCGTTTAGCTGAGATATAAGACTGGTTGAGAGAATTGATCAGCATAGCTAGTTTGACCAATTCCACCAAAATCTGCAAGAGATAGTTGATAAGGGCAATGAGAGCACCTTGACTGAGTAAACCTCCTTGTATAAAAATATAGCCCTGCCAGATGATGACGAGAAGAGTTCCATTGACAATCAGATAGGTCAGAGGTGTTAACAAACTAGACCAGAAACCTGTCTTTTCTTGTAATCTAGCATAAACTTGGTTAAGGGTTTGAAAAATCTGTAACTCTCGTTTTTCTTGACCAAAAGCACGAATAACTCGCATCCCTTGCAATTGCTGGCGTGTTTCCTGAACCAGCTGATCCGTCTTCTTTCTGAGACTACTGTAGAGAGGATTGACCAGTCGAGAGAGACCGACAATGACAATCGTCAAAATGACAACCATAACTAAAAACCAGAAAGTTAGCTCAGCCGAGATGCGATAGGCCATAAAGATAGCCCCAAAGACGATAATAGGCGCTCGCAAAAAGAGGCGCAGGAATTGATTGATACCAGTCTGTATCTGGTAGGTATCCGAAGTCAAGCGAGTCACCAAGCTAGAAGTTGTCAGACGATCTCTGCTATCCTTGGGTAAGGAAAGAATATGACGATAAAGGTCATCTGTCAGTTCCTTGGCGAATCCAACCGCTGCCTTGGCTGAGTAAAACTGGGCTATCAAGGCCACTAAAACGCCAATCACTGCAAAGATAAGGAGCAGGCCAATCTGCATCCAGAGGTGTCCCTGATCTCTCTGGGGCAAGGACTGGTCAACAATCCCAGCAATCACCATGGGAACCAAGAGTTCAAAAACAGCTTCTAGCAGCTTGAACAGGGGTGCTAGAATCGACTCTTTGATGTAGGGTTTGAAGTAAGATAGTAAGTGTTTCATAAATCCCTTCTATTCTTATTCTGGAAATGAAGAAAGTGGGAAGCCCCACCCTCTCAGTTTTATTTGTTTAAGTAAGGTAATAGATAGCCATATCCTGCTTTTTCCATCTCATCCTTAGCTACAAAACGCAAAGATGCAGAATTAATACAGTAACGCAGGCCACCTAATTCCTGAGGTCCATCTGTGAAAACATGACCCAAGTGAGCATTTCCTGACCGAGAACGAACCTCGATTCGCTCCATTCCATGACTCAGATCTTTGTAATAGTGAATCAATTCCTTAGAAATCGGACGACTAAAACTTGGCCAACCACAACCTGAGGCAAACTTATCCTTAGCGAAAAAAAGCGGTTCACCCGTCGTGATGTCTACATAAATCCCTTCTTCAAAGGTCTGGTCATAAGCATTACTAAATGGAGCCTCTGTAGCAGCTTCTTGCGTAACACGGTAAGACTCTTCAGTTAAACTTTCCTTTAACACCTCTTGACTAGGCTTTTCATAGTTAGATGCGTCAATCAATGGCTTCTCAGCATCGGTCACATCGATATGACAATAACCTGAAGGATTTTTCTTGAGATAGTCTTGGTGGTAGTCTTCAGCCAAAATGTAGTGGCGAAGTTTCTCCACTTCTACTGCAATCTTTCGACCCAGCATACGCTCCTGCTCCTGCACCACTGTGTAGATAGCTGGCAAGTCTGCTTCATCCTGATAATAGATCCCCGTTCGATATTGGCGACCACGGTCATTCCCTTGTTGGTTAATAGACAAGGGATCAATAACACGGAAATAATAAAGTAAAATTTCTCTAAGTGACACTGCCTTCTCATCATAAATTACTTGAACAGTCTCTGCATGGTCTGTTTCCTTGAGCAGCTGGTAATTGGTTGTTTCGACTTGCCCATTAGCGTAGCCTACACTGGTAGCTAGCACTCCCGAAATTCGGGAAAAATATTCCTCTAAACCCCAAAAACAACCACCTGCTAGATAAATTTCTGCCATCTTTATTTCTCCTTTATCAAGTTTTTAACTAATACTCTTCGAAAATCTCTTCAAACCACGTCAGCTTACATCTGCAACCTCAAAACAGTATTTTGAGCTAACTTCGTCAGTTTCATCTACAACCTCAAAACCATGTTTTGAGCAACCTGCGGCTAGCTTCCTAGTTTGCTCTTTGATTTTCATTGAGTATAAACTTCTTTTCAAAAAAAGGATAGGAAGCCCTCTGGTCAAGAGTTTCCCCATCCTATCTTCTATTCTTTACTTTGTTTCGACACGGACACCTTGGGTATCAACATTCAAATCATGCAGTTTGCCTTTGAAAGACTGCTTTTGCAATTCTGCCTTAATCGCCGGCATCTTGTCATGAGAAGCCAAGACCATAACTGTCGGCCCTGCTCCAGAGAGATAGGTCGCATAGGCCCCATTCTCTTTAGCTACTTGCTTAATCGTCGCAAATTCACGGACCAGACTTTGACGATAACGCTCGTGGAAGAGGTCCCCCTCGATTGCTTGTCCAGCTGTCACCATATCTCCTGCTAACAAGGCTGCAACAGCAACATTTGCGATAGAACTAGCTGCAACTGCTTCCTTGTAGGGCAATTTTTTAGGCAAGACACCACGACTGTCTCGAGTACGCAATTCATAGTTTGGAATGTAGGCTAGGAAATCACATTCTGGGAAGTCTGCTACGATAGCAGAGACTTGCCCTTCAACGGAACTTGCAATAACGAGTTTACCATAAATAGCTGGAGCCACATTGTCAGGATGTCCTTCAATCTTGGTCGCCAGCTGCAATTTGTCATGGTCAGATAAGTTGAGCTTGGCCAGTTGGTTGGCCAGTTCAATCCCAGCAACGATAACCGAGCTAGAAGAACCTAAACCACGCGCCAGGGGAACATCACTGATCATTTTCAAGCGTCTCGGTTGCAAATCAGGCGCAATTTGCAAGGCAATCTTAAGCAAAAGATTACGCTCGTCATGGGGAATCCATTTGCCAATCTGGTGTTCAATCAGCCACTCATCTCGTTCTTCACAGACCTCAATTTGAAGATACTTGGTAACAGCTACACCGACCGAATCAAAACCTGGCCCGATATTGGCACTGGTTGCAGGTACAATAATCTTCATCCTATTCTCCTAACACCTTGAAGGTATTCAAGAGGTCAAATTCTGAAGCTGTGGCCAACTCAGCTGAAACATTCTCAAGTTGTGCTTTATTGATCTTATGAGTGATAATCACTACACGTGCCTTGTCACCCTCTTTGCCATCTTGGAGGATTTGCTTGAAGGAAATATCTTGAGCATTAAAGATTTCAGCCAATTTCAAGACCTGACCTTTTGAGTCTGGCGCCAAGATTGAGAAGTAATAATTGGCTTTGACATCTTCTGGATTTGCCAAGACAAGTTCACGGCTATATTCGTTGAAGTCTTTGCCAATGGTGCCATCATTCAAGCGACGAACGATACGGACAATGTCCGCTACAACACTTGTTGCAGTTGGTTTTTGACCAGCACCTGGTCCGTAGTACATAGACTCACCGATACCAATAGATTCTACAAAAACAGCGTTCATTACCCCATTCACACTGGCAAGTGGATGGGCTTTAGGAAGGAAGGTTGGAGTTACTTCCGCAGCAATACCTGAAGGAGTTTCCTCGATAGAACCTACCAATTTCACTACATAGCCGAGGTTTTGGGCAACAGCTACGTCTTCTGGTGTGATGTTGCGGATTCCCTTGTGGGCTACATCGTCAAAGGCAACCTTCATGCCAAAGGCAAATTGGCTCAAAATCACCATCTTATAAGCTGCGTCAATCCCATCCACGTCATTTGTTGGGTCACTTTCTGCAAATCCAAGTCTTTGAGCTTCAGCCAAAGCATCATCATAAGACCAGCCTTCTTCGACCATTTTGGTCATCATAAAGTTAGAAGTTCCGTTAACGACACCAAGAACGCGCGTAATTTTGTCAGAAGCCAACGAATTTGCCAAAGTACGAAGAATTGGAATCCCACCAGCTACTGCTGCTTCATAGTAAAGTGCTACATTATGCTCTTTAGCGATTTCTAACAATTCTGCACCATGAACAGCCAAAAGGTCCTTGTTAGCAGTAACAACGTGTTTCCCAGCTTCTAAGGCACGAGTGATAAAGGTTTTAGCTGGTTCGATACGTCCCATCAATTCCACTACGATTGTAATGTCTTGATCTGACAAAATATCATCTACATTGGTTACAAAGTTAAAGTCATTTCCTGCTGCAAGCAAGCGGTTCTTTTCATCTTCATCCTTGACCAATACCTTGGCTACTTCAATCTCTGAATGAGCTGACTGAACGATTTTTTCTCCATTTTCCTTTAGTAGGAATGGCACACCACTTGCAACGGTACCAAATCCAAGTAAAGCAATTTTAACTGTCATGTTTGTCTCCTAGAAATTTTCTGATATAGCCATTATAACAGAATTTTGTGAAAATTCCTATTATAGTAAATCACTATTTCGATCTAGAAAAGAAAAAACGAATCCCATGATTCGTCTTTCTTGATAAATGAAAATTGATTTTAAAAATTATGAACGAATCTTTTGCAGACCGAGAACTGCGTCATGGTTAATCAATATTTGCCCATACTCTTGCAAGACTGAACGACTGATGTCACTGTCGTCTGCAAATTCACGCATACGAGCCAAGAGCCAGGCCGGATATGGACTAGGATGATTTTCTACATCGACTAAGATTGTCAAATAGTAGTGCCCATTCATCTTATAGAGTTCAGAGGTTTCCATCTGGTAGTTAACCGTCTTTGCAAAAGCAACTAAGTCAGCAAGGCTTGCAAAGCGCAGGATATAGTAGATATAAGGTTCTTTCCTATTCTCCGTCTCCTTGTCTGCCTGCTCTTGCTCTTCTTCCTTTGCTTCAACCTGCTCTAGAGATTGGATGGCCTCAATATCGTCCTTGGTTTTCTCTGCGATACTCTTTTCTAGAGTCTTGAGAAATTCATCTGGCGACATTTGGGCCAATTCTTCCATGTCAGGTAGGTCCGCCAAATCTTCAAAATCCAGAGTTTGGTCAATCTTGGATTTGGTCACAAAGACGTCCACCTTATCAGGTTTTGGCGTCACGCGGAAACTCAGCATACCACTATCCAAGAAATTGTCTGGCATCTCTAACTCATCTAAAATAGCATAGAAAAACTCTTCGGTTTTTTCCTGAGGAACGAGAAAGTCTGCAATCTCCATTCCTCTATCCATCAAATCATCTAAAGTCATCGTGATTTTCAGTGTTGTATCACTAATTTGTTTCATCTTCATATCTAGTAACCTCATACTTTCAGTCTATCTATTATACTAGATTTTTACGATTTTATCAAAAGAATGAAGCGAGAATGTGATATAATACTAGATATGATTTTAGATTTAAGAAAGAAAGTTCAATGAAAAATATAAAAGTAAATGCCTTGGCCAGCTTGCTGGTCAATATTCTCAATATCGTTTTTCCACTGATAACCAATCCTTATCTGACGCGGATTCTCAGCAAATCCAACTACGGTTATTTCAATACGGCCAATACCTGGGCTAGCTTTGTTATTCCACTAGCTGCCTTTGGAATATACAACTACGGGATTCGAGCTATCAGTAAGGTCAAGGATGACAAGAATAAAATCAACTACGTCTTTTCTAAGTTGTTTTATATCTCTGTTTTTACCTCTCTCCTGACCACTGGTATCTACTTCCTCATTATCTTCTTTGACACCAGCATTGAGAATCTGAAAGTCCTCTACTATATCCTAGGGGCCCAAGCACTCTTCCAATTTCTCAATATCGAATGGATGAACGAGGCTTATGAAAATTATGCCTTCATCCTCTATAAAACATTAATTATTCGAATTACCATGCTGGTCGCTATCTTCGCCTTTGTTAAAACGGCAGATGATATCGTTCCTTATGCTATCGTTATGACAGCGACCACTATCCTCAACTACCTGCTCAGTTTTCTTTGGATTAAGAGAGAAGTTTCTTTTGTTAAGATTGGTTTCGTCGAATTAGCTAAAGCTTCTAAACCACTCTTTACTATGCTTCTCTTAGCAAACGCTAATATGCTTTATACCTTGCTAGATAGAATGTTTATCACCAAGGGACCAGATGAAAACTACATTTCTTATTATACAATTGCCTATAGTATCGTCATGTTGATTGCCAGTGTCTTGAGTGGAGCTATCAACGTCAGTATTCCGCGCCTTGGCTACTATCTCGGTAAAAAGGATTACAAGTCCTATAATTATCTCGTGAATCAAGCGGCATCCTTAT
Organism: Streptococcus sp. A69; assembly: GCF_058556195.1. Taxonomy (NCBI): domain Bacteria; kingdom Bacillati; phylum Bacillota; class Bacilli; order Lactobacillales; family Streptococcaceae; genus Streptococcus; species Streptococcus sp. A69. The sequence continues at coordinate 656,617 of NZ_JBZUJU010000002.1, read as the reverse complement.
TCTATTTCCTTATGGTTCCAACTAGTATCGGGATTATGATATTGGGACGGTACGCAACTGTTATTTATTCTTCTGAAAAATATCTTGAAGCGGGTATCGTAACTAGCGTCTTCGCTTTTCGTACCATCATCTGGGCTATTGAATTGATTCTTGGTAAACAGATTATCTTTATCAACGACCATGAAAATCGCTTAACTGCCTTTTACTTCCTCGGTGGTGGCGCCAATATACTATTAAATAGCATCTTGTATTTCAATAATATTTTTGCACCTGAGTATTACATCGCTACGACCATTATCGCAGAAACTATCGTAGTTTTACTTGAAATTCATTTTATCAAGAAACATCAACTGATTAGTTTAAAAGAAATTTTTATAACCTTAACACGTTATAGCCTCATATCCCTTGGTTTTATCCCAATCTTCTATATTTTCAAAATGATTTTCCAAATCAATTCCTACACAGTAAACTTCAATATGATTCTCATGGTTCTTTCCACCGTAGCAACTTGTGGTATCTATTATCTCTTGACCCTCTTTATCGCCAAAGACAAAACACTCCACTATGCACTGAACCTTGTACTTGCTAAATTAAAACGAAATTAAAAATCCCCTACTGATAAATTAGTTGGCAGTAGGGGATTTCTTCTTTATTCTTTTTCCTTCTTTTCAGAAGCGTTGGCTTCTAGGTTTGAATCTTGTTTAGGTTGTTCAACAATAGAGGAATTAGATTCTTGTTTCTGTTCTGGCTTAACTGCCTCGCTATTTACAGCAGCAACAGCCTGTTTCCAGATACCTTCTTCGTTTACTTTATAACCATCAGGTGTTGTTGCGTTCTTCAATAAAGAACCATCAGCTTGGAAATAGTACCAATTACCATCAAGCTGTTTCCAACCCGTTTGCATAGCTCCTGATTCATCAAAGTAATAATGATCACCATTTACTTTATGAAGACCAACCAACATGATACCATCTTCAGGATTTAGATAATACCAAACGCCTTTGTCTTTTATCCAACCAATTTTCATGGCTCCATTTGATTCAAAGTAACGGTAATGATTATCAGACCATTTCCAGCCAGTTTGCATGGCACCAGATTTGCTAAAGTAATATTGCTTACCATCTACTTGATGAAGGCCGACCAGCATAATGCCTTCTTTTCCTTCAAGATAGTACCAAGCTTCACCATCTTTCAACCAACCAGTTTTCATAACTCCAGAACTTGCAAAATAGTTCCAGTGACCATCAACAAAGGCCCAGCCTGTTTGCATGGCACCACTGGCATTCAAATAGTAACGGACACCATTGATATCTTGGCTTCCAGTTAACATGATGCCATCTTTATCCAAATAATACCATGTTTCCTGATCCTTGACCCAACCAGTTTTCATAGCTCCAGAACTTGCAAAATAGTTCCAGTGACCATCAACAAAAGCCCAGCCTGTTTGCATGGCACCACTGGCATTCAAATAGTAACGGACACCATTAATATCTTGGCTTCCAGTTAACATGATGCCATCTTTATCCAAATAATACCATGTTTCCTGATCCTTGACCCAGCCGGTTTTCATAGCTCCAGAACTTGCAAAATAGTTCCAGTGACCATCAACAAAGGCCCAGCCTGTTTGCATGACACCTTCTTGATTAAAGTAGTACGTGCTTCCATTAATATTCTTTTTACCGACAGTCTTTAGCCCATCCTCATCATAGAAATACCAATCTGAATCAATCTTTTGCCAAGTTGAAGGCTTACCTGCTGCTTGGAGTGCACCACTTTCGCTAAAGAACATCTTCTTGCCATTATAGACTTGATGTCCTGTTAGCATCTTCCCATCTGCCGCAAAGAGATACTTTTTCCCTCCAATTTCAGAGAGCTCGCTAAATCGTCTAGCACCATTTGATTGGATATAATACCAAGAGTCATCTAGTTTGAACCAACCACCAGTTTGCATTTTACCATTTTGGTTCAGATAGTAATCATTCCCTTTGGCATTTTCTCCCCAGTCGTCGTTAAGATGAAGCCAGCGACCTGCTTGCATTTGTCCTTTTCCGTTAAAGAAGTAAGTGGCTCCGCCAATCTCTCTCCAGCCGATAGCCATTTCTCCGTCAGTCAAACGATATTTCCAATAACCATCTTCTTGATACCATTTTTCGTCAACTACAGGGATATCAGGGAAGGTATTTGAAACATTAGCAAATCCTTTATCGCTAATATCAAAAACGGTAGCGTCTTGAGTTTGGCTAGCGGCATGCAGAACCTGAATATTTTTCTTCTGAAGGTATTCTCTGGTTGAAGCAACATTAATATCTCCACCAGTTGTCTGAATAACCATTTTTGGTGATAAGTTTTCAAGGAAATTAATCGTATTTGAAATTGTCGCATCATAATGGTGGTTCCATTTCATCATATCAACCTTGCCGATAACTGGACCTAACTTATCTTCTGCTCCCTCAGCATTATCCAAATCTCCACCAAGATAGATTCTCTTTCCTGCCACAGTCACCACTGAAACAATGGAGTTGGAGTTATCATCTCGAACTCTTTTCAGATTCCCATCAGCATCATATTCATTCTTATAGTTATAGAGTTGGATATCCATATCACCTAATTTTAGATGGCTATCCTCATCTGAAATATTCTGAATAAGAGTAACTCCGCGTCTTTGAGCTGCTCTCAAAGCATTATCATAATTAAAAAGATTATCCCAAAGTCCCCAGTGTGAGGTGATCCGATCATCTGAATATTTTTTCAAATAAAACTTACCGACTTGATATCGATTGAGTATTTCATCCGCTCCACCAATATGGTCACTATGGACATGAGTTCCTAGAATAAAATCTAATTTTTTTACACCTATTTGATCCAGGTGGCGAATCAAGCGATCTTCCAATACTTGATTATTTCTCATGGAAATTCCCCAGCGGCTTGGATAGCGTGGGTCACTCCCATCAGGGAAATCATAGTCTTCTCCCATATCAATCAAAGCATAATGACCATTACTTTCCAGAAGGATGGCATCACTTCCAGATTTTGCTTTAGTATTTATGAAATGGATACGATTGCCCGAACCTGCAGAGATAGTATCTGCATCTACTCCTTGCGATAACTGAATCAGTAATAGAAAGAATGCGAGAACACTATATCTAACTGATTTTAATAACCATTTATTTTTCATCTTGAAAACTCCTTTATCTTAACAATAAGCAACTTTTACTAATCTAATCAATCCAGTAGTTTTTATCCCCTCCTGGGACTTGCTGCTCAATAGGGGGTGGAGTCATATAGTTTTCTCCAAATTCGTAGACAAGTATTTCATGGTATTTTTTAGGAACCTTGACCACAATGTTTTCATAAGGCATATCAATCAAATCATAGAGCCATTCTTTTTTTATACCATTTGGATAATAAGGGTCATAGATAGTACAAGTAAGATCTGTTGCTTGATCTACACTATACTTCAAAGCAAGACTCTCTAATTTTTGATTCCATAGCTGTGGAGAAGTTAAGCGGAAAATAGCTGATCCCATATAACGAGGGAGGTTTTTAAGTCCACCATTCTCAGACTTGATCCCTTTAAAATTCAAAGAAGAAAGGCGAACGAAATATTTGTAGAGTTTCATTTTCTTACGGTCACTTTCCTGTGTTACGACACCATCATATGGAAAAATGTCAACGCAAGTTCCCAATACGACCGTTGGGTCTACGAGGTTAGCATCTCGACGTGTCCTTACATCATAGACTCTCATATAACTGTATGGATATCCCTTTGTTTCTCTGAATGAAATCAATTTATAGTAGGGATGATTTTCATTTTGTAAAACCTTATACAGTTTTTCAAATTCATCACGCGCTAAGGAAATATCTGTATCATCATCCCAAGGGATGAATCCTTTATGGCGTACAGCTCCTAGTAAGGTTCCAAAATCAATAAAGTATTTGATTTGATGTTGTTCACAAAGCTCATGTAGATACTTTAAAATATCCAATTCTACTTGTTTGATTTCTTCAAGAGTTAAAGTTCTTTCAGACATAGGTTTTATTCTCCTAAATTTGACTATATTTTTAAACGTTTCTTAATTTCAATCTCGTCATTTAGACCTTTTAATAATCTTCCACAATTTAAAATCATGATGAGATACTCTTTGTTCAACCGGTGGCAATTGCATATAGTCTCCGTAGTCTGAGGTCAAAATTTCATGATAATTTTTCGGAATGGTAAATTCCTTACCTTCAAATGTTCCAGTAGTAGCTTGTTCCAGCCATTCACGTCTCCACACTGGTTTGTTCATATCTTTGTAGATAAGATAATCCACTTGCTCATAATCTGAGACTTTACGGGATTTTGCAAGCTCTTCAATCTGGGCAACGTATTTGTTCGTATTGGTGAAATAGAAAATAATAACTGACACATAGCGTAGCAGTGAATTCAGTACACTTTTCGTATTAGTAATGCCTTTAAAGGTGTAGCAACTCAATTGACGTTTCTTTATCAGTTTCGTCATCTTGTTTTTAAATTCTACGTCATCCTCGTAGCCATCTACAGGGAAAATATCTACATATATCCCCATATTTGAATCGATGCGAACATCTTCTTCCAACAAGTAGGTATGGTTATCCTGCACTTTCATGAAGGGATAGACATAGTTGAGATTATTTTTATAAGACATGACCTCGTAACGTTCATCAGGGTTAGCGATAAGGTAGTCTTGTAACTTTTCATAATCTTCTCGTAACATGCAGATATCCATGTCATCATCCCAAGGGATAAATCCTTGATGGCGAACAGCACCAATTAGACTTCCATATGCTAAGAAATACTTAACCCCAATTTTCTGACAAACTTCATGAATATACTCCATGATTCCAAGTTCCATCTGTTGAATTTCACTGACATCTGTTACTTCTTGATACCGAATTCCTTCATCCTGTTTGCAGACTACAAGTCCATAGCCAATCGCTAGCCAGAAGATGATATTAATAAAGTTGGTTGAATACATAATCTGACTTTCAAATAATTGACCAAGCAAGATACCGAAGAAAAGGATCATGATCAATTTATCAGTATTTTTCTTGGAAACAATCAAATAAGTTAAAAAGCGCTTGATTACATATCCCAATATAAGAAAGAAGAATGCTAAGCCTAGAACTCCCGAACTGACAAATATGGTCACAAAAATGTTATGGAAATTCCCACCGATAAGGGAGTTTTGAATCTCAAATTTACTGAAATATTCTGTATAGTAATCTGGAACATTTCGTACACCATAACCAAAAATTGGTTTCGTACTTCCCATCTTGATGGCATTTTTCCAGATATAGGTTCTACCACTTGGTGTTGTTTCAATCAGATGGAGCTCACCATTCTTCTTAGCGACAGACGAATCTGTTTCAGCATAGGATTGTCCTTTGTTTAAATCTAAGACAGTCGTAGTTTCAGATGAAATATAGATTGAAGTTACATAGCTTAATCCAATATTAGTTGCAGTAATCAGCAAACCAACAACTATAAAAGTGAGGAATCGTTTAACGATACTTCCTCTAGTAGCAAAGAAACTATAGAGTCCAATCATGAGAAGTAAAGAAAGTAAGGCTCCTCGACTTTGCATCGTAGCGAAGTAAACTAATTGAATCACATTGTTCAGTTTAAGATAAACAGAATACTTACTTCCTTTATGGATCAAATACATAGCCAAAATAATGCTAATGTATGAAAATATCGCACTAGCATTAGGATTAACAATTCCCCACAGACGTCCATTCATGACACCATAGTAATAAGATTGTTCGCCAATCTTAAATAGGATAAGGACTCTACTTACCAATAAACCAAACGCAAAAATTGCTGAAGAAAAAGATACAATTTGAACCGTATAGGCAATCCAGTCAAATAATTTTTTAAGTTGCCCTGATTGCAACATGGTAAATAGTAAAACATAGGTCACCATGAAGAGAATTTCAATCACATTTCCAATCAAATGTCCCGAGCGATTGAAAATAGCAGATAGCAGATGGCTTCCAGCTAATAGTCCAAATAAGGATAGAAATTTACGATCTACTGTGATTTCTTTCCACTTAAACAATAAAGTATAGCAAATATAAAGCACTACAATCGCTGACAATCCCTTATAGAGGGGATTTGCTATCTTATAAACCAGTGAACTCATACTTAAAATCGAAATGAAAACAAATAGATACGCAATCCATAGTTTTGATTTTTCAAAGTATTCATCCATTTTTGAAAAATTCATTTTCAACTCCTTCTCATGATATTAGTTTTTTAATCCAACAATTTTCTTATATAGCCATGGAGAAATGACAAGTGAAAGGATCGCTACCTTGCGAAAAGTAGTGAAATAAGCATCCTTCCATATTTCGCGTCGATGCTGAACAATCCAAGTCCTCAGCTCGGCTTTCTCCTTTTGATACTCTTCACGTGAAGTAAAGATAATTTTATCGTAAACTGTGATGTACGACCAACATTCTCTGTTTATTAATTCGTATTTTAAATTAGGAAAGGCTTGCGAAACTTGAGCGATTATTTGCTGATAAACTTCTATCGTATCAAACACATGCTGATTAACAGATGTTGTTGCACTTCCCTCACGATGATCATAATAATAAACAGGTTTGTCAATAAATACGCTACTGCATCTTGTCTTTAGTAGCAATTCAGTTAAAAATAGGGCATCTTCAGCTAGATGATAATTTGTATTAAACTTTTCATCCGCAAGCAGGTTTCTCTTAAACAGTTTTGCGACTGGAAAAAATGACGTTCTGGTAGTCATCAATAGTTCCTTCATGGTTTCTTCTGTTGACCAGAGTTCTGTTTTTCCAGAATGTGGAGGTATATCAGTTACAATGCCGTTTTTGATATGGTGCAGAGGAGCAATTACAAAGCCTACATTCAACCCTTCAACTGCACTTGCTAAAGTAGCTAGGTAATCCTGGGTAACGAAATCATCGCTATCAATAAAGGTAACCCAAGAACCCGTCGCTAGCTGAATTCCCATATTTCTAGCATTTGAAACACCAGCATTTTCGATATGATAAACCTTGATATTCTCATACTGAGATGCTAAGCGATCACAGATCTGTCCACTGGAATCAGTAGAACCATCGTTGATTAAGATTAACTCAAAATGGGCATAAGTCTGTTGAAGAATCGACTCCACACATCGCTCCAGATAGGCTTCTACATTGTAGACCGGAACGATAACGCTTATTTTTTCTCCCATCATGCTCCATATTCTCCCTTGTATTCTGTATAAGGCTTATCCATATCAGCTATGACAGCATCATGATGCGGTACTTGCTTGTCCGCTGGTGGTGGTGTCATATAGTCCCCAAAAGCAGTTCTGAGATAGGCATCATAACCGACTGGAATGGGCATCTCTGTTCCTTCAAATGGCAAGAAAAGATTATCTTCAAAAGATGCGATCGGGTATTTGTTTCTCATGTAGCCGGGACCTGAGCATAATTCCGTGATTCCATCGCTCTCAGCCAGACCATACTTGGTCATTTCTTTTTCAGCTTTTTTCCAAATGCGATAACGTAGAGATTTTGGAGTTAGGCCGAGTAAGATGCGACTTCCCCATTTCATGATAGCACCATGCTTTTCTGGGATAGTTTGGGCGCAAAAGAGTGAATAAATCAAAGCCCAACGAACCTGTTTCTTACGCTCAGCCGAATTTTTAGGATAATAATCCAAAGGTAAAACATCCAAAGCCAAACCGTGTGGCAAATCCAAATCCTTCTGATAAGGCTTGATACAAGTGGTTTCCTTGTCACGAATGGTGATAAAAAGGTTACGGTCTACAAAATCCTTCTTGCTCTTTGACAAGAAATAGCGCTCATCTGCATAACGGGGCCACAGTTCTGCCAATTTTTCATAGTCCTTGCGGGGCATGAAAAAATCTAAGTCATCATCCCAAGGAATGAAGCCCTTATGACGAAGGGCGCCAATGGCTCCTCCACCACAGAGATAGCATAACAAATCATGTTCTTTACAAAATGCGACGAAGTATTCAGCCATTTCCAGACTACGAGCCTGAATCGCTTTCAAATCACTCATATCTCTCCTCTTCTATCCAATAACGAGTTATATCATTTTATTATACCATAAAAAAGTCTTAAAAATCTATCAGATAGTAAGAAAAACCAAAGCTCAGACCACCATTTCACTAGTGAATCAAACTTTGATTTTCATTTATCGCCTTTTATCTCATTCCCATTTGAGCGAGTTTGGTTTGGTATTTATTTTGATCGACAAGAAGTCCTTGCCCTCCATAAACATCATAAGCATCTACCCAGTCACCAAGTTCTGGTACTGTGAGTCTTTCAATTCCATTTTGAGCACCTTCTAGGACAGATAATCCATTGGTCAACAAAAAGCTATACGGTAGATTGGTTGAAGTCATTCCAAAGACTTTTCCAAGTGCCTCTGATCCTGTAAAGAGCTTGGTTGGATCTTTGATCTGCTCAAGAACGGCTGACATGACTTGTTGTTGTCTCTTGGTACGACCATAGTCCCCTTCATCATCATCACGGAAGCGAGCGTAGTTCAGCAAGGTGGATCCATTCATCTGCTGTTTTCCAACTTTAATGGTTTGGGTTGGTGACTCTGTCTCTGTTGCATGAAGGTCGTCTCCGACTGTAGCTTCTGTCAGAGGTTGACCATTCAATGTTGAAAATTGAGCATCAATTGTTACTCCATCAGGGAAAAGAGTGTCAATAGCTGTTGCAAAGGCCTGGAAGTCAACTAGGGCATAGTACTTGATGTCCAAATCAAAGTTGTCTTTTAGAACCTTGCGGACCATTTCTGCCCCTTTTTGACCTTCTTGTTCCCCAAGTTCATAGGCAACATTTAGTTTGTTATCCGTCTGTTTCTGGCCATTTACAATCTTACTATACCCATCGATATAAACTAAGTTATCACGCATAAAGCTGACTAGCTTAATCTTCTTATCCGAACCACTGACATTGAGAACCATGATTGTGTCTGTACGGGTCTCCGCACTATTTTGACCAATTCGGCCATCTGTCCCCATGATTAGGATATTCACGCCATCTTTGGTATCCTGACCGTTAAAGACTTCTACTTGGGCTGCCTTGGCATCAGCTGGTTTATTGCTTGGATTGGCTGCCGAATGAAAACCTCGAAGAAACATGAAAATCATCCCTGCAGCAAGGCAAGTTATCAATAGCAAGAACCAAGTCAGTATTCGTTTGAAGCGAATTCTTCTTTTTTTCTTTTTGACTTTAGGCAGAGGAGCTACCTTTTCACGTCTCTTAGATCGGCTTCTACTGCCATAAGTCGGAAGATCAATATCTCTACCCCAAGTTTCTTCTTTTTCTTCTTGGTAGAAATGGTGAACTTCAGATTTGGGACCTGTCATTTTTTGCTGGAGATAGTCAAACTCCCTCCGTTCACGGTCGTTGAGGTAATGAATATTTTTGAAGAGATAGTCATAACGTAACTGCTCGTGATGACTTAAAGGATTTTCTTTGCTCATTGACTCTCCTTTTCTATATCAGTTATGGTAAAAATCGGGTAGGTTCCCAGTATCTTGTGCTGGATCCCAATGGCCTCTAGTTCTTGTCTGGCAAAATGAACCAGTTCTTTATCACTATAGTCTACATCGATAATGAAAAAGTATTCTCCCAAGGCTGTTTTAAGGGGACGACTTTCAATCTTTGTTAAGTCAATCCCTCTCCAAGCAAAGGTCGAAAGTGCCTTGTAAAGAGCACCGGGAAGGTTGTCCGGTAAGGTCAAGGCCAAACTCATTTTTTCAGCTTGTGAGTTCAAAGGAATCTTCGGTATCTCTACCCCTAACACCCAAAAACGTGTGAAATTGGCTTCCATTTCCTGAATATCCTCTGCAATCAATTCCAAGCCATATTCTTCAGCTGAACTTCTAGGAGCAATGGCTGCGTATGGCTGGTCTGGATGCTCTGAAATAAAGCGAGCTGCATAGGCGGTACTGGCTGTTACCTCAATTTTGGCCTCTGGATAGTGCACATCGATGAATTTCTTTCCTTGAGCCAGAGCCTGAGGATGGGAAAAGATTTTCTCAATTTTTGACTGACCTGGAACCACCATCAACTGCTGGTGAATGGGTTGAACAATTTCTGCAACTGCTTGGATGCGAGCCTGATGAAAAAGATAGTCCAAACTTTCATGGACACTACCCTCAATAGAATTTTCAACTGGCACTACAGAATAGTCCACCAAGCCCTGTTCATAGGCCTTGATAACATCTGTGATATTGGCAAAAGCCTGCAATTCCTCTTTGGGAAAGGCTGTCTGCACAACATGATGCGAAAAAGATCCCTTGGGACCTAGATAGGCAATTTTCATCTCAGTTCCTCTATAATTTCCTCTGGGCTTAGCTTGGTCACATCCAGAACTTGACTGGCTATTTCCTCATACCAAGCTTGTCTTTCTTGGAAAATAACTGCCAGTTCTTCCTTACTATTATTTAGAAACAGTGGGCGCTGATTGTCCTTATCAGCTGCGATACGTTGGTAGAGGGTTTCAAAATCTGCTTTTAGGTAGATGTTATCAGGATTGGTTTTGAGCAAGTCACGATTTCTTCGAGAAATGACAACCCCTCCGCCAGTTGACACAACTCGGTCCGTTTTTAGTAAGTCAGCTAGGACTTCTGACTCTACTTGACGAAAGGCCACTTCTCCTTTTTCAGCGAAGAAATTCGCAATGGACATGCCCAAGCGTTCCTCGATTAAGGCATCCATATCGATGTAGTCTGGGTCCAATCCTCTAGCGATTGTCGACTTGCCTGCCCCCATAAATCCGAGTAATACCTTAGCCATGAATCAAGCTCTCCAAATCATCAAAGAAACTAGGATAGCTGGTATTGATGGCTTCAGCACGGTCAAGTTCCACTTCTCCATCAGCAACCAAGAGGGCTGCGATGGCTGTCATCATTCCAATTCGGTGGTCACCAAACGTATTGACTCTAGCGCCATGAAGTCTTGATTTCCCTTTGATAATCATCCCGTCTGCTGTAGGAGTGATAGCCGCTCCCATGCTATTTAAGGCATCTGCCACCACCTGAATGCGGTCTGTTTCCTTTACCTTGAGTTCTTCAGCATCCTTAATGACCGTTACACCTTGCGCTTGCGTCGCGAGAAGGGCAATAATCGGCAATTCATCAATCAAACGTGGAATCAAGGCTCCACCAATCTCTGTTCTTTTTAGGTCTGAAGACTCGACAGTCAAGGTTGCTGATTTAGCAACTGGATCAATTTCAGTTATTTCTAGTTTTCCTCCCATGGCACGAATGACATCAATAATACCAGTACGCGTCTCATTGATGCCTACATTCTGCAGCACCACACGAGAGTTTGGAACAATCAAACCTGCGACCAACCAAAAGGCTGCACTGGAAATATCTCCTGGAACAACTACCTTTTGTCCGGTCAGTTTTTGTGGTCCTTGAACTGTGATTTCCTTGCCATCCACACTTAAATGGCCACCAAATTGCCGTAGCATATCTTCGGTGTGGTTACGAGTACATTCTTTCTCGATAATAACGGACTCCCCCTGAGCCTGTAAGGCTGCAAATATCAAGGCAGACTTGACTTGCGCAGAGGCGATTGGCAACTCATAGTGAATCGGTTTTAAATTTTTCGTCCCTTTTAGGCGAAGAGGGGGGAGGTCTCGCTCTGTTTGCCCTGAAATGCTAACGCCCATTTTTTTCAGTGGAATCGTCACGCGATCCATAGGACGTTTGGAAAGACTATCATCTCCGAACATTTCAACTTCAAAATCTGCACCAGCAAGGACACCTGAAATCAGGCGAATCGAGGTGCCAGAATTCCCCATATCCAAGGCGTTTTGCGGCGCTTTTAAGCCATCCATGCCAACACCTTGAATGGTGATAACCCCATCTTTATCCTCAATTTCAACACCAAGATCACGAAAAACCTGCATGGTTGAAAGCACATCCTCTCCACGCAGAATATCATAAACCTTAGTCTCGCCCTCAGCCAAACTTCCAAAAATAATCGAACGATGGCTGATAGACTTGTCACCTGGAACCCGGATACTGCCATGTAAGTGGCGAATGTTTGTTTTTAGTTTCATAGTTGACCTCATACTTGCAATACTTTTTCTTATTTTATCACAAAAAAGCCAGAAATTCCTGAAATTTCTGGCTTTTATACAGATAAAATACTATTTCAATAATTCTGAAACAGGTTCAAAGACAATTTTTTCAATGTCCGAAAGGTAAATGGACAATTGTTGCTGTTTGGCAAAGAAATCTGACAAAAGAGCGTTCTCTTGGATTTGTTTGCTGAAAGACTGCATCTTTTCTTGGAAAGAGGCGTCTGGCATTTGTCCCGTTTGCGCCATGACTTGGATTTCTTGTTGGAAAGCGAGGTAGTCTGCAAAAATCTTGCTAGCTTGTTCATCAGCTTGGATGGCATCTTTGGCTGCTTTAACAGTCTTGTATTCTGGCAATTCGCGTAACCCGCGACTAAGTTCATTTGCACTATCGTAAATATTTGACATGATTTTCTCCTTATTTGATGACGACTGTATAGTCTGTATTTTCTGTAATTAAGCGTTCAGCTCGTTCCAGATCCTGAGCATTTTTAAAGGAAATTTGTAGAATCCCGTGAACATCTTCACGGTTTTCTTCGTTGATGTGGATATTAACCAAAGAAGTCCCACGAAGTAATTCCAAAATCCGCAAGATAACATCTTCTTCATCGGGAACATCGACATAGAGGTCATAAGAACTGTCCACACCACCACGCTTATGGATTTCCATGGCCTGACGTTGCGCACGCGCTTGGTTGAAAAAGTTCCAGATTTGCTCTTCATCTCCCTTGCTGATGGCTTGTCCAACCTCATCTAGGCGCTCCTTGAAATCCGCAATTCGATCCAGAATAGTTTCACGATTGGACAATAGAATAGAAGTCCACATACCTGGCTCGCTTTCCGCAATGCGGGTCATATCTCGAAAACCACCCGCCGCAAAGCGCCTTGCCATCTCATGTTCTTGAGCATAAACTGCCGTCTGCTCCATAAGGCTGGAAGCCAGAATATGAGGAAAATGGCTAATCTGAGAAGTCACCCGATCATGCTCCTTGGCATCAATCTCGATAAAACGAGCATGAAGGCCTGAAAGCAGATTCTTCATTTCCTCAAGTGTGTCAGGACTTGTCAGGCTCGAAGGTGTGAAAATATAGTAGGCATTTTCAAAGAGATTAACATCCGCAGAGGCAGCCCCTGTCTTGTGGCTACCAGCCATGGGATGGGCCCCGACAAAGCGAACAGGCTTGCCAGCTAAATACTGCTCCGCTGCTTCCACAATGGCTGACTTGGTTGAGCCTGCATCCGAGATAATGACGCCTTCCTTCAAGTCTAAGTTTGCCAGTTCCTTAATAAAAGCAATGGTCTGTTTGATTGGCAAGGTCAGAATGATAACATCTGCTAGAGGAGCGAAACTAGCAAAATCATCCGTCGCACGGTCTATCATCCCCCGCTCCAAGGCAATGTCTCTCGAAGCCTGACTGCGATTATAACCTAAAATTTCATAATCAGGATGATCGCGCTTGATACCGAGTGCCATCGAAGCACCAATCAAACCGAGACCTGCGATATAGATGGTTTTTGCCATAAGGACTCCTTAATAGTTCTTTGTATAGTCTCGGTGCTTGGAAACTGCCTCTTTTAATTCTTCAAGATTATCTGAGGAGAATTTTTCAAGGATTTCTTGTGCCAGAACCGTTGCCACAACAGCTTCCATGACCACACCTGCTGCTGGAAGGGCGGTCGGATCACTTCTCTCCACGGTTGCCTTATAGGGTTCATGCGTCTCGATATCCACACTCATAAGAGGTTTATAAAGAGTAGGAATGGGTTTCATAACTCCACGAACAACAATTGGTTGCCCGTTGGTCATACCACCTTCAAAACCACCCAGATTATTGGTACGACGAGTATAGCCATCTTCTTTAGACCAGAGAATTTCGTCCATAACTTGGCTTCCTTTGCGGTAACCAGCTTCAAAGCCAAGACCAAACTCCACCCCTTTAAATGCATTGATAGAGACAACTGCCTGAGCCAATCGCGCATCCAATTTTCTGTCCCATTGGACATAGGAACCGAGACCGACTGGTACGCCTCCGACGACTGTCTCCACAACTCCACCAATGGTATCACCGTCACGTTTGATTTGGTCAATATAGTCCTTGATTTCTTGTTCCCGCTCTTGGTTGACAATAGAAACTTCAGACCGGGCAGCTCGTTCTTTAATCTCCGCAACTGTCAGATTTTCAGGTACATCGATTTCCTTGCCACCAAAGACCACGACATGGTTGGCAATCTCCATATCTAGCTCAGCCAAAAGTCGTTTGGCTACTGCTCCAACTGCTACTCGCATGGTTGTTTCACGAGCTGATGAACGTTCTAAAGAATTTCGCAAATCGTCAAAACGGTACTTGATACCCCCAACCAAATCGGCATGACCTGGACGAGGATGAGTGATTTTCCGCTTGCTTTTAAGGCGGTCTTCAATGTCCTCTGCAGACATGATATCCAGCCATTTTTGGTGGTCCTTATTGATGACATCCATGGTAATAGGAGCCCCTGTCGTCTTCCCGTGGCGAACACCTGAAGTAAAGACAACCTGGTCACTCTCAATTTTCATACGTCCACCACGACCGTAGCCACCCTGACGGCGTTTAAGGTCCCCATTAATATCCTCAGCTGTCAAAGGAAGTCCCGCTGGAATTCCTTCAATAATAGCCGTCAGACGGGGTCCGTGTGATTCTCCCGCAGTTAAATATCTCATAGGCTCTCCTTATTTTACCAAGTAGTCTTTCATCTCTTCCAGAGAAACTGGATGAATGGTTGCCGAACCAAGCTCTGGCACCAAGACCAATTTCAAAGTATTGCCACGCGCTTTTTTATCATGAGTCAAAGCCTGATAAAGCTTGTCAACATCCCAGTTTTCATAGTCAACAGGCAAGCCAAATTTCTGACACATATCTGTAATGGACTGAGTTATGCCAGCTGGCATAAGGCCTTTTTCCTCAGCAACCTTTGAAATCTGCACCATTCCCATGGCCACAGCCTCGCCATGCATGACTTTTCCATAACCAGCCGTCGCTTCAATGGCATGACCAATAGTGTGCCCAAAGTTGAGGTAAAGCCGAACACCGTTATCCAACTCATCTTCGACCACCATCTTGCGCTTCACCTGACAAGAATGTTCAATCAAGGTCTCTGCATGCTCCAGAATGCTCTCTACAGAACCATCCAGCTCCGTCAAGAGAGCCCACAGTTCTGGATCCTCAATCAAGCCGTACTTGATAACCTCACCCATCCCTTCAATCAGCTCTCTTTTCCCAAGAGTTTCAAGGACAAGAGGGTCAATCAGAACCCCATCTGGTTGGGCAAAAGTTCCCACCATATTTTTAGCAAAAGGAGTATTGACACCTGTCTTACCACCGATAGAAGAATCAACCTGGGCAGTCAAACTAGTCGGAATCTGAACAAAGTGAATGCCCCGCATATAGGTAGAGGCCACAAAACCAGCTAGGTCCCCAACGACACCACCACCAAGAGCCACAATCCCATCGCTACGAGTCAAACCCTGCTTAACTAGAAATTCATAAACCTTCTGAACAGTTGTTAAATTCTTTCGTTCTTCGCCTTCTAAAAAGTCAAAAACAGCTACCTGAAAACCAGCATCTTCTAGGCTGAGTTTAACCTTCTCTGCATAGAGAGAAGCTACATGGTTATCTGTTACGATAACCACTTTTTGAGGTTGCCAGAGTTCTCGCAACCATTGACCTGCTTGCGATAGACAACCTTTTTCAATCTGAATATCATAGGGATGATGCGGAATATCGATTCTGATTTTCATAGTAGGGTCTCCTTTTCATTATTGGTATTTTTCTGTTAAGGACTGCCAAATTTCTTCTGTCGGCATTTCCTTGCCTGTCCACAGTTGAAAAGCTTCTGCAGCTTGATAGAGTAACATCCCCAGGCCATTGACGGCTGGATTGCCCTGACTTCTAGCCCATTTCAAAAATGGTGTCTCAAAAGGTTGGTAAATGATGTCTGCGACCAAGAGAGCCTCTGGCAAATTGATACTTTCTGGAACTGGCGACGACTGGCCATCCATCCCTACACTGGTCGCATTGACGAGCAGGTCCGACTTGGCAATCTTTTCTTGCAGGTCAGAAAGATCTTCTAAAGCATACAAGCTCACTTTAAAGCCAGTCTGCTCCTGTAACTTATCTAGGTAAGGTCTTGTTTTTTCCATGGAAACTGAACGAACAAAGACTGAAATCTGACTAACGCCATCCAAAATAGCCTGTGCCAAAATGGACTTAGCTGCACCACCTGCTCCCAGAATGGTCATTTTCTTATCCGAGATTGTAAAAGAAGGCAAGCTCTTAAAGAATCCCTTGCCATCTGTATTATATCCAATTAACGTTCCGTCATGATTGACAACTGTATTGACCGCCCCAATCAAACGAGCTTCATCACTCAACTCATCCAGATAAGGAATCACTTGTTCCTTGTAAGGCATAGACAGGTTGATCCCAAACATCTGGTAACGGCGAATATTGGCTACTGTTTCTGCCAAGTCACCCGCTTCAATCTCCCAAGCTACATAGACACCATTGGTAGCTGTCGCCTCAAAGGCCCTATTGTGGATAAAGGGTGAAATAGAGTGTTTAATGGGATTTGCAACAACTGCAGCTAAACGTGTATAGCCATCAACCTTCATCCAAAATCTCCCTAATTTTCTTCATGTTTGATAGAGAAATCTGACCTGGTGCACTCGCTTCATCCAGACTAGCAAATGACCAACTCGAACCCGTCACATCTGAAGTAATGCGTGATACCTTGCCCATTTTCCCCATGGAAATGGTTACGTACTCTTGCTCAGGATTGAGTGTTTTAAATCCTCGTGTGTAGTTCATCAAGTCTAAAACATCTTGCTCCGTGTGGGCCATGACAGATACCTTGACCACTTTTGGAGAGAGACTGGTCAACTCAGACAGGATTTCCATCATGTTTTCAGGTGTCTCCTGGAAATTATGATAGCTCAATACGAGATTTGGAAAATCTAACATTTCCTCAAAAACATCCTTGTAGCTGTAGTACTCAAAATCAATATAGTCTGGTTGATAGAGTTGCGCCACTTCCTTGATGATTTGAACATACTCTTCTGAGGAAAGTTCGATTTCTCCTCCCTCAGCGCGAGTCCGAAGGGTAAAGATAAGTTCGCGTCCTGCAAATTTCTCAAAGATAGCGGGTGCTACCTGTAAAATAGTGTCCTTTGTAAGAAAGTCCGCACGCCACTCAATGATATCAGCATCTTCATACCTAGTGGCATCCAGTTCTTGCGCTTCTTCTAAACTTCTTGGCATTACTGAGACGACTAATTTCATTTACTAACCTTCATACTAATCACCTTGAGGTAATTACTGCTTTCATCTTTTTTATTATAGGCAAAGTCTGCTGGAAGGCCATATTGGTTCAAGACCTGATACCTTCTTCCTGCAAAACCTTTATCAATTTGTTCTGTAAATTTCTGGCGGGAAACATTGGCAGCATTGGTACTGGCAATGATAATGCCTCCAGGATTTAAAATCTCTAGACTCTGGGAAATCAACTTGTGATAGTCCTTAGCTACAGAGAATGTTTGTTTTTTATTGCGGGCAAAGCTCGGCGGATCAAGAACAATCACATCATAGGTCAAGCCTTTTCGCTTGGCATACTTGAAGTACTCAAAGACATCCATGACGATAAAACGATGATTGTCCGTACTGAATCCATTTGCCTGAAAATGAGCCTCTGATAGCTCTCTAGACCGTTTGGCCAAGTCGACAGAAGTTGTCTCACTCGCGCCTCCCATAGCTGCAGCAACTGAAAAGGCAGCCGTATAGGAAAACATATTGAGCAAGGATTTACCCATGGCTAGACCATCCACCAAACTCCCACGAACCTCATGTTGGTCCAGGAAAATACCTGTCATCAAGCCATCATTCATAAAGACTTGATAGAGCACGCCATTCTCAAGAACAGTAAAATAGTCTGGCGCTTCCTCACCATAAACATGGGCAGACTCGTAATCTAGACCTTTAAAACGAATCTTTTCGTACGCTCCCAAGACCTCAGGAAAAACTTCCTTAAAAGCCTTTACTATCAACTTCCGAATCTGGTAAACAAAGGAGTTGTACCACGAAAAGACAGCATAAGCTCCGTAGAGATCAACAGTCAGACCACCAAAACCATCCCCCTCTTGGTTAAAAAGGCGAAAGGCAGTGGTCAAGTCATCTTGATAATAAGGCTTTCTAGCTTCCTTGGCCTTACGAAACAGAGTTTCAAAGAAGGATTGGTTGAAACCAACCTTTTCCTTGCTGACCAACCAGCCAATGCCCTTGTTCTGCTGAGAAAGATAGGCACTCCCTAAAAACTTCCCGTCTTGACTAAGAACTTCTACTGCCTGATCCGTCAGATCAATATCTGTTAAATCACTTGCTTCCAAAAGAACTAGACCCTTAGCTAGCTTTTTTTCAACACGTCTGCTGACCCTAATTCTATTCATAGCTACTATTATAGCAAATTTTATGACAATTCTCAAAAAAGAAACCGCTTATCCATTTTTACTTTAGTTTACTAAGTGCCATTTTTGTAAAAATAAGTTTACTCAATTTATTTTTTCTCCTAAACATTATTTCTCTAGCAATGGGAAGGAAATAGTGTCTTTAAAAATAGACATTTCTAGAAATGAGTATAGAAACTTTGCGCAAACGTTTGCCTAGTTCTGGACTTTATGGTAGAATAAAACACAAGATTGACAAGTAAGAGGAAAAATCATGCAAAATCAAACACTTATGCAATACTTTGAGTGGTATCTGCCTCACGACGGCCAACACTGGACGCGACTGACAAATGATGCAGAGCACCTAGCCCATTTGGGAATTAGCCACGTATGGATGCCACCAGCCTTCAAGGCTACAAATGAAAAAGATGTGGGTTACGGGGTATATGACCTATTTGACCTAGGTGAATTTCACCAAAAAGGGACTGTCCGTACCAAGTATGGGGTTAAAGAAGACTATCTTCAAGCCATTCAAGCCCTAAAGGCTCAGGGAATTCGACCTATGGCCGATGTGGTGCTCAATCACAAGGCTGCAGCCGATCACATGGAATCCTTTCAGGTTATTGAAGTGGACCCTGAGGACCGTACCGTTCAACTAAGCGAGCCCTTCACCATCAATGGTTGGACTCACTTTACTTTCGATGGTCGTCAAAATACCTATAATGACTTCCACTGGCACTGGTACCACTTCACAGGTACAGACTACGATGCCAAACGCCGTAAATCTGGCATTTACCTGATCCAAGGGGACAACAAGGGCTGGGCAAACGAGGAATTGGTCGATAATGAAAACGGCAACTACGACTACCTCATGTATGCCGACCTAGACTTTAAGCATCCTGAAGTGATCAAAAATATCTATGACTGGGCTGACTGGTTCATGGAAACGACTGGTATTGCTGGTTTCCGCTTGGATGCCGTCAAACACATTGACTCTTTCTTTATGCGCAATTTCATCCGTGATATGAAGGAAAAATACGGTCAAGATTTCTATGTTTTTGGGGAATTTTGGAACCCAGACAAGGAGGCTAATCTAGACTACCTTGAAAAAACAGAAGAACTCTTTGACCTTGTCGATGTTCGTCTCCACCAGAATCTCTTTGAAGCTAGTCAGGCTGGAGCAAGCTACGACCTTCGTGGCATTTTCACAGATAGCTTGGTTGAACTAAAGCCCGATAAGGCTGTGACCTTTGTCGACAACCATGATACCCAACGAGGTCAAGCCCTTGAGTCTACTGTTGAAGAATGGTTCAAGCCAGCAGCCTATGCCCTTATTCTATTACGCCAAGATGGTCTTCCATGTGTCTTTTACGGAGATTATTACGGCATTTCAGGGCAATATGCCCAAGAAGATTTCAGAGAAGTTCTTGATCGTCTCCTAGCCATCCGAAAAGATTTAGCCTATGGAGAGCAAACAGACTACTTTGATGATGCCAACTGTATCGGTTGGGTTCGTTCAGGTGCTGAAGATCAATCCCCAATCGCGGTCTTGATTTCAAATGACCAAGAAAACAGCAAGTCAATGTTTGTCGGGCAAGAATGGGCTGACCAAACCTTTATTGATCTCCTTGAAAATCATTCAGCACAAGTTACAATCAATGCTGACGGTTATGGAGAATTTCCAGTAGCAGCGGGGTCAGTCAGTGTCTGGACAGCAAAATAAACCTATCAGTTACAAGTCAAATCCAGTCGGATTTGGCTTTTTTGTATGCACAAAAAGACCTACCCAAATGGATAGATCTTTATTGTCTTATAATTTACCAGCTACTGCATCCAAGAGTTCTTGGATCTTGGCTTGGTCGCTTCCTCCTGCCATGGCCATGTCTGGTTTACCACCACCACGTCCATCAACGATTGGAGCCAATTCTTTGACAAGGTTTCCTGCATGCACATCTTTTGTCTTGCTAGCTACAAGAACATTGACTTTGTCACCGATAGCGGCAACTAGGACAAGCACATCAGAGTAGTCTTTTTGTTTCCATTTGTCCGCAAAGGTACGAAGGGCACCTGCATCTGATACAGAAACTTGGCTTGCAATGTAACGGTGGCCGTTTGCTTCTTGAACATTCTTGAAGACATCACCTGCAGCCGCAGCTGCTGCTTTTTCTTTCAACTCTGCATTTTCTTTTTGCAATTGACGGAGTTGTTCTTGAAGACCTTCAACCTTGTGAGGAACCTCCTTGAGTTGAGGTGCTTTCAAAGTTGCTGCGACGGCTTTCAGAGCATCTTCTTGTTCGCGGTAGGCTTCAAAGGCTTCCTTACCAGTCACTGCCAAGATACGGCGAGTTCCTGATCCGATACCTTCTTCTTTGACAATCTTGAAGAGGCCAATTTCAGAAGTATTGCCAACGTGGGTACCACCACAAAGCTCAACAGAGTAATCACCGATAGTCACAACACGAACTTCTTTACCGTATTTCTCACCAAAGAGGGCCATAGCACCCATTTCTTTAGCAGTGTCAATATCTGTCTCAACAGTTTCTACTGCAATTGCTTCCCAGATTTTCTCATTGACCTGTTGTTCAATGGCACGCAATTCTTCAGGAGTTACTGCTTGGAAGTGTGTGAAGTCAAAGCGAAGAAATTCGACTTCGTTAAGGGATCCTGCTTGTGTCGCATGGTTTCCAAGGATATTGTGAAGGGCTGCATGGAGCAAGTGAGTTGCTGTATGGTTTTTCATGACACGGTGACGACGATTGGTATCGATGGCCAAGGTGTATTCTTGGTTCAAAGCAAGCGGTGCAAGAACTTCAACCGTGTGAAGAGCTTGTCCGTTTGGCGCTTTTTGAACATCTATCACTGTAGCCACAAGGTTCCCTACAGCATCCAAGATTTGACCGTGGTCAGCTACTTGTCCACCCATTTCAGCGTAGAATGGAGTCTCTGCAAAGATGAGAGAGGCAGTTCCTTCTGAAACAGCTTCAACTTCTGCATTGTACGCTACGATAGCCACCAACTTAGAAGGCAATTGACTAGCATTGTAGTTGAAGACACTTTCCACTGTAATGTTTTGGAGGGTTTCATTTTGCATTCCCATTGAGCCGCCTTTGACAGCTGACGCACGCGCACGTTCTTGCTGCTCTTTCATGGCTGCTTCAAAACCTTCACGGTCTACAGTCATACCAGCTTCTTCAGCGATTTCTTCTGTCAATTCAACTGGGAATCCATATGTGTCGTAGAGTTTGAAGACATCTGAACCAGCGATAACGCTTTGTCCTTTCGCTTTCAAGTCAGCTACAATGGTTTCTGCAAAGTGTTGACCTGAGTGAAGGGTACGAGCAAATGACTCTTCTTCGCTCTTGATGATTTTTTCGATAAAGTCACGTTTTTCAAGCACTTCTGGGTAGTAGCTTTCCATGATTTTTCCAACAGTTGGAACGAGTTTGTATAGGAAAGGCTCGTTGATACCCAATTTTTGACCGTGCATAGAAGCACGACGGAGCAAACGACGAAGAACATAACCACGACCTTCATTTCCTGGAAGGGCACCATCACCAATGGCAAATGAAAGAGAACGAATGTGGTCAGCGATGACCTTGAAGCTCATGTTGTCGCCGTCTTGGTCATAAACCTTACCAGATAATTTCTCAACTTCACGGATAATCGGCATGAAGAGGTCAGTTTCAAAGTTGGTCTTAGCCCCTTGGATAACTGCCACCAAACGCTCCAAACCAGCGCCCGTATCAATATTCTTGTGTGGCAATTCCTTGTACTCACTACGAGGTACAGCTGGATCAGCGTTAAATTGTGACAAAACGATGTTCCAGATTTCGATGTAACGGTCGTTTTCGATATCTTCTGCAAGGAGACGAAGACCGATGTTTTCTGGGTCAAATTCTTCTCCACGGTCAAAGAAGATCTCTGTATCTGGTCCAGAAGGTCCAGCACCAATTTCCCAGAAGTTGTCCTCGATTGGGATCAAGTGACTTGGATCTACACCAACAGCAATCCAACGATTGTATGAATCTTTGTCATCAGGGTAATAGGTCATGTAGAGTTTTTCAGCTGGAAAATCAAACCATTCTGAGCTTGTCAAGAGTTCATAAGCCCAGGTGATAGCTTCATCACGGAAGTAATCCCCAATAGAGAAGTTCCCCAACATTTCAAACATTGTATGGTGGCGAGCCGTTTTTCCGACATTTTCGATGTCGTTGGTACGGATAGCTTTTTGCGCATTGGTGATACGTGGATTTTCAGGTTTGATAGTCCCGTCAAAATATTTCTTAAGGGTTGCTACCCCAGAGTTGATCCACAAAAGAGTTGGGTCGTTTACAGGAACCAAGCTGACTGATGGTTCTACAGAGTGGCCTTTGCTTGCCCAGAAATCTAGCCACATTTGGCGAACTTGAGCACTAGATAGTTGTTTCATAATATCTCCTTATTTACTTGTTTAATTTGATTGGCTTTCCAGCATCTCCACATAGTCAATCGCGACACAGAGGGAAATGACCAGGTCTGCATAAGAGTTTTCATAGACGGTTACGGTGTAAGTCGAGGTTAAATGGAAAATCTCTTTCCGAATCTCGGCAATCACTTGGTCACGATCATCCAGCAATTTGAAATTCAAATCCCAGATATTGCCCTCGATGCGAAGTCCTAGATGATCAAACTCATACTTATCTCGAAAGAAGGTCAACTTCTTACGAATAACGAAATTGGAACCGTTTCGT
Organism: Streptococcus sp. A69; assembly: GCF_058556195.1. NCBI lineage: Bacteria > Bacillati > Bacillota > Bacilli > Lactobacillales > Streptococcaceae > Streptococcus > Streptococcus sp. A69. The sequence continues at coordinate 633,288 of NZ_JBZUJU010000002.1, read as the reverse complement.
AACTGGATATTAAAGCGAGGAAGTAAGGTGAAAAATTCTTTACTAATCTCACTGACTTGCTCACCATAGGCGTCATAGATGGTAAAGGTCTTAGGAATTTGGAAGAAAGATCCCTCCACCTGATAGTTCACTACCCCTCTATCATCCTTAATATCAAAGCGTTCGCCTCCAAGACGAAACTTTTGTTTCACGAGAAATGTCTTCATAAACACCTCCAAAAATCAAAAGACAAGCTCACATCACGAAGGGCGAAAAACCGCGGTACCACCTTCATTCAATGAACTTGTCATTCTCTTATTCTTATGCAATTGTCTGATTGAGTAGCATGATTTCCTAGCTTAGATGGCTCGCAGCACCGCCAATTCTCTGGACTAAGATGGAGAGAAAACCAATTCTCAACTTTCTTATTATATCGTTTTTTGGGTTCTGCGTCAACTGGGAAAGCTGACAAGAAAGCATATCTTCTACTTCCGGTACATTTTAAACTGTAGGAAGAGGTCGCTATATTTGCCTGTCCATTTATGGTCAAACTTCTCATAAACTTCTAGGTTTTTCATGGTATCAGCGTCTGGATAGAAGGACTTGTCTTCTTTGGTCTCCTCTGGGAGCAATTCCTTGGCTGTGTTATTTGGTGTTGCATAGCCGACATATTCTGCATTTTTAAGAGCATTTTCGGGTTTTAGCATAAAGTTGATAAAGGCATAGGCGGCATCTTGGTTTTTCACGGTTTTTGGAATGACCATGTTATCAAACCAGAGATTGCTGGCCTCAGTCGGAACGACATACTTAAGGTTAGGATTTTTCTCCAACATCTGGCTAGCTTCCCCAGAGAAGGTCACACCAATGGCCGCATTGTTCTGGATCATATAGCCCTTCATCTCGTCAGCCACGATGGCCTTGATATTTGGAGTCAGTTTGTAGAGTTTATCTACTGTCTCTTCCAACTGCTGAGGATCCTTGGAGTTGAGGCTGTAACCAAGTGAGTTAAGCCCGAGTCCCAGCACCTCACGCGCCCCATCAAAGAGCATGATGGAATCCTTGTATTCTGGTTTCCAGAGGTCATCCCAATGCTCGGGCGCCTCATCTATCATGGTTTCATTGTAAACAATTCCCAAGGTTCCCCAGAAGTACGGGATGGAGAATTTGTTGCCCGGGTCAAAAGACTGGTTGAGGAACTCAGGTCCGATATTTTCGATTCCTTCAATTTTTGAATAATCAAGCGGAACCAAAAGGTCTTCGTCCTTCATCTTGTTGATCATGTACTCACTTGGGATGGCAATGTCGTAGGTCGTTCCACCCTGCTTAATCTTGGTATACATGGCTTCGTTGGAGTCAAAGGTCTCGTACTGGACTTGGATTCCAGTTTCTTCTGTAAATTGCTCCAAGAGTTCGGGATCGATGTAGTCCCCCCAGTTGTAGATAACCAATTTTTGACTATCTCGACTGTTGATTTTACTATCTAGATGCGTCGCAATCCCCCACAAGACAAGGATAATTGCTGCAATTCCTGCTAAAAATGAATAGAGTTTTTTCATGCTTGCTCCTCCTTCTCACGTGAGATAAAGTAATAACCTACAACTAGGATAATACTAAAGAGAAAGACAAGGGCAGACAGGGCATTGATTTCTAGCGAAATTCCCTTACGAGCACGAGAATAAATCTCGACTGAGAGGGTTGAAAAGCCATTCCCTGTCACAAAGAAGGTTACGGCAAAGTCATCTAGCGAATAGGTGAAGGCCATGAAATAACCTGCAATGATAGACGGAGTCAGGTAAGGAAGCATGATTTCCTTAAACATCTGAAACTGACTGGCACCAAGGTCATAAGCCGCATGGATCATGTCATCATTCATCTCCTTGAGACAAGGCAAGACCATCAAGACTACGATAGGGATGGAAAAAGCCACGTGACTAGATAGAACCGTCAAAAAGCCAAGTGAAAACTTAAGCTGGGTAAAGAGAATCAAGAAGCTGGCACCAATCATAACGTCAGGCGCAACCATGAGGATATTATTGAGTGATAAAAAGGCTTCTTGGTATTTCTTTCGTGACTGGTAGATGTAAATAGCACCGAAAGTCCCGATAATGGTCGCAATCAAGGCAGATAGAAAGGCCAAGAAAAAGGTTTGGATGAGGATCAACATGAGACGGCCATCACCAAACATGGTTTTAAAATGGCTCAAGCTAAAACCAGTAAAGCTGTTCATATCATCGCCAGCATTAAAGGCATAGCCAATCAAGTAAAAAATTGGCAAATAAAGGATGATAAAGACAAAGGCTAGGTAGAGATTGGCAAATTTTTTCATCGTTCTCTCCTTTCCTTGGTCACCCACATGGTGATGAACATGGTCAGGATGAGGATCACACCAATGGTAGAACCCATACCGTAGTTGTCATTGGTCAGGAAGTTCTGCTCAATAGCCGTTCCCAGCGTGATAACACGGTTCCCACCAATCAAACGTGTCAGCATGAAGAGACTCAAACTTGGGATAAAGACTGATTGGACCCCACTTCTCACTCCATTCATCGATAGAGGGAAGATGACATGGCGGAAGGTTTCCCACTTGGTCGCACCGAGGTCGTAGCTGGCATTGATGAGATTGTTATCCATATCATCCAAGACATTGAAAATCGGCAAAATCATAAAGGGAAGCTCGATGTAGCTTGCGACAAAGATAAAGGAGAAATCAGTAAAGAGCAATTGCTGCGAACCGATTCCGATAAATTCCAAAAATTGGTTAATAGAGCCATTTTGACCAAAAATCCCGATAAAGGCATAGGCCTTAAGGAGCAGATTGATCCAGGTTGGCAAGATAATCAGCATGAGCCAGAGTTGACGGTGCTTGAGACGGGTCAAAAAGAGGGCTGTTGGATAACTGATGAGTAGCGTTACCATGGTCACAATCCCTGCATAGAGCACTGAGTTGAAGCTCATTTTAAGATAGGTCAAGTTTTGTGACGCAAAGTAGGATTTGTAGTTTTCTAAACTAAACTGCCCTTCAATGTTGAAAAAGGATTGTCCAAAAATCAAGACCAAGGGTGCGAGAACAAAGAGGGCAATCCAAAGCATGTAGGGCACTACAAAGAGTTTAGAGGTTGTTTTCTTCATCTCTTTCCTCCTCGATCGCGTTAATCAGACCTGCTTCTTGCTCTTCGATTTCTACGTACTCCTCGATACGAGCATCGAATTCTTCTTCGGTTTCGTTGAGACGCATGATGTGGATATCTTCTGGTTCAAAGTCCAGACCGATTTCCTCACCCACAATGGCCTTACGAGTCGAGTGGATCATCCATTCATTTCCGAGTTCGTCATAGGCGATGATCTCATAGTGAACCCCACGGAAGAGCTGGGTATCAACCTTGACTTGGAGCTTGCCTTCTTCAGGAAGGGTAATGCGCAAGTCCTCTGGACGAATGACAACCTCAACTGGCTCATTTGGCTTCATCCCCCCATCGACCGCTTCAAAGCGTTTGCCGTTAAACTCAACCAAGTAGTCCTCAATCATAGTACCAGGCAAGATATTTGACTCACCGATAAAGGTGGCAACAAAGTGGTTGATTGGCTCATCGTAGATGTCCACTGGTGTTCCAGACTGAACAATCTCGCCATCGTTCATAACGAAAATCCAGTCACTCATAGCAAGGGCTTCTTCCTGATCGTGAGTGACAAAGACAAAGGTAATTCCCAATCGTTGTTGCAGTTCACGCAGTTCGTACTGCATGTCTGTTCGCAATTTCAAGTCCAGCGCTGACAAGGGCTCATCCAGCAAGACCACACGGGGTTGGTTGATAATGGCACGGGCAATGGCCACACGCTGACGTTGTCCTCCAGAAAGTTTACGGATAGAACGTTTCTCATAACCTTCCAACTGAACCATCTTGAGAACTTCCGCTACGCGTTGTTCGATTTCTTTCTTGTCGATCTTACGCAAGCGGAGGGGAAAGGCAACATTTTCAAACACATTCATATGTGGAAACAAGGCATAGGATTGGAAAACCGTATGGACGTCTCGCTTGTTGGTCGGGATATCATTGATCCGTACCCCATCCAGCAAAATATCTCCTGTCGTCGCATCCAGTAAACCTGCAATGATGTTCAAGATGGTTGATTTTCCTGAACCAGATGCGCCTAGTAGGGTATAGAACTTTCCCTCTTCCAACTCAAAGTTAATGTCTTTGAGAACCTTGGTGTTGCTGTCTTCAAAAACTTTAGAGACGTTTTTGAATTCAATAATTGGTTTTTTCAATTGTCATAAATTCCTTCTTTTTCATAAATTAACAGATCAGGGCTCTGTCAAGCCGATACTACCTCTTGCAGGGAGTAAAACCACCTGCATGCATCTTCGCTAACGATAGGCTTTCACCCCCTTTCCATTGACATAGTAGCAGCTTTTCTGCCTAAATTTTACTCTTTCTCACCCAAGATTCGGACTTCCCTCTCAAGGGTGACACCTGAGTGTTCCTTGACTTTTTCAATAACAGATTGGATCAAGTCCTCGTAGTCTTTAGCTGTACCGTCAGCAACATTGACCATGAAACCAGCGTGCTTTTCAGATACTTCAACACCACCGATACGATAGCCTTTCAAACCAGCCTCTGAAATTAATTGACCTGCAAAATGCCCCACTGGACGCTTAAAGACTGAACCGCAAGATGGGTACTCTAGAGGTTGTTTGAGTTCACGAAGGTGAGTCAAGCGATCCATTTCCTGCTTGATAACCTGGTGATTTCCTGGAGATAGGGCAAATTTAGCTGACAAAACAACAGCTCCAGAATCTTGAACAGCTGAATGGCGGTAACCAAAAGCCAATTCCTTGGCAGATAAGGTCTCGATTTCCCCTTCCTTGGTCAAAATTTGACAAGACTGCAAGATATGGGCAATCTCTCCTCCATAGGCACCCGCATTCATAAAGACCGCACCGCCGACGCTTCCGGGAATGCCACAAGCAAACTCAAAACCAGTCAAACTATGACGGAGAGCAATGCGTGTTGTCTCAATCAAATTAGCACCCGCTTCTGCTTCAATAGTGTAACCATCAACTGAAACGTTATTTAGCTTATCGCATAAGATGACAAAACCACGGATTCCACCTTCACGAACGATGATATTGCTGGCATTCCCTAGCACCATCCAAGGAATATTCTCTTGATTGGCAAATTGAACGACACGCGCCATCTCATAGCGATTCCGTGGCAAAACCAGATAATCCGCTCGTCCCCCTACCTTAGTGTAGGTATAGAGCTTCAATGGTTCCTTAAAACGAATATCAATTCCTTCTAATTGTTCTTGTATTTTAGTTACTAATGTCATATCTCTCATCCTTTTGTAAAGTCATTTCATTATACCATTTTTAAAGATTTTTGACGACTGGAAATTTCTGTATCCAATCTTCACATAAAAAAAGAGGTCATCCCTCTTTTTATGATTTTTTCCAAAATGTAGATTTTGTTAGCCAGACAAGAGCTATAAGTTCTGCGAGAAGAATGAACTCAACTAGAAGTGGATTTGTAATCCATCCCACTTGAGATAGAGCTGGAGCTAAGTCAAACAAAGCATGCAAACCATAGGCAGCAACGAGATAGATCCATTTCTTTTGACGGACACTTTGATAGACCCAGACAGTAAGGCTAATTTGGAGAACCAGAGCAAGGACACGCTCAACTCCTAGTAGATAGACCTGCCATGCTGATAGAGACTGAACTGTTTCTAATGTACTCTTTGTAAGAAGATTCGCCGCATCAGAGTTTGAAGATTGTAGGAGTGAAAAGAGGATCAAAAGGCTAATCAAACTTCCCATTCCGAGGTAGAGCATCTCCAAACCTCCATGTCCTAAACCATAAGCCAAAGCATCTCTATCTTCCAACTTTCTCTTTTTCTCCAACCATTTAAAAAAGATAAAACGGGCCGTCTCTTCAAAGAGGGCTGCCATAGCGATCCCATAAAGGACGTATAAGAAAGGATGCTCCTGCGCGAGTAAAATGGTTCCGTCTTTTTGCGGATGAAGTACCAGAAGGTGAACCATCTTCTCTAACACTTGAGAAGAAACAAAAAATGCGATTGCCCCTAAGCCCATCACTGCAAGAGAGATTTTAAACCGTTTTTTGGCATACCAAGTTCCACTTACTAGAATGAGAACCAAAGCAACCATGGTAAGGATAATATGTACTGTCATCTTTTTCTCCTATTCTGACTTATCAATATCTTTCTTCATCTCGTCAACGTTAAATTTCGCAAATAAATACTGGCGATCTTGGACTGGAAAACGTTGGTCCAACTGGTCGACTGCCCCAACCTCGATCATTCCTTCTTTGATAACAAAGTCCATCACATGCCCACCAAAGGTCAAGTCATCTGAGATAAAATGCAAATGGTAGCCTGCAACACTCACCCCATGGAAAATCTCCGGTGTCCAAAATCCAACAATGGTTCCCGATACATTTTCACGGCTATATTCAGGTTGGTGAGTCGCGACATCAGCAAACTTGGTATCAGGTGTGGATTTGGGAATCATCCGTACGTGCATTTGTGAAAATTCGCCATGAATCTTGATGGAACGAAAAAGATTTTCCCCATCATAGTAGGACTCAATTCGCTTTTCCAATTCCTTATCTGTCATCTCAAAACGCTGACGAAAAATCACTTCTGCCTGATGGGGGACCACTGCTGCATAGGGAATAAGAGCATCTGCTGCAACTTCAACGATTTCAGGCGTTTGACCAGATCCCTTGGCTTGATATGCCTTGCCATCAAGGACAATCAACTCCCCATCAATCGAATCCAAAGTTCCCAAGCCGAGGTCACCATGTTCCAGCAATTCTCCCACTGTCATGGTTCCGCCATAGAGACCTGCCATTAGGGCACCTAGAGTATTGTATTGAAATAATTTTACTGGTTCCTGCACTTTTCTATCCATTCTCTTTCTTATCTTCTTTTCAATGAATCATTATACTTTCTAAGTATACCACATTTGCTCTTAGATGTGAAAGGGAGAAATGCTTTTCCCATTGCAAAGGAGGCAAAAAAAAGGTACAATGTAACAAAATCAAAGGAGGTCTGGAATGAAGAAAGAAAGTAAATACCAAGCAGTTGTTTCCTTTCTAAAAAAAGGAATCGAATCAGGAAAATTCCCAACAGGTAGCCGACTTCCCTCTATCCGTCAACTGAGCCAAGACTTCCACTGTAGCAAGGATACTATCCAACGAGCCCTATTGGAATTACGCCATGAACAATACCTCTATGCCAAACCCCAAAGTGGCTACTATGTTCTGGAACAAGGACAGCACCAAGACTTGGAAATCGAAGTCACTGACGAACACGCCAGTGCCTATGACGACTTCCGACTCTGTGTCAATGAAACCCTGATAGGTCGAGAAAACTACCTCTTCAACTACTATGATAACCAAGAAGGACTTGAGGAACTCAGACAATCTGTCCATCAACTCCTCTTTGACCAGTCTCTCTACTGCAAACCCGACCAACTGGTTCTAACATCTGGTACCCAGCAAGCTCTCTTTATCCTTTCTCAGATTAACTTTCCGAGCGAGGGAGCTGAGATTTTGGTCGAACAGCCGACTTACCACCGAATGAACCGCCTCTTGGTCGCTCAGGGATTAGCCTACCAGACCATTGAACGCCGTATTGATGGCATTGACCTTGAAGAACTGGAAGAACAGTTCAAATCTGGGAAAATCAAGTTTTTCTACACTATTCCTCGCTTCCACTATCCTCTTGGCCATTCCTATTCTGATCAGGAAAAAAGGGCTATTCTAGATCTAGCAAACCAGTATGGTGTTTACATCGTAGAGGATGACTATCTAGGAGATTTAGACCCTAAAAAAGGGCAGACCTTCCACTATCTGGACACTGAGGATCGGGTCATTTATATCAAGTCCTTCTCAACCAGCCTCTTTCCAGCCCTTCGTATCACCGCTCTCATTCTCCCAAATGCCCTAAAAAAGGCCTTTGTTTCCTACAAAAATATCCTAGACTATGACAGCAATCTCATCATGCAAAAGGCTCTCTCTCTTTACATCGATAGCCAGCTATTTGAAAAAAATCGACTGGCCAGACTGACCCTTCAAGAGAACTATCAGACTCAGATAAAGAAAGTGCTTGAAGAAAACACCTGTCCCTTGCCCCACTATCCTCTACATGATGGTCTTTTGCTTGATTTGAGAGACTATCCTAAAATCACCAGTTTAAAACACAGCTCACTCAAACTAGACTTTTTTGAGAAGGCTTATTTGGATGCCTGTCCTTATCAGTTTGCCAAAGTCTCTCTCGAGAATCTAGAAGAGCTGTTAGAATACCTAAAAGCAGAATTGGATTAAAGTCCAACTCTGCTTTTTCTTATTGTTCAACTTCTGTTAGTTTCGCTGCTTTTTCTAGATAGTTTTGATAGGTTCCGTCATCTTTCAGTTTTTGGATAACCTTATCTACTACTGCTTTCAAGTCTGATTGATTCTTCTTGATAGCTACGGCATTGGCTTCGCCATCTTTCATCGTCAAATTAACAGTTGCAACGGCAAGATCTGAGTTTTTACCTGCGTAGCTAAGAGCAACTGGTTCATCCATATGAACAGCATCTACTTTTCCAGCCTGCAATTCATTAACTGCTTCCCCCATATTGGTCAAGGATGTCAACTGGGCATTTGGCAATTGTTCCTTGACCATGGTTTCTGGCACAGTTCCCTTTTGAGCTGCGATATTCGCACTTGCAAGGCTTGAAAGATCCTTGTACTTGTCTAAATCGGCTTTTCTAACCAAGAAACTCATCTTGTTTTCATAGTAAGGGATTGAAAAGTCAAAGACTTCCTTTCTCTCATCTGTGGCACTAATTCCTGCAATGGCTAAGTCAGCCTTTCCAGTTTGAAGGCTGGTCAAAACATTGTCAAAACTCATGCTAGAGATTTCAAGTTTAACCCCAAGCTCATCCGCAATCGCTTGAGCCATATCAATATCTGCCCCAACCACTTGGTTTTTACCATCTACCAAGGATTGGAATTCAAAAGGTGCATAGTCTGGGCTGGTCGCAACGACTAGCTTTCCTTTTTGTTTAATAGCGTCCACAGCTGACTGGGAATTATCCGTTCCTGACTGGCAAGCTACCAAAACCATGCTGGTCAGCATGCTACACACAACTAATATCCATTTCTTAAATTTCATAAATAAACGGCCTTTCTATTATTTCTGAATAATTATAACTCTTTTAAAAATAGTTGTCAACCCTTTTAGAGATTTTGACTGCAAAACAATTCTTTTCATAAAAAGAAGACTGATTTATCACAATCAGCCTTTTATTCTGTATATTTAAACCGTTTCTTATAGTTCGACAATCTTCCCTGTTTCAAAGTAAACAACCCATTCACAGATATTTTTAGCGTAGTCTCCGATACGTTCCAAGAAGGAAATTACCTGGAAGTAATCACGGCCTGTAACGATGGCTTCAGGATGTTTCCTAATCTCCTCTGTAGTAAGATCACGAATACTATCAAAGTAATGGTTGATTTTTTCGTCCAAAGCCGCTACTTCATAGGCTTGATCCACAGAACCATTCAGGTAAAGTTCGAGAGCAGATTCAACGAAGTTTTTCACATCGCGCCCCATTTTTTTGATTTCCTCTTCAACGGCAGGGATGCGTTGTTCCCCCTTCATACGAATAGTTGCTTTTGCGATTGACACCGCATGGTCTCCCATACGTTCCAGGTCCGATACTGCCTTGAGAACGGTCAATACAGTACGGAGGTCTTGAGAAACAGGTTGTTGAAGGGCAATCATTTCAAATGATTTCTTTTCTAGTTTCACTTCATATCCATTTACTTCTGCATCTTCCTCAATAACTTCTTTTGCCAAATCACGGTCATGTGTAACAAAGGCACGCACTGTACGATTGATTTGTGAGAGCACTTCTTGTCCCATAGCATAGAACTGGTTGTGCAATTTCTCCAAATCTTCTTCAAATTGAGATCGTAACATCATTCAACTCCTTATCCAAATTTTCCTGTAATATAATCTTCTGTTTCCTTGTTTTGTGGGTCTAGGAACATCTTCTTCGTATCGTTAAACTCGATCAAATCCCCATCTAGGAAAAATCCTGTTTTATCAGAGATACGTGAGGCTTGTTGCATCGAACGCGTTACCAAGAGCATGGTGTATTTATCTTTCAGACCATACAAGGTTTCCTCAATCTTACCTGCAGAAATAGGATCCAAAGCTGAAGTTGGTTCATCTAAGAGGATGATTTTCGGACTGGTTGCTAAGACACGAGCAACACAAACACGTTGTTGTTGTCCACCTGAGAGACCAATGGCCGAATCATGCAAACGATCCTTTACTTCATCCCAGATAGAAGCACGTTGCAAGGCCTTTTCTAATGCTTCATCCAAAACATGTTTATCCTTAACCCCATTGATACGTAGGCCATAGACAACATTTTCGTAGATAGACATAGGGAAGGGATTGGGCTGTTGAAAGACCATACCGATTTCCTTACGCAATTCAACCGTATCGGTGCGGGGACTGTAGATATTGTGACCATTATAGACTACTGATCCAGTTGTTGTCACCTCAGGATTTAGATCGCCCATGCGGTTGATGGCTTTGAGCAGGGTGGACTTTCCTGATCCAGAAGGACCAATCAAGGCTGTTATTTCCTTAGGTTGGAAAGAAAGGGAAACACTATTCAAGGCCTTCTTTTTATTGTAATAAACGGACAGGTCTGACACCTGTAAAATCGCTTCTGACATACCGTTTCCTTTCTAACCAAAGTGTCCCGTTACATAGTCATTGGTTGACTGTAACTTAGCATTTTGGAAAATATTGGATGTCTTATCATACTCAATCAAATCACCCAAGTAGAAAAATCCAGTGTAGTCACTTGCACGCGCAGCCTGTTGCATACTGTGGGTAACGATGATGATGGTAAAGTCCTTCTTCAATTCCAACATGGTTTCTTCCAGTTGGGCTGTCGCAATCGGATCCAAGGCTGACGCCGGTTCATCCATCAAGAGGATATCTGGCTTGACAGAGATGGCGCGAGCGATACAGAGACGTTGTTGCTGACCACCAGAGAGCATCAAGGCTGATTTGTGGAGGTCGTCTTTGACCTGATCCCATAGGGCAGCCTGTCGTAGAGAAGTTTCTACAATTTCATCAAGGACTTTCTTATCCTTAACTCCTGCACGTTCATGAGCAAAAGTGATGTTGCGGTAAATAGACTTAGCAAATGGATTTGGACGTTGGAAGACCATTCCGATATGCTTGCGCATCTCATAGACATTGATTTCTGGACGGTTGACGTCAATCCCTCGGTAGAGGATTTGACCTGTGACCTTGGCAATATCAATGGTATCATTCATCCGATTGAGACTGCGAAGATAGGTAGATTTTCCTGATCCAGAAGGACCAATCAAGGCCGTGATTTTATTTTTTTCAAATTGCATATCGATGCCCTTGATGGATTCATTTTTACCGTAGTAAACATGTAAATCCTTAGTAGAGAGGGCCACTTTTTCTTCAGGGAAAGTGATGATATGCTTTTCATCCCAGTTATATTTTGACATGGCTTCTCCTTTAGGCAGCGGTTAATTTCTTGTGTAGGTAGCTTCCGAGTTTGCGTGCTCCAAAGTTAAAAATCAAGATAAAGATGAGGAGCACGGCGGCAGAACCAGCAGATACAATGGTAGCATCAGGAATGGTTCCTTCACTGTTGACTTTCCAAATGTGGACCGCCAAGGTTTCTGCTTGTCGGAAGATTGAGATAGGGCTAGTAACACTGAGGATATTCCAGTTAGACCAGTCAAGGGCTGGAGCGGATTGTCCTGCTGTATAGATAAGAGCGGCGGCCTCACCAAAGATACGGCCAGATGCCAAGACAACACCCGTTACGATACCTGGAAGGGCTTCTGGAATGACGACATGGACCACAGTCTCCCAACGAGAAATTCCAAGGGCCAGACCAGCCTCACGTTGTGTATGGTGAACGTGTTTTAAACTGTCCTCAACATTTCGAGTCATCTGAGGAAGGTTAAAGACTGTCAAGGCCAAGGCACCTGAAATGATTGAAAATCCATACTCAAACTGGACTACAAAGATCAAGTAACCAAAGAGACCCACAACGACTGATGGTAGAGAAGACAAAATCTCAATACAGGTACGAATAAAATTAGTCACAGGTCCTTTTTTGGCATACTCAGCGAGGAAAACACCAGCACCCATAGATAGCGGAACAGAAATGATCAAGGTAATGACCAAAAGGAAGAAGGAATTGTAGAGCTGAATCCCGATACCCCCACCTGCTTGATAAGAGGAAGATTTCCCTGTCAAGAAGGACCAAGAGATATGCGGTAACCCTCTCACCAAGATATAGAGAATCAAGGATGCCAAGATGGCCACGATGATACCTGCGATGGTATAGAGGACAGCTGTTGCAAGTTTATCTAATTTCTTAGCGTGCATAGTTTTTCTTTCCTCTTTCTTTCGTAATCAATTTAATCACACTGTTAAAGGCCAAACTCATCAAGAGCAAGACTAAGGCCAGTGACCAGAGAACGTTATTATCAACCGTTCCCATGACGGTATTTCCGATACCCATAGTCAATACAGATGTCAAAGTCGCAGCTGGCGTTGTTAGCGAGGTTGGGATAACTGCTGAGTTTCCGACCACCATCTGAATAGCAAGGGCTTCACCGAAGGCACGCGCCATCCCAAAGACCACTGCAGTAAAAATACCTGAACGTGCTGCTTTCAAGGTCACACGCCAGATGGTTTGCCAACGAGTGGCTCCCATAGCCAAACTGGCTTCACGGTAATGACGAGGAACAGCACGCAAGCTGTCTGTTGTCATAAAGGTTACAGTTGGTAGGATCATGACAAAGAGAACGAAAATCCCTGACAAGATCCCAAAACCAGTTCCACCAAAGACGCTACGAACAAAAGGCACCACAACTTGTAAACCGATAAATCCATAGACGACTGAAGGAATACCAACGAGGAGTTCAATGGCTGGTTGCAAGATTTTTGCACCCTTTGGTGAGACTTCGGTCATAAAGACTGCCGCACCAATAGCAAAGGGTGTTGCGATGAGGGCTGATAAAATCGTCACAATAAAGGAACCCAAAATCATCGGAAGGGCACCAAATTGTTTCCCAGAAGGATTCCAAGTTTGTCCAAAAAGGAAATCAAAGATGTTGACCCCATTGACAAAGAAGGTCGATAAGCCTTTTTGGGCTACAAAAATCAAAATCATTGCCACAATGATAACAATCAAAGAAAGGCAAGTGAAGGTCAATCCTTTACCAAACTTCTCAAGCCGAGAGTTCTTTGAAGGAGAGAGTAATTTTTTAGATAATTCTTCTTGATTCATTATTGACCTCCTTCTACTGCTGTAACGATACCTGAAGCATCCTTTTGGACTTTCATTTCATTGATGGAGATATAGCCCATGCCCTTAACAATCCCATTTTGGGCTTCATCTGAGAGAACGAAATTCAGGAATTCAGCAGCTAACTCATTTGGCTGACCAAGTGTGTACATATGTTCATAAGACCACAAAGGCCAGTTGTTGGTCGTTACATTTTCAGACGTAGGCTCATACCCATTCAGTTTCATGCTTTTCACGGAGTCATCTACATAGGCAAAAGCCAGGTAAGAAATGGCTCCAGGTGTTTGGGATACAATGGACTTGACCATCCCGTTAGAATCCTGCTCTTGGCTCTGCATTGCTGCTTGGCCATTCATAACCACCGTATCAAACGTCGCTCGTGAACCAGAACTTGCTGCTCGGTTGATGATTGAAATGGCCAGGTCTTTGCCCCCAACTTCTTTCCAGTTGGTCACTTCACCTGTAAAGATTTTGCGAAGTTGCTCGGTTGTGAGATTTTCAACATCCACTTCCTTGTTTACAATCACTGCAAGACCAGCCACTGCAACCTTGTGGTCTACTAGTGCTGAAGCATCGATTCCTTCTTTTTCCTCTGCAAAGACGTCAGAGTTCCCGATGTCAACTGCTCCAGACTGGACTTGGGAAAGTCCTGTACCCGATCCTCCACCTTGAACATTAACTGTTTTTCCGATGTTTCTAGAACCGAATTCATCTGCTGCCGCTTCGACAAGAGGCTGAAGAGCAGTTGAACCGACGGCTGTCATGGTTTCTCCACGATCAATCCAGCTTGCACATCCCGCTAGAGAACCTACAAGTAAAAATATCGCGAGAGATAGAACGAGCTTTTTTCTTTTTTTCACTATTTTTCTCCTTGAACATAATGATGAATGCTCTGATTTCTTCCGTTTGTCCTGATCAGCCAATTATCATCAATGATTGTCCCGCTTTATTTTTTAGACATTCTTAGGGGCGGACAATTCCATCGTATAATATAAGTAATAATAAAAGACTATCAGAAAAAACTCATAATTCCACTATAACATAGAGTAGGCTCTTTGACTAGCTTTTTCACCTGAATCTGAGCCCTTTTGGATAATAATTTTTCAAAACATTTCCCGTTACCTTGGCAAAGCCTAGTCCGTTTCCTTGAACCACAACTTGGTACCAGCCATTTGGTCGAGATTCAGACAATTGAACAGTCTCACCAGCCACATATTTTACAAAATCCTCATCATTGATTTCGACCCTTTGTTTTACTTGACTTGGTTTCAAGGCTAATCCCAGAGCAAAGCTTGGTTCGAAGCGTTTCTTCTTAAACGTCCCCAGATGGAGGCCATTTCGGGCAATTTTGAGCTTCCCTAGATCAGGTAGCATCTCTGGCAAGAGATAGAGCTGATCTCCAAAAGTCTGTAAGATACCAGTTAGATTGACCTGCAAGTGTTTTTGGGCAAAATCATGCCACAAATCCAGTTGTTCACGACTGAGATTGCTCTTGCTGGCTTTGAATTTAGGTGCTGGATTTTCTCCCTTAAACTGCAAATTGGCAACAAACTGACCTTCTCCCTTAAAATGGTGAGGGTACATTCGCGCCGTTTCAGGAAGTCCAATTCCTGCTACCATACCGTTCACATGCTCGACTGGAAGCAGTTCAAAATCATAAGTATCTAGTAACCAGTGAACGATCTCTTCATTTTCCTCAGGTGACCAAGTACAGGTCGAATAGATCAAACGACCACCTTCAGCAAGCATGGTGACTGCATCTTCTAAAATCTCTCTTTGGAGATTGGCACATTGGCTCGGATAATCGAGGTTCCAATAGTCCATGGCATCTGGTTGTTTACGGAACATCCCTTCACCCGAGCAAGGGGCATCAAGGACAATCACATCAAAGTAGCCTTTAAAGACCTTGGCTAGGCGGTCCGCAGACTCATTGGTCACGACTACATTTGTAGCTCCAAATCGCTCCATATTTTCCACTAAAATCTTAGCCCGCTTGCTTGAAATTTCATTGGAAACAAGGACACCCTGATTAGCCAGATAAGCTGCCAATTGAGTAGATTTCCCACCTGGCGCTGCCGCCAAGTCCAAGACCTTCATGCCAGGACTTGGTTGAGCTACCTGGGCCACCATTTGGGCTGCAGGTTCTTGCGAATAAACGAAACCGGTCACGTGCTCTGGAGACTTTCCAGAGACCTTACCATAATACCCCCAAGGTGTATGGGGAATGGCATCTGCAAATGATAGCTGACTTTCTTTTAAGGGATTAACCCGAAAAGCCGATACTGCTTCCTGTTTAAAAGAGGCAAGAAAATCTCTTGCCTCATCTTCTAGTATCGCTTCATATTTTTCAACAAATCCTTCTGGAAATTGCATTTAATTTTCTTTCCTTTCATAAATGTAGGACTGAATCTCTTCTTGCATCTCGATTGGCACCATCATGACAGGCTGATACGTTTTAAAATCAGCAGGGTCACCAGAAACTGTAAGAAGACGATAGCCCAGACTTTCCCCTAGGATACTTGCAGCAGCGTAATCCCAAGGTTGCAAGTAGGAGATATAGGTCAGAAGGCGACCTGATAAAACCTTGGCTAAACTAATGGCCGCACTACCATAGACACGGACTCCTAACGCTGCCCGTCCTAAATCAGCTAAGCCCCACTCATTGCTTTCAAACATGCCTGAGTTACCAGCCACTAAAAATTCTTGAAGAGGTTTCTTTTTAAAACTAGTCAAGAGTTCCTTATTCCGATAGACAGGAAAGGCACCACCACCATGGTAACAATCCCCTTTCATGACATCATAAATGATACCGAATTTCCCAACCCCATTCTCAAAGTAGGCCAACATCACGGCAAAATCTTCCTTCTGAGCGACAAAGTTATTGGTACCGTCAATGGGATCAATCACCCAAACGGAACCTTGACCGACTCCAGCACGCAAACAGCCCTCTTCCGCACAAATCAAGTCTTCTGGATAAGATGCTAAAATTCTACCAACCAAAAGATCCTGAACTTCCTTATCCAAACGCGTCACCAAGTCAGTAGGTGAAGACTTTCGCTCGACCTGCAAATCTTCTTTCATGTGAGCCAAAATATAGTTAGCAGCTTCTTGCACAATCTGTTTGGCAAATTCAAATTTAGTTTCCAAGAGAAATCTTCCCTTCTCTTTTTTCTTTTGCTAATTGAACCGCATGATAGAAGGAATAACCGCTAACCGTCTCAAATTCGCGACCTAAGCGCTTTTCTTCGCTTTTGCTAGGAACAACGGTCTTAAATTCCTTGTAGGAATCTAGCAGTTTTTTTGCTTCTACCTTATCTTCATAAGCAGCTTCAACATCATTAAAAAAAGAAAGCACTGAAGCAAGTTCTTCAGTGCTCCACGACAAATCTAGTGGGTAACTATACTGTTTGTTCATCTATCCAATACCAGCTCTCAATGTTGCTTCTTTCAATTCTTGTTTACGATAACTACGAGGGAGAAAAGCACGAATCTCATCTTCATTAAAACCGATCTGCATGCGTTTGGTATCTATAATAATTGGGCGACGCAAAAGACTAGGATATTGCTCAATCAACTGAAGCAACTCCGATACCGAAATACTCTCTACATCAATATCCAATTTTTGAAAAATTTTTGAACGAGTTGAAATGATGTCATCAGTACCATTTTCGGTCAAGGAAAGAATGTGTTGCAATTCTTTTCTTGTTAAAGGACTGGTCATAATATTATGCTCTTGAAAGGGCACCTTATGCGTCTCTAACCAGGCCTTTGCCTTACGACATGATGTACAGCTCGGTGATAAAAATAGTGTAATCATGCTTTTCTCTTCTTTATCTAAACTTTGCTGTTTCTATTATACAAAAAAATAAAGCGATTGGCTAGCTATTTTGGGAAAAAAAGCCTATTTTTTCACAGAAAATAGGCGGCTTTTGATAGAATTTGAAGGCTTTACAAGCTTATCTCTAGGATAACCTATCAATAAATGGGGAGCAAGGCATATTCTCCCATTTTTTATTAAAAATACGAAATGTTCTCTACTATTTCCTTGAAGCTTTGACAAAAAGGAAACCGTATATTCCTTCATACAAAGCAAAAAAAAGCAAAAAGGCATGGAGGAAGAAAATCTCTGGCAAAATCCAAATAACTGGGTCCTTTGCTGGATCAAAAAGCCAAGTATCATCTCCTACAAAGAGAATCTGATGAAAAAGCGTAAAGAATTGCTCAAAGCCAATCAACACTCCTACAAGCCCAATGACCAGAGGCAATAGCACTAGAATCAAGATACTTTTACGATATAGGGGCAAAAAGCCTTTTTTCACAATCTTTTTAACAAAGAAATAGAAACTTGGAAGTGACACTAGGGCAACTAGCTGAACTAAGTGGAAGAGATTCTTCACCACCGCAAAGTGATGTAAACCAGCCGCTGATGAACGAAAATCCGGCATCTCTAAGACCTGACTAAAGGGATTGGTCAGGTAATTCATCAAGATATGAAAATTGTACTGAATGGTTTCGGGCTTTAGATAAACTCGATTCGCTAAGTTCAGCCACTCAATTTCCCAAGGATAGAAAACCCATGCCAGATAAATAGTCAGTAGGATAGAAAGGGAGAGGAGAAAGAGCATACTTCCCCAAAAGGTTAGTTTAGTTTTCATCAAAATCCCACTCCGCTAGGCTAGAAAGCACATGAGTCGGGGCGATTGGCAAGTCCGCCACTTCTTCTGCTTTGGTGAAACCTGTCGTCACCAAGAGCGTTGGAATGCCATTGTCAATCCCTGCTCGAATGTCCGTCAGATAGTTGTCCCCGACCATGAGCAAGTCTTCTCGATTCAAGCCCAAGTGCTGAACTGCCTTGTCCATGATGATAGCATTTGGTTTCCCGATATAAACCGGTTTCACTCGTGTTGCTACTTCAAGAAGGGTAATTAGTGAACCAGCACCAGGCAAAAGACCACGTTCCGTCGGGATATTGAGGTCAGGGTTGGTTCCGATAAAGTGAGCCCCCTTTTGAATGGCTAGAGTCGCCGTCGCAAATTTTTCATAGTCGACTTGCCAGTCCAGTCCAACTACCACATAGGCTGGATTTTCCTTGTCTTCGACATAACCGGCTGCCTTGATGGCATCCTTGAGCCCCGCTTCTCCGATGACATAGACTGTCTTTTCCAGTCCCAAGTCGTTCATATAGTCGATGGTTGCCAGAGTTGCCGTGTAGACAGTTGATAGAGGCGTGTCGATATTAAAATTCTGAGCCAACATCTCTTGAACGCTCTCAGGAGTACGAGTTGTATTATTGGTTACAAAGAGATAGGGAATTTCTCGCTTTTGCAACTCATGCACAAAAGCCTCACCTTCCGGAATCCGGTCTTTCCCCTTGTAGATAGTCCCGTCTAAATCAATTAAATAACCTTTATAAGTCATATCGTCCTTTCTAATTCGCTTCAATTTCTTGCCAAGTAATCATAGCTTGGGCATTAATCTCGCTATCACTGATAATCTCATGCTTGCTTTCTAGTCCCTTGAGTTCATAAGTTGAAGCAATCATGCCACCTGGTCGCACTTCTTTTACATATTTGAGATTGATTTTCTTTGGAATATACTTGGTCAAAAAGTCTGCTCCCATGACCTCAAAAATCCAATCCAGGTATTTGCTATTATTGACATGACCATTCATATCCAAGTCGTAAAAACGAACATGGTAGTCTTTGCTGATCGGATCTTCTAGATTTGCATACTTTGGCCCACGGATGAGTTTTTTATCAAACTCAGACTGATAAGGAGCAACAATCTCCGGTTCAACAGCATGAACTTTACGACTATCTCTGTCCATAAGAACAAAGGTTGCTACCATGCGAATGATTTCTTGACCTGCTTCATCATAGATAGTGAAACGGCGGTAGCAAAAAAGACGATTGTAAGTCAATGCTTCTGTTTCAATCGTAATCTCTTCAGCAAAGCAAGGCAAGCGCACCACGTCAATCGCATAGTCTGTAATAATCCAGACCAGATTGTAACGTTCTAACATATCTCTGTCGCTAACTCCCAGCTCAATTGACTGCATACCTGATACTTGCAAGGACAGCAAAATCACATCTGGAAGTTTGATATGACCGTTCATGTCCGCCATATCAAAAGGAATTTTCATTTTCATTTGATAAGTTAAGCCCATTGTTCTACTCCAAAATAAATCGTTCTGCTACAGTGTCTCCCAAGAAGAGACCCCTCTTTGTCATTCGGACACGATCACCGTCGATCTGCATAAGACCTTGTTGAACCAAGTCTCTGATGATTTCGCCATAAAGTCCATCAAAGGACCGTCCGAATTTTTCCTCAAATCGTGTCATGGAAACCCCGGATTTCTTGCGGAGTCCCAGGAACATTTCTTCTTCCATCTGCTCCCTTTGATTCAGGTGTTCTTCTGTAATGCGAGCATTTCCTGCCTCTACCGCATTGAGATAGTGGCGGATAGGACCGTGGTTTTTATAACGAACTCCATCCACATAACCTGACGCACCCGCACCGATACCATAATATTCAGCATTGTCCCAGTACATGAGATTGTGGCGACTTTCAAAACCAGGCTTTGAGAAATTGGAAATCTCATAATGCTCAAAACCAGCTCGCTCCAGCTCTGCGATGATGTACTCAAACATCTCAGCTTCTAACTCTTCCTTAGGCAGGGGCAATTTCCCACGTCGCATGCGGTTCATAAAGACCGTATGATTCTCCAAAATCAAGCTATAAAGACTCATATGAGGAATATCAAGCGAGATAGCCTTAGCTACATTGTCCTTGACCTGAACCATAGTTTGACCTGGAAGAGCATAGATTAGATCGATGGAGATATTGTCAAAACCAGCCAGTTTCAGGCGGTCGATATTTTCATAAATATCCTTCTCCAAATGACTACGCCCAATCTTTTTCAGCATTTTGTCATCAAAAGTCTGCACACCCAAGGAAACACGATTGACTGGCGACTGTTTCAAAACCGCAATCTTATCCGCGTCCAAGTCGCCTGGATTGGCTTCAATGGTCAACTCTTCCAAGACAGACAAGTCTAGATTTTTAGTCAAACCATCCAGAAGCACCTCTAATTGCGAAGCGGACAAAGCCGTTGGCGTCCCACCTCCAATGTAGAGAGTTCGTAACTTTTGGATATCATAAAAACGAAACTCCTCTAGCAAATGCTCCAGGTAACTATCTACTGGTTGATTCTTGATAAAGACCTTTGAAAAGTCACAATAATAACAAATCTGTGTGCAAAAGGGAATATGCACATAGGCGGACGTTGGTTTTTTCTGCATAGTACTTATTATACCACAAAGACAGGCTTGCAGATAAAAATCACCATCTCCAAAAACCAGAGATGGTGATGCATTATATTTCAGTAATATCAATGATAATTTCTTCTTGGCTTTCAGCGACGTCTGGAGTTGCTGACTGTTCTTGCCATTGCTCCTTGAGATTGTTAAAGGTTTCCTTTGACGCTTCTGTCGCTTGTCGAGCACAGTTTTTAGCTTGGTCAAGGACACTATCAAAAGTAATTTCACCAAATTCTACTTGTTCCTTTGTTTTCAGCACAAAGTCAGTTGCCTGTTCCTTCACTTCTGTTAGTTTTTCACAAACCTGCTCTCTAGCATATTCTGGATCTTCTCTCAAATCATCTAGAAAATCCTGAGCTTGACTACAAACTTGCTTACCCTTGTCACTTGTCAAAAACAAAGCAAGAGCCGCGCCTGAAACCGTACCTAAAAGGATAGAGGATAGTTTTCCCATAAGATTTCTCCTTTTTTATTTTTTGAAAAATTTACTTGCGACACGAAGAGCGGACAAGCCTGCACCTGTTTTAATGGTCTTTGAACCAGCAGATGAAGCTTTTTTGCCTAAGACACGTGCATGTTGGTTGAGGTCAGATACTGACTCAGACAAGTCCGCCACCGCCGTAAAGAGTGGATCAATAGTCGCAACTTTGTCGTTAATATCGTCTGCTAACACATTAACCTTAGCCAACAATTCATTAGTCTGATGCAA
This sequence comes from Streptococcus sp. A69, assembly GCF_058556195.1. NCBI lineage: Bacteria > Bacillati > Bacillota > Bacilli > Lactobacillales > Streptococcaceae > Streptococcus > Streptococcus sp. A69. Next base: position 611,879 of record NZ_JBZUJU010000002.1, on the reverse strand, counting down.
GGTAACGTCCACATCTGAGCTCAATGTTTTGATGGTCTTCTCTGTCTCATCAATCATACGACCTGCTTTTTGAATCGTGATTGTCAAATAGACTAAACAGACAATCAAAGCAATCGCAACAAGTATATATGCAACTTCTAACATTTATTTTTCCTCCTCAGTATGATAGAAAGGGGCTTTCTTTCGATTTTGATAAAGTATGATAAAAATACCGAGTCCGATAAGAACAACTGATAACCACTGGGAAACTCGCAGACCAAAGAACATGAGACTATCCGTCCGCATGCCTTCGATAATCATACGACCAAAGCCATACCAAATCAAGTAGAATGCCGTAATATGACCACGTCTGATTCCCTTTAATTTTCGTCTAAAAATCAGAATCAAAGCAAATCCGATCAGATTCCAAACCGACTCATATAAGAAGGTCGGCTGACGGTAGCTGCCATCAATGTACATCTGGTCACGGATAAAGCCTGGCAAATAATCCAGACTATCTACTGCTGCACCGTAGGCTTCTTGGTTAAAGAAGTTCCCCCAGCGTCCTAAACTCTGGGCAACCATGACGCTCGGTGCTGCAATATCTAAGAAATCCCAAGTATTAATCAGCTTTCTATCTGCAAAGATATAAAGGACAATAGCGCCCGCTATCAAACCTCCATAAATGGCCAAACCACCATTCCAGATGGCAATGATTTCACCTGGATTTTGCAGGTAATAATCTAAGCGAAAGAGTACGTAGTATAGTCTAGCACCTAAAATCGCAACTGGAAAAGCAATCAGAATGAAATCCAAAATATCATCTGACAGGATTTTCTTTTTAGGAGCTTCCTTCATGGCAAGGTAGACTGCCAAAACCAAACCAGCCACAATACACAAAGCATACCAACGAATAGAAAAAGGACCGATTTCAAATGCGACTGGATTAATCATTTTTCACCTCATTTTGAGCGATCAGACTTGTCAAGCGTTCTTCAAATAAACGTGTCGCATCAAAGCCCATTTCCTTAGCACGGTAGTTCATGGCAGCCGCCTCAATGACAACAGAAATATTGCGTCCTGTTTTTACTGGGATGCGGATACGTGGAATGGCTACACCAGAAATCTCGATTTCTTCAGCATTATTTCCTAAGCGATCGAAGGTCTTATGCGTATCATAATTTTCCAAATAAACTGCTAGTTGAACTTGTGAAGAATCCTTAACTGCACTTGCTCCGTAGAGACTCATCACATCAATAATCCCCACTCCACGAATCTCAAGTAAATGCCTCAAAATTTCAGCTGGCTCTCCCCAAAGGGTCATTTCGTCTTTTGCAAAAATATCTACACGATCATCTGCCACCAAACGGTGTCCACGTTTCACAAGTTCCAGACCAGTTTCACTCTTACCGATACCGCTATCCCCTTGGATCAAGACACCCATGCCATAAATATCCATCAAGACACCATGAACACTGGTCCGTTCTGCCAAACGAGAATCCAAATAGCTAGATAATTCTCCTGACAGGCGACTAGTAGCTGTTCGACTGGTTAAAATCGCAATCTTACATTCCCTGGCAGCTTTCAACATTTCTTCTGGAACTACTAAACCACGCGCAACAATAACCACTGGTGTTTCTGGTTGAAACATCTTGGTCAACACCTTATAACGGTTGTGAGAAGACATGGAGACTAAATAAGACCATTCCTTCATTCCCAACAGCTGAAGTCGCTCCGGAGTATAGTAATCAAAATAGCCTGTCATTTCAAGACCTGGTCGAGAAATGTCCGCAGTATTGATTTCTTTTTCAAGTAAATCGCCTTCACCATAAACAATGTCTAATCTGAGCTTTTCAATGACTTCTTTTACTAAAACCGACATAATTTCCTCCTTCAATCGAGTTCTCCCTACTATTATATCAAATTGTGGTAGGAAGTTTCCTTTTTTTGCAGGATTTACAGTATTTATTTGGAAAAAAAAAGGCTAGACAAGTCTAGCCTTTCATTTCAAATTAGAATTTTTTACGTTTACGAGCTGCTTCTGATTTACGTTTACGTTTTACAGAAGGTTTTTCATAGAATTCACGTTTGCGTGTTTCTTGAAGAGTACCAGCTTTAGTAACCGCACGTTTGAAACGACGAAGTGCATCGTCAAGAGATTCATTCTTACGTACTACTGTTTTAGACATTTTTTTCACTCCCTTCAAGTTCAAGATCTATTCCATTTTACACACAAAGTGAATAATTGTCAAGAGAAAAGCAACCATAAACTTCTATTATTTTTACTTTCTTCTTTTGAAGATGAAATAAATCACTAAGATGCAGAGAATCAAGCCCAAAACAGCTGGTTTTACAATCGATATACCACTTCCTCCACTAAATAAAAGACTATGGGCAACCTTCAGAAACGCTCCGATCACTACTGTTGCTAATAATCCATACCAACGTCTACTCCATGTTAAGGATATAATCGCCGTAAAAAATGCTAGAATCGTCGCCAGAATGATAACTTTTTCAATACTCCATCCGCTCGTAAAATAAGTCTTCTCAAAATTCAAAAACTCAATTACTTTTACATCAACTATTTCCGGCTTTGGGAACCAAAACATGCTAGTAAATAGGCAAAATATAGAAAAGAAAATCAGGCTATAGGATTTTTTATAAGCTCCCATTACAATTGGAATAATAAAGAGAGGGCGAATATACCAACTCAGAGTATTCTGGTGTCTAGTAAACGCCCACTCAAAGAAGCTCGTATCTGATAAAAAAACGACAATGGTAGCAATCGTTAGAAACAAGAAAACAATCCCACCTATTTTATCTAACGTTTTTATTTTCATAACTTTTCCCTTCTTGAATTCATAAAATTAATCTATCCATGGCAGATTCCCACTAAGTGAATTATCAACCGCTAATCGTTTTAGTGGTAAAATATCAATGTTCTTCCAACCACACTTTTATTCTATTGTCAAGATATCTATTTGCTCATCGTTAACGATAATTGCTTGGTGGTTATGAAGCGGTAGCAATTCAAGCTGCTTTTTATACATTTCAAAGGTATTTTTGCTACTATCAGTAAAAGGTTCCTCACCATAATGTGGAAGGATGTAAAAATCCACTTCATCCAATCCCGTTGTATCAGATAACTCTGTCGCTACCGTCTTATCGTCCATAAGTTTATTGTAGTCAATATCCTTGGCTGTAATGATAGCCCCTGCTGATTCTCCCACATAGACCAGCCCATCTCTTATTTGCTCTTTGATAAGAGATTGGAGTTGTTTTTTCTTTAATTCTTGCAACAAATAAAAGGTATTTCCACCTGAGATATAAAGAATCTTGCTTTGGAAAATCTTTGCCTGTGCAGTTTCTCGATCACAAGAAGCAATATCTAGAACCTCTATCTCAAATCCTAAATCCCTGAATGTTTGCTGAGCCTCATCGATATAGGCAGTATAATCCTCTTTGTTCCCAGCGGTAGGAATAAATAAAACCTTGTTTTCTAGATTCTTTTCCTTTGCATAATCGCTAAAAAGCTTTTTGACTCCAGCAAAGTATGAACATAAAAATAATTGTTTCATGATGTACCTCCATTAATTTTTAACAATTTTATAAAGAATCCATGATCCCTTTCTTTGACTAGTTACGAGCTCAAACCCTACCGATAACAAGAATCGTCTAAATGCTTCTTCGCTTTGAACCTCTGGTAAAAAGTAAGACAACTTGTTATATTCACAAGCCAGTAAGAGCATCCCGTCTGATTTGAGTATTCTTCGAAGTTCCATAAAAGAAGCCTCTAAATCCTGCCAATGAAAATGAGTTTGAAAAGCTGTGATTAAATCAACACTTTCATCAGAAAAACCTGTCTCCCTAACATCTCTTCGTTCAAAATTTAGATTAGTCATCTCTATCTGTTTGGCTTGAGCTATTGCAGTATCTGAAATATCGATTCCAGTGATGGTACTTTGCGGAAAAGTTTCTTTCAGCAGGATGGTTGAACGACCATTCCCAACTCCTACATCTAAGATTACAGGGTAAAATGTCCTATCCAGATGACGAATTGCCCATACAAACATAGGGAGATAGGTTCGATTCCACAATTTCATCATTCGTTTTCCTAGAAAGCCCGAAGGATTCTTTGATTGCTGAATTAAGCGACTAAACAGAAACATTAAAAGTAAAAAACAAATAAAACCGATTATATAAATCAAAGTTCGAGCCTCCCCGTATAGCTATATTATACCACTTTAGCAGGATAGTGAACATTTGAAGTAAAAAGCCACTCACTCCAAAGAGCAAGTGGTTCTTGTCATTTTACTTTTCAAGCAAGCTGAGCGCTTCAGCATCCGCAATAATAGTCACATCAGGGTGGTTTTGTAGGCTACTTGCTGGGAGGTTCTCAGTCACTGGGCCTGATACTGTGCCAGCAATGGCTTCTGCTTTCGACTCACTGTAAGCAAAGAGAATAATTGACTTGGCATCCAAGATGTTTTTAATCCCCATTGAGATGGCTTGAGTCGGAACGTCTTCAATCTTGTCAAAGAAGCGAGCATTGGCTTCGATGGTAGACTGATCAAGTTCGACTAGATGCGTTTGGCTATCAAATGGAGTTCCTGGCTCGTTAAAGCCGATATGTCCATTGCGACCGATTCCCAAGATTTGGAGGTCAACTGGATGGTCAGCCAAAATTTGGTTGTAGCGTTCTACTTCTGCTTCAGCATTGTTCTTAACCCCACGAGGCAAGAAACTTTCTTTAAATGGTTTTTGGTTGAATAAGTGTTCTTGCATAAAATGACGATAAGACTGAGGATTGTCTCCGTCAAGTCCTACATACTCATCAAGGTTTACACTAGTTAGATTTGAAAAATCAAGGTCACTCTCAACGATTTCCTTGTAAAACTCAAGTGGACTGCTCCCTGTCGCAAGTCCTAATGTTTGAGCGCCATTGGCCAATTTTTCCTTCAAAATCTCAAAAGCTACTTTTCCACCTTCGACTTGATTTTCAACTTTAATAACTTTCATCTTTTCATCCTCCGTTTTAATCTATATTTATTATATGGTATAGACCAATTTTTGTCAAGTGAAAACGATTTAATTTCTAAAAAAAGAGCGCCCAAACTTGAAACGTGTTATAATGGATAAGATTAGAACTTAGAAAGAATGATGAAAAAAATGAATACAGCTGATTTTGATTTCCACTTGCCTGAGGAATTGATTGCCCAAACGCCACTTGAAAAACGAGATGCCTCCAAGCTTCTCATCGTAAACCGGGAAACGGGAGAAATGCAGGATAAACACTTCCACTCTATTATTGATATGTTGGAACCTGGTGATGCCCTTGTCATGAACGACACTCGCGTTCTCCCTGCCCGCCTCTATGGCCAAAAGGAAGAGACAGGAGGCCATGTGGAACTTCTCCTGCTCAAAAATACTAGTGGTGATGAGTGGGAAGTTCTGGCTAAACCTGCCAAACGCCTCAAGGTTGGCACTCGTGTCAACTTTGGCGATGGTCGCCTCAGCGCTGTCGTTACAGAAGAATTGACCCACGGAGGCCGCATTGTCCGCTTCGAATACCAAGGAATTTTCCTAGAAGTCTTGGAAAGTCTAGGTGAAATGCCACTACCACCCTACATCCATGAAAAACTGGATGACCGTGAACGTTATCAAACCGTCTACGCCAAGGAAAGTGGCTCTGCTGCAGCACCAACTGCTGGACTGCACTTCACCAAAGAACTGCTAGCAGAAATCCAAGCTAAGGGGGTCCATCTGGTTTATCTGACCCTCCATGTCGGACTCGGAACCTTTAGACCTGTTTCTGTGGATAATCTAGACGAACACGAAATGCACTCAGAATTCTACCAGCTCTCTGAGGAAGCAGCAGCCACTCTTAGCTCTGTCAAGGAAAAGGGAGGTCGCGTCATTGCTGTCGGTACCACTTCTATCCGTACGTTGGAAACCATCGGTTCCAAGTTTGATGGGCAAATTCAGGCTGATTCTGGCTGGACCAATATCTTTATCAAACCTGGATACCAATGGAAGGTCGTGGATGCTTTCTCAACCAACTTCCACCTACCCAAATCAACTCTCGTCATGTTGGTTTCTGCCTTTGCCGGCCGTGAATTAGTCTTAGATGCCTACCAGCACGCTATTCAAGAACGCTATCGTTTCTTCAGTTTCGGCGATGCCATGTTTATCTATTAGAAAAATCCCTATTAGGAAACCTAATAGGGATTTTTCTAATCATTCCATACTAAACTTTGGATCTTTCAAACTCTGAACACTGGCATTGATAACCGCTCCGATAATCAAAATCTTTGCAATAAGAATAAACCAGAACATCATGACTACCACGATGATGGAACTGAAAAATCGGACATCGACTAGGTGATTGACATAGTTATTAAAATAAACAGAAAAGATATTCAATAAACCGATAAGAGTTAGCAAGACAAAGACACTTCCTGGTAAAACGTAGCGGATTCGTGGTGTTTTTACTTTTGGAAGGAAGTAATAAATCATAACCAGAATGGCAAAGATCAAAGCATAGACTAGAGGGCCTGTAAAATCTTGCAAGTAGGAAAATAGCGGGCTGTCTGATTGCCAGTAAGTTTTGAGGAGGTTGAGCAACATGCGACCAAACATACTCAAAAACAAGGCTAGGGCAAAAAGAATCTGCAAGCCAAGGCTAACAAGCAAACTCATCAACTGATGGGAGATAATCCCTCGACTCTTGGTCACTCCATAGGCTTTGTTAAAGGCTTTTTGAAGGAAATCCATTGATTTTGAAAAGGTCCAGAGTGCAGATAAAACGGCAAAACTCAGCAAACCAGTTGATGGTTGTGTCAGAACTTCTCGGACAATCTTGGCGACCACATCATACACTGTATCAGGCAAGAATTCCTTGATCGTAAGTAAGAAATTTGAGACCGGAATCTGAAAATAAGGCAAAATATTGACCATTATCATTAGCAAAGGAAAGATTGAAATCAACCAATAGTAGGCAACCGCAACACTGGTCAACTCACTATCCGATGCTTGATAATAATGCAAAAAAGCTTTCAATAATGGCTTATCCAATAGCTCCTTCCACCACTTTTTCATATCCCATCCTCCGTCATTTTCTTCATCATCTAATTTCTTCTGATTAAATCTAGCATATCATAAGGCAAGGTATTTGCAGCCTCTTTCAGAGAATAATTTTCCAAATTATTCACATTTTGACGTAGTTTTTTGGCATACTTGGCTGTTATCAGTTTAGCTTCTTCGTATTCAAAGATTGCCTTACGTTCGAGATAGTAGCCTCGTAGCATTTCATCGATATTGTTTGGCTTGATGCGATTGATAACCCGCTCAACAAAGGCACCACTTCCGATAATGGCCGTCTCGCGTAGACGAGACTCTTGCATAAAACTAATCAGTGAACTCTTGTAAACCCCTTTGAGGTTTTCCAAACTCTCGATAATCAGCTCTGTATTTTCCAAATACAACTCTGAAATCTGATCATAGTCAACTGCTAATAGTTTACGAGATTCTTCATTCATCCAACTACGGAAAGTTTTGCCAAAGGTAAATATTTCATGAAGTAGAAAGCGCATTATCCGTAAGGAAACTAGGAAGTAATAAGTCACTCTAGAAGCGAAATTCCGATTGATACTCTGCTCCATGTTTTTTAGGTAACGTTGGTAAACTCGATAGCCACGCTCACTGATTCTATTTTCTTCGTCGGCTTGCTCCAAACCGTCACTCTCAATACTCAAGATAAGGAGTTTGAGAGATTCCCAGTCCTCTTGGACTCTCTTATTTTCCAGACTAAGGATGAGGTTTTCAATCCGACCATGATAATTATCAATAGCTGCATAAAGAGGAAGTTTGTTCTTGTGATGGTCTAGCTCTTTTTCTAATTCTGCAGCTACATCATTCAAAATCGCAATATGCATCAAATGATCCTTGCTTTCCTCTTGTTCCTCAGATAAATGAGGGAGGACTAGTAAACCCGTTAAAAAGCTCAGCAGTGTAACGCCTGCTACAAGGAAGAGTAACAAAGGATATTCCTGCTCCAAATGACTTGGTATGAGGAGAATGGTCGCGATAGATACTGTCCCTTTGACACCAGAGAAGGTCAAAAGCAGCATATCCTTCATATACTTATTTATCTTTTTCTTAAGTCGACGCGTCCTCACAAAGTAAAAAACAACAATCATGACAAAGCGGATGGCAAAAAGTAAGAATGTCAGTAAAACAACAGATACTAGTAAGAGTAGGGGGTTATAAAGGGGATTAGTCAGGATAGGTTCTGCTATCATTTCCAATTCCATCCCCAAGATGACAAAGACAGATCCATTGAGCATAAAGGTCACGGTATGCCAAACAGTATCAGTAACGGTATCAACTTGGGCTTCGAGGAGTGTGATTTTCTTGAAACGACTGGCCTTCAAAATCCCTGCAACTACAACTGCGATAATCCCTGAAACATGGATTTCTTCGGCGATAAAGAAGGTCATAAGAGGCAAACTCAGTTCAAGCAAAAGTTCACTCGCTATATCTGTCGCTCGCATACTCAGTAAAAATGTATGCAGGAAACGATTGATCATTGCCGTCACAAAGCCGACCGCAAAACCACCTATGATAGACAGGGCTAAAGAAGTCCCAGCCTGGCTAAGAGAAAAAGCACCTGTTGTCCAGGCAGCCAGAGCTACTCGAAAGGCTACCAAACCAGAAGCATCATTTAAAAGTCCTTCCCCTTTTAGGATATTGGAAACCCGTTTAGGGAAACTAAAACGCTCAGAAAGAGAAGCAAAGGCTACCAAATCAGTCGGACCAAGGGCTGCCCCAACAGCCAAGCAAGCCGCCAAGGGAAGGCTGAGCCAAAGAAGATGGGCCAAGCCACCCAAACTCAGGGTCGAGATGAAAATCACTGGAAAGATTAAGTAAACAATGATGCGCCAGTGTTTTAAAATAGCCGTAACATCTGCTTCTTCAGATTCTCTGAAAAGCAAGGGCCCGATAACCAGTGCTAAAAATAACTCGGTATTGAGATGAAAGTCGGTATTTGGCAAAAAGAGACCAATCACAATTCCCAAAAGGATTTGTACTAGGGGAAGAGGCAAAAAAGGCAAGAGTTTATTAGTCGTACTGGAAACAATTAAGACAAATAAAAATAGAATCAGGTAAATGAGTAATTCCACGCAATTCCTCCTTAGTCTTTTTTACAGCAAGATTCAAATATCTCCTTCTGTTCTTGGATTTTTTGATCAATCTTGGAACAGTCTTTGTGCTCAATTTTTTTCTGGCACCGTTCCATTTCAAGAGCCACTAACTTTTTCTTGATTTTGAGCATTTTCTTACTCATATGCTCTTTGTCGAGCACTCCAACTGCTCGCTCATGTTGCGTTGACTCAACAAAATTTTGGCGCATAGCCTCTAATTTCTCACGTAGGTATTGTTTATCCATGCCTGTATCTTTCTAATTTTTCAATCATAACTACAAACGGGGGGTTGTTAACTTGGTTGAGGGTTCGATAAATCACAACTGTGTACTCTTGTTGGTTCAACTGACTCACAAAGTCCAAAACAGCATCCTTTTCAATATCTCCTCCCTCATGACCATAATAAATCATAATGGCAATCCGTCCACCCTTGACAAGCAAATGACAAAGCTTTTCAAGTGCCTCAATGGTAGTCTGAGGTCGGGTAATAACAGACTTATCAGCAGATGGCAGGTAACCCAGATTAAAAATTCCTGCCTTAGCTTCTGTCACAAACTGATCGAGCGTCTCATGCCCTTGCAAAATCAACTGGACATTCTCTAAACCTGCCTCATTTAAACGGTCTTGGGTTTTATCCAAAGCTTGTTTCTGTATATCAAAGGCATAGACTTGCTTTGCTAGTTTGGCTAAAAAAAGCGTGTCGTGACCATTACCCATGGTCGCATCCACAACAATATCTTCTTTTGTCACGACTTCAGCCAAAAATTCATGTGCCATCTCAAGTGGTCTTTTCATTTTTAAACTCCTGTTTTACAGCCTTGCATCCTTGAACACTGCCCCGTCGTCTCATTTCAGTTTCAATAGCATTTAGCACTTCCCATTTATTGAGGCTCCACATGGGACCAATCAACATATCTCTAGGCGCATCTCCCGTGATTCGGTGGATGACGATATGCTTGGGAATGATTTCCAATTGGTCACAAATGACCTTGACATATTCGTCCTGACTCATCAGTTGCAAGCGTCCTTCGTGGTAATCTCGCTGCATACGCGTATTGGTCATGAGATGGAGCAAGTGCAGTTTAATTCCTTGAATATCATTATCTGTGACACAGCGGCGGACATTTTCGACCATCATCTCATGAGTCTCATCGGGCAAACCATTGATCAAATGGGAAACAATCTCAATCTTAGGATATTTCCTCAATCGTTTGACCGTTTCTACATACAATTCATAGGAATGGGCACGGTTAATCAAGTTAGAGGTTCTTTCATATGTAGTCTGTAAGCCCAATTCCACCGTCACATGCATGCGTTTTGCTAGCTCAGCTAGGTAAAGGATGGTTTCGTCTGGCAAACAATCTGGGCGTGTTCCGATATTGATTCCCACTACACCTGGTTCGTTGATTGCTTGTTCATAACGCTCCCGAATCACTTCCACCTTTTCATGGGTATTGGTAAAGTTTTGAAAATAAACCAGATACTTTTTAACATCCGGCCACTTGCGGTGCATAAAGTCGATTTCCTTATAAAATTGCTCACGGATAGGAGCATCTGGTGCTACAATGGCATCTCCAGAACCCGAAACTGTACAAAAGGTACAGCCCCCATGAGCCACAGTTCCATCCCGATTGGGACAGTCAAACCCCGCATCAATAGGAACTTTAAAAGTCTTTTCTCCAAAGAGTTTTCGATAATAATCATTCAAGGTATTATAAGATTTCATAACTTTCATTATAACAAAAAATACCCACAATCTCAAAAGCCTGACTTTGCCATAAAATCCTCTGTTTCTCGTTTCCTTTAGTGATTTTTTATGATACAATATGGGTATGATTTTAATGAAAATAGCGTCTATTTTATTATTGATTTTAACCTTGGTAGTTTGCTTTATTGTCACCAAGCTTTTCGGACTGAAAAAACTAAGAATTAATTTCGCGGATTTAGCTTTTCCACTTTTGGTATTCGAGTACTACCTTATCACTGCTAAAGCCTTTACCCACAACTTTCTACCGCGACTTGGCCTAGCACTTTCACTCCTAGCAATCCTCCTAGTTGTCTTTTTCCTCCTCAAAAAAAGAAGTTTTTACTACCCTAGATTTATCAAATTCTTCTGGAGAGCAAGTTTTCTCCTTACCCTAATTATCTACATAGCTATGATTGTCGAATTGATGATGATAAAATGATCACTAACCCTGTATTTAATTACCGGGTTTTTCTTTTACTCCTTTACCTAAAAAGACCAGAGGTGTACTGACCCCAAAAAGTTAGACAAATAATTATTGAAAGGATTTAGTTCTGTATTGCACAGGACTGAGTCCTTTTAGTTTTACCTTAATTCGTTTGTTGTTGTAATAATCAATATAGTCTACAATGGCTTGTTCCAATTGCTTAAGCGACTGAAACGACTCCTCATAACCATAAAACATCTCCGATTTCAAGATGCCAAAGAAGGACTCCATCATTCCATTACCTGGACTGTTTCCCATTCGTAACATGGATGCTTGAATGTCCTTATTCTCTAGGAACCGATGATAAGAATCGTGTTGGTATTGCCAGCCTTACTCACTTAGAGTGAATTTCCTCAATCCAGTCATTACAATGCTCAAAAAAACCGAAAGTTAGTATTTCCTATCTAACTTTCGGGATATAATTCAATATCTAAGCTTCTCGTTTAGAAGCGAATTGCTTCACGTGTTTTTTCATATGAAGTCACAAAACGATTTGTAACTCCTGGTTCTGCAACTTCCAAGGCTTGAGAAATCTTCTCAAATGATGCCCGATAGTCAAACTCTTTCTCAAAAATTTCAAGTGCTTCGTTGAAAGCCTCTTGGATGCGTTCATCAAATGAACGGTAGCGATTTGAGTATTGAAGAAGTTGCTCTGTCAAAGTTGCATACTGAACAATGTCATATGTTTCTGTCTCAAGTACTACCATATCATTCGTTGCAATTTCAAGAATTCGCTTAACAGATTCAATATTAACCTGCGGTTGTTCTAGCTCCGCCATCAAATCTTCAGTGTTATGACTTGCAGTAAAGAAGAGTTTCAAGAAACTTTGAGGGATTCCTGGTAAGTTTCGCTTCTCCATGTAACGTTTGATAGTGTGCAAACGATTCACATAGACATTTGCTTTTTGGCGAGCATTGAGGTCATCTTTTTCAATTTGCGCAAGTCGTTCGCTCACAGAAATTTGCTCATCTTCAATATCTTTGAGATTGCTTTGAAGCATTTCCAACTGTTCTTCAAGAACAGAATAGGCTTGAGCAGATTCTCTTTGGTCCTCTGTTACTTCTAAAATAGCGGTATCAAGTGCAGCTAATTCTTCTTGAAGTCGGCGAACATGATTTCCATCACTTTCTGGAAGAAGGTAAGTTTTATTCAGGCGTTCAAGATCCTGAACAAGCACCTGGTTATTTTCTTTCAAGTGGTTGAGATAGGTTGGAAGTGTTGAGAGGAGATTCTCAACGACTTTTTGAGCCTCAATTTCACGAGTGAAAATATCATAAAGTGCGTTGATTTCTTCTTGAATGCGATTATTTTCATACTCTGCATTGTCCAACTCCAACTGACGAATGTTTTCTTGATTATTCTTCAAAGATTCATGCAAAAGTTGGAAACGTGACTCAATATCTGTTTCAGTAAAGTGGTAGTTGGCATCCAACAACTTGCGATAGCCTTCTTCCAAATCTGCTAATTGATCTGGTAATTCCTTTGTCAAGGTTTCAACAAGAGCTGGAATCCGATCAACAATATGCGTTAGAGCAAGAATATGATTTTCAGTATCATCTAAGATTGCTGCAGCTTCAACTGGGTCACCTGATGAGTTAAGGGTAACGAATTGAGAGAATTCCGATTGGATGTTTTCCAATTGTTTCTCAATCTCAGGAAGAGCTTTTCCATATTTCTCTGAGTCTTCTGCAACGGTATGTTGAAGGGTTTCAAACAAGTCCAAAGCATGTAGGACACGACCACTATTCTTAGATTCTTGCTTTTCAAGTTCAGAAAGGGCATTGCGAATAGCTGCAATATCCTCTTCAATCAAACTAATCTGGCTTTCAATTTGATCAATCTTGTGAGCTGCTTTAAAGAAACGGAAAGAATTATTATAGTTTTCAGCTTCAAAGAGGTGATTTTCGATGTCTGCAAATGAGTTCAGAGATAAATCAACCCATTTTTGATTCCATTCACGAAAGGTCACCTGACTTTGACCAATCAAGTGCATATTTTTAACGGCTTCAACCTCATCATTTACAGGAAGGTTGTAGAGTTCTTCTTTTCTTTCTTCAAGCGCCGTTAATCTGCTTACATTACGCTTACGTAGAAAAATGGCTGTTACATAAGCTAAAATCAAAATGACCGCAATCGCAACCATTAGATAAATTAGTTGTCCATTAGACATATCAAACTCCTTTTATACTAGAAACAATCGTAATGATTATATCATATTTTTTAAACCAAGGGAACTATTTCCCACATTTTTTAGACGTCAAGTGTACTGTAAACAGCGTTTTCTTCGATAAATTCGCGACGAGGCTCTACCCGATCGCCCATTAACATATCAAAGATTCTATCTGCTTCAGCAGCATCATCTACTGAAACACGTGCCATCAAGCGATGTTCTGGATCCATGGTTGTTTCCCACAATTGGTGGTCATCCATTTCTCCCAACCCCTTATAACGTTGGATGGTTGGTTTTGAACGCCCTTCACTGTGACGTGCTAAGGCTTCTTGGAGTTTAATTTCTTGATCTGTACCCGGCTGAATGTATTCTTTAATCTCACTTCCGACTTTAACCCCATAAATCGGTGGTTGGGCAATATAAACATAACCAGCTTCTAGGATTGGCTTCATGTAGCGGTAAATCAGAGTCAGTAAGAGGGTTCGAATGTGGGCACCATCAACATCGGCATCGGTCATCAAAACGAGTTTTTGGTAACGAGCCTTAGTGACATCAAATTCTGCCCCAAAGCCTGTCCCCATGGCTGTGAAGAGACTCCGAATTTCTTCGTTAGCAAGAATTTTATCCATGCTGGCTTTTTCAACGTTCAAGATCTTACCACGAATTGGCAAGATAGCTTGGAATTCACGGTTACGACCAGATTTAGCTGATCCACCAGCTGAGTCTCCTTCGACGATGAAGAGTTCGGTTTCAGCAGGGTTGTTTGAAGAACAGTCTGCTAGTTTTCCAGGAAGATTGGAAATTTCCAAACCAGATTTTTTACGAGTGACTTCACGCGCACGCTTGGCAGCTACACGAGCCTTGGCAGCCAAAATCCCTTTTTCCACGATGCGCTTAGCAATCTGTGGATTTTCCATGAGAAAATCAGAGAAGGCATCGCTGAAGAGGCGATTAGTGATCTTGACCACTTCACTATTGCCCAGTTTGGTCTTGGTTTGTCCTTCAAACTGCGGATTTGGATGCTTAACAGAAATAACTGCAGTCAAGCCTTCACGGACATCTTCCCCTGTTAGGTTGTCTTCATTGTCTTTTAGCAATTTATTTTTGCGGGCATAATCATTGATAACACGTGTCAGCGCTGTACGGAAACCTTGCTCATGCGTTCCGCCTTCATGGGTATGAATGTTATTGGCGAAACTCATGACGTTTTCGTGGTAACCGGTTGTGTACTGCATGGCTACCTCAACTGTGATATCATCCATCTCACCGTCTGTGTAGATTGGTGTATCAAAGATCACATCCTTGTTCTCGTTGATATATTCAACATAGCTAGCAATCCCGCCCTCATAGTGGTAATGTTTAGTCTGTTCGAGACCTTCACGCTTATCTGTGATGGAGATTCGAAGACCTCGGTTCAAAAAGGCTAGTTCTTGAATACGTTTATTTAATTTGTCAAAGTCAAAGGTCGTTGTTTCTGTAAAAATCTCTGGGTCCGGCGTGAAGTGAACTGTTGTTCCGGTTCTATCCGTATCTCCAACCACTTCAAGATCAGCAACGACATTCCCACGGTGGTATTCTTGATAATAAATTTTTCCGTTTTTATGAACCCGAACATCTAGTTGAGTTGAAAGGGCATTTACTACTGATGAACCCACACCGTGCAATCCACCTGATACCTTGTACCCGCCACCGCCGAATTTTCCTCCAGCGTGAAGAACAGTAAAGACGGTCTCAACAGCAGGACGTCCTGTCTTTTCTTGAATATCAACAGGAATTCCACGTCCATCATCCACAACGGTGATGGAATTATCTGGCTCAATAAGGACTTGGATATGACTGGCAAATCCTGCTAAGGCTTCATCAATTGAATTATCAACGATTTCCCATACTAGATGGTGAAGGCCTTCTTTTGAGGTCGATCCAATATACATACCTGGACGCATACGAACAGCTTCCAGCCCCTCCAAAACTTGAATTTGACTGGCATCATAATCCTGTGCCTGTTGATTTTTGATTTCTTCTGTCATTTTTTCCCTTTTCTTACATGTCTATTGCTTGTCTCAGTGTCGCAACGTTTTTAAAAAGATAGGCATCTAAGCCGGCAGCTTTACCTGCTTCTACATCAATATTTCTGTCTCCAATGACCAAACCGGATGAGATATGATATTTATCACGTAAATAAATCATAGACTCTGGATCTGGTTTCCGTTTGAAACCGGAACTGGCAGTCACGACTTCTGTGAAATAGTCAGCTATCTGAGTCTTTGCAAGAAGTTCTAGCACTTGGTCATTTCGATGAGAGACTAAGAAATGACGGCCACCCTTGTCAGAGATGTCTTTTAGTAACTCTGGAATTCCCTCAAACAAAACTGGGTACTCTAGCTCACGCGCTTCATTCTCTTTGTAGTTTTCTAAAAAATTCTCGATGGCTGGGGCAAACTTCTCAATGGCAAAAGCCGTCGAAACCTTCAATGCTTCGTAAACACGGTCGTGTTCTTGCTCTATTCCGTATTGGGCTAAGGTCTCTACAAAGGCCGCTGTAGAAGTCTCATAATTATCCAATAGGGTACCACCTAAATCCCATATATAGTCACGATATTTCATACCGTTCATTATACCATTTTTTTACGAAAAAAGCGATGATTTCCTAGATTTTTCCAAGCAAAAACGAGAGCCGAACTCTCGTCTTACTGTTAATTTCCAAAGACATCTTGATAGAGCATACCGACTCGTAAACTTTCTGCATCTCCTCCCAACTGCTCTACCAACTCATAGGCAAAGGAAAGGGCAGTTGACGGTCCTCGGCTAGTTGTTAGATTGCCATCCACAACTACTGTTTCCTTTCGGTAAATTCCGTCACTGATGTTTTCCTGAACACCGTCATAACAGGTAAAGTGCTTGTCTTTCAGCACACCTGCTTGATGGAGGGCGATTGGAGCTGCACAGATAGCTGCAACTTTCTTTCCTGCTTGGTCAAAGGCTTTAATCTGTGAAATGAGAGCTTGATTATCCCGTAGGTGAGCTGAGCCTGGCATACCACCTGGAAGAACTACCAAGTCATAGTCGGACAAATCGCCATCAAAGATACGGTCGGCTTTTACCTGAATGCCATGTGATCCTGTCACCTGCTCTTCAAATCCTACCATATCGCATGAAATGTTTGCTCGACGCAAGACATCAACTACTGTCAAGGCTTCAATTTCTTCAAAACCCTGGGCTAAGATAACTGCTACTGTTGCCATAGTGGCCTCCTTATTTGATTTGTTTTAGGACGACTTTCTTTCGTTTGAATGGAACTTTTCCACTTTTCTCCTCCGCTAGGTTGGTCTGGTAACTCATAGATAAGAGGAGACCTACACCGATGAGGTTACTAATAATTGCGGAGCCCCCTTGAGAAATGAAAGGCAGAGGAATCCCTGTCAAAGGAAGTAAACCTGTCACGGCACCGATATTTTCAAAGATATGGAAGAGCAACATCATGATAAATCCAGTCGAAATGTAGGTGTAGAACTGGTTATTTGACCTGAGCGTAATCTTCAACATCCGGTAAATAAGAAGCAAGTACAGGGCAACGACAAAGACCGAACCAATGAAGCCAAAGTCTTCAGCAATTACGGTAAAAATCATATCACTTTCACGTACTGGAATGAGGAGATTGGACACATTGAAACCTTGTCCAAACAAGCCACCACTTCCAATCGCAATTTGTCCCTGCGCCTGTTGGTAAGTCGTTGTTTGCGCAAAGTCAAAGGGATTGAGCCAAGCCAAAATACGGTTGATCTGGTAGGTTGGCATCCCAATCTGATGCAAGAAGGCACGTCCATCCTTGCTTATAAAGATGGCCATGAAGCCTGCAACTGCAGTCACTCCTGTCGCAAAAACAGGAATGATAATCTTCCACGAAACACCTGAAAGGAGAACCATGCCTGCAAAAATAGCTACAAAGACCAAGGCAGTCCCTAAGTCACTTTGTAGGGCTAAGAGGATCAAGACTGGGATGGTAAAGGCAATCATCCAACCAATCAATAGGAAATCCAAGGGAATAGTTCGTCGCCATTCCTTGTGTTTTTGAGTGAATTGTACGATGACTCGAGCCAACATCAAGATATAGGAAATCTTCATGAACTCCGATGGCTGAAAGAGTGTCGTTCCACCAATTGATACCCAGTTTTTGGCACCTGTAGAAGCTACCAAACTCGGATTGTAGAAAACAAGAGGTAGGACCATCAAAGCTAGCCCTAGACCATAAAGATAGGGAGTCACCTTCCATAAAAACTCGGTATTGAAGAACATGACCACAAAACCAATGACAAGGCCCAAGGAAATCCAGGCAATTTGCTGGCCTAGTATTGGAAGTACATTATTTGGATAGTCATGACTAACTGCTATATAGATAGCCACTACTCCAATCACCAGTAAACAAAACACTGGTAGGAGGAGGCTATAGTCGACTCGTGAGTCGAAGGAACGTTTCATATTTTTTACCTTTTCTCTTTCTTGGATTTTTCTTTCATTCTATTGCGACGAGATTGGAGAAAATCAGCTACAGCAGGCTCTAGCCGTTCTCTAGAAAGAACCTGAACAGCCCTTTCTTTTGACAAGGTTTGGGCGATTTGTTTGCCATAGCGCTTGCTGACGACACGGCTGTCTAAAAGCACAGCAACCGAACCTTGGTCGGGCCGTCTAACAGTACGCCCAAGGGCTTGCTTTAACCGAATGATAGCCATCGGTAACTGATAATCATAGAAAGGATTCTTCCCTTCTTGACGCAGTTCTTGGTTTAATTTTTTGGTTAAAGGCTCTTGGGGATTTTGGAAAGGTAATCTCGGAATCACTTGAATCACATATGGATGGGTTGAAAAATCGACTCCTTCCCAGAAACTACCTGTTCCAAGCAAGATCTGGCGTTCACCTTTTTCAAAACGTTTTTTCAGTTGGCTTGGTTCCCCATTTTTATACTGAGCTAGATGTGGTTGGTCGAGCAGGTCTGAAACTGCCAGCAACATTTCTTTTGAGGTAAACAAGACCAATATGGGTTCTTGAAAGGCTTGTAACCTTCGAATAACAGAAGCCACTTCACTAGCATAGTCAGCAGGCGAAACTTCTGTCACAAGAGGAAAGTCATCGACTAGAAAGACTTCTTGTTGCTCCTGCTTTACTACATCAAGCCTAACAAGTGGAGCATCCGGAAATCCCAGTAAATCTGCTAAGGAAACCCGATTGCTGATTTCAAGAGTGGCCGATACTCCTAGGAGCCTGCAATCCTCTGGCAATAAATCTGCTAGTATAAAGCGGCCTTTTTTGCTTGAACAAATCAAGACATCCTTGCTCGATTTCTCTGCTGTAGCAAGCCAAAATTCACGGTCCGACGTGAAAAAGTTTGCAATCTCTCTGTACTCTGGAAGAGCTAACTCTGAAAAATGTTGGCGCAAATGTTCGAGAGAATCCAACCACTTCCCATTCTTAAGACCTGACTGGTAGTGCTCTATCAAGTAACGACATTCAAAGCTAATACTCTCAAGCAAGCGCTTCTGAATCAAATTTCCCTCTGTCTCCAAGGACTTTTCAATTTGAGTTACAAGATCCTCAAGGCGATAAGCCTGCTGAGCTAGATTTTCAAGAGCTAACAGCATTTTTTGAGCTTCATCCAAGATCAGCAAACGGTTGTTGACAAACTCGGGATTGTCTTCCAAACGAGTGACCAGATAAGCATGATTAGTCAGAAGAACACGACTGGTCTTGGCCTTTCCCTGCCCTCGTTTCCAAAAATCCTCTGTAGCAAATAGGCTTTTCTTTGAAAGCTTGCCATCGTGGACTAGTTCAGGCAGAAAATGCTGATAGCGATAAAGTTGCCCGATTTCGTCCAAGTCACCAGTCGATGTCTCCGTAAGCCAGATGAGCAGTTGCATTTTAAAGCGTGTAAAAAGGCGATTGGACTCCGGTCGATGGAGAATTTGATGAAAGGCATCCAGTTTTAAATAATTCTGAGGACCCTTGAGACTATGAATCTCCAGATGGAAGACCTCTTTTAAGCGCTGACCTTCTTCTTGCATGATCTGATTTTGAAGAATTTTGGTCGGAACGCTCACTAGGATTCCAGCTTCACTCTCCGAGTTCAAAGCTGGGAGGAGATAGCCGTATGTCTTACCCAATCCCGTTTGAGCTTGGATAAAAGAAGTCTGGTGTTCTTCCAATAAGTCCTCAATCTTCTCCGCAAATTCCAACTGTTGCGGACGCTCCTCCAGCCCCAATAAAGAAATATTTTTAGCAAAATCTTTGGATAACTTTCGTGGGACTAAGGCTTTGCTTTCCTTTCTCAGGAAAAGCCCATGTAGTTCTATCAATTCCGGAGAGGACAAGAGAGATTGCTGCTGGTAAACCTCCTCAATCACCAGATAACTTTCATAGAGAAGGTTATCTGAAAGGTCTAACAAGCTTTCTAAGAGCCCTTTAGGTAACTCGAAGAGTTTCTGACGCATGTAAAGCAAGAGTTCTGCTGTTGCCTGAGCATCAGACAGAGCAGTGTGGGCTTGTTCCAGTTCAATGCCCAACTCTTGACAAAGAATACCTAAGTTATACTTTTCAAATTGAGGATATAGAACTTGGGCTAACTCAACAGTATCCACCCGCGGGGTGCGCAATTCATATCCTTCAAAAAAGAGGAATTCTGCAAGGAGGTTGGCATCAAATTGTACATTGTGCGCAACAAAAACACCGTCCTTAACCAATTCAAAAATTTTTCCAGCCACCTGAGAAAATTCTGGTGCCGCAGCCAAACGCTGATCGGTCAGACCTGTTAATTCTTTGATATGAGAATCCAAGGGTTCATGGGGATTGACATCAGTTGCATACTGATCGGCAATTTCGCCATTCTCAATCACCACAATGCCTACTTGAATAATTTTTGCCTTGCTTCCGGTGCTGGTCGCCTCTAAATCAACGACCACATACCGATCATTTCTTGCATTCATCATTAAAAATTATATCAAAAAAAGCATGATTTGACACCCCTCAACTTTGATAACAATCTCGCTTCATTTGTGAGTTTAATAAAAAATCAAGACCTTAAAAGTGAGAATTTCACGCAAGTTCAGCAGTTGGTCGCTGGTTCTGAGGTATTTGAAAACCTTATCAACAAACCTACATCAACATAAAAAGATAACCAAGGTATTAGCTACCTTTTTGAGATATTTTTTTCATTGTTTTCGGAAGAGCTTTACTAATTTCGGTAGGCAAGGCAAGGTAATTTTCTTGAGCTAGTTCTTGAGCGATAGCTGAATGAAGGTGAGCCGCTACCACCACTCTCTCATAGAGACTGGCTTGGTGAAACTGACCTGTAAATCCTGCAATCATCCCAGCCAGAGTATCTCCCATCCCACCAGTTGCTTGATAAGGGCCTCCGACTTCTAATTGATAATATTCAGGCTGACCGACTTGCCAGATACGAGTTGCCGAACCTTTCTCAACTAAAATCGTTCCTTTAGGAAAAGCAGAAAGAGCCCTAGCAGTCGTCTCTATATTTTGATGGTCAAGAACTATACCAGACAGTCTTTCCCATTCCCTTTGGTGGGGAGTTAGGATGAGCTGACTGGAAGGGAATGGTAACTGGCCTTTTGCTAAGATGCCCAAAGCACCGCCATCTGCAATCAAAATCTGGTCTTTTCTAAGGCTGTCAAAGACCCGTTTTACGAGTTCTTCTCCAAATGCATCCTCTCGCAAACCCGGACCTAACAAAACAACTTCTGCCTTTTCCAACTGCTCTTTTAACAATTGCTGGTCTTGAAGAGAAAATGCCATGGCCTCAGGTAAATGACTGTGCAGAGCCGGAATGTTCTCCTTATCCGTGCCAACAGTCACCAAACCTGCCCCACTTTTAACAGCTGCAATGGCTGACATGATAATAGCACCCCCATAAGGATAAGTTCCTCCCAGCAAGAGCAGACGACCGTAATCTCCCTTATGACTGTGACGAGAACGTTCAATAATGACTTTTTCTAATAAAGCTTGATCAATCACTTTCATCGTTTTTTCCCTCTCACTTCATTATACTACAAAAGGAGGCTCGAACCTCCTTCTACACTATTTTCCCTTAAATTCCGCAAAAGTCTGTAAGATTTTAGCTGCCACTGCTGGAGAAGGTTCTCCTTTTAGCTCTAACGTTTCATCTGTATATGGACTAAGGCCAGCAAAATCGCCTATCTGAACTGAATAGAGAGACGTTTTAAACAGTTCAATATCGTTTTGGTCATTTCCAAAAGCAATGAAGTTCTCCCCACATAACTTTTCAACAGTTGTCGCCTTATGAGTGTCCAAGGGATTAACATAAAGGCACTTTTCATGGGTATGATAGGACAGATGAGCCTGCCCCAGTCTTTCTAACTGACCAAGCAGGTCATCAAGCAAATCCTCATGGTCACCCATATAAACGACTACCTTAATCGGAGTACCCAAGTCCTCGAGTTTCTGATGACGAGCCACCTTTAGGGGATCCACACTGGAAATAAATGGAATCTTCTCTACAATCTGACCACTATAGTCAAAACAATCATCTACAAAGAAAGGGAGATTGTAGGTCTGGCAATAATCCACTAGCGCATGATAAACTCTAGCATCGAGATTCCTTTCGAAGATAGCCTGCCCCAGATGATAGGCTACGCCACCATTCAATCCTATGACCAAGCGCTGACTGAGTTCAGGGCCTAATAAACCCAAGCAATCCCGATAAGAGCGAGCTGAGGCAAACACAAGCTCATGCCCATAATCTTCAGCCTTTAAAAGAACCTGCTGAATCTCCTCATCAATGGTCATGTAGTCAAAAGATAGCGTTCCATCCAGGTCAAATACGAATTTCATTTTCCTAGTCCTTGTTTAGTGTTCGAAGCGCTGCCTGATAGGTTTGCTCCATTAGCATGGTAATAGTCATAGGTCCAACTCCACCAGGTACAGGTGTGATGTGACTAGCAAGTGGTGCAACCGCATCATAATCAACATCTCCACAAAGCTTGCCATTTTCATCTCGGTTCATCCCAACGTCAATGACAACCGCTCCCGGTTTGACAAAGTCAGCAGTCACAAACTTAGCGCGACCGATTGCAACGACAAGAATATCTGCCTTAGCAGCCACCTTGGCAAGATGATGGGTGCGTGAGTGAGTCAAAGTCACAGTCGCATTCTTGGCTAAAAGAAGCTGAGCCATTGGTTTCCCAACGATATTTGAACGACCGATGACAACCGCATTTTTACCTTCTAGCTCAATCCCATATTCATGAAACATCTCCATAATTCCTGCAGGTGTCGAAGGAATCATAACTGGATGACCAGACCAGAGGCGACCCATGTTTAGCGGATGAAAACCATCCACGTCTTTTTCGGGGTCAATGGCTAATAAAACTGCCTCTTCATCGATATGTTTTGGCAAAGGTAATTGAACCAAAATCCCATGCCAAGCTGGATCTTGATTGTATTTGGCAATCAAGTCTAACAATTCCGCTTGGGTAATGGTCTCCGGAACTCGCACTACTTCACTACGGAAGCCAGCAGCTAGAGCTGACCGTTCCTTATTGCGAACGTAGACTTGGCTGGCTGGATTGTCCCCCACCAAAATCACTACCAATCCTGGAACTAGACCTGTTTCTTCTTTTAGTTTGGCCGTCTTTTCAGCTAACTGTCCTTGTAACTTAGCTGCAAGAGCCTTCCCATCGATAATCTGAGCCATATCTCTTCTCTTTTCTATCAAATATCCTCTATTATATCAAAAAATAACTCGCCATTCTAACACTTCTTGCCTAATGGACCTTATAGTCTGAAACTATAAGAAAAAGCCCTTGTCGAGCTTTTATGCCTATTTATACTGGGTAAATCTGTCATGCTTTCTTTTTAACTTTTGGAGCCGGTAAGACTTCATACATCTCCTTGATTAGTCTCGCTAGAAATGACTTATCTTCAAGTTCTTCTAGTAAAATCATCTCCTTAGCTCCTTCATAAGGACGTTCAAGCCTAGTCTGTCCTAGTTGATCAAAAATCACCTTCACAGGCTTCAGTAACAAACGATTATCATAGATTCCCCCAATAATCTTCCCACGATAATAAAGGATATACTCTCCCATCATTGGACGATAACTCATCTCCTCTAGCTCTGATAGCTGTTCGAGAATAAAATCTAAATATTCTTTACTGGAAGCCATGATGCCTACCCCCTTTCTTCTAAAAATGAGGTTTTACAAAACCTTACTCAAAAATTCCTTGGTCCGTTGTTCTTTTGTTTGATTGAAAATCTCCTCAGGCGTTCCATCTTCGACAACAACTCCATTCGCCATAAAGATAACACGGTCTGCTACCTCACGCGCAAAACCCATTTCATGAGTCACAATCACCATAGTCATCCCTGACTTGGCAAGGTCTTGCATAACAGCTAGAACCTCTCCAACCATCTCAGGGTCTAGGGCTGAAGTCGGCTCATCAAAGAGCAAAACATCTGGTTCCATAGCAAGTCCACGTGCAATGGCAATCCGTTGTTGCTGACCACCTGATAAACTCTGAGGATAAGCCGTTGCCTTATCTGGCAAGCCAACTTTTTCTAACAGTTCCTGTGCTCTTTTCTCCGCAACTTCCTTGCTTTCACCTTTGGTTTTAATTGGTGACAAAGTGATATTTTCCATCACTGTCATATTGGGAAAGAGGTTGAATTGTTGGAATACCATGCCCATCTTTTCACGCATGGCAAAAAGGTCATTTTTCTTATCAGTGATATCAACTCCTTCAAAGATAACCTTACCTTTACTTGCTTCTTCAAGTAGATTCATCGAACGAAGGAGGGTTGATTTCCCGCTCCCTGACGGACCAATAATGACCACAACTTCTCCACGTTTAATCTCAAGATTGATGCCTTTTAAAACTTCATTTTTCCCAAAAGATTTATGTAGTTCTTCAATTTTAATCAAGGTTTCTGTCATTATTTCTTGTCTCCTTGTCCAATATGTTTTTCGAATGCTTTCAACGCCACTGTCAAAACAGAGGTCATAATCAAATAGTAAAAGGCTGCAAATAAAAGGGGAGTCAATGGTAAATAAGTTGTTGTTGCTACTGTCGTTGCACCATTCCACAACTCCATTACCCCAATCGCTGACAAGAGGGAACTATCCTTGATAATGGTGATAAATTCATTTCCCAGAGCTGGAAGAATATTTTTGATAGCCTGTGGCAAAATGACATAGCGCATGGCATTTTTGGGACGAATACCTAGAGAATATGCGGCCTCTAACTGTCCTTTCGGAACCGCATTGATTCCCGCACGAACAGTTTCTGAAACGTAAGCTCCACTGTTCATAGAGATAATCAAAATCCCTGGAATCAAACGAGACAAATCAACACCCAAAATCCCAACCTGAATAGTCGGAGCATTGATATGCATAAGAGCAAAGGCAATCATAATCTGAACCATCATCGGAGTACCACGGAAAATCCAAACATACACATTTGCAAACCAAACGAGCGGTTTAAAGCGTGATCGCTGAGCAAAGGCCAGCAACACACCTATAATGGTACCTAAGCAGACAACAAGGATGGAAATCAATACGGTAATCAGAGCACCATAGTTAAAATACGGTAAATACTTTGGTAAAAAAGAAAAATTCATATTCAGTCAACTTTCTATGTATTAGATTGTATGATTATAACATGAATTGAATTAAAATGCAATCCTTTTTCACCAATTTTAACAATTAACTTGATAGAATGGAGAAATAGAGAGAAATCACAGTTTTTTTCTAGTCAACTACCTCTTGTTTATGGTAAAATAGAAACGATAAGAAATGGAGGAGAATCAAAATGGAATCACATTTGGTTAGAATCATTAACCGCCTAGAAGCAATGACAAAAGATGGTGGAAATCTAAAACGTAATTTTGAACGTGAAGGTGTTGTTGTCGCAGAAGTTGCATACAGCCACGACGAAGAAAACGGATCACTCTTCACTCTTCGCGATGTAGAAGCTCGTGAAACCTATACCTTTGATAGCATTGATTTGATTGCAATGGAGATCTACGAACTCCTTTACTAATATACAAACAGCAGAGAGACCCCTGCTTGATGAATGAGAATCCTTTTTGTCACCACAAATGGGATTTTTTTTCTTACCTTCAAGTCGCTTAATCCTCCATAAATCCTTCTTTTAAAAATGACCACTTCCCAATCTTTTTACTTGCTTTACACCTTAATCATGCTATAATGAGAGTATAAAACTTTGACTATTCTTGACCTTTTTCTTAGGTCAAGAATACGAATGAAATGAGGTAGATGTATGCTCTGTCAAAACTGTAAAATTAACGACTCAACAATTCATCTGTATACCAATATCAATGGACAGCAAAAACAAATTGATCTCTGTCAAAATTGCTATAAAATTATCAAAACAGATCCAAATAATACCCTCTTTAAAGGAATGACTGACTTAAACAATCGTGACTTTGATCCTTTTGGAGACTTTTTCAATGATTTGAACAATTTCAGGGCTTCTTCAAATAACGTCCCTCCAACTCAATCCGGTGGGGGATACGGAGGTAATGGGGGATACGGACCTCAAAACCGCGGACCTGTTCAAACACCTCCTCCTAGCCAAGAAAGAGGGCTCCTAGAGGAATATGGTATCAACGTGACTGAAATAGCTCGTCGGGGAGATATTGACCCTGTTATAGGTCGAGATGAGGAGATTATCCGCGTTATCGAAATCCTCAACCGTCGAACCAAGAACAATCCTGTCCTTATCGGAGAACCAGGTGTTGGTAAAACTGCCGTTGTCGAAGGTTTAGCTCAGAAGATTGTCGATGGTGATGTTCCCCATAAACTCCAAGGCAAGCAGGTCATCCGTCTGGATGTGGTTAGTCTAGTTCAAGGAACAGGGATTCGAGGTCAATTTGAAGAGCGTATGCAAAAGCTCATGGAAGAGATACGCAAACGCGAGGACATCATTCTCTTTATCGACGAAATCCATGAAATTGTTGGTGCAGGATCTGCTGGCGATGGCAATATGGATGCAGGAAATATCCTCAAACCAGCCCTTGCCCGTGGTGAATTGCAACTGGTCGGCGCTACTACTCTCAATGAATACCGTATCATTGAAAAAGATGCTGCTTTGGAACGCCGTATGCAGCCTGTCAAAGTTGATGAACCAACTGTCGAAGAAACCATTATCATCCTCAAAGGGGTTCAAAAGAAATACGAAGACTACCATCACGTCAAGTACACAGACGCTGCTATCGAAGCTGCTGCAAATCTTTCCAATCGCTATATCCAAGACCGCTTCTTGCCAGACAAGGCTATTGACCTGCTAGATGAAGCTGGTTCTAAGATGAATCTGACGCTGAACTTTGTTGATCCTAAAGTGATTGATCAGCGTTTAATTGAAGCTGAGAATCTCAAGGCTCAAGCTACTCGAGAGGAAGACTTTGAAAAGGCTGCCTATTTCCGCGATCAGATTGCCAAGTACAAGGAAATGCAGAAAAACAAGGTGACTGACCAGGATACTCCTATCATTAGCGAGAAAACCATTGAGCATATCATTGAGCAGAAAACCAATATTCCTGTCGGAGAACTCAAAGAAAAAGAACAGTCTCAGCTTATCCATCTAGCAGACGACCTCAAAGCTCATGTCATTGGTCAAGATGAAGCTGTCGATAAGATTGCCAAAGCCATCCGTCGTAATCGTGTTGGTCTTGGAACTCCTAACCGCCCAATCGGAAGTTTCCTCTTTGTCGGACCAACTGGTGTCGGTAAGACAGAACTGTCCAAACAACTAGCCATTGAACTCTTTGGTTCTGCTGACAGCATGATTCGCTTTGATATGAGTGAATACATGGAAAAACACAGTGTGGCTAAATTGGTCGGAGCCCCTCCAGGTTATGTTGGCTACGATGAAGCGGGTCAGTTAACGGAAAAAGTTCGTCGTAATCCTTACTCACTCATCCTTCTCGATGAAGTCGAAAAAGCCCATCCAGATGTGATGCACATGTTCCTTCAAGTCTTAGACGATGGCCGTTTGACAGACGGACAAGGACGAACAGTTAGCTTTAAGGATGCTATCATTATCATGACCTCAAATGCCGGTACCGGTAAGGCCGAAGCCAGTGTTGGTTTTGGAGCTGCTCGTGAAGGTCGAACCAACTCTGTTCTCGGTGAACTCGGCAACTTCTTTAGTCCTGAGTTTATGAACCGTTTTGACGGCATCATCGAATTTAAACCTCTCAGCAAGGACAACCTTCTCCAAATCGTCGAACTCATGCTAGCGGATGTCAACAAACGCCTCTCTAGCAACAACATCCACCTCGATGTGACAGACAAGGTCAAGGAAAAGTTGGTTGACCTAGGTTATGATCCCAAAATGGGAGCACGCCCACTCCGTCGTACCATTCAAGACCATATCGAGGATGCTATTACAGACTACTACCTTGAAAATCCAAGCGAAAAAGACCTCAAGGCAGTCATGACAAGCAATGGTAAGATTCAAATCAAATCTGCCAAAAAAACTGAAAAAACAGAAGAGGTTACTTCTGAAAAAGAAGAATAAAACGACCTAACAAGTGCAGAAAGTCTATCATTTTCTGCACCTTTTTTACTAAAATAAATGCAAAACCTTGACAGCTAGTCCCTCGTCCATTATGATAATAATAAAGATACTAAAGAATGAGGAAAATTCAATGGCAAACCCAACTTTTGGTGAAAAAAAGGAGAATGTGACTTACCAGCCCCGCTATGGTGTGTACGCAGTTATTCCGGATGAAGAAAAAAAACAAATTGTCTTAGTCCAAGCTCCCAATGGTGCTTGGTTCTTGCCAGGTGGAGAGATTGAAGCAGGCGAAGCTCATCAAGAAGCACTGAAGAGAGAACTAATCGAAGAACTTGGCTTTACAGCTGAGATCGGGACCTATTATGGGCAAGCTGATGAGTATTTCTACTCTCGACACCGTGATACCTACTACTATAACCCAGCTTATCTCTATGAAGCTATTTCTTTCCAAGAAGTACAGAAGCCATTGGAAGATTTTAATCATATTGCTTGGTTTCCTATTGATGAAGCAATTGAAAAACTCAAACGTGGTAGCCATAAATGGGGAATAGAAGCTTGGAAAATCCAGCATGGAATTGGCTAAAATACACGATTTTATCCAAAAAGTGCTATAATAGAGTTAGAAAATCGGAGGAACTGTTATGAAGCTTATCAACACGACTAATTCACACTCGCAACTTGTTAAAAGCCAATTAGAAAGTACTGATGCAACTCTTGTCGAGGTCTATTCGGCCGGAAATACAGATGTGGTTTTCACACAAGCCCCGCTTCACTATGAAATCCTCATTTCCAACAAACACCGTGCTATTCGTGAACCCGAAATTGAAACCATCCAAGACTTCTTCTTGAAACGTAAAATTGACAAAGGAAGTATCGATGAAGCCAATATCAAAACCCTCTATTCGGATAAATTGATTGAGATTTCAATCCCTATAAAATAAGAAAACCAGCTTAAAAGCTGGTTTTCACTTATAAAAAAGATTGGTAATACACAACTACCAATCTTTTTTATTATGTGACTATTAGTCCGTCTCGCACCTAACGGGTGGTTATGATTTCACAGCCTCTTTCAAAGCATCTACCTTATCCAAACGTTCCCATGGAAGATCGATATCTGTACGTCCCATGTGTCCATAGGCCGCTGTTTGACGATAAATTGGACGTTTAAGATCCAACATTCGGATAATTCCTGCAGGGCGAAGATCAAAGATTTGACGCGTTGCTTTTTCAAGTTTGCTTTCAGCTACTGTTCCTGTACCAAAAGTATCGATACGAACAGAAACAGGTTGCGCCACCCCGATAGCATAGGCCAATTGCACTTCTGCCTTCTTAGCAAGGCCTGCTGCAACGATATTCTTGGCAATGTAGCGAGCCGCATAAGAGGCTGAACGGTCCACCTTCGTCGCATCCTTACCAGAGAAGGCACCGCCACCATGACGAGAATAGCCACCATAGGTATCCACGATAATCTTACGACCAGTCAAACCTGAGTCTCCTTGAGGTCCACCAATTACAAAGCGGCCAGTCGGATTGATAAAGAATTTTGTTTGCTCATCCAAGTAAGAGGATGGAATAACTTCTTTGATGACCTTGTCAATCACATCTTTGTGGATTTGTTCATTAGTAGCTTCTGGGTCGTGCTGAGTTGAAATAACGACTGTGTCCACACGTACCGGACGGTCATTTTCATCATACTCAACTGTAACTTGTGATTTAGCATCTGGACGGAGATAGCTGATTTCACCAGACTTACGAAGTTCTGCCAAACGACGAACCAACTTGTGGCTAAGTGAGATTGGTAATGGCATGAGTTCTTCTGTCTCATCCACCGCAAATCCAAACATAAGACCTTGGTCCCCAGCACCAATCAAGTCAAGCGGATCTTGATCTGCATTCCCACGAACCTCCAAGGCTTCATTAACACCTTGGGCGATATCTGGTGACTGCTCAACAAGTGACGGATGAACTCCCACCGTCTCCGCAGAAAAACCATATTCTGCATTCGTATAACCAATCTCTGCAATGGTATCACGAACCACACGGTTGATATCCACATAAGCATTTGTAGAAATTTCACCAAAAACATGGACGGAACCAGTGTAGACAGCTGTCTCAGCAGCAACGTGCGCATCTGGATCTTTAGCTAAAATAGCATCCAAAATCGCATCTGAAATTTGGTCTGCAATCTTATCCGGATGCCCCTCAGATACAGATTCAGACGTGAATAATTTACGTTCTGACATAAAAATGTCCCCCCTTAAAAAATATTGTTATAGAGTTACAAAGTACTGATAGAAAATCCTATCCTCTACGGGTTGCGACTCGAAAGAAAATAGATCTTTCTACCACCTTATCGGGACTATATAACCTTATCATTATACCACTTTTTACTTTTTTTTGCAGTATTTTTGAAAATTCATAAAACGAAGTTAGAAAAAGGAGCCATGCAGCTCCAATTTTGTCCTTAAAATGTCTGGCGTTTAGCTTTACGCTCGGCACGGCCACGTGCACGATTTTCAGCACGCTTTGTTTTGCGACGTTTTTCATCCACCGCCCATTGAATCTTCTTCTTATAGCCAGGTTTGACTTTTTTCTTTTTCTTTTTAACCAAGCCAATCATTTCAATATCAAGCTTATCCTGCTTCTTTTCACGATTAGCACGACGATCACGGTCATAGGTATCTTGAAACTCTCCGTCTTTGACCATCTTAGGAGTAAACTTAATCCCTAATTTCTCCAACTCACGGATATCCGAGTCATCACTAGGCTGGTAAAGGGTAATCGCTGTACCAGGCAGTCCGTTGCGCCCAGTTCGTCCAACACGGTGAACAAAGAAAGACAAGTCTTGCGGAATGGCATCATTGATAACATGGCTGACCCCTTCAATGTCAATTCCACGCGCTGCCAAGTCCGTTGCAACAATATACTCAAAATCCAGATTTTTCACCTGGTTCATGATTCGCTTGCGTTCACGAGGAGCAATATCTCCATGAATCTTAGCTACCTTCAATCCTTGAGCAGTCAAATAGGCATGCAATTCATCAGCACGCGTTTTTGTGTTAACAAAAATCATTGCCAAATAAGGCTGCATCAACTGAGTCAGCTGGTAAATTTGAGCATTCTTGTCGCGGCCCTTGGTCGAAATCAACCAATTATCAATGGTATCAGAGATGACTGTTTTTGTCTTGATTTTCTCCATGACAGGATTTGACAAATATTTTTTCAAGAATGGTTGTAACTTCTGTGGAATAGTTGCTGAGAAGACCATGAATTGCAAGTCCTTAGGAAGGCTTCCTGCGATCTTATCAACTGTCTCTAAGAATCCCATATCCAAGGTCATATCGGCTTCATCAACTACAAAGGTCTTGGCCTTGTGAATAGCCAAATCACCAGATTTGACCAAGTCATAGATACGACCTGGAGTCCCGATGACAATGTGGGGCTGATTGCTCGCGAGCTTATCAATCTGACGCGCCTTATCCGTACCACCCACATAATTAACCACACGGACTTCGACATCTGAGTGGGCTGCAATCTGACGAGCCGCTTGGTAGATCTGAGTAGCTAACTCACGACTTGGAGCAGTAATCACTGCTTGCACATTATCACTTGTTTCATCCAGTTGCTGGAAAATCGGTAGGAGGAAAGTGTGAGTCTTTCCTGAACCTGTTTTTGATTCCCCTACCAAGTCACGACCTGCCAAGACAATAGGAATCAACTTTTCCTGAACTTCGGTAGGAGTCGTAAACTTCAACTCCTCCAATGCCTTTTCTATATAGTTTTTAAACTGAAATTTCGTAAATGACATATTATCCTCGATTCTATTCATCTAACCATTATACCATATTTTAAACATTTTCAGTAGTACAGTTCGAGAATCAAAAAATGAAAGGAATTACTTCCTTTCATTTTTATTTCCAGTTTAAAATAGCATTCAAACCATAGTGGTCACTGACTTGTGGACCATTTTGGCCATCAAAAACTACATGCAAACTTTCCACTTCTAAGTCTTTTGTCGTAAAGACATAGTCGATTCGTAGTGATTCGGTATTGCCTTTCCAGCCATCAATTTCTGGTGGAACGGTATAGCTACCACTTCTTTCTTTCGCAACTTCAAACGCGTCTTGTAATCCTAATGGGCTAGCTAAAATCGCTTGATAGCCTTCCTGACCAGCTGGATTATTAAAATCACCTGCTAAAATCAAAGGTTTGTTCAACTCTTTTAGTACAGCCTCAAATCGTGCCCATTCTTCTTGGAAACCTTTATCCCACCAAGAGAGATGGACACTTGCAAGAGCAAGTTCCTTGCCTTCAACTACTGTTTCTGCTAAAGCAACTCGACGAGTGTGGTAATCTGTTGGATCATCTACATCTGATACTAAAATCTCACGCGCCTTAATAGGTGTTTTGGATAAGATAGCTACACCTTCATGGTAGCGGTCATAGCCAATATGATTATAAGCCCAAGTCCAGTAGTAGTTTTTCCCTTTCTCAGCCAATTTTTCGACTAGGAGTCGGACATAGTGATCCTGATGAATGGGTTCTGCTGATGGCAAAGCTTGATAGTGATTGTTAACCTCTACCTCCGGCGAAGTCATTTCTTGATTGATTTCTTGAAAACAAATCAAATCATAATCTTTGTCAAGAATATCTTGGAGCAAGAGCTGGAATTTTTCCTCTGCTTCTTTTTCCATCCAACTATGAGTATTGAGTGTTAAAAATTTCATGCTTTTCTCCTAAAACAAGAGGTTGGAAAACAGCTTCCAACCTCGAGTATATTACAATTCTACTTTAGCAACTGCTGTTTTAGCCGCAAGAGAACCTGTTTGTTCTAATTTAACTGATTTGATAGCATCACCATTTGTAAAGACAACCACTGTTGATGTTTCACGACCTGCTGCACGGATAGCATCCAAGTCAGCTGTCACAAGAAGGTCACCAGCAGCCACTTTTTGTCCTTCAGAAACGTGAACAGTAAATGGTTTTCCTTCAAGACTTACAGTATCCAAACCAATATGAACAAGTACTTCAAGACCTGATTCAGTCACAAGTCCAAGTGCATGTTTTGTTGGGAAGATACTTGATACAGTACCTGTAACTGGAGATACAATGTTTCCATTTGCTGGTTCTACTGCAAAACCATCACCCATCATTTTTTGAGCAAAGACTGGATCTTTCACTTGTTCCAAGGCAATAACTTGACCATCAGCTACTGAGTAAACTTCCTCAGTTACACCTTTAAAGTGTACAGTATTCTTTTGAGCTTCTGTCATTTGGCTTGGAAGAGTTTCAGGAATTACTTCACCTGAGTCAAGGATATCTTGGATATCAGATTTCAATACGTCAGCTTTTGGTCCGTAGATAGCTTGGACACCTTGCCCTTTCATGACAAGACCCATAGCTCCTTCAGCTTTCCATTGTTCCTCAGTACCAACACGATCTGCATCCTTAACAGTTACACGAAGACGAGTCATACATGCATCTACATCTACGATGTTTGCACGACCACCAAGAAGGTTAATGATATTTACAGCTTGAGAAGCTGCTGCAACTTTTGTTTCTCCTGGAGCTGCATCTTCTGATGCTCCTTCAGCAGTTTCATAGTTTCCGTTACGTCCTGGAGTTGCATAGTTGAATTTCTTAATCATGAAGTTTGCAATGAAGTACATGATGACTGCAAAGAGGACAGTTACCCAGATAAAGTTAATGATATCCATACCAAGACCAGCGTTGATAGCTAGCGGAGTACGAGTCAAGAATTCAATTGAACCGAATGAGTGCATACGAAGGTGAACAATATCCGCCATAGCAAAGGCAGCACCTTGAACAAGAGCATACACTAGGTAAAGAGGTGTTGCGATAAACATAAACATATACTCGATAGGTTCAGTAACCCCTGTCAAGAATGTTGCAAGGGCTGTCGCAATCATCATACCCTTGTATTGGTGTTTCTTGTCAGCATCAACATTGCGGTAGATAGCAACGATGACACCCATCAAGATACCAAATGAACCAATCATTTGTCCAACTTTGAAACGAGCTGGGTGAACAGTATCTAACAAGTGTTGGTATTGACTAGCATCAGTACCTTTAAGGTTTACAAGGTCTGTTACCCATGCAAGCCATAGTGGGTCTTGACCGAATACTTGAGTACCTTTAGCTGCACCAGTTAAAATGTCATAAGTACCACCAAGAGCTGTATAGTTCATTGGGATAGTCAACATGTGGTGAAGACCAAATGGCAAGAGCAAACGTTCCAAAGTACCATACAAGAATGGTGCAAGAACAGGTGCTGTTTCTTGTGAATTGGCAATCCAGATACCAAAGTTGTTGATACCTGTTTGAACAACTGGCCAGAAAGCTGCAAGTATAATTGCTGCAATAGCTGAACGAAGGATGACAACGAATGGTACGAAGCGTTTCCCATTGAAGAATGAAAGCGCATCAGGAAGTTTACGGTAGTTGTAGTATTTGTTAAAGGCAGTTGCCCCTACAAAACCAGAGATAATCCCTACAAAAACACCCATGTTCAATGCTGGTGCTTCAAGAACACTGATGAAGTAATCAGAAACTTTGATTGAGCCTCCAAAGAGAGTAGTGACCATAGCCTCAGGGTTTTTCAGCATATCACTTGTAACTCCAAAGATAGTACCAGTGATACGGTTGATTAAGATAAAGGCAAGTCCTGCTGCAAAAGCACCGCCTGCACGTTCTTTAGCCCAGCTACCACCGATAGCAAGAGCAAACAAAATATGAAGGTTACCGATAACTCCCCAACCGATTTGCTCAAGAATTCCACCTGTAATAACAAGTGGGGCAAGATTTGGGTCAATCAATGCAAGCGACTTACCGATTGAAATCATCAATCCAGCCGCTGGCATAACAGCGATAACCACCATCAATGCCTTACCGAATTTTTGCCAAAATTCGAAAGACAAGACATTTTTGAATGTATCTTTCATCATTCAAATCTCCTTTATATTTTTTAGGCAAACGTTTTACGAAAACGTTTGCACTTATTTATAATTCAATTATACCACTTTATTTTTTTTTGTAAAGGCTTTTATAAAAAAATTGTCTACTTTTTTTAATTTTTAGAAGAAAAAAGAGAAGTTTACAAAAACTTCTCTTTTAAAAATGTATCATTTTTCTGATTTGTTCTGCAATTTGCATTTATATCCAATTAAATTTTCAAGAATCGACGCATCGAAATTCCTGAACCAATTGAACCAATGAAAATTCCGATTACAAATAGTAGAACTGTCATTAAAGGGACAAACACATCTGGCGTAATCATTGATAAGTTTTGACCTACCAAGGATTTATTGACCGATTGATAAACGATATTGTAAACAAAGAATACAAGAACTGAAGGAATCGCTGCGCCAAGCAAGCCAATAAAAGCACCTTCTAGCAAGAATGGGCCACGGATATAACCATTTCTTGCTCCAACAAGACGCATGATCTGAATCTCACGACTACGTGAAATAATGGTGATACGGATGGTATTGGAAATGAGGAAGACTGCAATAAAAATCAAGAGCCCTGCAATAACCAATCCCCAAACACGGATAAAGGAAGCTAGTTCAAAAAGCCGTTGAGTGTTGGCTCCACCATCTTGAACCTCTGATACTCCCTCAATTTTCTTCGCTTCTTCAGCTACTGTTTTAACATCACTTGGAGAATTTGTATCGACGATATAGGCATCATAGAGAGGATTTGCATCCCCTTCAAAGACCTTCCAATCGTCACCCATTGTTTCCGTCAGTTTCTCGTATTGTTCTTCTTTACTTGAGAAGGTAACACTTTTTACAGCAGGCATCGCCTTCAAAGCATCATAGACCTTGTGGTAGTCATTATTGGTAACTGTCTGACCTTCTTTTTCAATCGTTTCACTGTTATCTGCTACATCCTTACGAATGTAGACCATAACACGAACGTTGTTTTCAATATCGGTAGCCAGTTTTGCTGTATTAAAAATTACAGATGCAAACAGGGCAACGAGTGTTAAGGTAATCATAACCGAACTCACTGCTGCTACTGTCATCCAGCCATTTCGTTTTAAACTTTTTAATGATTCAAATAAATGGCGAAAAAATCTACTAATCATCGTATCCATATTCTCCTTTAGCTTCGTCACGAACGACACGGCCGTTTTCAATGGCAATGACACGGTGGCGCAAGGTATTTACGATTTGGCTGTTGTGGGTCGCCATCAAAACAGTTGTACCTTGAAGATTGATGCGTTCCAACAGATTCATAATTTCCCACGAATTATCTGGGTCCAAGTTTCCTGTTGGTTCATCAGCAATCAATACTTTAGGATTGTTTACAATCGCACGGGCAATCGCAATCCGTTGCTGTTCTCCACCTGAGAGTTCATTCGGGAAAGAACGAACCTTGTGTTTTAAACCTACTAGGTCCAATACTTCCATAACACGTTTTTTGATGTTACGGCGATTCTCTCCGATAACTTCCATTGCGTAGGCAATATTCTCATAAACCGTTTTCTTAGGCAAGAGTTTGTAATCTTGAAAGACAACCCCGACACTACGACGTAGAAGCGGGATATCTTTCTTCTTGATTTTAACTAGATTAAAGCCTGCAACTGATAGGCTTCCTTTTTCGATCTTTACTTCTCGGTATAAAGCTCGAATAAAGGTTGACTTACCTGCCCCAGAAGGTCCTACGATATAGGCAAACTCTCCTGGTTCAATGGTAACAGAGACACCACGCAGGGCAGTCGTTCCATTGTCATACTTTTTGACAACATCTCTCATTTCAATGATTGACATATGAGTTCCTTTCTTTCTTAGCTAATTCGCCACTTGAGATAGGCATCGATGAAACCATCAAGGTCTCCATCCATAACCTTATCTACTTGGGAAACTTCAAAGCTTGTACGGTGATCTTTTACCATAGTATAAGGTGTGAAGACATAAGAACGAATCTGACTTCCCCATGTAATTTCTTTTTTCTCACCTTTGAGGGAATCAACTTCCGCAGCTTTCTTTTCTTGCTCCATCTGATAGAGTTTAGCCTGCAACATCTTCATGGCACGATCTCTATTTCCATACTGGGTACGATCGACCGTTGATTGGACGACAGTTCCTGTAGGAATGTGTGTCAAACGCACACCTGTTGAAACTTTATTGACGTTTTGTCCACCAGCACCACCTGAACGGAAGGTATCCATTTTGATATCATCTTCACGAATCTCCACTTCGATAGTATCATCCAGTTCAGGCATAACCTCTACGGATGTAAATGAAGTATGGCGACGTTTGGCAGAGTCAAATGGTGAAATACGAACCAAACGGTGAACACCCATTTCTGATTTAAGTAGGCCATAAGCATTCGGTCCTTCAAAAAACAAGGTCACAGACTTGATACCTGCTTCATCACCTGCCTGGTAATCCAAAACTTCTACTTTAAAGCCTTTGGCATTTCCATAACGAGTGTACATGCGAAGCAACATATCACCCCAGTCCTGAGCCTCAGTACCACCAGATCCTGGATGAATTTCCAAGATGGCATTATTATGGTCATAAGGTTCTGACAAGAGAAGGGTCATCTCGTAGTTGGCCATCATCTTATCCAACTCGGTTAGCTGCTCGACCAGTTCATCATGGACTGACTCGTCTTCTGCTAAGAAGTCCAATAAAATCTCAACTTCATCCTGCAACTCTTCCATTTTACGGAAGGTATTGTAGGTATTTTTTAATTCATTTAATTCTTGCGACGTTTTTTGGGCCGCGATATTATCGTTCCAAAAATCAGGTTCTGTCATCTTGTTTTCCAAGATGGCAATCTCTTCCTCTAAGCCTTCGAGGTCAAAGAGACCCCCTGAAAGAAGCTAATTTTTCACGATTTGCGTCAATTTTTTGACGAATTTCTGAAATGTCCATAGATACTCCTTTTCATATCGTTTTATTATACCATAATCTCTCATTTCTTTCCATATTTTGCTTTTCACCGCTTTTTGTGGCAGAAAAAAAGAGGCCCTAAAGCCTCTGATTTAAAGGACTTTGGCAGAGGTATGAGTGATCTCCTCCACTTGAATTCCTTCTTTTTCAAACTTATCCTTTAATGAAGTCAAATCGATTTTTCCATCAATTTGAACTTCAATGACGACCTTGCCATCCTTACGCGGAATATTAACTGTGTGCGAGATATTTAGATTTTCTTCTACGATTAGAGCTACAATTTTTCCCAGTACTCCGACTTCATTTTCTGTAATGAAACGAACACGAATACCCTCTTCTCCGTATCCGGCGATTTCCAAGAAAGCCTGAAAAACATCGCGGTCTGTAATTACGCCGTAGACCTGATGATTGTCTACGACTGGTAATATCCCAATTTTATTTTTCAGCATCAGATAGGTTGCATCTTCTAGACTAGCATAGCCAGAAACAGTCACGACATCTCGAATCATTACATCTTTTACTTTGGTTTTATTCAGAAGATAATTCATCTCATAGATAGAGAGACTGGTTGCTTTAGATGGGCTGGCTTCCGCAATGGTTCCTTCTGTTACCAATCCGACTAATTGATCGTTTTCGATAACAGGTAAACGGTGCAAACCTTGCTCGCGCATCAAATCTGCTGCGTGTGCTACAGTCGTATCTGGACTGATATAAACTACCTTACGGGTCATGAAATCTTTAACTGCCATGAGACTTCTCCTTCTCTATTTCTACTTTCATTATACACTTTCTTACACAATCAATCAAACGCTTTCAGCTTTTTTCAAAACACTAAAAAATCTAATCTCTTTACAAAAAAGAGCTCTGGTTTCGAGCTCTCTGAATGAGGGATTAGCAATCCTCATTCGGTTTTATTTCATCACTTAGAAGATCTCTTTACAATCCTTATATGCCGACTAAAAAGGTCCCCCGGACTATATTGATGATTACTTCGTAATCTCCATCTGCAACCTAAACTAGTCTCCCAGACTAGAGGAGAATTGCTTGCGCAGTCCTTATCTGCCGACTAAAACAATCCACTGGATTGTTTTAGCCACCTAGGTATGCTTTTCTGACTTCTTCTGATGAGGCGAGTTCTTTTCCTGTTCCTGATAGGACAATCTTTCCTGTTTCAAGTACATAACCACGATCAGAGATAGCGAGGGCCTTGTTAGCGTTCTGTTCAATCAAAAGGACGGTTGTTCCTTGCTTCTGAATATCTTGAATGATATCAAAAATTTCTTGGATAAAGATTGGGGCAAGTCCCATTGACGGTTCATCCAAGAGAAGGAGCTTAGGTGTAGACATGAGCGCGCGTCCCATAGCCAACATCTGCTGTTCACCGCCTGAAAGAGTTGCCGCATCTTGATTTTTACGTTCTTCCAGACGAGGGAAACGTGAAAAGACTTTTTTCAAGTTGGCTTGATTTTCTTCACGATCTTTCTTTAAAAAGGCTCCCATTTCTAAGTTTTCCATAACAGTCAAACCTGGAAAAACATGGCGTCCTTCAGGGACTTGTGAAAGGCCACCTGCCACAATTTTTTGCGCTGGTAACTTTTGAATTTCTTTTCCTAAAAACTGAATTTTACCAGCACTTGGGCGAACCAAACCTGAAAGGGTACGAAGAATGGTTGTTTTACCAGCACCATTGGCGCCGATAAGGGAAACAACTTCTCCTTCATTAACCTCGAAACTCACATCACGAACTGCTTGGATCATACCGTAATGTACAGAGAGGTTTTCAACTTTTAACATAGGCATTAGGCTTCACCTCCTAGATAAGCTTCGATAACACGTTTATTCGTCTTAATTTCGTCAGGAGTTCCCTGAGCAATCAAGCGACCATATTCAAGAACATAGACACGCTCAGTGACTTCCATAACCAAATTCATGTCATGTTCGATAAGCATGATGGTAATTTTAAATTCATCTTTGATACGACGGATCAATTCTGTCAATTCAGCTGTTTCTTGAGGATTCATCCCAGCTGCCGGTTCATCCAAAAAGAGGATTTTAGGTTCGGTTGCCAGAGCACGAACAATTTCTAATCGACGTTGTTGACCATAGGCTAGATTCTTAGCAAGAGTATCTGCATCACTATCCAAATCAAAGATCCTCAGCAAGTCCAAAGCTTTGCCTTTTAATTCTTCCTCGTTCTTATAAAAAGCTGGTAGGCGTAGAAAGCTCGCAAGGACATGTTGTTTATGATGATTGCTAAATGCAATTAAAACATTTTCCAAAACTGTCAAGTCCTTGAACAAACGAATATTTTGGAAGGTACGACTGAGACCAAGTGAAGCAATCTTGTAGGGAGTTTTCCCATTTAGGAGGTGACCATCTAGTGTCACAGTACCTTCGCTTGGTTCATAAACACCGGTCAAGAGATTGAAAAGGGTTGTTTTACCTGCCCCGTTTGGTCCAATCAGACCAACCAATTCTCCCTCGTTCAATTCAAGAGTGACATCTCCAACAGCTGTTAGACCGCCAAAATGTTTGGTTAATTGTTTAACTTCAAGTAGTGCCATTAGTTTTGTCCCTCCTTCTTCGATTTTTTAAAGAAACGTGATAGACTCAATTCCCATGTCCCAAGAAGTCCACCTGGTCTGAAAATCATGACCAATACAAGAGCCAAAGCGTAGATAATCATACGTACGCTAGCTACATCTTGAAGGAGCATATTTAAAATTCCTAAAACAATCGCTGAAACGATAGTACCAGTAATCGATCCAAGTCCACCAAATACAACGATAATCAACACATTGATGGAATTAATAAAGGTGTAATCTTTTGGAACAACAGATCCGATAAAACCAGCCTGAAGTGAACCAGCAATACTTGCTGTAATGGCACCAAAGACAAAAGCGATAATCTTGATCTTTGTAGTGTTTACCCCAACAGACTCTGCAGCAATCTCATCCTCACGAACAGATAGAGTAGAGCGTCCGATTGGACTACGTAAGAAGTTGAGAGTTGCAATAGTTGTGATCACCACAAATAGATAAACCATTTGCCAGTTGGTAAAGTTTGGAATACCCAAGATACCAGCGGCACCATTGGTCAAACTGCCACCATTAATGATAAAGATACGGATGATTTCTGAAACACCTAGTGTTGCAACAGCCAGATAGTCCCCCTTCAAGCGTAGAGTTGGAATCCCAACAAGCAAAGCAACTGCACCAGAAATCAAGGCACCCAAGACCATTGCTCCAAAGAAGGCACCATAGGTTGGTGATTTTGAACCAATAATCGCTGCTGCATAAGCCCCAATCGCCATAAAACCTGCATGACCGAGTGAAAATTGTCCTGAAAAACCAACGATTAAGTTCAAACCTACTGCAAGGATAATATTAATCCCAATTTGTTCTAAAATTTGAACATGGAATAGATTGAGAACACCAACAGAAACCAGTACGCTAATCAATCCATAACCCGCTAACAGAAGGAATAACCAGAGAATATTTACTTTAAGATTTGTCTTCATTGTTTACACCTTCTCTTTCACATTCTTACCAAGGATACCTGCAGGACGAATAATCAGAATCAAAAGCAAGATCCCATAAACTATAGCATCACGGAAATCAGACATACCAAAGGCAGTAGCAAAAGTTTCCAACAAGCCAATCACAAATCCCCCTAGAGCTGCACCAGGAATAATCCCGATACCACCAAGTACGGCTGCAACGAATGATTTTAGACCTGGAGTCACGCCCATCAAAGGTTCAAGAGAGTT
This sequence comes from Streptococcus sp. A69, assembly GCF_058556195.1. NCBI lineage: Bacteria > Bacillati > Bacillota > Bacilli > Lactobacillales > Streptococcaceae > Streptococcus > Streptococcus sp. A69. The sequence goes on along the minus strand of NZ_JBZUJU010000002.1, from coordinate 570,041 downwards.
GTAGTAAAGGGCAATGAGGACACCTGCCGCACCAGCAAGGGCTGAACCCAAAGCAAAAGTAAAGCTGATTGTACGATTTACATTAATTCCCATCAATTGAGCTGCATCACTATCAACTGATACCGCACGCATGGCTTTCCCCATTTTTGTTTTTTGGACGATTAATTGCAATAAAACCATCAACAGTACAGAAACTGCTAAAATCATCAATTGAACATTTGTCAAGCTAATTGGTCCCAAGTCAAAGCGGACTGTTTCAATTGCTTGAGGGAAGGCACGAGTATTGGCACCTACTAGATAAACCATTCCGTATTCCAGTAGGAAAGACACCCCGATGGCAGTAATCAATACGGCAATACGTGTAGAGTGTCGCAAAGGACGGTAAGCAAGAAATTCAATCACAACACCAAGTAGTGCGGTTCCTGCCATTGAAATAATCAAAGCTAAAAAGAAATCCATTTGGAAGGAATTAATCAAAAAGTAACCAATAAAGGCACCTATCATATAAATATCACCGTGGGCGAAGTTGATGAGTTTGATAATTCCATAAACCATGGTATAACCCAAGGCCAAAAGTGCATAAACACTACCCAGGATTAAACCATTCACAAGTTGTTGGAGCATAGCATTCACTCTTTTCTATCGTTATTTTTTAGAAAATTTCATCATTTTCACAAGTTCATAAACACCGAAACAGGGAGTGAGTCAAAGGCTCATTCCCTATTTCAACTACTATTCTAATGTTATGGTTTTACAACTTCTGCTGCTTCTACTTTACCATTGTTCATGGTCATCATGTAAGCAGTTTTCACTGTATTGTGGTCAGCATCAAAGCTCGTTTGACCAGTTACACCATCAAAATCTTTTGTTTTAGCAAGGTTATCCTTGATTTCACCTGAGTTTTTAGCACCTTTTGCAGCATTGGCTACTAGGTAAACTGAGTCATAAGCCAAGGCTGAGAAGGTTGAAGGTTCTTCATTATATTTAGCACGGTATGCTTCAAGGAAAGCTTTAGCTTTTTCAGAAACATCAACTGTAGTTGAGAATCCTGAGATGAAGTAAATGTTTGATGCTTTTTCAGCTGTCGCTTGTTGAACAAATTCTTCACCGTTAAATCCATCACCACCAACGATTGGTTTATCAATTCCCATACCACGGGCTTGATTTACGATTTTACCTGCTTCTGTGTAGTAGCCTGGGACAACGATAGCGTCAAACTCTTTCCCTTTCATTTTAGTAAGGGCTGCTTGGAAGTCTGTATCACCTGCTACAAACGTTTCATCTGCTACAATCTCACCCTTGTAGGTTTCACGGAAAGACTTAGCAATACCTTTAGCATAGTCACTAGCATTGTCAGTATAAAGAACAACCTTCTTAGCATTCAATTTGTTTGTCACATAGTTTGAAATAATCTTCCCTTGGAAGCTATCTTGGAATGTTCCGATAAATAGGTAATCTTGACCTTTAGTCAATCCATCTTGAGTAGCACTTGGTGAGATCAATGGCACTCCTGCTTTGGTAGCGTTAGCTACAGCTGCAGCAGTTGCACCAGATGTCGCAGGTCCCACAATGGCTGCCACTTTTGATTGGGTTACAAGGTTCGTTGTAACAGAAGCTGCTTCGGCAGTTTCTGACTTGTTGTCTTTGTCTACAACTTCGATTTGTTTTCCATCGATACCACCTGCTGCATTGATTTCATCAACGGCAAGTTGGGCCCCTTTTTGTTCAGATGTTCCGTAGGCTGCTACGGCACCTGTTTCTTCAAAGTTAAATCCGATTTTGATAGTCTTTTCGTCTACTGGGTTACCAGTTGTATTTGATGCTCCTGACTTGACCTCTCCACAGGCAGCGAGAAGAGCTATGCTAGCAAGAGCCACAAAAGATAGGGCAAATTTTTTCTTCATTTTTAATCTCCTTATAGTTGTTTCAAAAATAGTATGTTAAGAATATACCGAATTATCAGAAAATTGTCAACCTTTTTATTCACTTTTTTTAAATGATAACGTTTTCTTCATTTCGATAGAGATTCCCAACAAAGGGAGTTTCTAACTCTTGAATGTGACACCGCCTAATTTTCTTGATAAATCTTTCCTTACCTAATCTCTCTACTAAGTCATCTAACTCCTCAGTTGGAACATAGAGCTGCAAGTAACGATGCTTCTTAGAATGGTAACAGATGTCACCGTATTCCTGAAGTTTCTTTGCATCCCGATTATAGTAAAGATAGATGATTAATCCTGATCGATTGACCTTTTCAAACATGATAAATCCTCTTTCTAAGAAATCTTCTCCTATTATATCAAAAAAAGCAAACCCCGTCGAGTTTGCTTTTTAGCTTGGTTAGCTCAAAGAATTGTTGACCATGATTTCATCAATAAAACCATACTCAAGTGTTTCTTGGGCGCTCATCCAGTAATCACGTTCTGCGTCTACATGAATTTGCTCAACTGTTTTACCAGAGTTATCTGCAAGAATTTGCTCCAAAGTCTTACGAGTTTTAAGCAAGTGCTCTGCAGCGATTGCCATATCGGTTTGTTGGGTACCACCACCTGTACCACCCATTGGTTGGTGAATCATGTACTCTGCATTTGGAAGCATGAAACGTTTGCCTTTTGCTCCACTTGATGCAATGATAGTCCCCATTGAGGCCGCCATCCCCATCACGATGGTTTGGACATCTGCCCTGATAAAGTTCATGGTATCAACGATTGCCAAACCAGCTGAAACAGAACCACCCGGAGTATTTACATAAAGGTAAATATCTTTTGTACTGTCTTGGGCATCCAAGAAGAGCAATTGGGCGATAACGGAGTTGGCCATGTTGTCTTCAACTGGTCCAGTCAACATGATGATACGATCTTTTAGTAAACGTGAGTAAATATCATAGGAACGTTCTCCACGGCTTGTTTGTTCAATAACTACAGGAATCATTCATTTCTCCTTTTAATGTTAAATTTTCTTAGTCATACGACTCAATACAGAACTATTATATCTTTTTGGTCAAAAAAGGTCAAATTTTTGCTCTATTCTCTAAACAGAAACAAAAACTCAACCTCCTTTCAAGTCAAAAACGAACTTCTAGTTTCAATATTTACTTTGGGATTTTATTTGGTACCGAACAAGCGGTCTCCAGCATCTCCAAGACCTGGAACGATATAACCGTGTTCGTTCAAGCGTTCATCCAAGGCCGCAGTAAAAATTTCTACATCTGGGTGTGCTTCTTGAAGGGCTTTCACTCCTTCTGGAGCAGATACTAGGCAGACAAACTTGATATTGGATGCGCCACGTTTTTTAAGCGAATCTACAGCCAAGATTGCTGAGCCACCTGTTGCAAGCATTGGGTCAACGACAAAGATTTGACGTTGGTCAATATCTTCAGGCAATTTCACCAAGTATTCAACTGGTTGAAGGGTTTCTTCATCACGGTACATACCGATGTGTCCAACTTTTGCTGCTGGAACCAGATTCAAGAGACCATCTACCATCCCGATACCTGCACGCAAGATTGGGACAATCGCCAATTTTTTACCAGCCAATTGTTTTTGAACGGTCTTTGTGATAGGTGTTTCGATTTCCACGTCTTCAAGTGGAAGATCACGAAGTACTTCATATCCCATCAACATTGCAATCTCATCTACTAGCTCACGAAAAGCTTTTGTAGAAGTGTCTGTACGACGCAAGATTGACAATTTGTGTTGAATGAGTGGATGATTAATGACTTCAATTTTTCCCATTTTCTGAATTCCTTCTTTCAATTTATTCTTCTTATTATATCAAAAAACGGTTTAAAAAGCTGTCTAAACCATTTATTTTTATTAATTTTTAAATCAAATCTGCCTCTTGAAGAGCTGTCTGAACAGTCTCTAATGGTAAATGGGTTAATTCAGTGCCTTTTTCATGATAAAGGTACTGGGCATAGTCATCCATTCGGTACTGGTTGATATAAACCACGCGTTTGCAACCGACTTGTAAGAGTTGTTTTGTACAGTTGAGACAAGGGAAGTGGGTCACATAAGCTGTAAATCCCTTTGGAACCCCTCGTTCGGCCCCTTGCAAGATGGCATTGACCTCGGCGTGAAGGGTTCGGACACAGTGACCTTCTATGACCAGACATTCGTGGTCAATACAGTGCTCCGTTCCTGATACGGAACCATTGTAGCCTGTTGAAATGACTTTATTGTCCTTAACTAGGACAGCTCCCACTTTGGCACGTTTACAGGTCGAACGATTGGCAATCAGTAAAGCCTGGGCTGCAAAGTACTCGTCCCAAGCCAGTCTTTTTTCTGTCATAAGTCTTCTCCTTGTTCTCTATTTTTTGAAAAATGGCAAGCGTAAATCCGCAATCTTTTCAGCTGGAACCTTCATGCCATCCTTAATCCATTTAAGCAGAACCGATACGATGGCAGAGCTCCAAAAGGAATGAAGGTAGCTGCTAACGCCTTTTGACTTTCCGTGGTATTTTTCTAGAAATTCCTGCATGGCTTGGACAAAAATCTTTTCCAAATGATAGTCCAGAGCAAGTTGGATAACCTTGGCTTCTTTCTTGGCTGCGCGGAAAAGGTGAACCCAAACCAAATAAAGGTCCGTTTTAACATCGTAGTGGCTGAGCTGTTCCATGATATTATGGACACTGCGTTTAAAGACACTTTCCAAAATCTCTTCTTTAGAGTCATAGTTACGATAGAAGGCGGCGCGAGAGACACCTGCCCTCTTGACCAACTCTGAAATACTAATCTTTGCCAAGTCCTTTTTCTCTAGAAGTTGCAAAAGAGCAGTCTCAATCGCTTCTCTGGTCAAGAAATTGGATTCTTGATTTGATTTTCTGAGATTTTCAAGAGATTTTTCGGATATTTTACGTTCAGACATAACAATTTCTTTCTACTTGTGACAACAGAGAGGTGGTACTTTTGTTTCAAGGGCTTTCATGATATAATTGTAAAAAAAGACAGAACCTTTGTCAATGTATAAGTGACAAAGATGGAGAATTTCTATGACGTGGAAGATTGTAGCTGACTCTGGTTGTGATTATCGTCAACTGGCAACTCCTGCTATTGATACTGAATTTGTTAGTGTTCCTTTGACCATTCAAGTATCTGATCAGGTCTTTATAGATGATGCCAATCTCAACATTGACCACATGATGCGAACCATGTATGCAACTTCTGAGGCTTCAAAATCTGCCTGTCCTAGTCCGGATGATTACTTGCGTGCATTTGAAGATGCCAAGCATATCTTTGTCGTTACCATTACTGGTACTCTTTCTGGTAGCCATAATAGTGCACAGCTCGCTAAAAATATCTACCTTGAAGAACATCCTGACACTCAGATTCATGTTATTGATAGTTTATCTGCGGGTGGGGAAGTTGACTTGATTGTCGAAAAAATCAATGAATTGATTGATCAAGGACTTTCTTATGAGGAGATTGTTGAAGCTATCACAGCCTACCAAGAAAAAACAAAGTTGCTCTTTGTCCTTGCTAAGGTCGATAACTTGGTTAAAAATGGCCGTTTGAGCAAACTTATCGGTACAGTTGTTGGTCTTCTCAACATCCGTATGGTCGGGGAAGCAAGTGAAACTGGAACCTTAGAACTGCTCCAAAAAGCTCGTGGATCCAAAAAATCCCTTCAAGCAGCCTATGAAGAACTCATCAAAGCTGGCTACGCTGGTGGCCGTATCGTCATGGCGCATCGCAGCAATGAAAAATTCTGTCAACAATTGTCAGAACGCTTGATCCAAACCTTCCCACAAGCCAATATCAAAATTCTCCCAACCTCTGGTCTTTGCAGTTTTTATGCAGAAGATGGCGGTTTGTTGATGGGATATGAAATCAACTAAGATTATTAGCAACAAGAGATGCCAAGCATCTCTTGTTTTTTGTGGTACAATAAATCTATGAAACATTTTGATACTATTGTCATCGGTGGAGGGCCTGCTGGTATGATGGCTACGATTTCCAGTAGCTTTTATGGTCAGAAAACCCTTCTCATCGAAAAAAATCGGAAACTCGGAAAAAAATTAGCTGGTACAGGTGGTGGTCGTTGCAATGTAACTAACAATGGAAGTCTAGATGACCTACTAGCTGGCATCCCTGGAAATGGACGCTTTCTATACAGTGTCTTTTCCCAGTTTGATAACCAGGATATCATCAACTTTTTCACGGAAAACGGTGTTAAACTAAAGGTTGAGGACCACGGCCGTGTCTTTCCTGCTACTGACAAATCTCGGACCATTATCGAAGCCTTGGAGAAGAAAATCATTGAACTTGGTGGGCAAATTGCTACTCAAACAGAGATTGTTTCGGTTAAAAAGATAGACGACCATTTTGTCCTTAAGTCCGCAGACCAAAGCTTCACTTGTGATAAGCTGATTGTTACAACAGGTGGCAAATCTTATCCTTCGACTGGTTCGACTGGTTTTGGTCACGAGATTGCCCGTCATTTTAAGCACACCATTACAGAGCTTGAGGCAGCTGAAAGTCCTTTATTGACAGATCTTCCACATAAGGCCTTGCAGGGAATTTCGCTGGATGATGTGACCTTAAGCTATGGCAAGCATGTCATCACTCATGATCTACTCTTTACCCACTTTGGTTTGTCCGGCCCTGCTGCCCTACGTATGTCTAGCTTTGTCAAGGGCGGAGAGGTTCTCTCACTCGATGTTTTGCCTCAACTTTCTGAGAAGGACTTGGCTGCATTTCTAGAAGAGAATCGGGAAAAATCCTTGAAAAATGCTTTAAAAACCTTGCTTCCGGAACGCTTGGCAGAATTTTTGGTGCAAGGCTATCCTGAAAAAGTCAAACAACTGACTGAAAAGGAACGCGAACAACTTCTCCAGTCCATCAAGGCTCTCAAAATCCCTGTGACTGGAAAAATGTCTCTTGCCAAGTCCTTTGTCACCAAAGGCGGTGTCAGTCTCAAGGAAATCAATCCCAAAACTCTGGAAAGTAAGCTGGTACCTGGTCTCCACTTTGCAGGCGAGGTACTGGATATCAATGCCCACACGGGTGGCTTTAACATCACTTCTGCCCTCTGCACCGGCTGGGTGGCAGGCTCAAATCCAATAAGTACCAAATAAGAAAGGAAGCCCTTTGGAACATATTATTTTACTAAGAGGCGTTACTCCTAATGGAAAAAATGCTATCCCGAAAATGTCTTATTTGGTAGATATTTTGACAGAAACTGGGTTTCAACACGTCCGAACCTATATTCAAAGTGGAAATATCATTCTTGAAAGTGACTTAACCCTAGAAGAAATACGAGAACAGGTTCATGCTCTAATAAAGAATAAAATTGGTGCTGACTTAAAAATGATAATCAAGAATAAAAGTGATTTTACAAAAATTGTCCAAGAAAACCCGTTTGGAGAACACTATCTTTATGACCGTATACACGTGATTTTTTATCAAGAATCTATTCAAAGTCTCCCTTTAGAAAAATTAAAAATTGATCACGGTGAAGAAGAAATTTGTATCGGTAACCATTGTCTTTACCTCTATCTCCCTAGAACTGCAAAACGAAAAAAGCTCAATACCAACTATCTTGAAAAGCTATTTGGCGTTGATCTGACCATGCGAAAACTGAATGTAGTAGAAAAATTACTAACAAAATAAGTGAAAGAAAATGAACAGAAGAGAGTCAGTCGAATTTGTCAACATGTGCATGATTAAATACGGAAACAAGGTTCTGGTCCAAGACCGAGTTAGTCCTGACTGGCCTGGCATTACTTTTCCTGGCGGGCATGTTGAACGCGGCGAATCCTTTGTTGATGCTGTCATTCGTGAAGTGAGAGAAGAAACGGGTCTGACCATTTCCAAACCCCAACTCTGTGGTATCAAAGATTGGTATGATGATGAGGATTACCGTTATGTTGTCCTTTTTTACAAGACAGAACTCTTTACTGGTGAACTCCAGTCTTCAGACGAAGGGAAGGTTTGGTGGGAGGATTTTGACAATCTATCTCATCTAAAACTTGCTACTAATGATATGTCTGATATGCTTCGTGTATTTGTAGAAGAGGATCTGAGTGAATTCTTCTACTACAAAGACGGCGAAGACTGGCTTTATGATTTGAAGTAAAAAATAGGCTCGGAAATTCCTAGCCTATTTATTCTGCATTTGTTCGAACGTAAGCTGCAATGACATCTGATGTGTACTGGGCTGTACCAGATCCAAACTTGTCAATATTTTCCTTGAACTCTGGGTTGCAGACGTAGCCTTTACCGATATGTCCGAAGACTTCAATAGAGCAGTCAAATCCATAAGTACGAATGGCTTGCAAGAGCTTGACAGCTTGCTCTTGGTTTTCAATTGCTGTTGCAGGTAAACCAGCTTGAAGGTTTTGTGCCAAGGATTGAAAAACTTGGTTAAAGGCGGCCGTAGACTCATCTTCACGACCTTTTTGGCGTTCGAAGGCTTGATCCATGACTTCTTGACCATATTTTTCTACCGCTTCTTGGTGGTATTTTTGATTGTCTTGATAGCTAAATCCAGTGAATTTTTCTTCAATAGTCATTTTTCTTTCTCCTTTTTGATCTTGAATGGTTTTTTTCAAGGTGGAAATCAAGGTATCCAGGTGTTGCCTTTCTCGAGTCAAATACTCCAACTGCTTAGTCAAATGGGGCAATAAATCTGCCCTTTCTTCCTTTAACAGCTCTGCTATTTTTTCTAAAGAAAAACCTAGATATTTATAATACAGAATAACCTGAAGGCGTTCCAAATCCTCTTTACTATAGGTTCGATAGCCGTTTTCCAACTTTAAGGGAACCAAGAGCCCTATCTTATCGTAGTGATGCAGAGTCTTAACAGAGACACCTGAAAGCTGCGCAGCTTCTTTTATATGGTACATGATTTCCTCCTTACAAGCATAGTATAACCCCTCCCCTTAGGTCAGAGTCAAGTGTTTTTGCGAAAAATTTTTAACTTTTTGAGAAAGGTGTGAAAACTTGAAAATGGTTTTCTTGACAGACATCAGAAAACATGATAGGATAGTCAAGTCTATCAATCAAACAAAAGGCTCATAAAGAGCCATTGAGAGAAGGCTATTTGACAACTCAAGTAGCCTTTTCTTATTTAAAAAAGGAGATTGGAGTTTAACTATGTCAGAAAAATCGCAATGGGGCTCGAAACTTGGCTTTATCCTAGCATCTGCTGGCTCAGCTATCGGACTTGGATCCGTTTGGAAGTTTCCCTACATGACTGCTGCTAATGGCGGGGGAGGCTTTTTACTGGTCTTTCTCATTTCCACTATTTTAATCGGTTTCCCGCTCCTGCTGGCTGAGTTTGCCCTAGGTCGTAGTGCTGGCGTTTCCGCTATCAAAACCTTTGGAAAACTTGGCAACAATAACAAGTATAACTTTATCGGTTGGATTGGTGCCTTTGCCCTCTTTATCCTTCTCTCCTTTTACAGTGTCATTGGAGGTTGGATTCTGGTTTATCTGGGTATTGAGTTTAGGAAATTGTTCCAACTTGGTGGAACGGGTGATTATGCTCAGTTATTTACTTCAATCATTTCAAATCCAGCCATTGCCCTTGGCGCACAAGCTGCCTTTATCTTGTTGAATATCTTTATTGTATCACGTGGGGTTCAAAAAGGGATTGAAAGAGCCTCGAAAGTCATGATGCCCCTGCTCTTTATCATCTTTGTCGTGATCATTGGGCGCTCGCTCAGCTTACCAAATGCCATGGAAGGCGTTCTTTACTTCCTCAAACCAGACTTTTCAAAACTAACCAGCGCTGGTCTCCTCTATGCTCTGGGTCAATCTTTCTTTGCCCTCTCACTAGGGGTGACAGCCATGCTGACCTATGCGTCCTACTTGGACAAGAAAACCAATCTGGTCCAGTCAGGGATTTCCATCGTAGCCATGAACATATCGGTATCCATCATGGCGGGACTAGCCATTTTCCCAGCCATGTCAGCCTTCAATATTCAGTCTGAAGGGGGACCAAGCTTGCTCTTTATCGTCTTGCCCCAACTCTTTGACAAGATGCCTTTTGGAACTATTTTCTACATTCTTTTCCTCTTGCTCTTCCTCTTTGCGACGGTTACTTCTTCTGTCGTGATGCTGGAAATCAATGTGGGCAATATCACCAACCAGGACAACAGCAAACGTGCTAAGTGGAGTGCCATTTTAGGAATCTTGACCTTTGTTTTTGGCATTCCTTCAGCCCTATCTTACGGTGTTATGGCAGATGTTCACATTTTTGGAAAGACCTTCTTTGATGCTATGGACTTCTTGGTTTCCAACCTCCTCATGCCCTTTGGGGCTCTCTGTCTGTCTCTTTTTACTGGCTATATCTTTAAAAAGGCCCTTGCCATGGAGGAACTGCATCTTGATGAAAGAGCATGGAAACAAGGACTTTTCCAAGTCTGGCTTTTCCTCCTTCGTTTCATCATTCCTATTATCATCATTGTGGTTTTTATCGCCCAATTTATGTAATCAAAAAGGACTTGAGTAGTAAACTCAGGCCCTTTCTTTTTATGGATGGCTAACAATCAATTCCAAACCTTGCCCTTCCAAGGTCCAAGTTTCAACATCACTTGGTAGGATAAAGTGGCTCCCTTTTTGAATCGGATAGTTTTTTCCATCAACAGTGAGGTGACCTTGACCGGCTAAGACACTCAACAAGCTGTAGTCAGCTGTCTTTTCAAAGTCAACTTTTCCAGTGATTTCCCACTTGTAAACTGCGAAGAAGTCATTAGACACCAGAAGAGTTGAACGCAAATCATCAGCTTTGATAGTTACAGGACGGCTATTGGCAGGCTCTCCAATGTTTAAAACATCGATAGATTTTTCAAGGTGAAGTTCACGCAAGTTACCCTTGTCATCCTTACGGTCAAAGTCATAGACACGATAGGTGGTATCGCTAGACTGCTGGGTTTCAAGAATCAAGATACCTGCTCCGATAGCGTGCATGGTTCCGCTTGGTACATAGAAGAAATCTCCAGCCTTGACAGGGACTTTTGTTAATAGACCATCCCAGTTTTTAGCTTCGATTTGCTGGCGAAGTTCTTCCTTTGACTTAGCATTATGACCATAGATAATCTCTGATCCTTCATCTGCAGCGATGATATACCAGCATTCTGTTTTTCCAAGTTCACCTTCATGCTCTAGTCCATAGGCATCGTCTGGGTGAACTTGAACACTAAGCCAGTCATTGGCATCGAGGATTTTGGTCAAGAGTGGAAACACAGGTTCTGGACGGTTGCCAAACAACTCACGGTGTTCCGCATACAAAGTTGCTAGGTCTGTTCCCTCGTAGCGACCATTGGCTACCTTAGAAACTCCATTTGGATGAGCTGAGATAGCCCAGTATTCTCCGATTTTTTCACTTGGAATGTCGTAACCAAACTCATCACGTAGCTTGGTTCCACCCCAGATTTTTTCTTGCATAACTGATTTTAAAAATAATGGTTCTGACATGTCGATCTCCTGTCTGTTTTCTCCTTTCATTATAGCAAAAAAAGAGTTCCATTAGAACTCTTTTTCATATCTTATAAATTAGGGAGAAGATTTTATAAAAATAGTGAAGAAATCCCCTCATATGCTATAACTTTTGTTGGCGTTCAAACTCTACTATGCCCTTATTTCATACGATAAAAATCAAGCACTAGTCCGGAAGGGCCTCCAACTAACAGGCTTTCGGTTCCCCAATCGGTTACAACTGGACCGTTTAAAACCTGGATACCAAGCTCTTTCAACCGTTGGTAGTTCTGATCTACATCCTCAACCTCGATATGAAGAATGATTCCTGACTGAAAGTTTTCCAAAGGAATCAAATGATTTTGAGACAACATGAGGCAGTGACTGCCAATCGTGAACTGTGCAAAACTGTCGTCAACATAATCGGCTTTTTTATCCAAAATACGCTCCAAGTCGGCACAGACTTGAGGAACATTTGAAACGATGATATCTAATTGATTTAAATTCATTTACTATCCTCCAGAAAAAGACCGGATTGCTCCGATCTTTTCAAGTTCTGCTCTAAGAAAATCAAAGAATAAAATCTACAAAGTTTACCTTTGATTTTCGATGAGAGAAATTATTTGATTGCGCGTGATTGCAATCCTTCTTCTTCCAAGAAGAGGCGGAATGGTACGAGTTCTTCTGCTTCGTATTTTTCCTTGAAGGCTTTGATTGCTTCTTCTGAGTGAAGTTTTGGATCCAATTCAAGTACTTCTACTGGAAGTGGACGGTGTTGCGTGATGCGAGCATCGATAACAACAGTTTTACCTTCTTTGTTGAGTTTCACAGCTTCTGCAACAACTGCGTCGATGTCTTCGATACGATCAACTGTAAATCCAACAGCACCTTGTGCTTCAGCAATTTTTGCGTAGTCAGCGTTTGTGAAGTCACAACCAAACAAGTGTTTATTTGTGTCTTCGTATTTGTCCTTGATGAAGGCATATTTACCATTTGAGAAGATAACGTTGATAACTGGAAGGTCGTATTGAACGTTTGTGATCACGTCTGGGTAGCACATGTTGAATGCACCGTCACCCATGATGTTCCATACTTGGCGATCTGGATTGTCTTTTTTAGCAGCGATACCACCAGGAAGGGCAATACCCATTGTCGCAAAGAGTGGAGATGTACGCCACATGTTCTTAGGTGTCATGTGAAGGTGACGAGTAGATGTTTGAGTAGTGTCACCTACGTCGATTGAGTAGATAGCGTCTTGATCAGCATGTTTATTGATAGCATTGTAAACTTGGTACAATTGCAATTCACCCTCAGTTTTACCTTCGAGTTTGTTCATGTAATCACGCCAGTTTTGGTTGTTCTTAACGTTTGCACGCCACCATGGAGTAGATTCTACTGGGTTTACTTTGTCAAGGATTGCTTTCGCTGCTTGACCTGCATCACCAAGGATAGAAGCATCAAGGGCATGACGTTTACCAAGTTTGTAAGGGTCAATATCAACTTGGATGAATTTTTCAGTGTTCTTGAAGGCTTCGTAAACTTCAGCAAATGGGAAGTTTGAACCAAGGAAAAGAACGGTGTCTGCTTCAAAGACCACTTCGTTGGCTGGTTTCCAACCAACACGGTAAGCAGAACCTGTCAAACCTTCGTAGTCCCATTCAAAGGCTTCGAAGTTTTTACCAGTTGTGATGATTGGTGCTTTGATCTTACGTGACAATTCAGTGATGACATCACCAGCACCAACTCCACCGAAACCAGCGTAGATAACTGGACGTTCCGCATTGTTCAAGATCTCAACTGCTTTGTCAATTTCAACTTCGTTCAAAGCAGGAGCGATGAAGCGACGTTCGTAAGAACCTGATCCGTAGTATGAGTTTTCGTCGATTTCTTGGAAACCGAAGTTTACTGGGATTTCAACAACAGCTGGACCTTTTTTAGAAACTGCAGCACGGCAAGCTTCGTCAATTACTTTTGGCAATTGCTCAGCGTAAGCTACACGTTTGTTGTAGACAGCGATACCGTTGTACATTGGGTTTTGGTTCAATTCTTGGAAGGCATCCATGTTGAGTTCGTTAACTGGACGTGATCCAAGGATAGCAAGGAATGGAGTGTTATCCATAGCTGCATCGTAAACACCGTTAATCAAGTGAGTCGCACCTGGACCACCTGAACCAACAGCAACCCCGATTGAGCCGCCGAATTTAGCTTGCATTACCGCTGCAAGAGCACCTGTTTCTTCGTGGCGAACTTGCAAGAAGCGGATATCTTTGTCTTCAGCCAAAGCATCCATCAATGAGCTGAGTGTTCCTGATGGGATACCGTAGATTGTATCTACGCCCCATGTTTTCAATACATTAAGCATTGCTGCAGATGCAGTAATTTTCCCTTGAGTCATAATGATAACTCTCCTTCAAATATTTTTAAAACTTGATTCATCCGTTTTCATATATTATTTGGAAACGTTTCAGCAAATTTTTACTCTACTACTTTACCACATTTGTTTTGGGTCTCCTAAGAATGTGCTCAGAAATTTTTATTCTCTATTACAGTACAGTTTGAAAACGTTTTATGTGACTGTTTTATAATAAAAAGCGAGCAAGCTCGCTTTTAGTCTATTTTACTAAAGTTTAGTAAGAGTGAACTGGTCAGAACAGATACAGAACTAAAGGCCATGGCTAGACCTGCCAGTTCTGGATTGAGGGCCAATCCAACACCAGAAAAGATTCCTGCTGCAATCGGAATTCCGACGACATTGTAGATAAAGGCCCAGAAAAGATTGAGCAGAATACGGTTAAAGGTTTTCTTACTCATGTCAAAGGCACGAACCACTCCTAGGAGGTTATTAGTTGTCAACACTAAATCTGCTGACTCGATGGCGATATCCGTTCCAGCTCCCATAGCAATCCCCACATCTGCTACACTGAGGGCAGGAGCATCATTGATGCCATCACCAACAAAGGCTACTTTCCCAGCTGCTTGTAGTTTATGGATTTCATGGGCTTTTTCTTCTGGTAGGACGCCTGCAATGACCTCTTCGATTCCGATTTGATCTGCAATAGCACGCGCCACACCAGCATTATCTCCTGTCAGCATGACTGTTTTAAGACCACGTTTTTTCAACTGACTGATGGCTAGCTTAGCATTTTCCTTGGGAATATCTTGCAAAGCAAGCAAGCCTTTGATTTCATTATCAACAGCCAAGAAAACAACTGTCTTAGCTTCTTTTTCTAGTTCTTCTAGTTTTTCCTGATAAGCGCTGGAAATATCCATACTATCTAGCATTTTAGCATTTCCAAGTAAGACTTGTTTCCCAGCTATTTGCCCTGAAACACCTTTTCCGTGCAAGGCTTGGAAATTTTCGACAGTTTGAAACTCAAGTCCAGCTTCACTTGCTCTCTTGACAACAGCCTCAGCCAGTGGGTGTTGAGAAGCTTCTTCCAAGGAGGCAGCTAAGCCGAGCACTTCTGTCTCATCGCCAATGATATCAGTGACCACTGGTTTTCCTTCCGTCAAAGTCCCTGTCTTATCAAACACAATAGTTTGGACTTTCTGAATTTCCTGTAAGACTGTTCCATTTTTGAGAAGAACCCCCATTTTGGCACTGCGTCCTGTCCCTACCATAAGAGCTGTCGGTGTTGCAAGACCCAAGGCACAAGGGCAGGCAATAATCAAAACCGCAACTCCATAGAGAAGAGAAGACACAAAGCTAGCTCCAAGCACGACTACACTATCCCTGAGCAAAACGAACCAAACCCAAAAGGTCACGATTCCTAAAATGACAACTGCTGGGACAAAAATCCCTGAAATCTTATCCGTCAAGTCCTGAATCGGTGCGCGGCTAGTCTGAGCTTTCTTTACAAAGTCTACAATCTGTGCCAAAACAGTCTCTGAGCCAACCTTTTCTGCCCTAAAAATAAGCGTTCCGCTATTATTGATAGTTGAGCCAATGACAGTATCTCCAACTGTCTTGTCCACTGGCAGGCTCTCACCTGTCACCATGGATTCATCTATGCTGGACACACCTTCCACTACGGCACCATCAACTGCAATCTTTTCACCTGGACGCACTCGAACCAGGTCGCCTACCTTGACTTGGTCCAAGGGAACTTGAACATAGCTATCATCACGCAAGACTTCCGCTGTTTTAGCCTGCAAATCCAGTAGTTTCTCCACAGCTTGGGAAGTATTTTTCCTCATTTTCTCTTCAAAAACTGCCCCCAAAAGAACGAAGAAGAGGATAAATCCAGCACTTTCAAAGTAGACAGGGAGACCAGCAAAGAGGGCAACTAGACTATAGAGATAAGCCACTAGAGTTCCCAAAGCAACCAAGGTATCCATATTGGCATTGTGTTTTTTAAAGCTGGCCCAAGCGCTTTGGATATAAGGACCACCTGCTACTAACATAATAGGCGTTGTGGCTAGAAAGGTTCCCCAATGCATGACTTGGTGACTAATGCTGCCTGTCAACATCCCAATCATGAGAATCACAAGAGGCACAGTAAAGATACTGGTAATCCAAAAACGCTGTAAAAGTGATAAAGATTTTCGAGTCTTCTCAACTACGGTATAACTTCCCTTTTGCATCTTCATTCCACATGAGAATTCATGTTTCCCCAACTCTTGAGGTGTAAAACGAATGACCTTTTCCTCGTCTACTCCGATTGGTTCCAAGATGCCTTCTTCTTCAAAAAGAATTTCCTTGTAACAGTTTGAAGGGGTGGCACGATGAAAGGTAATTTCAGCGGGAATCCCTTTTTGGAGCTGGATATGGGCTGGGTGATAGCCTTTTTCAGCTGTGATACGGATTTTTTGAATGCCATTTTCCAGGCTTGCTTTCACAATTTCAGTCATCATTTCCTCCTACTCTACAATCATCTTGCCGTGCATCATATTCATGCCACATGCAAAGCCAAACTCTCCAGCCTGTTCAGGTGTGATTTCCACTACATACTCTTCACCCATAGGCAAGTCCGCATGCACTCCAAAATCTGGGAAAACAATCTGATCTAGGCAGGGTGAAGGGTCCTTACGGTCAAAGACAATACGGGCTGGCACTGATTTCTTAAGAATAATCAACTCAGGCGTATATCCCCCTTTGACTTCCACTCGAATCTCTTGGTAGCCCTTTTTTTGCTGAGCCTTTTGTCCAGATTTTTCAGGCTTTTTGAAAAACCAAATCAAGATAAACGCGATAAGGGCAATACAAATAATGGTTACAATACTATTTAACATGACGTCTCCTTTACATACAATTACATTTTACTTCTGTTACAGCGCTTGATTTCTTCTCAGAAATCACAGCTTCTAAGTCTTCCAAGTCAGCCTGAGTAAAATCACATTCAGCAATCAAATCAGCCAACAAGTTCTTAATCCTACGAGAACAAACCTTGTCCTTGATATCTTGGACAAGCAAGTCTCGGCTTTGGTCTAGAGTTAAAAGCGCCGAATAGACAAAGGACTTGCCCTCTTTTTTCCTAGTCAGGCACTCTTTCTCTACTAAGCGAGCCAAAAGAGTTTGAATGGTTGACTTGGACCAGTCGAACCGCTCCGCCAGAACCATGATCAAATCCCTACTGGTCTGCTCTCCTTGCATCCAAATAATCTTCATGACCTGCCATTCTGCATCTGAAATCTGCATAATCACACCTCCCAAATCTACATTTGTCAATTACAATTATCAGTATATCTCAAAAATCTACATTTGTCAATTATAAAAATTGATTTTTTTATAGCACTAGAAATGTTAAACACATTCCAAAACATCAAAAACCTCCACATAAGGTGGAGGCTTTCTACTTTATCAATACAATTTTAAGTCACGTGGGTCAACTGGGAAGGTTGGGTTGTATGGGTTATGACGGAGTTTGAAGTGTTTAACATCTTCAATAGTCTGAGTTCCAGACAACTGCATGACTGTCTTCAATTCCGTATTCAAGTGTTCAAAGACTTGACGTACACCAACACTACCACCGAGAGCCAAACCATAGATGACAGGGCGGCCAATAGCTACTAGATCCGCACCTGATGCCAAGGCTTTAAAGACGTGCTGACCGCGACGAACACCAGAGTCAAAGACAATTGGTACACGTTTATCAACTGCTTCTGCTACTTCTTGAAGTGAGTCAAAGGCAGCTGGTCCCCCGTCGATTTGGCGACCACCGTGGTTGGTTACCCAAATACCAGAAGCTCCTGCAGCAAGCGAACGTTCAACGTCCTCGCGGCATTGTGGTCCTTTAACGTAAACTGGTAATCCTGAGTATTCAGCGATAAATTCTACATCTCGTGGAGATAGTCGTTGTTTAGCTGATTTGTAAACAAAGTCCATTGATTTACCAGCTCCTTCTGGAAGGTATTCTTCAACAATGGGCATGCCAACTGGGAAGACGAATCCATTACGCTTGTCGACCTCACGATTGCCCCCTACAGTAGCGTCCGCCGTCAAGACAATCGCTTTGTAGCCTTCAGCCTTCACACGGTCCATGATGTGGCGGTTGATCCCGTCATCCTTACTAAAGTAAAATTGGAACCAGTGAGGTGTCCCTTGAAGGGCTTCCGTAATTTCTGGGAGGTCTACAGTAGAGTAAGAGCTGGTTGTATAGAGGGAACCGAACTCATGCACACCACGCGCAGTCGCCACTTCACCCTGTTCATTTGCTAATTTATGAGCCGCAACAGGCGCCATAATAATTGGTGAAGATAATTTTTCACCTGCAAATTCAATCTCTGTACTTGGATTTTCAACATCACAAAGCGTATGAGGAACGATGAGCTTGTGGTTAAAGGCGCGGATATTCTCCCGCAAAGTGAAAGTATCTTCCGCCCCACTAGCGATATAGCCAAATGCTGCTTTAGGAATAACTTGTTGCGCCATTGGCTCCAAATCATAGGTATTGATGAAATCTACAGGTCCTTCTGCATTGCTTGTTTTGTATGACATAAAATGTCCTCCTTGATAAGTAAGCGTTTACTTTGTATATTACAGAAATATCTTAACGCTTTTTTCAACACTTTTCAAATATTTTGTTTGGAAATTTCAGAAAGATTATGGCTATGATAAAAAATCCCTATAACGGCAATAAAAAATAGATATTATCCAAAGGAGATTTTAAGTGCTACAATAACTGTATTATTTCTAGATGGGAGGTTTTATTTTTGGATTGGTCCATTGTTGAACAATATCTACCACTATATCAAAAGGCATTCCTTCTAACCTTGCATATTGCAGTTTGGGGAATTTTGGGATCCTTTCTGCTCGGTTTAATCGTTAGTATCATCCGACATTATCGAATTCCTGTTTTTGCGCAAGTAGCGACAGCCTACATTGAATTATCGCGTAATACGCCCCTTTTGATTCAACTCTTCTTTCTCTACTTCGGTCTTCCCCGAATTGGGATTGTCCTATCTTCAGAAGTCTGTGCCACTTTAGGACTGGTTTTTTTAGGAGGCTCCTATATGGCTGAATCTTTCAGAAGCGGACTGGAAGCAGTCAGTCAAACTCAGCATGAGATTGGTTTAGCCATTGGGCTTACACCGTTTCAAGTTTTTCGCTACGTGGTTCTGCCGCAAGCAACAGCGGTGGCCCTACCGTCTTTTAGTGCCAATGTCATTTTCCTCATCAAGGAAACCTCTGTTTTCTCAGCAGTGGCTTTGGCCGACCTCATGTACGTCGCCAAGGACTTGATTGGGCTCTACTATGAGACAGACATTGCGCTAGCTATGTTGGTAGTTGCTTATCTGATGATGCTTCTCCCCATCTCACTGGTCTTTAGCTGGATAGAAAGGAGGCTCCGCCATGCAGGATTCGGGAATTCAAGTACTCTTTCAGGGAAATAATCTCCTGAGAATCTTACAGGGATTGGGTGTCACGATTGGGATATCCATCCTGTCTGTCCTCTTATCCATGATGTTCGGAACAGTCATGGGAATTGTCATGACCTCCCATTCTAGAGTCGTACGCTTCTTGACACGATTGTATCTGGAATTCATCCGTATCATGCCCCAGCTGGTGTTGCTCTTCATCGTTTACTTTGGCTTGGCTCGAAACTTTAATATCAATATCTCAGGTGAGACTTCAGCTATTATTGTTTTCACCCTCTGGGGAACAGCTGAAATGGGGGACTTGGTCCGTGGAGCTATCACTTCCCTTCCTAAGCATCAGTTTGAAAGTGGACAGGCGCTCGGCTTGACCAATGTTCAACTTTACTATCATATCATCATTCCACAGGTTTTGAGAAGATTGCTGCCACAAGCCATCAATCTTGTTACTCGGATGATCAAAACCACTTCCTTGGTTGTCTTGATTGGGGTTGTTGAAGTGACCAAGGTTGGACAACAAATCATCGATAGCAATCGCCTGACCATCCCAACCGCTTCCTTTTGGATTTATGGAACCATTCTGGTCCTGTATTTCGCAGTCTGTTTTCCTATTTCCAAACTATCCACTCACCTAGAAAAACATTGGAGGAATTAAATGTCTGAAACTATCTTAGAAATCAAGGAACTCAAAAAATCCTTTGGAGACAATCCCATCCTCCAAGGACTTTCTCTAGATATCAAAAAAGGGGAAGTTGTGGTTATTCTGGGTCCATCTGGTTGTGGGAAAAGTACCCTCCTTCGTTGCCTTAATGGCTTAGAAAGTATTCAAGGTGGAGATATCCTGCTGGATGGTCAGTCTATCGTTGCAAATAAAAAAGATTTTCACCTAGTTCGCCAAAAGATTGGCATGGTCTTTCAAAGTTATGAACTCTTTCCCCATTTGGATGTTCTACAAAACCTCGTCCTTGGTCCTATCAAGGCTCAGGGAAGAGACAAGAAGGAAGTAACGGAGGAAGCTTTGCGACTACTGGAACGTGTGGGTTTGCTCGATAAAAAAGACAGTTTTGCTCGCCAATTATCTGGTGGACAGAAACAACGAGTTGCGATTGTCCGTGCCCTGCTCATGCATCCAGAAATTATCCTCTTTGACGAAGTGACGGCTTCACTGGATCCAGAAATGGTGCGTGAAGTTCTGGAACTCATTAATGACTTAGCTCAAGAAGGGCGCACCATGATTCTGGTAACCCACGAAATGCAGTTTGCCCAAGCTATTGCAGATCGGATAATCTTCCTCGACCAAGGGAAAATCGCTGAAGAAGGAACGGCTCAGGAATTCTTCACTAATCCACAAACCAAACGAGCACAGGAATTTTTAAACGTCTTTGACTTTAGCCAGTTCGGCTCATATCTATAAAGGAGATTTTTATGAAACTACTCAAACCAATTCTAACTGTTTTTGCCCTAGCCTTTGCGCTTATCTTTATCACAGCTTGTAGCTCAAGTGAAAGCTCTGATGCTTCATCAGGAAAAAAAACCGCCAAGGCCCGCACTATCGACGAAATCAAAAAAAGCGGTGAGCTTCGAATCGCGGTATTTGGTGACAAAAAACCATTTGGTTATGTTGACAACGACGGTTCCTACCAAGGATACGATATCGAATTGGGTAACCAATTAGCTCAAGACTTGGGAGTAAAGGTTAAATACGTCTCTGTTGATGCTGCCAACCGCGCTGAATACTTGATTTCAAACAAGGTGGATATCACCCTTGCCAACTTCACAGTTACTGACGAACGAAAGAAGCAAGTTGATTTTGCCCTTCCTTACATGAAAGTTTCCCTCGGTGTCGTGTCACCAAAAGATAAAGTCATCAAAGACGTTAAAGAATTAGAAGGCAAAACCTTGATTGTTACAAAGGGAACGACTGCTGAAACTTATTTTGAGAAAAATCACCCAGAAGTAAAACTCCAAAAATACGACCAATATAGCGATGCCTACCAAGCCCTTCTTGACGGACGTGGAGATACCTTCTCTACTGACAATACGGAAGTCCTAGCTTGGGTACTTGAAAACAAAGGATATGAAGTCGGAATTTCTTCCCTCGGAGATCCAGATACTATTGCGCCAGCAGTCCAAAAAGGTAACCAAGAACTACTCGACTACATCAACCAAGAAATTGAAAAACTTGGTAAAGAAAACTTCTTCCACAAAGCTTATGAAAAAACACTTCACCCAACCTACGGTGACGCTGCTAAGGCAGATGATCTAGTTGTTGAAGGTGGAAAAGTAGACTAACATCTAATAAACATAACAAAAAGAAATCAGATAATCCTAGTGACTACCTGATTTTCTATGTTTTAAACGTTTTGCCAATTTTCTTGGTCTTCTTTAAAGCGTTTTAGGAGAGCGAGTCCTTCTGGTGTGATGTAACCTTCTTCTTGGGCTAGGTGGATCAGTTCACTGTAGTTAGAAAGCGTCACAAGTTTGACACCAGCATCCGCAAAATTCTTATCTGCTTTTGGCAATTGATAGCTGAAAATCGCTACGACACCAAGAACATCGGCTCCTTCACGTTTAGCAGCTGCTACGGCTTCAAGAACAGACCCACCCGTTGAAATGAGGTCTTCAACAACAACCATCTTTTGCCCTTGAGCTACACGGCCTTCGATTTGATTACCAGCTCCGTGATCTTTTGGTTTGCTGCGGATGTAGGCAAAAGGCAAGTTCATCTTGTCAGCGATAATAGCTCCGTGAGGAATTCCTGCTGTCGCAGTTCCTGCAATCACTTCTACTTCTGGAAATTCTGCTTTAATAGCTTCCACAAAACCATTTTCAATTAGGGTACGAGTTTCTGGATAGGCAAGCGTCACACGGTTGTCAGTATAAATCGGCGATTTGATACCAGATGCCCAAGTGAAAGGCTCCTCTGGTTTGAGGTAAACGGCTTGGATTTTCAAGAGGTGGCTAGCGATATCTTTAGCAAGTGTCATAGTATTCTCCTTTTGTTTTTGTAATCTATTTCTTTAATTTCTGTCTTGGTTCTGGTTCCATTCATCCTTGATAGCATGATAAGCTGCAACAGGATCTTCAGCTTGGGTAATGGGACGTCCCACTACGATATAGTCACTACCGATTTGATAGGCGTCAGCAGGTGTCATGACACGTTTTTGGTCTCCTACCGCAGCTCCAGCTGGACGAATACCAGGTGTCAGACAGATAAAATCTGGATTGGTGGCCTGCTTGATGAGTTGCACTTCCTGGGCCGAGCAAACGACACCATCCAAGCCTGCTTCAGCTGTCTTCTTGGCATAGTGAATCACAGACTCTTGCAGACTGGTTTGAATATTTTGAAAATCCTGCATCTGGCTTTCCGACGTTGATGTAAGCTGGGTCACAGCGATCAATTTGGCTTGTGTCCCAAGACCTTCACGCGCTGCCTTCATCATCTCCACACCACCAGCAGCATGAACATTGGTCATGTCTACACCAAGCTGAGATAAGACCTTCATAGCCGATTTGACTGTATTGGGAATGTCATGTAGCTTGAGATCCAGAAAGACACTATGCCCCAATGACTTCAAATAACGGACAACTTCAGGACCTTCCGCATAATAAAGCTCCATCCCCACTTTTAGATAAAGACTTTCTTCTGCTGGGAAAAGAGATAAAAATTCCTTGACCGCCTCAAAACTAGGAAAATCAAGAGCAATAACTGGACGATGTTCACGCATACCTTTCTCCTTTTACCTTTACGAGCAAGAGAGTATGGTCAAAAATAAACCACGAAAAAAGGAACCTGCCAACAGCAAGGTTCCACGAAAAATGGGTAGAGTCCACCCTTTCACCGTCTAACCTTAGCTGCCTCTCTGGACTGCTTTAAAGGTTTTTTTCTATTCTATTATTTATACTAGGACTTGTCAAGCAAAAACTCGAAACTGGACTTCTATACCATTCAAAATCAAGAGGAAAAGTTAGTCTAACGACTCTGTGATTGCTGGCTCGTTTGGTTTTGATTTCCCTGTTCTTCTTGTTTTTTCTTTTCTTCTTCCTGTTTTTTCTTCTCAGCTTCCTTTGCCTCTTGCTTGGCTTTTTCTTCTGCTTCTTCTATCAGCTTATCCGCTATGGTATAGCTGTATGCTCCAGCCTCCATATCGACCACACTCGGTTCTGCTAACTGTGGCTTGATTTTGCTGTAATAAGGCAATTTCTTGCTCAATTCTGACAGGGGAACCAATATTTCATCTGTATCCAGCATGGTGATTTTTAGAAGATCGGCAGTTGCCTTACTTGGAGCTAGTTCGATCTTCTGGATTTTACTCTTGATATCCTCACTGATGCTAGAAAGACCCGAAATCAGATCCTTCACCTGCTGCTCGTCATTAAAGGTAACTGTCAGATAAGTCTCAGGCAAGTTTAAGCGATTTACAGGAGTTGACTCAACCGCACCACTAGAAAGAATTGGATAATACTCTTCACCAGACACATAATAACCGACAATATCAAACTCCTTAACCTCAATCGTAAAGTTAGTCGGAAATTGATAGTCAATCTTCGCTGATTCTATCCAATGGTTAGACTTGATTCGCTCAGCGTATGTTTCTTTATCCAACAATAGAGCTAAAGTATAGTCACTATCTTGAATTCCAGAAGCCTGTTTGATGTCATCCGCCTGCGTGTTACTATTTCCCTTAACCTCGATATTTTTGATGGTCGAAAGTGGAGTCAACAGATAGACTGAAAAAAGGAGGACTAGGACACTCGGTACCAAGATACTCACAGCTCGCCAAATATGAACAGGCGCAATTTTAGGTTTGGCTGGTTTCTCTGTTTTTTCTTTTTTCTTCTCTTTTTCTTCTTTGACTTTAGAATCATCCTTTTGAGATTTTTCTTCTTTTTCGGATGATTCTTCGTCTGGAACAGTTTCGTTCTGGTCGGAATCACTTGATGACTTCTTACTTTCCTCTAACGACTTAGAGTTTTTCCCCATTCGAGCCTGTTTTTCCTTTTCCTTCTCCTCAGCTAGGGCAGCTTCTTCCTCAGCCTTCTTCTTTAGGTATTCCTGGTTTCGTTTCTGCCATTCAGACAATTCTTGCTTCTGGTTTGATTCTTTTTTCTTATCCTTTGACATTGATATTCCTTATGATAGGTCTTTTCTTAGTAGATCGTAAAAATCCGCAAGAGATTTCAATTCAGTTGATGCCTTCATGTTGGCTTGGTACTGATCCTTGTGACTAAGCAGGTGACTGACTTTCTCCTCCAAGCTTTCCAAGGTCAATTCTGTCTCTTGGAGTTCTGCTGCATAGCCCTTTTTAACAAAATAGGCAGCATTTTCAATCTGATCTCCTCGGCTCGCCTCACGTCCAAGAGGAACAATGAGATGGAGTTTCGCCATGGCCAAGAGTTCAAAAATCGTATTGGCACCACCACGCGTCACTACCACATCTGCCATCTCCATCAAGGGTTGATAGAGATCGGTCACATAATCAACACGAAAGAGATTTTGACTCAACTCATTGAGATTTGAATCTCCAGTTAAATTGATAATATTGTAGCGCTCTGTCAACTCTTTTTTATGGTCTGTCACCAATTGGTTAAATACACGAGCTCCTGCAGAACCTCCGACAAATAATACGGTTGGCAATTTAAGATCAAAGTGGGTTTGGATATCCACCAATTCATCTGGTTCAGGAGTTTTTTGGTCCGAAACCTTGGTCACTGCTCCCACATGCTCGACTTTTTCGAGACCAGCAGCCTGCTCAAATGTTGAATACATCTTGGTCGCAAATTTATAGGCAATTTTATTGGCCAAGCCCATAGATAGGTCTGATTCGTGAATAAAGACAGGTACTCCTGACACACGCGCAGCGATAACCGGCGGTACTGAGACAAATCCTCCCTTAGAAAAAAGAGCCTGTGGACGCAGTCGTAACATGATAAAGAGGGATTGGACAATTCCCCAACCAACTTTGAAGACATCCAGCATATTTTGCCAAGAGAAATAGCGACGCAACTTCCCAGTTGCAATAGAATGGAAGGTCACATTCAAACCTGACTTGAGGATTTCTTGGTGTTCGATTCCGTGTTTATCACCGATATAATGAACTTCCCAGCCGTCTTCGATGAACTTAGGCATTAACAAAAGATTGAGGGTGACATGTCCAACCGTCCCCCCACCTGTAAAGACAATTTTTTTCATATTATTCCTTTAACTCCGCTACTGTGTCGATAAAGAGGTCGCCACGTACTTCAAAGTTAGCATACATATCCCAGCTAGCATTGGCAGGGCTGAGAAGAACCACATCTCCTTGAGTCGCTAGCTCATAGGCCTTGTGGGTCGCATCAGCAATATCTGTCGCATCTACATAAGCCACACCAGCCTTATCCGCTGCCCGTTTGACACGTTCTGCAGATTGACCGAGGATAACCATCTGCTTGAGGCCTGTGATATCTGGCACCAATTCGTCAAACTCATTTCCACGGTCCAAACCACCTGCAATTAAGATAACCTTACTGTTGTCAAATCCTGACAAGGCTTTTTGAGTCGCTAAGATATTGGTTGATTTGCTATCGTTATAGAATTTGACACCCTGAATTTCATCCACAAATTGGAGACGGTGTTTGACACCACCAAAGGCTGAAAGAGTTTCCTTGATGGTTTGGTTATCCACACCACGGAGCTTGGCTACAGCAATAGTCGCAAGTGCATTTTCTACATTGTGGCTACCTGGAACACCGATTTCACTAGCTGCCATGACCACTTCTCCACGGAAGTAGAGTTGACCATCTTCCAAATAAGCTCCATCAACCTTTTCCTGTGTTGAAAATGGTACAACAGTAGCTTGTGTTTTGGTAGCCAATTCTTTTGCCAAGTCTTGGTTAAAGTTCAAGACAAGGAAATCAGCTGCTGTCATCTTGTTCTGGATATTCCACTTAGCTGCCACATACTCCTCAAAAGAACCATGATAGTCGATATGAGTTGGCATGAGGTTGGTAATAACCGCAATCTCAGGATGGAATTCTTGGACACCCATCAGTTGGAAAGAAGAAAGTTCCATGACGAGCGTGTCCTTGTCTGTCGCTGTTTGAGCCACTTGACTAGCAGGATAGCCGATATTTCCTGACAAAAGACCATGTTGGCCGGCAGCAGTTAAAACTTCCCCAATCATCGTCGTTGTGGTTGTTTTCCCATTTGAACCAGTGATACCGATAATTGGCGCTTCTGAGATTAAATAAGCCAATTCCACCTCAGTCAGGACTGGAATCCCCTTTGCCAATGCCTTTTCAATCATGGGATTGCTATACGGGATACCTGGATTTTTCACCATCAGAGCGAAATCTTCATCCAAGAGTTCCAAAGGATGCCCACCAGTGACAACCTTGATTCCCTCTTCCAGCAAGCTTTGAGCAGCAGGATTTTCCTCAAAAGGCTTGCCGTCATTTACTGTCACAATAGCTCCTAGCTTGTCCAACAAACGGGCCGCAGACTCACCAGACTTAGCCAAACCTAAAACAAGTACTTTCTTATTTTTAAATTGATCGATTACTTTCATGTCTCAAACTCCATTTCTACTTCTACTATTTTACCATTTTTATGGAAATAAAAAAGCCACAAAGTGTATTTGTGGCTCTTTCTTCTAACTTAATATTCTTTTATCATCTATGTGATAAATCGGTAACTCGAATAACTTGGTCCACTTGTTCCCAAATCAGAGGATTGTGGGTCGCAATAATAATAGTTCGATTCGGATTTTTTAAAGATTCTAGGATAGAAAGTAATTCCTCAGAGTTTTTGGGGTCTAAGGAAGCGGTTGGTTCATCTGCGAGAATCAAAGGTGGATCCTTTAAAATTATCTTCGCTAGTGCAACACGTTGTGCTTCTCCTCCTGATAACTCAAATATAGGTTGCTTTAAGTCCAAATAGGATAGGTTTACACGGTTTAGAGCTTGTTTCATCAAAGAGATTTTCTCTTTTTCTTTCAACTTTTTACCAACTAAACCCAGATTGAGATTCTCTTTAACCGTTTGGCTTTCAATTAAGCCAAAATCTTGAAATAAATATCCCAAGTAATCTCTAAAGAAAACAGAGGGCTTAATGTCTTTAAGAGAGGTGCCATCATAGATGATTTGCCCTTTGTCATATGGCTCTAATCGTCCAATCATATTCAAGAGTGTTGTCTTACCACAGCCACTTGTACCGATTAAGGCATAAATTTTCCCACCTTCAAAATGAAGATTAGTATCTGAAAATAGCTGACGGCTTCCAAATTTTTTAGATATATTCTTTAGTTCAATCATCCTATTTTCCTTTCATAATTGTCATAGAAACACGAGATTCTTTCTGCGCTTGACGGTAAAGCGTCAGAACTGCACTAACTAGAAAGACTAATAAAGTGAGCAAGCCAATTACCCAGTCTCTGCTGCGTAAAATAAAGAGACTAGCACCAAATACAAAACTGGCAAATTGACTAACCATATACTGAGCATGCGTTTCAAAAAATCGTAAACCTGAAATTCGTTTAATCAAGATATCTCGACGGAATTGCTCGAAATATAGAAGATTGACAGAATAAAAGAGTAACAAGGAACTGGCTATCCCCACAATAGCTCCTAAGATTAAAGTTGCTGTTTCAGTTTGCACTTCATTATAACGAGTTAGATAAACACTTCTTCCTTCTTTAAGATAGGATACTTGCTCATAAATTCCAGCTTCCTTCAAGAGAGCTAGTCCACTCTCATATCCTTTGATAAAGAGTCGATTTCCAGCATTAATAGACCAAACAGATTTTGAAATGAAACTATCACCTGTAGATGTAGGAGTGAACACAACTAAAATCGGATCGGTTAAGTACTGGACGGATACTGGACTTTCACCGTTATTATAAACAAACCGCTTTTCTCCTGTTGGAAGATAGCTAACAATCGCTCTCATTTCATACTCTAAAGGAGCGTCTTGGTCCTCGCTTGATTTTCCGTAGTAGTTCAAACTTTCTTCAAAAACTTTCTTAAGTTCTGCTTCCTGTGAACGAAGAGATTCTGGTAATAAGAGTCCAAATTCCCCTTTTTGAAGATGAGCTAGTTTCTGTCTAGTCTCATTATTGACAGACACATTTTCCTTGTCCAAATAACTTGGACTGACATAGAGAACATTAGCATCTGGACTATAGGTATCCAGTGTTTCCCCTTTTTCATTTTTTCCTTGAGGATTTGCAAAATGAATGAGATTATCTTTTACAAATAGAGCCTGTTCTTCTTCGATTGCTTCCTTGGCAAAGGCATACCACTTGCTCTGATTTTCTGTATCTTTTACTCTATCACCTAAGCCAAAAGAAATCTGGTAATAGTCTGCTCTATCCTTCCATGCTTGTTTTGAAATTTCAAGTTCTTTCAATCGTTGGTAAGACGTCAAACCTGTCTTAACAGCGTAGCCTACTGTAAAAACAGCTACTAACTGACACAATAGGGTTAAAGTCATCAAGCGTTTAAGGGGTAATCTTCCCTTAATAACAGGAACTAATGCTTTGTAACTCAAACTCATTAGATAAAGAAGCATTAGTAAAATTGAAATCGCCAATAAAAACAACAGATAGAAACTAATCCCAAAACCATAGGTAGCTAACAAGATAGGATAAAACAAACCTTGACTAAAAAGAACGACTCCCCCACCTAGGAAGGAAAGGAGGGCTGATAGAAGGAGCCATTTGATATCAGTAGATAAAGAATGCCCCATGATGGATAAGAGAGTCTGACCAGAAAAGAGTTTTATACCTGCTGCTCTCATTTCCTTAATCCGAGTAATAATCACCAGAGCAAAGAAAGATAAGCCAAATATCGCTAAACTAATTAAAATAAGGGGAATTAGTAACATTCTAAAAGCAAGAGTATAGGGCGGTGTCTTTCGGTCAGGAATTGCTTTATAACCCAAATCTCCTAATTTATCGGCTAGCTTTTCTTTCGTCAAGGAGCCTGATAAAATGAGATAACTATTTAGTGGATCACTACGTTCACGACTTTCTTGGCTAGCTTCTTGGAATTCTTTTGGTAATGTTCCCTTACCATAAGTTGCATAAGTAAAGTGAGTCGTCCCATCCTTACTCGGCTCTACGATTCTTCTAGCTATTAAACTCTGTTCTGAGTTTACAAACTTCTCCAATTCCTGTTCAAATACCTCACGCGTCGGTTCCTGAGTATCTTTTTTGACACGAAGCAAAGAAACGGAATCATAGCTTGCATATAAATATTGTGGCGCACGTAGGACAATAATCCAAGCAAGGAAGAAGCTGAGAAAAAAAGTTGATAATAATATGAATAGTTTCTTCATAGTAGACTCCTTGTGGTGAAAATTGATTTCAGGAGGTAAGATTTCAGAGTATGAAATCGGTTTCTATTATCGCAAATTTATCACCATTATGATAAATTGTCAATAGATTTTAGCAAAATATAATTATATTTTTTTGGACTAACTTTTTAAACTTCTATAACAATATAGAGCTCTTAAAATGTGGAAAAAAACTCACTTGAACAAAATATTTTTAGGTTTATTCCTTTTTGCAAGAAACGGAATCTTAGACTTTCCGTTGTGATAAAAATGCCTGAAAACAATAGATTTCAGGCATTCGGAAACTTTGAGACTATAGGCTCAAAGTTTAGGTATGGAATTTCGAAGAAAGTCGCTACCGTCCGTAATCACCTAAGGAAAGTCTTAAAAATCTTATTTTAAATCGAAAAAGAGAGCCGCAGCTCTCTTTCTATTTATCTTCTTTTACCCTTTTTTACAGGCATGAGTGTAATATCTCTCAAGCTAAAGTAGGCAAGGGCAAGCATGGCGATTGTGACAAAGAATTCTGTCGGTAATTGGAAGATTTGCAAGATGGACAACATCAGCAAAATCAAGAGTGCAACAACTACAAAGACCAAGATAACGATGTTGACTGTTCCTTTGATACTTTGGGGTGTCGCAAATACATAGAGTAGTAATAAGAGTATCCCTATGATTAAATAGACCATCTTTATCTCTTTCCTAGCTGTTACTCAGCTGATTTTTTCTTTTTGTTGGCTTTCTCACGCTCTGCCTTGTTGAGGATTTGCTTACGCAAACGGATAGACTCAGGTGTTACTTCCATGTACTCATCGTCATTCAAGAACTCAAGAGACTCTTCAAGGGTTAAGATACGAGGTGTCTTGATAACCGCTGTTTGGTCCTTAGTAGCTGAACGGACGTTGGTCATTTGTTTAGCCTTGGTGATGTTAACTGTCAAGTCGTTTTCACGAGAGTTTTCACCGATAATCATTCCTTCGTAAACCTCAGTACCTGGGTTGACAAAGATTGTACCACGTTCTTCGATAGACATGATTGAGTAAGTTGTAGCCTTACCAGCATCGATGGAAACAAGGGCACCACGGTGACGTCCCCCAATTTCCCCTGGGATCAATGGCAAGTATTGGTCGAAGGTATGGTTCATGATACCGTAACCACGAGTCATTGACAAGAACTCAGTTGAGTATCCAATCAAACCACGCGCTGGAACAAGGAAGACCAAACGAGTTTGACCATTACCAGTTGAAATCATATCCAACATTTCACCCTTACGTTCAGAAAGGCTTTGAATAACAGATCCTTGGTATTCTTCTGGAGTATCGATTTGAACACGTTCAAATGGTTCACATTTAACACCGTCAATCTCTTTTACGATAACTTCTGGGCGAGATACTTGAAGCTCATAACCCTCACGACGCATGGTTTCGATCAAGATTGACAAGTGCAATTCTCCACGACCTGAAACAGTCCATTTATCTGGTGAATCCGTTGGATCAACACGAAGGGAAACGTCTGTTTGCAATTCTGCCTGCAAGCGTTCTTCCACCTTACGAGAAGTCACCCATTTTCCTTCACGACCTGCAAATGGTGAGTTGTTGACCAAGAAGGTCATTTGAAGGGTTGGCTCATCGATGTGTAGGATTGGAAGAGGTTCAATGGCGTCTGTCGGAGTAATAGTTTCACCAACAAAGATATCTTCCATACCGGATACGGCAATCAAATCACCCGCTTTGGCTTCTTGGATTTCACGACGTTCCAAACCAAAGAAACCAAAGAGTTTTGTGACACGGAAGTTCTTCGTTGTACCATCTAGTTTAGAAAGGGTAACTTGGTCTCCAACTTTCACACTACCACGGAAGACACGACCGATACCGATACGACCTACGAAGTCATTGTAGTCCAAAAGTGACACTTGGAACTGCAAAGGCTCATCTGAGTTGTCTACTGGAGCTGGGATATGATCGATAATGGTGTCAAAGATTGGCGCCATTGTTTTTTCTTGATCAGCTGGATCATCTGACAAGGAAGATGTTCCGTTAATCGCTGAAGCATAAACAACTGGGAAATCAAGCTGGTCATCATCTGCACCAAGCTCGATGAAGAGTTCCAAGACTTCGTCCACTACTTCTGCTGGACGAGCTGAAGGTTTGTCGATTTTGTTGACAACCACGATTGGAACAAGGTCTTGTTCCAAGGCTTTTTTCAATACGAAACGAGTCTGTGGCATGGTTCCTTCGTAGGCATCTACGACCAAGACAACACCGTCAACCATTTTCATGATACGCTCAACTTCTCCACCGAAGTCCGCGTGTCCTGGTGTGTCCATGATATTGATACGAGTTCCATTGTAAGCAACGGCTGTATTCTTAGCAAGGATGGTAATTCCACGCTCTTTTTCGATATCGTTTGAGTCCATAGCACGCTCTGCCAATTCAGTACGTGCATCAAGAGTTTCAGATTGTTTCAATAATTCGTCAACGAGGGTTGTTTTACCGTGGTCAACGTGGGCGATAATCGCAATGTTACGGATATCTTCTCTTAATTTTGTCATGATTTCCTCTAATATTTTAAATTTTTATTTCTAACTGAACAATTATACCACAGTCTCATTCAAAAATCACAGTTCAGCTAAGTGTAAATGTTTTCACTCTACTTTTCTAGTCAAGGCAACTCTTTTCAAAGTCAGAGACTTATGATAAGATAAGCTGGTATGCGTTTAGATAGATTATTAGCCCAAGAAATGATCAGTCGCAAGGCTATGAAACAGGCACTCCTGAAAAAAGAAATCCTAGTAGATGATTGTCCAGCCAACTCCCTCGCTCAAAATGTCGATACTGGATTGCAGAAACTAGTTTTTCAAGGACGGCAGATTCAAGGATACAAGCACACCTACCTCATGCTTCATAAACCAGGTAGAGTGGTGACAGCCAGTCAGGATAAGGACCTACCAACCGTCATGGACCTCCTTCCACCTGACATCCAGTCTGACCAGCTCTATGCTGTCGGCAGATTAGACCGTGACACGACGGGACTGCTCCTTCTGACAGACAATGGACCTCTTGGTTTTCAGCTCCTTCATCCCCAGTACCATGTCGATAAATCCTATCAAGTGGTGGTCAACGGACTGCTCACACCAGAACATATCCAAAAATTCAAAGATGGGATTGTCTTTTTAGATGGGACTACTTGTAAACCTGCAAAACTAGACATTCTGTCCGCAAGCCCAACAGAGAGCCGTGCCTCCATCACCATCTCTGAGGGCAAATTTCATCAAGTCAAGAAGATGTTTCTATCAGTTGGTGTCAAGGTGACTGCCCTAAAACGCGTCCAATTCGGTGATTTTACATTAGACCTAGAACTAGTAGAAGGGCAATTCCGTCCCTTGAATCCAGAGGAATTGGAAATCATTAAAAACTACTTAGAGAAAAGTGGATAAAAGAAAAAAGCTTTAAATTTAAAGCTTTTTTTGTTTTTACTTATCTAAAAACTAATGCGATGGCTGCAATCCAGTTAAGGACAGAAACTACAAGTCCTACGATATTGAGAATCTTTTCTGTTTTATAGTCTAGTCCAGATTCTTTTTGGTACGAAAAAGCCAAGACCAATCCTATGATCCCCAAAATCAGACCCACTATCGGAGATAGCAAACCAAGGACGATAGATAAGATACCTAAAATAAGTGAAGGTTTTTTCTTTTGTTGTGAATTCATATTATAAAATCTCCTTAAATTTAATATAAATGATGATACCTTAAAATGCTAGCTTTATCTATCATTCGACAGTTTTTAATAGAATGTTAGCTCGTTTTCACTTTCCCTTTCCAAGAATCCAATCCATAAGAAAGGATATAAATCTCAGAAAAACCTTGTTTTTTCAGATAAAGTGCTGCATTGGTCACTCGTTGTCCACGTTGGTTTTCGTAGAGAAGGACAGGTTTATCCTTGCGAAGGGCTGCAAGGCTTGACTTCAACTGATTTGAAGGAATATTGCGAGCTCCGAGGATATGTTTTCTGTGAAATTCTGCTGGTTCACGGACATCAATCAATTGCCCTTTCCGAATCAAGGCTTCAAATTCTGCATTGTCCACAATCTTAGCCGCACGACGAATACGAAGGTAGTTATAGCCCATCCATGCCACCATTGCCAGTATAAGTGCCCACAAAATCCAAGTAACCATTAGTTCATTTCTCCATTTTTCTCAATATAGTCTAATTCTATCTTGTGCTCCCTGCGGAGAACAGCTTCCGCTTCTAAGTAATCTAGCTTGTCCATGAGACCTGCATCATAGATCCGAGAGAGTTCGAGCTTCATCAGTTCAATATCATACAAGCGCTTCCCCATGTAAACAATAATGCCAAACTGTTTGAGAAATTGCTGCACATCATAGAATGTTTTCATAGCTTCCATTTTAGCAGATTCTAGACTTTTTTTCAATACTGGACCGGCTCTTTCCCCCCTATTTTCTTCGTCTTCATTGCCCATTCTTCCGCAAGTGTGGTACAATAAAAACATGAGAATTCAACAACTACACTATATTATCAAAATTGTCGAAACTGGCTCTATGAATGAAGCAGCCAAGCAACTCTTTATCACCCAACCCAGTCTTTCAAATGCCGTTCGAGACTTGGAAAATGAAATGGGCATTGAAATCTTTATCCGCAATCCCAAGGGCATTACCTTAACCCGTGACGGGATGGAGTTTCTCTCCTATGCTCGTCAGGTCGTTGAGCAAACCCAACTTCTGGAGGAACGTTATAAAAATCCTGTCGCCCACCGCGAACTTTTCAGCGTTTCCTCTCAGCACTATGCCTTTGTAGTTAATGCCTTTGTCTCTCTGCTCAAGAAAAGTGATATGGAAAAATACGAGCTCTTCCTACGTGAAACTCGGACCTGGGAGATTATCGACGACGTCAAGAACTTCCGTAGTGAGGTCGGTGTCCTCTTTTTAAACAGCTACAACCGTGATGTTTTAACGAAAATGCTAGATGACAATCACCTGCTAGCGCACCACCTCTTTACCGCTCAACCCCATATCTTTGTTAGCAAGACCAACCCTCTAGCTAAAAAAGACAAGGTCAAACTGGTTGATTTGGAAGACTTCCCTTATCTGAGTTATGACCAGGGGACGCACAACTCCTTCTACTTTTCAGAGGAGATTCTTTCACAAGAGCACCACAAGAAATCCATCGTAGTCAGTGACCGTGCCACCCTCTTTAACCTTTTGATTGGTTTGGATGGTTACACCATTGCAACAGGGATTTTGAACAGCAACCTCAACGGAGACAATATCGTTTCCATTCCACTGGACATTGACGACCCGATTGAACTAGTCTATATCCAGCATGAAAAAACCAGCCTGTCTAAGATGGGTGAACGCTTTATCGAATACTTAGTAGAAGAAGTTCAGTTTGATAGTTGATAAACCATCAGACATATTTTATAATATTTCTTAGAAAATAATGATTGGAGAATATCGTTGAAAAAGTTTATATTGGCAAGTGCTGTTGTCCTTTCAATGGCAGGATTGACCCAAGCACCTATCTACGCAGAGGAAAGCAACGCTAATCCTCCTGCTACCACCGAACAAAGCAACTCTAAGGAAGATAAGAAAGATCTTTCAACTAAAACTGAAAAGGAGGTTGCATCACTTCCAAAAGACAAGACAAAAGAAGAAGCCCCTAAAAAAGAAGGATGGCAGGAAGAAAACAAGCAGTGGCGTTTCTATGAAAATAATCAGCCTGTCCTAAGATGGAAAAAAATTCAAGATAAGTGGTTCTATTTTGACCAAGAGGGAAATCGACTCAGCGATACTATCTTTGACGGCTATGTTCTCAATAAAGACGGGGTCATGGTAGAAAATAGTTGGGTGGTTCTTGAAGGGAAATGGTACTACACCAGTGAGTCTGGAAAAATCATCCAGCAAAAATGGGAAAAAATCGGAGGAGTTTGGTACTACTTCGACAAAGATGGAGTCATGCTCAGTCAGACAATCGTTGATGGTTATCTCCTTACTAAAAGTGGGGCTATGGCTAACAATGGCTGGGTGAAGGTTGACCAAAATTGGTACTATGTCACACCATCTAGCAGAATCTCGCAAGACAAGTGGGAGAAAATCAACGGTTCTTGGTACTACTTTGATAAAAACGGCGTGATGCTCAGCCAGACAACCATTGGTGCCTACCTGCTTGACAGTAGCGGGGCCATGGCAGAAAACTCTTGGGTGAAAATCAATGAAAATTGGTATTACGCTAATGAATATGGGAAATATAGCCAAGACAAATGGGAGAAAATCAATGGTTCTTGGTATGCTTTTGAACAAAATGGAGTCATGCTTTCCAATAAATGGAAAGAAAGCTACTACCTCAAGGCCAGCGGGGCCATGGCGGAAAAAGAGTGGATTTTTGATAAATCCTACAATAGCTGGTTCTATCTAAAAGCGGATGGCCGTTATGCAAATCAAGAGTGGATTGGGGCATACTACCTCAAGTCTGGCGGTTATATGGCCAAGAATGAGTGGATTTACGACGACTATTACAAGGCTCGTTACTATCTGGACGATAGTGGACATTATGTTTCAGGAACTTACAAGATAGACGGCAAGGAGCACTTGTTCCAAAAATACGGCCAATGGATTTCTGAAGTTTCAACTGAAGGCGGATTTACAAAAGGCCAATATAGCAATACCATCTTCCTAGATCCTGGGCATGGTGGTCGAGATTCCGGTGCTTTTTACTACAATGTCGCTGAAAAAGATCTCAATATGCAGATTTACCGTAAACTTCGTGCTAAGTTAGAAGAACTGGGCTACAAGGTCCTCACCTCTCGTGATAGTGATATTGACGTTGATTTTGTTACCGAACGTTCTCGTATGGTTAATAAGACCAACTCTGATATTTTTATCAGTATTCACTTCAACGCTACTGGTAATACCTACTCAAAAGCGAGCGGTATTCAAACCTACTCCTATAGAGATGAACCTGATTATCCAAGTAAGATTAATCAATACTGGCACAATCACCCTGATCGTATGAGTGAAAGCAAACGCCTCGCCGCTGCCATCCACTCCTCTCTTCTAGCAGAAACAGGAGCTAAGGATGCTGGTCTGTTGGAGAGCAGCTTTGCTGTCCTACGCGAAACAGCCAAACCAGCTGTCCTCCTAGAGCTTGGTTATATGGATAATTTCACCGAAAACCAACAAATCAGAGATAGCCACTACCAAGATAAACTGGTCGCAGGTATTGTGAAAGGGATCCAAAAATATTACGCTGGTAAATAATAAAAAGTCTCGAGAAATCTCGAGACTTTTTATTTGTCTTCTTGTTTATCCTTATCAGGAAAGAGGTAGCCAAGTCCTACACATGCTAGCACACCGGCAGCAATTACCAAACCACTTGAAATTGGTAAGAGATCAAAAATAGCATTTACAATGACAAAGGCAATGATCAAGCACATCAGACTAGACTTGTAGTCTTTTTTCAAAAAGTTTTCTAGCGTAAAATAGAGGAACAATCCTACCGGAATGAGTGACCAGAGGTTGACATCCAAACTTGCCCATCCAACAGAGCCGAAATACAATACTAGCGCTGCTGCTACTAAAAATACAAGTCCCAATAATTTTTTCATTTTTTGTCTCCATTTTCTTTTTTTAGGAATTTGAGTTGTCTGGCACCAACCCTTCACGCCCCTTACAAAAATCATTATAGCAGAGGGTTTCCCCCAGAACAAGCTCTTTTGCCTATCTGGTCTCTATCTCAGTCTAAGTGGTTGAATATTACCGACAACAAAAAAAGAAGCCTAATTAAGGCTTCTTGATTCTGCCGATTGTAACAGTATTTTTGAACGAATACAATCTAGTTTTTCTTTTCCTTAGATTCTAGAGAAGATTTGATTGCTTCACGCTCAGCCTGTAGTTGAGCTAAATTCTTCTCCTCTTCATTAAGTTTACTAGCATCTGGTTTCACACGATAATAAACATCTTCTGGTTTCATTAACATCGCTTCATATTGTTGTCCAGAAAAAAGTCTTTCCTCAGCATGATTACTTTTATCCGTAATCTTTCCATCATCCCCAGGTTGCATAACAACTCCGCTTGGCACAGCTACTACTACAAATCCTCCAGCAACAGAATCTTTCACCCACGCACTGAGAGAAGCTGTCTCAGGGTTACGACTATCTTGACCTTTTGATACCTTTAATCCAACTACAGATTCGTACTTTTGATCATTTGTAAACCAAGTCGCACGTACTTCTCCAGAATCATTAATAATGTATTCATTACCAGATTGACTACGCCAAGTACCTTCTAAACTAGATAGATCATTGTTCTTGATTGCTTCAATATCTAGTTTTGGAACGGTAGTTTCTTTCTTCAACTTGCTAACAAGTGCTTCTGCTTCCGTAATTTTGGTATCTAAAGCAGTCAGTTGATTCTTGAGTTTTTGAATTTCCTCTTGTTTATCCTTATCAGTCTCATCTATTTTTCCTTGGTTTGTAGACGATTGACTTGTTGACTCTGTAGTTGAAACGGCAGACGATGCTTGATTTGACTCTTTCTTTCCAATCAAAGAATGCGAGAAAATACTTACCAAGATGAGAGTGACTGAAGCAGCGAGTGCTAGGCCAATATAGATTTTTATATTTTTATTCGGAGCCGACTTTGATTCAGACCGCTTACGTCCATTGACCTCTTCAAATTGTTTTTCTCGTTCTTTCTTATTCATAATTTTCTCCTTTTTGATTTATATTCAGCCAAGCTTGCGAGACTTCATTCGTTATTATCCACGGATTTTTATAATTTTTAGAAAACCTATGCAAAAAATTCTAGAATGATTAACAGCCTATAGTCCTCTAAAACGGAACGAAAACAAGTGCTTATTAAAATATATTATACCACAAAATATAAATTTTAGTTTTTATTTATAAGCAGGAGTTTCAGACGTTAAATAGAACCTATCTCAAACGTTCCACCTTTCCTATATTTACAAAAAAAGAAGCCCTAATGGACTTCTTCATTCTGCCGATTGCAGGGATCGAACCTGTGACCTACGCGTTACGAGTGCGTTGCTCTACCAACTGAGCTAAATCGGCGATTACCCTTTTAGTATAGCACTTTGAGAATAGATGTCAAGAAATTTTCATCTCCATTAGAAAAAGCATATCCTGAGACAAGGCTTTGAGATTCTTCCTTTTACGAACCCGCACTTTCGTAGGCATCTAAGCCCTTGTCCCAGAGTTTCAAAGAAATAGCAAAGAAAACAAGGGAAATCAGCATCAAACCACCGATATTAAAGAGTCCATCCTTGTCCTGTAAGAAATAGCTAGCAGGATAGTAAGCTGTAAAGGCGAAAGGGATGATAAAGCTAATCAACCAACGAAGAAGCGAATTGTAAATGGTAATCGGATACTTAGCAAAGTCATTAAACATATAAAAAATGTAAATCATAGCACCTGACTGCTTGGTCCAAAAAGCGATACTGGCTGTCGCGATTTTCAAGGAAGTATAAATCAAGGTCGCAAAAGGAATACAGACTAGGAAAAGCAAGAATTTGGGAAGAGTCCAAGCAATGCTAGTCACTGTTGTTCCCAGTAAAATGCCACCGACCAAGAGCTCGCCCAAGGCATCAATTTGAAAGGTCTCAACGAGGATGTGGAAGAGCGGATTAATAGGACGGGTCAGATACTTGTCAAACTCCCCTTTTCGGACTAGTCGTTGGCCTAGCGCCCAGAGATTGTCAAAAAAGAGATGATCCAATCCCTTGGGAATCAAGGAAAAACCGTAGATAAAGGCTATCTCTTGAAAGCTCCAACCCTCTAACGAGGGGATATGTTGAAAGAGTACATTAAGAAACAAGAGGTTCAAGCCTTGGGTCAAGAAGACACCTAAAACACCAACCACAAAATCGACCTTGTACTCCATGATTTGCTTGATGTATTGTCTGATAAAAATCAGATGCATGCGTTGATATTTTTTCATACTAACCTCCCTGAATAGTGATGAATGACTGGACTCGTTTCCAGATCAACTGAGACAAGCCTACCATCACTATAAGCCAGAAGAACTGTAGCAAGAGCGCCTGAAGAATTTGACTGGCATCGTATTTGCCAACAATAATCATAACTGGAGTATAAATCAAGGATGAAAAAGGCAAGAAGGACAGAATATCTGAAACAATCTTTGGAAAGAAAGCTAAAGGAATCAAACTCCCAGACATAAAGTCAATCAGAGAATTCTTAAGCAGATTAGAGCCCCATAAATTTTTAAAAACAAAAGCTGAAAACCCAAAGCAGATATTAAAGAAAAAGTTGATCAGGTAGGCTAGGGTTAAGCTAAAGAGATAAAGGATGGTTAATCCTAGCACTTCTACAACCCCTTGCCCAGATAAGATTTTCATCAATACAATAACACTTAAAAATGGCAGTCCAACAGAGATAAAAATCAACCACTTGGATCCAAGTTCCGTAAAGAGGTACGAAGCTGCAAAATGCACTGGTCTCAACAAACGCATGATAATGGAACCATCCTTGACCTCATCACCAATCATAAAGGAAGAATCCGACCTAGTCAAAATATGGGTCACAAAACTCATGATGATGTAGAGGGTGATATCCGCCATGCTGAAGCCTTGAATCAAAGAATCTTGCGAGGAATCAAAGACCGCCTTCCAGAGATAAAAGGCCACAAAAGCACCCATGACATCGCCAATCCGATAAAGGAGAAAGTTGACTCGATAGGTAATCAACTCCTGAACCCCTGCATTGATAAAGGGTTTATAACGTCTCCACAATTTGACCATCTTAGAGCTCCTTTCGATAGAAGCGACGGATAATATCCTCGATATCCGTATCCACCATCTTCAAATCGCGGATTTCAAAATCAGACAGGGTTTGCTTGATAATATCAGCTGACTGGTAGCAGGAACTATCAAATTCAATATTAAGGCTATTCCCTTGTCTATCAATAGTCATATCAGGAAAGCCTTCATAGTGAGAAAGGAGATGACTTTGCCCTGGCACCAATTCAAAGGAAAGAGTCTTCATCTTGCCAAAGGTTTCCTTGAGTTGACTCACCGTTCCATCAAAAATCTCCTGCCCCTTGTCAATCATGAAAATCCGATCACAAAGTTGCTCAATATCACTCAAGTCATGAGTGGTCAAGAGGATGGTTGTTTCTTCCTCCTGATTAATCTGGGTAATGGCTCGACGAATGTTATCCTTGACAGAAACATCCAGACCAATAGTCGGCTCATCTAAAAAGAGAACCTTGGGATTGTGAAGCAAGGAAGCCGCAATGTCCGCCCGCATCCGTTGTCCCAGTGAAAGAGTTCGCACGGGGTCCTTGATAAATTCCTTCAAGTCCAAGACTTCATTCAAAAAATCCATGCGCTTCTGAAAAAGCGAATCTGGCACATCGTAAATCTCTTTCAAGACCGTATAGGTCTCTTGCAGAGCCAAATCCCACCATAGCTGGGTACGTTGTCCAAAGACAACCCCGATATCCTTAACATAATCTTGGCGATTATCTTGCGGAATCTTGCCGTTAATCCGACAAAAACCAGATGTCGGTTTTAAAATCCCTGTCAGCATCTTAATAGTTGTCGACTTCCCAGCACCATTAGCTCCAATAAAGCCTAAAATTTGGCCCTTTGGTACTTCGAAAGTCAAATCCTTGACCGCTTCAAAGGTCTGCTTTTCAGGATGAATAAAGGAGCGCAAAGCCCCCTTCAATCCCGGTTCTTTAACAGTCTTCACAAAATTTTTCTGGAGATGTTCCACTTCTATCATTGCCATATTTCTCTCCCTATCGTAAGGAATAGAAACATCGTATTTTTGACTACAAATATTCTAAATCCTTACCTTCTAAATCTTCTACATTTTATTATTACAAAAGACTTTATACCAACCTATTATAGTTCAATAAAAAACGGAATGCAAGCGTTTGCTTGTAGATTATGAAATTAGAGACTTCTCTCTTAATGTAATACTTTTGAATCAAAAATTCTTGTTTGATAATTTCTTTAAAACACAAAAAACCTGCCCAATGGCAGGTTCTATCTGTATTGTTCAGCTAAATTAAGCTTTACCTTCTGAACCGAATACGTCGATACGTTCTTCAACAGCTTCTGTAATTGCTTCGAAACCTGGTTTCAAGAATTTACGTGGGTCAAAGAGTTTCTTCTTATCGTATTCTGCTTCGTTTGCTTCGTATTCAGCAACAAATTTACGAGTTGCGTTAGCAAATGCGATTTGGCATTCAGTGTTAACGTTAACTTTCGCAACACCAAGTTTGATAGCTGCTTGGATTTGGTCATCAGGAATACCTGAACCACCATGCAATACGATTGGGAAGCCTGGAACTGCTTCTGTCAATTTTTGCAAGTGATCAAGGTGAAGACCTTTCCAGTTTGCTGGGTAAGGACCGTGGATGTTACCAATACCAGCTGCCAAGAAGTCAATACCAGTTGCAACCATTGCTTTAGCATCTTCAATTGGAGCCAATTCGCCATCACCAATGATTCCGTCTTCTTCACCACCGATAGTACCAACTTCAGCTTCTACTGATACGCCGTTTGCATGAGCAAATTCTACAACTTTACGAGCTTTTTCAAGGTTTTCTTCAACTGGAAGGTGTGAACCGTCAAACATAACTGAAGTATAACCAACTCGGATACATTCAAGTGCATCTTCATAATGACCATGGTCAAGGTGAATAGCAACTGGTACAGTAATTCCCATTGATTCTACAAGGTTTTCGATGAGAAGTTTACATACTTTGTAACCACCCATGTATTTCGCAGCACCCATAGAAGTTTGGATCAAAACTGGAGCTTTTTTAGCTTCTGCTGCACGCAAGATAGCTTGAGTCCACTCAAGGTTGTTTGTGTTAAATCCACCAACTGCATAACCGTTGTCACGAGCTGCTTGGACAAATTTTTCTGCTGAAACGATTGCCATTTTATCAGGCCTCCTGTATATTTTTATGGGTCAACCCATTTACATTGTTCATTTTATCACTTTTTGATAAAAAAAGCTAGTTTTTCCCATACTTTAGATTGAATTTCTTCTAATTCGATTGATGTAAGCCTTTTCTTTTTAATCTTGGCTAACTCTAGGAAAGCGTATAAAGAAAGTCAAGCGATCATCCTGCCTTACAAAACGATAAGGCAATTTCTCATGTTCTAATAAACTTTTGACCACAAAGAGTCCCATCCCCGAACCTTTGGCCTTGCGACTAGCATTTCCAGAAAAAGACTGGGCCAATTGTTCTTGTTCTTCAGGACTACAGCTATTCTCGATAAAGAGCTCCCCTTCCCTCTCGCCAATGCGGACCAAGCCGCCTGTAGTGGAGTGCTTGATAGCATTGCTGATGAGATTCGATAGGATTAGTTTCATGACAGATGGGTTTATGTAAGCCTGCTGATGGGTTAGACTAATGTCTACCTGAAGTTCTCTCTCCTTGGCGAGCAAAGCATAATCCTTAACCAGACTTTGCGTCATCTGAAGGAGGTCAACCTCTTCTTTCTCCTCTCGAATTTCCTGCACAGAAGAGAGAGAAAGTATCTGGAGAACGTGGTGACTGAGGTCGTCTACAATTCCCAAGGCAACTCCCAGATAGTGGTCTCTATCCTTATAACGACCGACATTTTCTTTCATATTTTCAATCAGAATTTTCAAGCTAGCCAGAGGTGTTTTCAATTCATGAGAAGCCCCTCGTAGGAACTCAACCTTCATCTTCTCCAGCTGGAGAATAGCTTCATTCTTGTCATGCAAGTCCGCAATGACAGTCAAAAGATGCTGGTAAAGGCTATTGATTTGTTCCTTGAGATCACCAATCTCATCCTTAGAATCCACACGCAACCGTACTTCAGCATCCAGGTCCATCATCCGACGGGTCACCCGCTTGATTTCCAAAATCGGGGCAACAATGGTCCGAGCATAGATGTAGGCCACCAAGAGGGAAATTAGAAAGGATGCCAACAAAGTATAGGGAAGAAACTGGAGACTGATCTGCTCTGCTTCCTTTTGCAAATCCATGGAAGCTAGAAACTGAAGAGTCATAGTGCTACCATCTTGCGTTTTTACCTCGCGTTCCTCAATGAAGAGTGAAGTTGTCTGGCGAGCTGTATCTAGTGGAAAATTGTCCTTAACCTCTAACTTGTCCTCAGTCATCTCACCCTTAACGGACCCTTTGATATCACTGGTCTGGGAATACAAATCTAACACTTGCTCGATACTTTTCCTATCTTTTCCGTCAAGGGACTGGGCAATGGCTGTCGCTTTCTGGCCAATGGTTTCTTGACGATGACTCAGATAAGTTGACGGAAAGAGAAAATAAATGGCTAAATGAAGACAAATAACCAGAACACTAAAAATTGAGAAGGTATAGATAAATATCTTTGTAAATAGACCTGTTCGTTTCATTTTTGCTCCAATTTATAACCAACATTGCGCACAGTGAGGATACAATCCAAGTCTAGCTTTTTCCGCAGTTCCTTGATATAGACATCAATGACACGGTCAAAGGGAACCTCATCTGTCACCTTCCAAACCGCATCAATTATCTGAGAACGAGTCAAGGCCCGGCCTTCATTTTTTACCAGATAGTCCAGAATTTCCAACTCTTTGGCATTGATAGCCACTTCTTGACCTGCGAGGCTTGCACTATAACTCTCAAAGTCTACCTTGGTATCCTTATAAGAGAAGACTCGTCCCGTATCGTAGTAGCGCTTGAAAATTGCATCTACCCTCACTTTTAAAAGAGAGAGAGAAAAGGGCTTTTCCAGATAGCCGTCTGCCAGAGAGGCAAAGGCGCTCATCTTGTATTCTTCATCCTGAAAGGCGGTCAGCATCAGGACAGGAACTTGACTGCTTTTACGAATCTCAGCTAGGACTTCGAGGCCATTAAGCTTGGGCATCTGGATATCCAGCAGTACTAGAGCAACTTCATAGCTGGAAAATTTTTCCAGAGCTTCTTGTCCATCTGCTGCTTCAATGGTTTCATAACCACAATCTGTCAAATAGTCACTGATTCCCTCACGAATCATCTCCTCATCTTCTACAATTAAAATTTTCATAGAAAAAACGTTTCACATTCCTTTAAATTTTTTGTAAATCTTCTCTGTTTCATCCTGATAGGAAGAGGCCTTATACTCAATGAAAATCAAAGAGCAAACTAGGAAGCTAGCCGCAGGCTGTACTTGAGTACGGCAAGGTGAAGCTGACGTGGTTTGAATTTGATTTTCGAAGAGTATTATCAAGATGAAATAGATAAAAATGCTACCTATATTATACCCCATTTAGGAGAGAATAGGTAGCAAGTTTTTTATTCACTATCGAGCAAGAGCTCTTTTGGTTGTTTTCTAAGGAGATTGCTTGAAGCAAGCGCCATAACG
The DNA here is from genome assembly GCF_058556195.1 of Streptococcus sp. A69. Taxonomy (NCBI): domain Bacteria; kingdom Bacillati; phylum Bacillota; class Bacilli; order Lactobacillales; family Streptococcaceae; genus Streptococcus; species Streptococcus sp. A69. The sequence continues at coordinate 525,105 of NZ_JBZUJU010000002.1, read as the reverse complement.
AGAACCACTAGAACCAAAGCAAGGACAAAGACGATGATAAAGTCTGATGTCTGAATGGAAATGTCTAGGCTCGACAAGGTCTTGCTAAAGCCGTCTACTTCTGCACCACCACCAAGGTTAGAGGTTTGAGCAGCCTTGCTGGCTTGCTTGGCAACACCTGAAGTGACATTGGCAAGAACAGTATTTCCGATTGCTCGAGCTGTGTAGTTGGCTAGGAAGTAAGCCGAAACGAGAGCAGGGATAGCGATCAGGATCGATTCGGTGATGAATTGCCCCAAGATACTTGCCTGCTTGAGACCGATAGAGAGGAGGATTCCCACTTCCTTGCGACGGGCGTTGATCCAAAGGCTGAGCAAGAGTGCAAGGAGAAGGACTGAGAAGCTCAAGCTACCCCAGAAGAGGAGGTTGGCCATCTTGTACATACCAGAGATGGATTGCTCAAGAGCTGGGTAGTTAGAGGAGCTCTTCACAAGTGTGTAGCTCTTCCAGTTGATACCACTGATACCATTCAACTCTTTCATGACGTCATCCAAGTTCTTGTCTGCTGTTACAAAGAAGGTTGCGTCCCCATAAATAGCTGTATCTTCTGTGTATCCATAAAGTTTTGCAGCAGTGTGAATGTCTGTGATAGCTGTATTTTCATAGAGTTCTTGTGAGTAGGTTACTGCTGACTTATTGTGACCACCAAAGAGTCCCTTGATTGTCACTTCAACTGTTTCCTTGGCACCTTTTTCATTGTCTGCATCGTAAACATTGGAGTCTAGTTTGACCTTATCTCCGACTTTCCATCCGTGTTTGGCTGCCAAGTCCTTGTGCATGAGGATCTTGTCTTTGTCGTCGTTGGTTAGGTGCTCACCTTCAACCAGCTTATATGAGCCAGAGACAAACTTGTCTTCTTTAGAGGAGTCATTGACACCTGTAATCATCAAACTGCTGCCAAACCGTTTGGCACGGTCTGCAGTGAGATTTTTCTTGGTTTCTGGCGTTTCGATGAGGTCGTATCCAGTCAAATCTCCGATAGCGTTGATGCGTTTAACATAAGACTCGATGGCCTTATTTTCGGTGATTTTTTTGATATCCTCACCCTTGATATTCCCAGCACCACGTGGCGTTCCTTGGTTGACGCGACGATTGATTTGCATGGAGAAGCTATTGGTGATATTTTTAAAGGTCTCCTGAGAAGCCTTGGCTGTAGCTCCCTTGATCGACAATCCGACCAAACTCAAGCTCGCCATGAGGAGAATAATCAGGAAGATAACAATCGATTTGAAAAACTTCCTTGTAACATAGGCAAATGCGTTGTGTAACATAGGTTCCCTTTCTAGATTTGATTTAATAATTCTATCAAAACAAGCTCATCTTATTTTGTAGTATTGCGAGTTTCAGTTAGTTTCTTATTCTTCAATTCAAGTGTAATATCTGACGCTTGTGCCACTTCTTTACTGTGGGTGACGACGATCACACATTTACCTGTTTTCTCGGCAAGTGATTTGAGCAGTTCGATAATATCTCCGGCAGTTTTAGGGTCCAGATTTCCTGTTGGCTCATCAGCTAGAATAACCGGAGCTTCTGAGACTAAACTGCGAGCGATGGCTACACGTTGCTGTTGACCACCTGATAACTGGAGAACATTCCGCTTGATCTGACTCTCATCCAAACCAAGCTCAAGAAGCGTATCCTTGCTTGCTTTTTTGTTGACCAAGCGGATATTTTCCAGCGGAGAAAGATAATCTATCAAGTTATAATTTTGAAAGACCAGGGAAATATGGTGCATGCGATGGTATGAATACCCCTTGTTCCGAATGTCCTCTCCTTGGAAAAGGATAGAACCTTCAACAGGGCTATCTAGACCAGCCAGTAGGGACAAGAGAGTGGATTTTCCTGCTCCTGACTCACCAATGATACTATAAAATTTTCCGGGTTCAAAATTATACTTGATCTGATATAAAACTGCTTCAGCAGTGTTCTTATAACGGTAGGTAACATCTTGCAATTGTAATAAAGTCATGATTTCTCCTTCTTATACTCAATGAAAATCAAAGATTAAACTAGGAAGCTAGCCGCAGGTTGCTCAAAGCACAGCTTTGAGGTTGCAGATAAAGCTAACACGGATTAAATTTGATTTTCGAAGAGTATTAACTAATAGATGATAAAATTTCCTTAGGCGATTTTCTAAATAAGAATAGGAAACAAAGGGCTACAGACAAGCAACCAATCAAGAGCAGAAAGACATAGGATTCTGCAAAGGATAGGAGACTAGTTAATAGACCGCTTGCTTTGGCCAGCGTGTCCTGTAAGCTTGCCTGATCTCCACTGGCTAGGACAGTTTGGAGCAGATAGGATGTAACGGCATTTCCTGCAACAAATGCTGGAAGCAAAGCTCCAAGTGATACCAAAACTACCTCTAAACAGAACTGGAGGAAGATCGAGCTCTTGCCTTTTCCAAGTGCCAGAAGAATCCCCACTTCGTAGACCCTTTCTCTCAACCAGAGAGACAAGACCAAAATCAAAGCTCCTGCTCCAGCTATCAACATCCCATAAAGGAAGATGGTGAGGAAGGTTTGGAAGGTTGCCACTGAGTCTTTGATTTGTTCAAAGGCCTTGTTTTCCTTCTCAACTTGGAAACCTTGACTTTCCAAAGCCAAGGTTTCCACCTGCTTCATGAGTCCGTCCATTTCCTTAGGATTTTCTACATAGAAGCGGGCTGCACTGACTTGTGGTTCACCATTTCCCAAAAGGGTTTGGCTACTTTCGTAGTCTGTAAAGACTTGGTTTTCACTGAAGTCAGAAGACAAGCCTGTGAATTTTTCTTGTTTCTTACCAGAAAAGATACCGACAATTTCAAACTCAACTGTCTGTCCTTTTCCAGATTCTGACTGACCAGCATCCAAGCGAATCTTGTCATGAAGCGAAAGACCGTTCTTCTTGGCCAACTCTTCGTGGATAAGGATTTTCTTGGAGTCCCCTTTTTGAAGGTGTCGCCCTTCTTTTAGATTGAAAGCCGAACTGGTAAAGGTGACATCCTTGGATGAATCTTCAAGAGCCGTTAAGCTAACCAAGTTCTTGTCCGCGGCTGACAAATCATCACGTTCTACGCTCTGCTCACCACTCACCGCTTCCTTGTCTTTCAGTTTTGCGACCGTCTCGAGTTCAGGAGAGACATTTTCCAGTCCCTTAATCTTGCTCACGGATGCTAGGTCAGACAATTTGAAGGTCTGTCCATTTTCTATCTTTTTGATAGAAAAAGATGTATTGAGTGATTTGTAAAGATTGCTTTCTACTGTTTTGTTGGACTTCATCAGAGTCAAACAGGCTGAAATTCCTGCTAAAAGGACAAATAAAATCAGAAATAAAATAAAACTTCTCAGTCGTTTTCTGCTGACATAAGCCCAAGCTCTTTGGATTGGATTCATTTGTCACCTCCATATTTGTAAGACTATTATAAAATCCAAATATGAAATGTTTATGAAATCGAAAATTTTTTTGATTTATTTTTTGAAAAAACCAAAAAGCTAGCAAACGCTAACTTTCCTTCTTATGTAAGGATAAATAGTACCAATCAAAAATCTACTTCATTTTAAAAATGATAGTCACATCTTTCTGATTAGTATTTTTCGATCTCCTAAGTTCTTCATTTTCTGACTTGTGTTTGAAGAAATTCTTGATAGGATGAAATGGAAAATTCAGTTTAAATGTTCTGATACAATGACTGTTCTTGATGCCAATATTTTTCGATATAGGAAACGTAGCCTCTAGTCTTCTTTGTAAAAACAAAAAGAGCCAGCCAAAGCTAACTCTTATCCTATGCGGAGAGAGGGACTTGAACCCTCACGACCTAAAGCGGTCACAGGATCCTTAGTCCTGCGCGTCTGCCAATTCCGCCATCCCCGCGTCGATTACTTTACTAGTATATCAACTTTCAAAATCTTTGTCAACACTTTTTTCAGATTTTTTTCATTTTTCCAAGGGAATTATTCTTGGATTTCAGCCAGATTTTCATCCAGCAACTTGGCTCCCAAAGTGTTCTTAAAATGACCAAGAGCAAACTGATGATTTTCTGACCAAATAGAGGCAACCGCAGGCTTGACAATCTCGATTTGATAACCTAAATTATAGGCATCAATAGCCGTATGAAGAACACAAATATCAGTCAGGACTCCAGTTAGGATGACTGTATCTACACGACGTTCCCGCAAGCGGATATCTAGGTCCGTACCTGAAAATGCTGAATAGTGACGCTTGTCTATCCAAAAGACGCGACTATCCGCCTCATGCTCAGCATAAAAGCCAGCTAGGGGGCCATAGAGGTTACGGCCACTAGTCCCGATGATGTTGTGTGGCGGAAAGAGCTTGCTTTCTGGGTGGAATGTATCCTTCTCTTCATGAGCATCAATGGTGAAAAAGACATAATCTCCACGATCAAAAGCCAATCTGGTTACTCGATCAATTGCCTCTGATATGGCTTGAGCAGGTGCCCCTGCAGTCAGCTTTCCATGGTCTGCTACGAAATCCTCTGTATAGTCAATTGAGATTAAAGCCTTTGCCATTAGTAGTCCCTCTTTTTCACTTCCTCAAAAATATCACCAATTAGAACTTTGAGATAAGTCCCCTTCATTCCGAGTGAACGGCTCTCAATAATTCCTGCTGACTCCAGTTTACGAAGCGCATTGACAATCACAGAACGCGTAATGCCAATACGGTCTGCAATAACAGATGCAGTCAACTGTCCTTCATTTCCATCCAATTCAGCTAAAATAGCTGATACGGCACGAAGTTCTGAATAGGAAAGGGTATTAACCGCCATGGTAACAGCAGTACGACGGCGAATATTTTTCTCATCCTCTTCACGTTGGAAGTTCAAGAGTTGAATCCCTACCACCGTGCTCGCAATCTCAACAAGAATCAAATCTTCATCTTCAAATTTCTTATCATTGCGCCAAATGATCAACGAACCTAGGCGAATCCCTGATACATGAATCGGAGCAATGGTCGTCAAACCATCTGGAAAATCCGCACGGCTCTCTACAGGGAAAATTGTCAAATCATGTTCAACAGGAAGGTTGGCTTCCGTATCATAGATCATGTTTGCACCTTGAATATAATCATCTGGAAAAATCTTAGTTTGAAAAAACTGCTCTACACGATCTGTATTCGTTTTATAACGCATGAAGTAGCCTAAAAGGCGCCCCTTGCTATTCACAATACAAGCGTTACAATCAATAATATCTGCCAACTGGCGTGTAATCGCATTATAAGGAAGTTCATCTTGAAGTTGCTCCTCTGAGCGTTTCAAAATAGAAGTAATTTTTCTTGTTTTTTCTAATAAGTGTGCCATTTTTTACCTCGCATTTAATCGCTACCATTATAACATAAAGAGCGTGAATTTTCAATTATTATCTGAAAATTGCTTATTTAATTGCAATTTTGAACAGCAAAAATATTTTAGAAAAATAAGATCTTTTGTGTTGACAGCTGAATTATTTTTTGTTACTATAACATTATAAGAAGATGATATGGTAAATCCCTTTCCGTTTCACCTATCCTTTACTATCACCATCTTCTTTTACCCTTGGTCTCCTTATATATAAAAGCGATTCACAATATGAATCGCTTTTTCCTATTTGTCTCCTTTGTTACGAATAACAAAGCCTGTTTTCTTTTCACTTGAAGTGTTGTGAGGTTTCTTATTGTCTTTATTACGGTAACGTCTGTCTTTATCAAAACGATCGTTCCCGCGGTTGCCTTTCTTGAAGTCATCACGGCGACCACCACGACGGTTATCTCCTCGACGATTGTCGCGTCCACGATTACCTCCAGAACGTCCATTTCCTGACGGTTTGAACGGCAGTGGTTTTTCACGCGCAATCTCCACTTCAGGAAGACTGTCTGGATCTTGGACTGTCAGACTCAAGATATACATAGCCAATTCTTCTGGACTAAATTCTGCTGCTAACTTACGAGCATCCTTAGCAAATTTCTCAAAGTTGCCACGAATGGTTTCATCTGCAAAATCACGTTCGATTTTCTTGAGAGCTACTTGTTTCTTAGCTTGGAAGGCTTCTTCTGCACTTGCAGGTTTGAGACCTTTCATGCGTTTCTTAGTCAAGTTTTCAATAATTTGAAGGTAGCCCATTTCGTTTGGAGCTACGAAAGTAATAGACTGACCTGACTTACCAGCACGACCTGTACGACCGATACGGTGAACGTAACTTTCAGGATCTTGTGGAATATCGTAGTTGTAGACATGGGTCACACCTGAGATATCCAAACCACGCGCTGCAACGTCCGTCGCAACTAGAACATCGAGATTCCCATTTTTAAAATCACGTAGGACACGAAGACGTTTGTTTTGGTCCAAATCACCATGAATACCTTCTGCACGGAAGCCACGGATTTTAAGTCCACGAGTCAATTCATCCACACGACGTTTGGTACGACCAAATACGATAGCAAGTTCAGGCTGTTCCACATCCATGAGACGAGTCATAGTGTCAAATTTTTCTTGCTCCTTAACTCGGATATAGTACTGGTCCACCAGCTCTGTTGTCAATTCTTTGGCAGCAATCTTCACATGCTCAGGCTCTTTCATAAACTGAACACCGATACGCTTGATAGCATCTGGCATGGTTGCTGAAAAGAGTAAGGTTTGACGACTGTCAGGGACACGCGAGATAATAGCTTCGATGTCTTCAAGAAAGCCCATGTTGAGCATTTCATCTGCTTCATCAAGGATGAGGGTTTCAATATCGTGCAATTTCAAAGCCTTGCGTTTGATCAAGTCCAAGAGACGGCCTGGTGTTCCTACAACGATATGGGCACCTGATTTGAGGGCCTTGATTTGTTTTTCAATGCTGGAACCACCGTAAACTGAGCGAACTTTCACTCCCTTGCTACGGCCAAAGCGGAAGAGTTCTTCTTGGCTTTGAACAGCGAGTTCACGAGTTGGAGCGATGACCAAGGCTTGGATGGTCGCTTCTTCTGTACGGATTTTTTCAAGAGTTGGCAAGCCAAAGGCTGCAGTTTTTCCTGTACCAGTCTGTGCTTGACCGATAACGTCTTTTCCCTCAAGAGCCAAGGGGATGGTCTGCTCTTGAATAGGACTTGCTTCTACAAATCCAGCTTTTTCAATCTCTGCTAGCAATTCAGCAGACAAGTTAAATTCATTAAATTTCACGTTATTCTTCTTTCTAAAGGTGGTGCGAAGCCACCCTATAGGGCTTTAGTTCATACTTTTCTTTTCATGACGTATCTTCTACAAAAACGAGATACCGTGTTGCTTCTTTTCCACGAAAGAAAAGTACTAGTTTCTTTGCAACCTATCTAGTATAACACAAGAACGGGGTAAAAGATAGTAGAATCTTTAAGGAAAATCATGTAAACGATTTTTCTATTTTTTGAACTTGATTCCCGAAAGCTTTCGTTAGACTATTTTAGTCCAATATTTTTTCCCGTAGCAGATTTGTGCAAAAGTTTTTTTCTTGTGCTAGAATGAAATCAAACAGGAGGATTAAAAAATGTTAACATACGATTTAATTGTTATTGGATTTGGTAAGGCTGGTAAGACTTTGGCTGCTAAGATGAATGCGGCTGGAAAAAAAGTTGCTGTCATCGAGCGCAGTAAAGCGATGTATGGTGGTACTTGCATTAATATTGCTTGTATCCCAACCAAGACTATGATTGTAGCGGCTGAAAAGGGTTGGTCATTTGACGATACCATGAAAGAGCGTGGTGCGGTGACTGGTCGTCTTAACGCTAAGAATTATAAAATGTTGGCCGATAATGGCGTTGATGTCATTGATGCAGAGGCACATTTCGTGTCAAATAAGGTGATCGAGATCCAGGCTGGTGACGAAAAACAAGAAATGACTGCTGAAACAATCGTCATCAACACTGGCGCTGTTTCAAACGTCTTGCCAATTCCTGGACTTGCTACAAGTAAAAATGTCTTTGACTCAACAGGTATCCAAAACTTGGACAAATTGCCTGAAAAACTTGGAGTCCTTGGTGGTGGAAACATCGGTCTTGAATTTGCTGGACTCTACAACAAACTTGGTAGCAAAGTCACAGTCCTAGATGCCTTGGATACATTCCTTCCTCGTGCAGAACCTTCCATCGCAGCTCTTGCTAAACAATACATGGAAGAAGACGGTATTGAATTGCTTCAAAACATCCATACTACTGAAATCAAAAACGACGGTGATCAAGTCCTCGTCGTAACTGAAAAGGAAACTTACCGTTTCGATGCCCTTCTCTACGCAACTGGACGTAAACCGAATGTAGAACCACTTCAACTTGAAAATACAGATATTGAACTAACGGAGCGTGGTGCTATCAAGGTCGACAAACACTGCCAAACAAACGTTCCTGGTGTCTTTGCAGTTGGAGACGTCAATGGTGGACTTCAATTCACCTACATTTCACTTGATGACTTCCGTGTTGTCTACAGCTACCTTGCTGGAGATGGCAGCTACACACTTGAAGACCGTCTCAATGTACCAAACACCATGTTCATCACACCAGCTCTTTCTCAAGTTGGCTTGACGGAAAGCCAAGCAGCTGATTTGAAACTCCCTTACGCTGTTAAGGAAATCCCTGTTGCTACTATGCCTCGTGGTCACGTAAATGGAGACCTTCGCGGAGCCTTCAAAGCTGTTGTCAATACTGAAACAAAAGAGATTCTCGGTGCAACTATCTTCTCAGAAGGTTCTCAAGAAATCATCAACATCATCACTGTTGCTATGGACAACAAGATCCCTTACACTTACTTCACAAAACAAATCTTCACTCACCCAACCTTGGCTGAGAACTTGAATGACTTGTTTGCGATTTAAGTTGAAGTCTTATCTTATCTCACAGCCCTCTTTGGGCTGTTTTTGTTTCTGCGAAATCTCAAATCTATCTTTTCTCTCTTTTATGATATAATAGAAACATGAAATTAAAAACTACTTTGGGCCTCCTAGCTGGGCGTTCTTCTCACTTCATCTTGAGCCGTCTTGGCCGAGGAAGTACGCTCCCAGGAAAACTCGCCCTTCAATTCGATAAAGATATTTTACAAAACCTAGCTAAGAACTACGAGATTGTCGTGGTCACTGGAACCAACGGGAAAACCCTGACAACTGCCCTCACTGTCGGCATTTTAAAAGAGGTTTATGGTCGGGTTCTGACTAATCAAAGCGGTGCCAATATGATTACAGGGATTACGACAACCTTCTTGACGGCCAAATCCTCTAAAACTGGAAAAAATATTGCAGTCCTTGAAATTGACGAAGCCAGTCTTTCTCGTATCTGTGACTATATCCATCCTAGCCTTTTTGTCATCACTAATATCTTCCGTGACCAGATGGACCGCTATGGTGAGATTTACACGACTTATAAGATGATTTTGGATGCCATTCGTAAGGTGCCTACGGCTACTGTTCTCCTCAATGGTGACAGTCCACTTTTCTACAAGCCAGCTATTCCAAATCCTGTAGAGTATTTTGGTTTTGACTTGGAAAAAGGACCTGCCAAACTGGCTCACTATAATACCGAAGGGATTCTCTGCCCTGACTGTCAAGGCATCCTAAAATATGAACTCAATACTTATGCCAACTTGGGGGCCTATATCTGTGAAAATTGTGGTTGCAAACGTCCTGACTTGGACTACCGTCTGACAGAACTGGTTGAGTTGACCAACAATCGCTCTCGCTTTGTCATCGACGGACAAGAATACGGTATTCAAATCGGTGGACTCTACAATATTTACAATGCTCTTGCTGCGGTTGCCATCGCTCGTTTTCTCGGGGCTGATTCGCAACGGATTAAGCAAGGATTTGACAAGAGCCGTGCTGTCTTTGGACGCCAGGAGACCTTCCATATCGGTGACAAGGAATGCACCCTTGTCTTGATTAAAAATCCAGTCGGTGCAACTCAGGCTATCGAGATGATCAAACTAGCTCCTTACCCATTTAGCCTATCTGTCCTCCTTAATGCCAACTATGCAGATGGAATTGACACTAGCTGGATCTGGGATGCGGACTTTGAACAAATCACTGACATGGATATCCCTGAAATCAACGCTGGCGGTGTTCGGCATTCTGAAATTGCTCGTCGTCTTCGGGTGACTGGCTATCCAGCTGATAAAATCACTGAGACAAGTAATCTGGAGCAAGTTCTCAAAACCATTGAGAAGCAAGACTGCAAGCATGCTTATATCCTGGCTACCTATACTGCCATGCTGGAATTCCGCGAACTGCTGGCTAGTCGTCAGATTGTTAGAAAGGAGATGAACTAATGGTTTATACTTCACTTTCCTCAAAAGCTGGCAACTACCCTTATCAGCTCAACATCGCCCACCTCTATGGGAACCTCATGAATACCTATGGAGACAATGGAAACATCCTTATGCTCAAGTATGTGGCTGAAAAGCTGGGGGCTCATGTAACGGTTGACATCGTTTCTCTCCATGATGACTTTGACGAAAATCACTACGATATCGCCTTTTTCGGTGGCGGTCAAGACTTTGAACAAAGTATTATCGCAGGAGACCTACCTGCTAAAAAAGAGAGCATTGACAACTACATTCAAAACGACGGTGTAGTTCTGGCTATCTGCGGTGGTTTCCAACTATTGGGGCAATATTATGTTGAAGCCTCAGGCAAGCGCATCCAAGGTCTAGGAGTCATGGGTCACTACACCCTCAACCAGACCAATAACCGCTTTATCGGCGACATCAAGATTCACAATGACGAATTCGATGAAACCTACTATGGATTTGAAAATCATCAGGGCCGTACCTTCCTCTCAGATGACCAAAAACCACTGGGACAGGTAGTCTATGGAAATGGAAATAACGAAGAAAAGGTCGGCGAAGGGGTTCATTATAAGAATGTCTTTGGTTCTTACTTCCACGGGCCTATCCTCTCTCGTAATGCCAATCTAGCTTATCGCTTAGTCACTACTGCTCTCAAGAAAAAATACGGTCAGGACATCCAACTCCCTGCCTATGAGGATATTCTCAGTCAAGAAATCGCTGAAGAATACAGCGACGTGAAAAGCAAGGCTGACTTTTCTTAAACTAAGGAAAATTAGATAAAAGAACTCCACTATCTTGTCGGAGTTCTTTTTGCCTGTTCTTTTACCCTTCTCTCTTGCATTTTCTCTCTTTTTTTGCCAAAATAGAGAGGTAGAAAGAAGGTAGCATATGTCTAAATTACAACAAATCGTAACATATCTTGAATCAGAAAAACTAGACGTCGCTGTCGTATCTGACCCCGTCACTATTAATTACCTCACTGGTTTTTACAGTGATCCCCATGAACGCCAAATGTTCCTCTTTGTCCTAGCGGACCGGGAACCTCTCCTTTTTGTCCCAGCCCTTGAAGTGGAGCGTGCAAGCAGCACTGTTTCTTTCCCAGTAGTGGGCTATGTGGATTCTGAAAATCCATGGCAAAAAATCAAAAATGCCTTGCCACAGCACGACTTCAAACGTGTCGCTGTTGAGTTTGACAATCTCATCTTGACAAAATACCATGGTTTGAAAACAGTTTTTGAAACTGCTGAGTTTGAAAACCTCACTCCTCGCATCCAACGCATGCGCCTCATCAAATCAACTGATGAAGTGCAAAAAATGATGGTTGCAGGGCTCTATGCTGATAAGGCTGTAAAAGTTGGTTTTGACAATATCTCTCTTGATAAAACAGAGACAGATATCATTGCCCAAATCGACTTCGCCTTAAAACGTGAAGGCTATGAAATGAGTTTTGATACCATGGTATTGACTGGTGATAATGCTGCAAATCCACACGGAATTCCTGGTGCAAACAAGGTCGAAAAAGACGCCCTTCTCCTCTTTGACCTGGGTGTTATGGTCAATGGCTACGCATCAGATATGACTCGTACAGTCGCTGTCGGCAAACCAGACCAATTCAAGAAAGATATTTACAACTTGACCCTTGAAGCCCAACAAGCTGCTCTTGACTTTATCAAACCTGGTGTGACTGCTCATGAAGTAGACCGCGCTGCCCGTGAAGTCATCGAAAAAGCTGGTTACGGTGAGTACTTTAACCACCGTCTCGGTCACGGTATCGGTATGGATGTCCACGAATTCCCATCTATCATGGAAGGAAATGACATGGTCATTGAAGAAGGCATGTGCTTCTCTGTTGAACCAGGTATCTATATCCCTGGTAAAGTCGGCGTTCGTATCGAAGACTGTGGTGTTGTTACCAAGGATGGCTTTGACCTCTTTACAAGCACAAGCAAAGACTTGCTTTATTTTGATTAATATTCATCTAATACTCAATGAAAATCAAAGAACAAACTAGGAAACTAGCCGCAGGCTGTACTTGAGTACGGCAAGGCGACGTTGACGCGGTTTAAATTTGATTTTCGAAGAGTATAAAATCTTCCCACAATAAAACGCATAGTATCAAGGTTTTTCAACACTTGATATTATGCGTTTTTCTGATTTTTAGAACTTTTCTCCAGCCGCTTTACTTAATTTTCTTAATACTTTGACTAAGCACAAACCCTACAACCATTCCCACGATATTTTGCAGGAAGTTTGGTAGGATTTCTGGTAGGGCTGCTGCCCAGCCATTCATCAAAGTTGAACCCAAGGCGTAGCCTCCTACCATCGCAATAGTAGCTAAGATAAGGCCTAGCCATTGCCATCTTCCTTTAAATCCTGCGAAAAATCCCTGCAAGCCATGGTTGATCAAGCTAAAGAACATCCACTGTGGATAGCCTGATAAGAGGTCAATCAAGAAACCTGCTAGACCTCCGACTACAGCCCCTTCACGACTACCAAAGTAGAAGGCTGCAAAGAAGATACCCGCATCTAAGAGAGTTAGAATGCCTGTTGGTGTTGGAATCTTTAAGAAATAACCTAGAACCACAGAAAGGGCGGTTAAGAGGGATACAAGGGCGATTTTAGTTGTTTTGGTTTGCTTCATATTGTCTTACTCCATATTGATCTGCTTGTGCAATAGCACGGTAAACGAAAGCCTTAGAGCTTTCTACTGCTGGTAAAAGTTCATCCCCTTTAACCAAGTGACTGGCGATGCTTGAGGCAAAGGTACAACCTGCACCAGCATTTTGTCCTTGGATAACAGGATTTTCTAGGACAGTAAAACTTTGTCCATCATAAAAGACATCTACAGCCTTGGACTGACTAAGGCGATTGCCTCCCTTGATAATGACTGCTGGCGCTCCTAAATCATGCAATTTCTGCGCTGCAGCTTTCATATCTTCCAAAGTTTTGATTTCCTGACCCGCCAACAATTCTGCTTCAGGAAGATTTGGCGTAATCACACTGACATGAGGGAAAAAGAGAATCAACTCTTTACAGAGTTCACTGACAGCCACATCGTGCGTTTCCTTGCAGACCAAGACGGGATCCAATACAACAGGCACTCCTGGACGTTGCTTGATAAAGTTCAAGGCTTTCTCAGCCACACTGACAGTAGGAAGAAGACCAATCTTAATCCCTGCAAACTCGACATCACGTAAGCTATTCAACTCATGTTGGAAAATAGTATCATCCGTAGGGAAGACTTCAAAGCCCTTTTCGGTCAAGGCCGTCAAACAAGTGACAGCTACAAAGCCATGCAAGCCGTTCAAGGTATAAGTGGCCAAATCAGCTGACAAACCACCACCACTAAAAATATCATTCCCAGAAAGGGCTAAAATACGATTATTCTTCATAACGAATCTCCTTTAAATACAAGCCATTTGGTGCCGCCGTTGGACCCGCAAGTTTTCTATCTTTCTTCTCCAAAATCAAGTCAATCTGCTCAACTGGCATGCGGTTATTGCCGATTTTGAGAAGAGTCCCCACCATATTACGAATCTGCTTATACAAGAAGCCATTTCCTGAGAAGGTAAAGATTAAAAACTGCCCTGTCTCATCAACACTAAGACTAGCTTCTGTAATGGTCCGAACCTTGTCCTCTACACTCGTTCCAGATGCTGTAAAACCGGTGAAATCATGGGTTCCTTCTAATTTCTTGACAGCCTCCTGCATCCGCTCTACATCGAGGGGATAGGGAAAGTGAGTAGCATAGTGACGGCGCATCGGATTTTTAGGACGCCCCCTATCTACTATAAACTCATAGGTCTTGCTATGTTTTGCATAACGGCAATGAAAATCATCCACCACAAGCTCAATTGAAATCACATCGATATCTTCTGGTGACTGGGTATCCAGAGCAAAACGGAGTTTTTCCTCATCCATCTGATAGGGCAGATCAAAATGAATAACCTGACCAAGAGCATGAACCCCACTATCCGTCCTACCAGCACCGTGTACAGTGATGGCTTGCCCCTTATTGAGTCTCGTTAAAGTTTTTTCGATTTCCTCTTGAACGCTCCGCGCATGAGGCTGGCGCTGAAAACCAGCAAAGGCATAACCATCATAGGAAATGATTGCTTTATATCTTGTCATAACTTCTATTTTATCAGGAAATAAAAGTGTAAACAAGTTTAAAAACCAATAATTGTCTGGGTACAAAATTCCAAAAAAGAAAAACTTAGGAAACCAATCCTAAGCTCTCTTTTGAAGTGCGTACATAACAAAGATAGAAGTGACAATCAACCAGCATCCTAGAATGGTGAAGACCAACATACCGTTTTGAGTCACCAAGCCAATCGCCCCAAGAATAAACGGTGTCGTAAAGGCTCCAAAGCTACATCCTAGCACTGCAAAAGATGTTGCCTGATTAAGAAGCTTGGCTGGGATTCTTTCAGAAAGAAGCTGAAAGACAGTGGTCAAGGCCACACTGTAAGAAAAACCTGCCACAATACTTCCAACTACCATCACACCCAATGACGGAGACAAGGCAATCACAATCTGCCCCAATCCAAAGGTGATACCTGACCAAAGGAGCAATCTTTCTTTAAACAGAGAGATAAAGAAAGAAAAACTCACACCAGCCAAGATACCAATCAACTGCATGATACTTAAAACCAAGCTCGATAACTGGGCATCCCCTAGACCTCTTTCCACCATCAGACTAGGAATACGGATGGTGATAGCTGTGTTGGTGCAGACAACAACTGCTGCTTCGACAGCCAATAGAAAAATCAAGCCTTTCATCTGTCCTGTCAAACGAGTCGTTTCAGTCTCTTTTTTCTTTGTTTCTTTCTTTTCTTTCCCATAAGGGACAAAGAGCAGATAAAGGATCAATACTAAAAATCCCGCACTGTAGGCCAAGAAGGTCACTGTCCATCCCAAGGATAAGAGTTGACCGACCACTAGAGTCAAAATCGATGCCCCGACAACTTCTGCTGATCCGCGAAGACCCAACATCTGGATCCGTGTCTTTCCATGATAGCGTTCGCTAATGATGGAAATGGCCTTGGCATTGATCATCCCAACACCCAAGCCAAATAAAATCCGCATCGCAAAGACAAAGTTGTACTCCTGATACCAGAAGGGAGCTGTTCCACCGATAGAGAGGATGAGAAGGCCCAGACTAATCTGAAGTCGCTCAGGAAACAAACGCTCCAAAAAACCATTTAAAACCAGCATAATCATGATTCCAAAAGAAGGGAGACTGACCAGGAGCTCGATTTGTTCTTTAGGGTAGCCTTGATAGTAGTCAAACATGGCTGGCAGAGCACTTGAGATGGAGAAGGAGGTAATCAAAACGAGGGAGAGGGCCAAAATACTAGCCCGTTCTAAAAATTGTTTCATGAATTTTCTTTCTGTATATTTCTCACTGTTGATCCTTTTAGAAGGAAGATGGCAAGAAAAGAAGGAGCCCGATTGAACTAAAGACTCCGTCCTAACTTTCCTAATAGGAAGACTATTTTCGCTTGATTTGCTTGATCAGATAGAAGATGAAGCCTGCAACCATATACGCTGCAAAAATGATCAAACACCATTTGATGACCACGTCCCAACCCTTGTTCACATTTAAAAAGAAATAAGGGAAGGGATTGTCCTTGGAATTCGGAATATTGAGTTTTAAGACCAGGCCGTTAAACAAGGCAAAAATCATATAAACTAAGGGCAAGATGGTCCACAAGACTGGATCCCAGATCTTGTATTGACCCCGTTTATCAAAGAAGAGGGTGTCGGCTAAAAACCAGAGTGGAACGATATAGTGGCAAAGGAAATTTTCCACACGGTAAAAGTCTGTCGCGATCGGAGCAAGCATAAAATGGTAAATCACACAGGTAATCATGATACTCATGGTAACGCCACCCTTGAGACGAAGCAAGGTCGGACTTTGCCAATTTTCACCTGAACGGCTCATCACACGGAGCAGATAGCCCGTGAAAATCGTTACCAAAAGATTGGACAATACTGTGTAGTAAAGGAGCATACCAAAACCACCATGCTTGGTGATCTCTAAATAAACTCCTGTAAATGCCGCTAAGAACAAGAGGACACGACTATAAAAAATAAATTTATAATTCAGTTTCATGGCTAGATTTTCTTAACAAATTCTGACTTGAGTTTCATAGCTCCAAAACCATCAATCTTACAATCGATGTTGTGGTCACCTTCTACGATACGGATATTTTTAACACGAGTTCCTTGTTTCAAATCCTTTGGCGCACCTTTTACTTTCAAGTCCTTGATTAAGGTTACAGTATCGCCGTCAGCCAATTTATTTCCATTGGCATCGATAGCAACAACACCTTCTTCTACTTCTGCAACTTCTGCAGGATTCCACTCATAGGCACACTCTGGGCAGACCAAGAGACTTCCGTCTTCGTAGACATATTCTGAATTACATTTCGGGCAATTTGGTAAGTTGTTCATAAGTCCTCCTTAAACTAACAATTATTCTTTAAAATTCATATGTTATTGAACAGCAACTATTATACCGTAAAATCCTACTTTTGACAATGTGTCCTAAGTCCAGCAGACAAAAAATCATGCAACTGTTTACAGTTACATGACTTTTAAAAGATGATTGCTCATGGGCGCTTATCAAGCGCCTCATGATAAAAGGGGTAGCAACTATATTTTACAAACCAGGAGCTTGTCCAAGTTCTGCTGCAAGCATCCAAACTGTTTTCTCAAGTTCAGCCTTAGCACCAACAAAGATATCGTTTGTAACATCATCGCCTTCTTCATCAGTCACATCCAAAGCTTTTTGGAAAAGCGTGATGAGGTAGCGATAAATCGCTAGAACACGTTCCAAACTTTCTTCAACGTTACGGAATTCCCCTTCTTCTTCTTCGATTTCACTGTGTTGAAGGAATTCTGTCAAAGTTGAGTAAGGTTTGCCACCAAGGGTGATCAAACGTTCGCTGATTTCGTCAAGATAGCCATCAAGGCTGTCCATGTATTCATCCATTTTTGGATGCCATACGAGGAAACCACGACCACGCATATACCAGTGTACTTGGTGAAGGGCAATGTGAGCCACATACAAGTCCGCTACTGCTTGGTTCAATACTTCCTTTGTTTTTACCAATGCTACTGGCGCTGTTTTAGATAATGTTGTAACGTCTTTTACTGCTTCTTTTTTCAATTCAACCATATTTATTACCTCTTTCATTTTTTTGTAACCATCTTCTTAGTGGTTACAATATAAGTATACTACTACCAAAAAACGATAGCAAGGAAAATGTACTATCTGAGAAAAGTTGTAATAGACTGATAATTTAAGAATAGTCTAGATAGTTTTGATTAGCTGGATTCCCCAGACTTACTTGAAAATTGGCTTTGGTACAAGTCATAATAAAAGCCTTTTTCTTGGAGCAAGCGTTCATGATTTCCCTGCTCAATAATCTGCCCATCCTTAAGAACGAGAATCTTATCTGCTTCTTGAATGGTAGAGAGACGGTGGGCGATGACAAAGCTGGTTCTTTCTTTCATCAAGCGTTTCATAGCTTTTTGAATCAAGAGTTCCAAACGGGTGTCAACAGAGGAAGTCGCTTCATCTAAAATGAGAATTTTAGGATTGGCTAGGAGAGAACGCGCTATGGTCAAGAGTTGTTTTTGCCCGAGGGAAATATTGCTTGACTCTTGGTTCATCTCCATGTTGTAACCACCAGGAAGCGTTCGGATAAAGTGGTCTACATTTGCTGCTTTGGCAGCTTCTACAATTTCCTCGTCACTAGCGTCAAGATTTCCAAAACGTAGGTTTTCTTTGATTGTCCCTTCATAAAGCCAAGCATCCTGCAAGACCATCCCAAATTGACGGCGGTAGTCTTTACGTGACAACTGGCGAATATCCTGCCCGTCAACCAAGATTGCACCTGCTGTAACATCATAAAAACGCATGAGTAGATTGATTAGGGTTGTCTTACCAGCTCCGGTCGGACCAACAATCGCTACCATCTCTCCTGGTTGAACTTCTAGATTAAAGTCTCGAATCAATGGTTTGTTTTCAACATACTGGAAGTCAACATGTTGGAAGGTCACCTGACCTGTTAAGGGTTCAAGGATTTCGAGTTCTTCTCCCTTGACTTCCTCTGCCTCATCCAAGATATCAAAGATGCGGTCTAACGAAGACTTGGCACTTTGCATTTGACCCGCAAGTTGTGTAATGTTTTGGATAGGCTGGCTAACCTGCCAGACATACTGAACAAAAGCCTGCATATTCCCTACTGTCAAACGACCTGCAATAACCTGCAAACCACCAAGAACTGCAACGATCAGATAGGTCAGGTCTGATACGACATGAAGGGCTGGCATCATGATCCCAGAGATAAAGCTGGCTTTAAAGCCAACACGTTGGAGGTCATCTGTAATCTTAGAAAATTCTTTATGAGAGGATTCCTCACGACCGTAGAGTTTCAAAACATTAAAACCTGTAAGATTTTCCTGCACATAGCCATTCATCCGTCCTAAAATAGCCGCCTGCTCTTTAAAATAAGGCTGAGAACGTTTCAGGATGCTTCTGGCACCAAAATAGGTCACTGGAATGGATAGAATCACCACTATAGCCAAGTGAAAATTCAAGTATAATACCATTCCCATCACGAGGACAATCGTCAGAACGCCATTGACAATTTGGAGGAAAGACTGTTGAAGAGCGTTGGACACTGTCTCAACGTCACTAGTAAAGCGCCCCAACAAATCACCGAACTGGTGTTTGTCAAAGAAAGACACAGGGATACGATTGATCTTTTCAGTCATTTCATTTCGCAGATCCTGGGTCATAGACTGGACCGCATTGGTCATGAAATAGTTGGAATAATAAGAACCAAGTTCATACAAGAAACCTCTAAAGAGGTAAATGATTAAAACAGTTCCGATGTAGCCAGTATTGATACGAGCGCCTGCAAGACCATTAGCCATATCTAAGAGATTTTTTGTCAACTCCGTAATAGCTAGCCCCAAGACAAAAGGCTCCAAGACACTCATGACCACACTCAAAATTTTTAGAAAGACTGCAAAGAAGACAGAAAAACGGTAGGCTTTCAAATAGCTCCACAAACGAGCCAAACTATATTGTGTTTTCATATTTCCTCCTATTCTTCTGTTAGAGATGCATTTTTCAACTGCGACTCAGCAATTTCACGATAGATGTCATTGGTCTCCATCAATTCCTCATGTCGACCGCGACCCACGATCTCTCCCTTATCAAGAACGATGATCTGATCCGCATCCATGATGGTTCCGACACGTTGAGCGACAATTAGAACCGTAGCATTCTGCGTTACTTCCTTGAGGCGACGGCGTAAAATGGCATCTGTGCGATAATCCAAGGCTGAGAAGGAATCATCAAAAATATAGATATCAGGATTCTTTATAACCGCTCTGGCAATTGATAGGCGTTGTTTCTGTCCTCCAGAAAGATTGCTTCCGCCTTCAGCTAGATGAGTCGCAAAGCCTTCTTCTCGACTTTCAATAAAATCTTTGGCTTGCGCCACGTCTGCTGCCTGATGTAGGTCCTTGTGACTGGCATCTTCCTTCCCATAGCGGATATTTTCAGCGATAGTTCCAGTAAAGAGTAAGGCCTTTTGTGGGATAAAACCAATCTTTTGACGAAGAGACTTAAGTCGATAATCCCTCACATCGACACCATCAACTTTGATTTTCCCAAGCGTGACATCGTAAAAACGAGGAATCAATTGCACAAGAGAGGACTTACCAGATCCGGTCGAACCGATAAAGGCAATGGTTTCTCCTGGTTTGGCACAGAACGAAATATTGTGCAAAACAGGATTCTCCGTCTCACCAGGATAAGCAAAGGTGACATTTTCAAATTCCAAATAGCCGTGAGTTGCTGTCTCTCTGACGCCTCCTTCATTGGGATCAATAGAAATCGGCATATCCATGACTTCTTTCAACCGTTCACTCGAAACGGCTGTACGGGGGTACATGGTGAAGAGATTGGATAGGAAAAGGAAGGACAAGAGGGCGTGGAAGCTATATTCGATAAAGGCCACCAGATCCCCAATTTGCAAGCTTCCTTGTTTGATAGGGTCCAGAGCAAACCAGACAATAGCTACAATCATGGCAATGATAATCTGAACAAACAAGGGTTCCGTCAAACCGGTTAGTTTAAACAGACGATTGGAATTGGCTGCATAGACTGCATTTTGTCCTGCAAAACGTTCCTCTTGAAATTCCTCACGAGCAAAGGCACGAATGACACGGAGTCCCATTAGATTTTCCCTGGCATATTGGTTTATCTTATCTAAGGTAGCCTGCTGTTTCTCTGATAATGGTCGAGTCTTGACCGCTACATAAATGACCACCACGACTAAGAAAGGTACTGCAAAGGCCACTATCCAGGCTAATGACGGACTGGTCAGGAAGATCATTAAGATACTAGACAGCATCATCATGGGAGTGATGACACCCAGTTTTAAGGTCTGTTCTGCAAACTGCATGAGAACAAAGGCATCACTGGTAATACGAGTAACCAGTGAAGACACTCCAATCTTTTCATATTCATGATGAGAATACTCTTGTAATTTGGCATAGAGATCATCCCTCATATCTTTGACCATATTGGTCGTCAGCTTACTAGCAGCGTAAGCTAAGACTATACGCCCCAAGGTTCCACATAGGATAATCACCAGCATGATTGCGGCCCAAACATACAATTGCTGTTCATTCCCTTTATTCACACCTTCATCAATCATCCGAGCTAGAACAGTTGGCAGTCCAAGATTGACGACAACAAAGAAAACCGCTCCAAAGAAATCCAAGAATAACCACTTGGGGTATTTTTTCAAATAAGACCAAATATAGAGCATAACTCTCCCTTTCATAACTTTTTGATATAGAAAAGAGCGCGCATCTGCACGCCTTTCTTTCCCTAAGGAACTTTCCTAGTCTAGAAAAATCCCTCTTTCACAAGAATGCTCCAAGTAAAAATAAGACAGGCAGTCAAAGTCACTTAGTACTTTTAACTGTCTGTCTGGAATAAACTAGATTATTTTACAAAATCAAGCAATGCCAAGAAGCTTTCAGCTTCAAGTGACGCACCACCAACAAGGGCACCGTCAACGTCTGGGCAAGCCATGTATGAAGCAACGTTTTCAGGTTTAACAGAACCACCGTATTGAACACGAACTTTGTCCGCAACTTCTTGACCAAAGTCAGCTGCTACGACGTCACGAACAACTTTACACATTTTTTGTGCATCGTCTTGTGAAGCTGATTTACCAGTACCGATAGCCCAGATTGGCTCGTAAGCGATAACTGTTGAAGCAACTTGTTCAGCTGTCAAGCCAGCCAATGCAGCAGATACTTGAGCACCTACGAATTCAGCCGCTTTACCAGCTTCGTAAGTTTCAAGTGACTCACCACAACAGATGATTGGAAGCATACCGTTTGCAAAGATTGCTTTTGCTTTTTTGTTGATATCTTCGTCAGTTTCATGGAAGTAGTCACGACGTTCTGAGTGACCGATCACAACGTAGTCTGTACCGATTTCTTTCAAAACTTGTGGGCTAGTTTCACCAGTGAACGCACCTGCATTTTCAAAGTAGCAGTTTTGAGCAGCAACTTTAAGGTTTGAACCTTTAGCAGCAGCAAGAACAGCTGTCAAATCAACTGCAGGAGCTGCGATACCTGCTTCAACAAGGTCTGATGAAGGAAGTTTTGATGCAACGGCTTCAACAAATGCTTTTGCTTCTTCTGGATTTTTGTTCATTTTCCAGTTACCAGCGATAAATGGTTTACGTGACATTTCACATACCTCTTTTTTCATTTTATTCACTATTATTCTATCATATTTATAACGAGCTTGCAAACCTTACTCTAATTTTCAAGATTTTTCAAGCGACTAATCTTGCCACAAATTCATGGCATCGAGGAAATCAGCCGAAGCCTGAACTTGTTTGGGATTGTTCGCTTCTCGCTCTGCTCGTTTGGCCTCCACCTGAGCCACAGACTGGATACCTTCATGGCGCCAGTTACGAAGGATTGCCTGAATGTACTTCCAGTTTGGTTTGCCATTAAAAACCGCCTCTCGGAGAGCTTCCTTGATCAAATCCGCCTTGATTCCATCTTCTTTGACAGTCTTGGAAAGATCTTCGATTTCAAATGGTGTTAACAAGCGCCCCAATTCCTGCTGAAAAGTTTCAACCAGATCCTTCAATTGATTTTTGGAGTTTGGGGCAGTTGTAGCTGGAGTTTGGCTATCTAACAAGCTATCCAAGCGTTCAAAAGCCAGACTAGCATCAAAAATCAGCTCAATTTCCCCATTTAGTTCAATGGTCCGATATTGTAGCAAACCATTTTCAGTCAAATTCGAAATGGATTGGTTGACATCTGCCACCTCTTTCCCAATGATTTCAGCTATTTGGCTAGGCGAAACATCTCCTAAGGCTGTGGTATTTTGTAAATAGAAAAATTGCCAGACGAGAAAATCTTCGCTGGAAGGAAAGAGTTCCTTAAAATGCAAGAGCAGGGCACTTGGTAAAACCAAGTTCCCTGATTTAAAAGCGTCAAAATATGTCATAATTCCTCTTATAAATATCCAAATGCAGCCGCATCATCCTCTACCTTTCTCCAGTCAAAAGGGGTTTCTTGATAAACTGCATAGTTTACCCAATTGCTGAAAAAGAGGGCAGCTGATGAAGACCAACAGAGACAGGGCGTCTCATTTACATCATCATTTTTAAAGTAGTTCTCTGGGATATGAGGGTCGAGCCCCGCCTCATAATCACGAAAATACTCTCTTGCCAAAGTGTCACGATCATACTCCAAATGGCCAAAACTATAA
Source organism: Streptococcus sp. A69 (assembly GCF_058556195.1). Taxonomy (NCBI): domain Bacteria; kingdom Bacillati; phylum Bacillota; class Bacilli; order Lactobacillales; family Streptococcaceae; genus Streptococcus; species Streptococcus sp. A69. Next base: position 501,973 of record NZ_JBZUJU010000002.1, on the reverse strand, counting down.
ATCTCACGCAAATCTCGACTAGCTAAGATAGAAACCCCAACCTCAGGACCTTCTGACAGAATCTCAAGATTGGTCTTGTTTAAGATTTCTTCTTTTAAAATCTCAGTATGACGAGAATGAGGAGCTACATAGCGATCATCAAAACCTCTAAAAAGAAGGTGCCCCTCTTTTAAGGTATCCTGTGGGTAAATACCTGATAGTTTCCGATCCATCTGGTGCTTTTCAACGCCATAGCGAACATAAAGACCTGCTTGTGCACCCCAACAGATATGCAGGGTTGAAAAAACATGCGTCTTGGACCATTCGATGACCTGCTTGAATTCCTCCCAATAATCCACCTCCTCAAAAGGCAAATGCTCCACTGGTGCTCCCGTGATAATCATTCCATCAAAGAAGTCATTCTTGACCTCTGGAAAGGTCTTATAGAAGGTTTCCATATGTTCGGCACGGGTTGTCTTGGAATGATGCGTTTCCATATATAAGAAATCAATATCTAATTGCAACGGTGTATTAGCCAAATGCCGCAAGAGTTGCGTTTCTGTCACCATCTTTTGGGGCATGAGATTTAAAATCAAAATCTTCAAGGGGCGAATATCCTGATGAGCGGCCCGTTGGTCGTCCATCACAAAGATATTTTCTGTCCTTAAAATCTCCACAGCTGGTAATTTTTTATCAAGTCGAATCGGCATAATACCCTCCTAACAGTTCTCTATTTTGGGAATGATCTTGTCTGTTTGAAAGCAAAAACCTCCAAATACTTCTTCCCTATATTATACTGTATGAAGATATAGTTTTCAATTATAGTTTTTCTCTAACTAGCTATAGTTAATTTATATAGCGGATGAAGAGAAAACAGCCCCAAGGACTGTTTTTTATTAATAATGCATAAGTACCTTGTAATCGTAATCTCCGATTTTTTCACGGCCTTTAAGCTCATCCAACTCAATCAAGAAAGCACAACCGGCTACAATTCCACCAAGTCTTTCAATCATCTCAATTGTTGCCTTGACAGTCCCGCCTGTTGCTAAGAGATCATCTACGATGAGAACGCGTTGACCTGGTTTGATGGCATCAGCGTGCATGGTCAAGGTATCAATACCGTACTCTTTTTCATAGTCAGCAGAAATGACTTCGCGTGGCAATTTACCTGGCTTACGAACAGGCGCAAAGCCAATCCCCAACTCAAAGGCAACGGGGCAACCAACAATAAATCCACGAGCCTCTGGACCCACAATCATGTCGATCTTCTTGTCTGTTGCATACTGAACAATTTCACGAACAGCATAGCTATAAGCATTTCCATCTGCCATCAAAGGGCTGATATCACGGAAGGTAATGCCTTCCTTAGGATAATTTTCAATCGTTGCGATATAATCTTTTAAATTCATCTTTTTCTTTCTTTCAAAGTTTTTTACTCTCTATTATACCATATTTTCTGTGAAAGAAGAAGAGGAAACGCACTATTGCTACAAACCTGATCAATGAACTGATTTTTCTAAAAGGTCATACTCATCAAAAAAACGAGCACTTTCGTACTCGTCTTCTCTTTTATAAACTACTGATTAAAGTGAGTTTACGTCAACTTTGATACCAACACCTTGAGTAGTTGTGATTGTCAAGTTTGTTACGTAAGTTCCTTTAGCTGTAGCTGGTTTTGATTTTTGGATTGTTTCGTTGAAAGCTTTGAAGTTTTCAACCAATTTTTCAGCTTCAAATGATACTTTACCGATGATTGCTTGAACGTTACCTGCACGGTCAGCACGGTAAGTAATTTTACCACCTTTAGACTCTTCAACTGCTTTAGCAACATCCATTGTTACAGTACCAGTTTTAGGGTTTGGCATCAAGTTACGTGGTCCAAGGACACGTCCAAGACGTCCAACAAGAGCCATCATATCAGGTGTAGCGATAACTACGTCGAAGTCCAACCAACCGTCGTTGATTTTCGCAACAAGGTCATCTTCACCAACAAAGTCTGCACCAGCAGCTTTTGCTTCTTCAGCTTTTGCACCACGTGCGAAAACAAGAACGCGTGAAGTTTTACCAGTTCCGTTTGGCAATACCATTGCTCCACGGATTTGTTGGTCAGCTTTTTTAACGTCGATGTTCAAGTTGTAAGCAACTTCTACAGTTGCGTCAAATTTTGCAAAGTTAGTTTCTTTTGCAAGTGCTACAGCTTCTTCTACACTGTATGCTTTTGTGCTGTCAATTTTCTCAAGAGCAGCACGAAGTTGTTTGCTTTTTTTAGCCATTTTCTATTCTCCTTGTAAGTGGTTCAATCGATTTTCATCTCCCACGTCACTTCTCGAAATGATGAAGTCTTGCGGGTTTTCAGCCTATTATTTTCCTTTTCCTACTTCGTTCAGTTCCTTTACTGTACCTAAGTACAAGCCTCAGTCACTTGCCTAGTATGAAAAGCAACTAATAGACTGCTGTGAGATTTTCTACTGTGTTATTGATTAGTCAACAACAGTGAATCCCATAGAACGAGCAGTACCTTCGATCATACGCATTGCAGACTCAATGTTTGCTGCGTTCAAATCTGGCATCTTAGTTTCTGCAATTTCTTGTACTTGTGCACGAGTAACTGTAGCAACTTTAGTTTTGTTAGGTGTACCTGATCCTTTTTCAACACCTGCAGCCTTTTTCAAAAGAACAGCAGCTGGTGGTGTTTTTGTAACGAAAGTAAATGATTTGTCTTCGTATACTGAGATAACAACTGGAATGATCATACCAGCTTGATCAACTGTACGAGCGTTGAACTCTTTTGTGAATCCCATGATGTTGATACCAGCTTGACCAAGAGCAGGTCCAACTGGTGGAGCTGGTGTAGCTTTACCAGCAGGGATTTGCAATTTTACAAGTTTTTCGACTTTTTTAGCCATTTTTAAATCCTCCTTTGTGGTTTTGGCGGTAATGTAAGATTTTTACCTCCCACAAGTATGCTTTACACATACTCATCTATTATACACTATTTATCTAAAAATGCAAGAGAAAAATTTTTTTTTTAATCGACGTAATCTCCGCCTTCAAAGCCATAGTATTCTTCCAAACTAAGGCCACTTGCAGCAATTTCTTTGGCTTCTTTTCCGACGTAGCGAAGATGCCATTCTTCCGCCATGTAGCCAGTCTCTTTTTCCTTTCCTTTGAGATAGCGAACAACAAAGCCATAGTCAGCCGCATGATCCAAGAGCCACTGAGCTGCCTTCTCCTCTGTCACTAATTCTCCATTAGTCCCAATCAAATCAAAAGCAAGACCTGTTTGGTGTTCACTATAACCTGGGCGAGCTGAATAGCGATCTGCTGCTTCCTTACCGTCTTGATTCACATAGTCTTGATAAAGTTTGGTTTGAGTTTCATAACTTCTAAAACCACTGTAGTGATCGCTGATTGGGTAGCCAGCTGCTTGCATTGCTGCAATGAGTTTGACCAACTCTGCCTTAGCTGTTGGATTTTCTCCTGGATTGTAGTCTTTTGACAAAGGATAGTGCTTATTAGCTACGACGATTTCATCGTATTTTCCTTGTATACTATAGTGGTCTCCCTTATTGACAACTTCTGCCTTTTTCTGACTAGAAGCTTGAGATTTGCTTCCTACAGTCCCTTCAGATTGGCTAGTCTGTTCCGTTTTTTGAGTATTTTCTTCATTTTTAGGTGTTTCTTGAGAACATGCTGCTAGGGTTACTGCTAGCAAACCGGATAAAACGATGTATCTTTTTTTCATTTTTTTCTTCCTCTCTTAAATCACATGCTTCTCTAATTCATCGGATAAGGTTTTAATCATTTGTTCCAACTCATGGAATTGCACTTGGCAATCTTCTGCCGCCATTTCTTCCCAGGGCACCCACCAGACTGGACCACGGCCATTCAATCCACGACCCCTCATATCACCTGATCGTCTTGGAAAGAGGTGCCAGTGAACATGGGCATCTCCATTTCCTAGAAGTTCGATGTTCATCTTTTCAGCTTTAAACGCTTTTGCGACTGCTTCTTGGACCAGACTCATTTCCTCTAGAAAACGAAGTTTTACAGAGGTTTCCATCTGATGAAGTTCTGTGACATGCTCTTTTGCCAGAAATAAGGTATAGCCCTTAAAGTATTGGTGGTCTCCAATGACAACATAGCCTGTTTCTAGTTCTTTTACAAAGTAGGGATTTTGTCCAGCTTTGATGAGTTCAATTCTCTGACAGATTAAGCACATTCTATGATACCCCCTCGCTCTTGAGATAGGCATCAACCATACGCTCAGTCGCTACTACTGAATCAATGTGGGTGCGCTCATAAGAGTGACTGGACTCGATTCCCGCACCAAGGAGGGCATGCTTGACCTCTGCACCTGCTGACATAGCTGCTGAAGCATCCGAACCATAAAATGGATAGATATCCAGCTTAAATGGAATATCCTGCTCTTTCGCCAAAGCTACTAAGTGTTGACGGAAGTCATAGTGATAAGGTCCTGAAGCATCCTTGACACAGATAGATACTGTGTACTCATCTGTCTGTTGGTCATCGCCCATAGCTCCCATATCTACAGCTAGATATTCGACAACTTGACTTGGGATACTTGAGTTAGCACCATGACCCACTTCTTCAAATACTGAAAAGGCAAAATGTGTCGTCATCGGCAAGTCAATTCGCTCTTCTTTATAAACTCGAAGGAGATTGAGCAAAATTGCTGCGCTGACCTTGTCATCCAAGTGACGGGACTTGATAAAACCAGCCTCTGTCACGATAGTTCGTGGGTCAAAGCTGATAAAATCACCGACCTCGATGCCCAAGGCGCGAGTTTCTTTTTCATTGGTCACTTTTGCGTCCAAACGCACTTCCATATTGTCCTGTGTGCGTTCTGCAGTTCCTGCATCCTTGTAGACATGGCATGAAGTTTGGTGGATGAGGATGGTTCCAGATACCTTTTGACCAGTGCTAGCCACATGCACCGTACAGTTTTCCCCTTCAATCATGTTCCAAGGAAAACCACCGATACGATCTAATTTGAGACGACCATCCGGTTTGACTGCACGAACAATAGCACCCAGCGTATCCACGTGGGCAGTCACATAGCGTTGTTGCTCATCGTTTTGACCTTTAATGGTCACATTGACACCCCCCTTAGCTGTTCGAATAGGCTGGTAACCAAGCTCTTCTAAAGTATGGACTAGGTAGTCTGAAATCTCACGCGTAAAGCCCGTCGGAGATGCAATTGCGGTTAGTTCTTTGATATAGTTTACAGTCTGATTCATTTCTTCACCTCTTTCCTACCATTATAACATTTTTCTAGTCAGACTCCTTCTCAAAAGGAGAAAAACTGTGTTTAGTTGCTTTCACTATCGATCCATGTTATAATACAAATACTTTGATTATAAAAGGAAAGTAAAAAATATGAAATCATACTTTAAAGTATCACTAGCCCTAGTGGCTTCACTTGTCCTCCTACTCGGATGTTCCAAACAAGCATCAACACCTACTAACAGCAGTAGCAAAGAAGACACAACAACTCAGTCAAGCGAGACCAAACAAAGCAGTCAGCAATCATCTGAAAAGAAAGATGAGACAGAAACCCACACATTTGTCCACAATAGCAAACCTGGAATTCATTCTACCTTGACTTATACTGTGAAGGGAGATGACGTTGTAAAACAAACTGTTCATAATGTACTTGACCCTGAAAAACTTAATAATACCGCGGAAGGTGTTAAGGAAATTGTTGATGATACTTATAAAGGTTATGAAGGGGTCAAAGGGGTTACACAAAAAGTTGAAATTCAAGACGAAAAAGTTATCCAAAACATCGAGGTTGACATGACTGTCGCGAGTCTTGACGAATTGAAAAAAGCAATGCCGAACGAATATTCTGGTATTGGAAACCGTGTAAGCTTTGCTGCCTCGAAAAAAATGCTTAAAGAAGCTGGTTATACTGAACAAACCAACTAATGAGTCGTGCTCATACAAAAAATTCTTGGTCGATGACCAAGAATTTTTTTATTCCATCTCAAAAACGTCACTCTCTTGTTTGTTTGGTAGAACCAGTGAAAGCAAGATTCCAATAATTGCTGGCACCAACCATGGTAGAGAGGCAGCTGCAAACGGAAGAGCATTAACGAGATTTGCTAGAAACTCAATCTTAAAAGAACTTCCAAGGACGCTTGCAAGAGCAATCGCTGTAACAAGCCCAATAGTTAACTGCATACCTGGTTTTGATAGAGCGACAAACTTATTAACAATCACAATCATCACAATGGCGATGGTGATTGGGTACAAGATTACCAGTACTGGAACTGAATACTTAATGATTGCATCAAGACCAAGGTTTGCAATAGCAAATCCAATCAAGGTAAAGGCAGTTGCATAGACCTTGTAGCTGATTTGTGGGAAACGTCCATTAAAGAATTCAGCTGTAGACACAATCAAGCCAACTGTCGTTGTGAAGCAGGTTACAGTTACCATAACAGCAAGGAAGAGTTGAGCTGTTGAACCAAAGATTTCCTGAGTAGCTTGCGACAAGATATAAACACCTGGTGTTCCACCCTTCATTGTTTCTGCTGGTACCGGGAAGTGATTTCCAAGGAATCCTAAACCGATGTAAAGAGCGCTAAAGGCAAGAGCTACAACGATACCAACCACCCAAATAGTTGAAATGTACTCTTTCTTACTTGAGAATCCAAGTTGTTTCAAGGTTTGAACAGCAATCACACTAAAGGCGACTGAAGCAAGAGCATCCAAGGTATTATACCCTTCTAGGAAACCTGTTCCAAAAGCAGAGGATTGATAGGCTTCTGAGGCCGCTTGAGGACTTGTTCCACCATACTTGAAGGCACCTAGTACAACCAAGATAACGATCAACAAAGCAAAGACTGGTGTCAAGATACGTCCGATCCGATCCAAAATCTTTGATGGATTGAGTGAAATCAAATAAGCCGCTACAAAATATAGTACGGTAAAGACAATCAATCCAAGTCCTTTATTCGCATCTGATAAAAGGGGGCTAATCCCGACTTCGTAAGCTGTTGTGGCTGTACGTGGAATGGCAAAGAAGGGACCAATTGATAAATAGAGGACTGCGAGATAAAGCGTCGCAAACCAAGGTGAGATTTTCTTAGAAATCTCATAAATGTATCCCTTAGGATTGAGAGTTCCAATAATGAGAGTCAAAACGGCGATACCGACGCCTGAAAAGACAAAACCTGCAATGGCAGGAAGAAAATGTTCTCCAGATAGGGCACCTAGAGAAGGCGGAAAAATCAAGTTCCCCGCACCAAAAAATATTCCAAACAGGAGCAAACCTGTTAGGGCACCTTTTTTAGCCATAAAGAATCTCCTTCATATTTCTAAAATACTGACCTAGTATATCACGAATAAGAGTATGAAAAAAGCATCACGAAGTAAATATTGAATGTTTTCAATATTTTTAAAAATAAGAATTATCTAAAAACAAAATTCTCCTACCTAGTACACACCAAGTAGGAGAAATGCAAAATTTTAAAGATTTTCAAAGGCCGTCATGCCACCTTGAACATTGATGACCTTATATCCATGCTCCTCTAAAAACTGGCAAGCACGAGCTGATCTCATCCCAGATTTACAAATAACATAATGTAACTGCTCCTTTTCCAACTGCTCATAAGTATCAGCCAGTTGACTAAGCGGTAAGTTGTGTGCACCTTCTAAATGAAGCATCTTGAACTCTTCTATTTCTCTCACGTCCACTAGAGAAAGCTGACCATTTTAGTAAAACTGATAAAATTCATCGAAGGCTATTTCTTTCATTCTTTTTCTCCTAATACTCTTCGAAAATCAAATTCAAACCACGTCAGAGTCGCCTTACCGTACTCAAGTACAGCCTGCGGCTAGCTTCCTAGTTTGCTCTTTGATTTTCATTGACTATAAAATCGTTTTAATTCTTCTTTGCAACTCTGGAACCACTTCAGACTCAAACCAAGGATTCTTAGCCATCCAGATTTGATTACGAGGAGAAGGGTGAACTAGGGGGAAATACTCAGGCAAGTAGTTCTGGTAATGTTTTACCCTTTCTGTCACCTTGCCACTGATTTTCTCCTGTAAATAATAGGCTTGGGCATATTGTCCAATCAAAAGGGTCAATTCAATATTTGGACATTCCTTTAGGAGTTGTGGGTGCCATTTTTCGGCAAAGCCTTTACGGGGTGGAAGGTCGCCTGATTTTCCATGTCCTGGGAAATAAAAGTCCATAGGAATAACTGCAAACAACCCTGAATTGTAAAAGGTGTCTTCATCAACACCTAGCCACTCACGCAGACGATCACCACTCTTATCCTTCCAATAAATTCCAGCTTCTTGCGTTTTAAAGCCCGGAGCTTGACCGACAATATTGATACGAGCAGTTGTTGGCGCTGCAAAGAGAGGTTCGATTCCGCGTTCCGTATAGCTGGTATTCTGTGGATCCGCCATAATGGCTTGCTTGATTCTTTCGATTTGAGACATCTGTTTTCCCTCCAAAAAGAAGTCTAAGCATAAAATCTCAGACTTCTATCATTTTATTTGATTAATTCATAGATAGCTTCTGCATAGATTGCTGCTGCTCGGAAGAGATCGTCTAAGGCGATGAATTCATTGGCTTGGTGCATGGTATCAATAGAATCTGGGAACATAGCACCGTAGGCAACACCACGTTCTAGCAAACGACCGAAGGTTCCACCACCAATGACTTGCTCGTGACCTTTAAGACCAGTTTGTTTTTCATAGACATTCAACAAGGTTTGAACGAGTGGATCTTCCATTGGCACATAGTGAGGGGTGTGACCGTGTTCAGAAAGACTAACAGAAGCAACTGGCAAGTTTTCAAGAACTGATTTGATTTGCTCTGGACTTGTTCCTTTTGGATAACGGAAGTTGAGGGCAATGGTATTATCAGTACTTGCTTCGTCAAAGCGGAAAACACCCGCATTCATAGAAAGGGCACCCATCTTTTCATCAACATGAGCAACCTTGAGATTTTCACCCTCATGGTCATTCAAAAGAATCTTACCAGCGATGTCGAGGTAGTCTTTGGCTGGTCCAGCAAAGTCAAATTGGCTGAGGAAGAGTGCTAGGTAAGTGGCTCCATTGACACCTGAAGCAGGCATAGCACCATGAGCTGATTTACCAATCACAGTCACCTTGTACTGACCGTTTTCTTCTTTGATTTCTCCTCTGAGTTTGTGCTCCGCAACAAAGACATCTAGTTTAGCTTGCAAGTCAGCCAAGTCACCTGAAACAACTGCTGTCGCTGATTCAGGTACCATGTTTTCACGCAAACCACCTGTGAAACTGTGAAGATGGGCAGCACCTGTATTTTCACCTGCAAAGTGGAGGTATTCTGTGATATTTCCTTTTTCACCATTAATGATAGGGAATTCAGCATCTGGTGAGAAACCAAAGTCTGGTTTCGCAAGTCCTACGTGCTCAAAGTAGTAGTCCATGTCTGCCCAGCCTGATTCTTCGTCTGTTCCGACGATGAAGCGAACTTTCTTAGAAGTTGGAAGGCCCAATTCTTTGATAATTTTTAAACCATAGTAACAAGCTGTTGTAGGCCCCTTGTCATCTGAAGCTCCACGCGCATAAAGACGACCGTCTTTGATAGTTGGTGTGTAAGGATCTGTGTCCCAACCACTACCAGCTGGCACCACGTCCATGTGAGCAAATATTCCGAGAACTTCTTCTCCTTCACCAAACTCAAAATGTCCTGCGTAGTTATCGACATTCTTAGTTGGATAGCCGTCACGGTCTGCGATTTCAAGGAATTTTTCCAAGGCTTTTACTGGACCAGGTCCAAATGGATGCCGGGCATCAGCCTTGCTATCATCACGTTCAGAGTTAATTTCCAAAAGGCTAAACAAGTCAGCCAAGAGGTCTTCTTTGCGTTTTTTTACTTCTGCTGTAAAATCAATTGCTGTCATTTTTTCTTCCTTCTATCTTTTCTCGATGATTTCATCTACTGGCAAGCGGTAGCTTGGTTCCAATTTTTCGTCTGTATAATCCACTGTGATCAAAAGCTCAGGGCGGAAGCGGTCTTCGATGTCCAAAACCTCATTGGCTTTTGATTTGTCAAAACCAAGGATAATATTGGAACCGATTCCCTGGTCTGTCAGAGCCAGAACCAAGTTCATGGCAACCAAACCAGCATTGAGGGCTAGGTAGTCACTAATCTGTTGCTCACTGTAACGTGCATATTCAGCAGGCAAATTTTTCATAAAGTATTGAAGTTGCTCTTCTGAGAAGTTCTTTGCTCCACCGACACGGGCAATCTTGCGGGCACGTTTAGCAAGGTCTGTATCTGTAAACAAGGCAATGGTTACAGGTGCTGATGACACCTGCTCAAAGTTCGAACCGTATGCCAATTTTGCCAATTCAGCATTTTTCTCACGAACGACTACAAACTTCCATGGCTGGCTGTTATGGGCACTTGGGGCTAAGGTTGCGATTTCAATAGCCGTACGTACATCTTTGGGATCCACCGGCTTATCAGTGAAATGCTTGGTTGCATGACGTTTTTTATTTAATTCAAGAAATTTCATAATCGATTTCCTTTTCTAATTCTACTGCTTCCATTCTACCATATTTTGAAAGAGCTTGCAGAGATTTTTCATAGAGTTAGTACTTCTTTCAAACTCTCTGCTATTAATTTGGAGCTATTTAAGTAGGTATCGCTTTAGATTTGAGCAAGCAAAAAGCAGGTGATCAAACACCTACTTTCTCATATTATTGACCAGATGTGTATGGAGCAACTGCTTTATACGCTGACTCCAGCGCTTTCTTCATTGTGTCACGTCCAGTTTTCAACTGTTGAACAAATAGAGTACGAGTTTGTTCTGGCACTACTGTATCATCAGAACCAATACTTGAAAGGCTTTCGTTAAATGACTCTCTTACAGTCTCCATAGACTTAAGCGCTGGTTCGACTTGGGCATTATATGCTTCTTTTCCACTCTCTGGAATTTTTTCTCCAATTTCAACTGCATGCTTTTTATAATTGTCAACTAATTTGCCAAAGACTTTCTTCACATCTCCAACAGTTTTAGCATTGTCAATTTCTTCATCGGTGATCAAAACAACCTCATTATTTTCTGTCTTTGAACTAGACGTTGTTGATGAGGTTTCTGAAGAAGTTTTCTCTACAGAGCTTGAGGTCTTAGTCGAAGAATCAGACGTTGTTTTCCCTGAACATGCTGCTAAAACAACAACAGATAAAAGAGCCATACTGGCTGTAATAATTTTCTTCATAATTTTCTCCTTTTTATTAAGAATTAAGTCCATTTTATAACAAAATAGTTTCAATGTCAAACTTTAGCTAAGCCATCCTTTCTTGCTCATCGTCTAACTCTTTTCTAAGCAATTCGACTACAAACCTCACTCCAAAATAAGGACTGCCCGCTTTATTTCTCACTTTGCAAAAAATCAAAATAATCCTTCACATCCTCTACATACCCATGCTTTTCAATTAAACTAGCTAAGAGTTCCAGATTGTGCCCTCGATAGTTGTCATCTCGGCGTAGTTCTTCATACATTTCGATAAAGGGAAGTCCCTTGGACTTGGCCAATTCTAACTCCGCTTCATAATCATAGGAAACTTTTCGGAATAGAATATTTACCAATTCCCCATCTTCCACTTCTATCACAGCATACTGGGCACGGTGATTTTTTAACGCCTCCCAATCAAAATAGGGCATGCCAATCGTACCTGGATTGATAATTTGTTGTCCTTGACTTCCATAACGAAGCAACTGCTTGTGGACATGACCATAGATTGCCACATCCGTTTCCTCGTCTAGGAGTTGGTCAAATTTATCTGTGTTATTCCCAACAGACAAGTCGCCACCATAGTTCTTATTTGGCAAATTATGAGAGAGAGAAAAGCGCAGTCCATCAACTTCTTTCTTTTCTAGCATAGGTAAACTTCGTAGCCAGACAATCGTTGCAGGGTCCATTCGCTCCATCAAAAACTGGGTCAATCGCATGAGCTGGATTTCCTGTGGGTCTTCTAAGCCATATTGCCCATCTAAAGCCTCTAAGACACAATCATCCCAATTGCCTCGAACACTTGCTGTGATAGGAAGTTCCTTTAACAGAGCGATTAAGTCATTTGCACCTGGACCAGGTAGAAAAATATCTCCCAGGAGCCAATATTCACTGGCTCCTTGAGTTTTAGCATCTGCAATCACTGCTTCTAGTGCAGTCACATTGCCATGAATATCTGATAAAATTGCGATTTTATGGTTCATGATGGTCTCCTTCTGTTTGGTAATCTACTCTCTCTTCCGCTACTTGAGCCAACTCCACTTCTTCCTGCGGGTTCAACTTTCTCTGAACAGCTTCTGCGACAGCTCTTGGTACTCCAACTTCAACAATCTCATCCACACTAGCTTCCTTGATTTTAGTCAGAGACTTGAAATGCTTCATGAGATTTTGCTTGCGTTTAGGTCCTAGACCGTCAATCCCATCCAATTGGGATGAAAAGGAATTTTTGGAGCGCAGTTGACGGTGGAAAGTGATAGCAAAGCGGTGTACCTCATCTTGAATGCGTTGGAGGAGGAAAAATTCCTGAGAATTGCGAGATAACTCTACCACTTCCAGTGGATCTCCAAAGAGCAGTTCATGGGTTTGGTGCTTGTCATTCTTTTGCAGACCTGCAATTGGAATATCCAAGCCCAGTTCCTCTTGGATGACCTGCTTAGCGATATTGACTTGACCTTGTCCTCCATCAATCACAATCAAATCTGGGGAAGTCAAACCGTCTCGTTGAACTCGTCCATAGCGTCTGCGAATGACCTCTCGCATACTGGCGTAGTCATCTGGACCCACAACCGTTTTTATCTTGTACTTACGGTAATCCTTCTTACTCGGTTTACCATTGACAAAGACCACCATGGCCGAAACAGGGCTGGTCCCCATAATATTGGAGTTGTCAAAGGACTCAATGCGAACCGGTGTCGGTATTTGGAGCAAACGCCCCAGATTTTCAATAGCTCCTTGTGTCTTTTCGACAGATTTTTCTAGAAGATTGAACTTCTGCTCCAGACTAACACGGGCATTTTTTATAGCTAGATTGACCAGCTGTTTTTTCTCTCCACGCTGGGGTTTGACAATCTTAGTATCCACCAAGGCCTTGACGGCTTCTTGGTCAATATCCTGCGGAATCAATACTTCATTAGGAACCAGGTGAGATTTTTCTTGATAAAATTGTCCTACGTAGGTCAGAAAATCTTCATCAGGATCGTTGTAATAAGGGAATAGATTGACGTCACGCTCAATTAACTTACCCTGACGGACAAAGAAAACCTGCACACACATCCAGCCCTTGTCCACATAGTAGCCAAAGACATCACGGTTTTGGAGGTCTTTAGCCATGACCCGTTGCTTAGTCCGCAGAGTGCCAATCGCCTGAATCAGGTCACGGTATTCCGCTGCCCGTTCAAACTCCATACTTTGTGCTGCTACTGCCATTTTACCCTTGAGTTCGTCGATGATTTTGTCATCCTGCCCTTTTAAGAAGTCAGAAACCTCCTGAGCCATGGACTTGAAATAGGCCTCATCTTTTTTACAGATGGTGTGGGCCATACACTGGCCGATATGGTAATAGAAACAAACCTTAGACGGCGGATTGGTACATTTCCGAAAAGGGAAAATCCGATCCAGTAGTCGTTTGATTTCATTGGCTGCGCTCACATCGGGATAAGGTCCAAAATAAAGACCTCCATCCTTCTTGACCTGACGGGTGATAATCAAACGAGGATAGCGCTCATTGGTAATTTTGATAAATGGATAAGACTTATCATCCTTGAGCATGATATTGTACTTGGGCTTATTTTCCTTGATGAGGTTGATTTCCAGAAGGAGGGCCTCAATATTGGACTCGGTAACGATAAATTCGAAATCCACAATTTCAGATACCAGAGCCTCTGTCTTGGTATCGTGACTGCCACGGAAGTAAGAGCGCACGCGATTGCGCAGATTTTTAGCCTTTCCTACATAGATAATGGTGCCGTTTTTATCTTTATGAATGTAGCAACCGGGGCTGGTCGGCAAGAGCTCCAGTTTTGATTTGATCAAGTTATTCATAGTTCCATTATAGCAAAAAGGCCGTAACAGGACGAACAAAAAGCCCCACCAATCACTTGATGGAGGAGCTTTGATTTCTTTTCGGATTGCACCGACTTCATCTAGTCGCTACTAGTATAGAGTTCTTGAACAGCTTTCACATCCCGAGGCTGAATCCCATAGTAAGAGCCTGCGGGTTGCATAACAGAAGTCTCGTTGGTATAGCTATAGATTTATCTGATACCCTAATTTATATAAGTGAAATTTCCATATTACTTCCTGGTTTTCCCCTCTTATGCACATCAAAATATTTTTGACTCAAATAGAACATAGAAAAAAGAAGCACTAAACTATACTACAAAAGTTATACAAAAAATAACTTTTTGGGGTAGTACATAGGTAACGTAATTATCGACCCAATATCCTTTTTATTAGAGAAATAATTCTATACTTGAGAGGAGAAGGATAATAACGGAAAGTTCCCGCCTTCCTTACAATATAGCCATTAAAGTTTTGCTTAAAGCGAAGCACACCATCACTTCCATCAAATATTCCTTGAATCCCTAAAAAATTATAAACAGGAATTCCACGCTTTATACTCTCTAACATAACATACTCTTGAAGCAACGCTGGTGCATAGAACTTATTAAATTCTGTGTAAGAGCCACTAAAAAGATAGGTGCTCTCTTGAGGCATATAGATAAAAAGACTACCAGCCAATACAACCTTTTGTTCCCCATACTTTGCTATCAATTTATGTGCTTCCGATTTACGAACCTCAAAAGTTTCAAATTGATGTAGCAATTCTTTATGCTCTTTTTTCTTCTGAGCTGAATCAGGTGATTTTCTTAACGCTGCGTCAAAATCTGCTATTTTTTTGGATAAGTTTTCTTGAGTTTTCTCCAGTTGAGAAAGATAATCTTGAAAATTTAAAGTTGCAACCATAAATTCAGCTCGGTCTCCAAATGCATCATAAAAATGTTCGTAATATTCTAAACTTTTATCACTATATTCTCTTCTTTTTGATGTCGTAGCAGTAATATCTTTAAAAATAGATAATTCATCACGTTTTAATCGTCTCAATTGAATGCCAAAGCTTCTAGCTTTCTTAACCAAGGGTTTTCCCTTTTTACTAAAAGATCTAATTAAATTCTCCTCTGTGATTCCTTCTAAATCCTTGACATATAACCAATCAGGTTCCCCACCTGGGTAACCAATCTGTAAACCATCATGACAATATCCTAGATTCGTCAAACACTGAATAATTTCTTGTTGCTCCTCCGTCACTGGATTCCCATTAGTATCAAAACTTTGAAAAGTATCGTAAGGTTTGACAATCAACTCCAGAGCCCCATGTTGTTTAGCATACACTTGGAGATCTTTGTAAAATTCCTTTAGGTAAGTTGCATCGCTATAAATTGGACCAGAATTGATTTCCATGTGCAGTCCACCTGTCATTGGCAAACTATAAACCAACGCGGCAACCTGAATGGTCTCTGTATGCTTTAGAGCAAGGTAGGTCACTGTTGCTCCTCGCTTCTCTAATAATTCTCCCATCTGGATTGATTGTAAAAACGAGCGGGAGGTAATTGATTCTGAATAAATGCGAAAGTCTTCTTTAGTAAGTACAGTTAGTGTCATACATTTACTTTCTATGATATTTTTTTCGAAGATTAAATAGGAGATTTATTAAAGGATACAAAGGATGAATAGGTAGCGTAAACTCGCCTAAATATTCTTCAATAGTTGGATTAAAATTAGCCTTAAAGCGATAAAGCCCGCCATCTCTTGTATGTTCAATGCCTCCTAGATTTTGCCAGATAGAACCTCTTTCGAATGCATGCTGTAGTGTTCGATACCATGTTAAAATTGGAGCATTATAGCGTCTAAATTCTACATCCATTCCTGCATATAAATTTACAGATGTCTGCCCAAATTCCAAGGTCAAAGTGGCTGATAAAGGAGCAACTTGAACACCTGAAGAAATATATTTCTCCAAAAATAGAATTTCTTCATTCAACCTTTCGCTTTCTTGCAACCTACTTTGATATTTCGAAGACTTAACAGTAGCTGATAAAGATTCTAGAATTTTTTGATTCTGATTTCTTTGTTCTTCTAAAATATTCAACCGATTTGGCAAATCAAGTGTAGATAATGTTATATAAGCATGGTCTGGAAAAGACAATAGTAAATTTCGATAGTAGGCTTCATTACGCAAATGAATACTTTTTCTTGCCTCCGTCTTCTTCATTAGAAAAGAAAATGATTCTAATAATTCAATCCCACCAAACTGAATAGTTATTCCTTTATTTTGTGCAGTCCTAATAGCTTGTCTTGCTGATTTCGGTAGATATTTCTCATCAAAATTTTCTTTGTACACTTTCGCCTGTATACGAGGCTGAATAGTATCAATCATTCCACTAGTCTTACCAGACCAAATGAATCCTAGTTTTTGTAGATAATTTAGCGTTTTTAGAGTTTCCTCTGAGTAATCATAAAATTGACCATCAATATAAGTTTTATTCAAACAAAGCGCAGGGTCTATCTTAATAAAAAGAGCTCGTTTTTTCTGCGCAATCTTTTTAAGCGAAGAAAATACAAAATCCATCAAAGATTGGTCAGTATAATCCAAAATTGGACCTCTGGCAATGTAGCACATTGTAAAACCAAAGGGTAAAGATCTATAAAGTAAACTAGCTACCGCCACTATTTGATTATCACTATAAAACCCAACTCTTTCATTTTCCCATTCACTTTTTACACTTGCCCAAGCACTACTTTGCAAGAGATTCACTAAAGAACTTCGTCTAACAAAACGATCATGTTCTTCAGCAGAAATACCAACTCGATAATAATACATGACATGTACTTTCCATTTTCTATTAATCTTAGTCCTATTTTACTATTTTTTTTTTTAAAAGTAAAGAAAAAATAATCTTCACACATCACCTAGTATATGGAGTTAATATCAGTAACTTTTCCTATAAATAGTTAAAAGAAATAATAGGAAGTATGTCATTAAGATAATCTTTCTCAACTAAATTTGTAGTATAAAAATTGTTGTTTTAGCTTTTGAAAAAGCAAATTAAATCACTCGTCCATAATTATTTACATACAATTCTCTGACTTCAATCACATCTCGAGGCTGAATTCCATAGTAGGAACCTGCCGGCTGCATGACAGAAGTCTCGTTGGTATGATCCAATCCGATGGCATGCCCCAGCTCGTGCTCCGCCGTGTGCACAATCCGTTCATAAGAATAACCATAGTTTGGATTGGATAGATAATAGTGATTCAGGCGAACCGTTACAGATATAAATTGTTTGGTTAACAAATTGGTTTGACTCTCGGCTTGACCAGCTACAGCGGTCGATCCATCATTCATCTCACTTGCCACAATATCTGCCTGGCTAGGATCCGCAACCACCTCAAAGGTAAAGGCTCCCGTTTGATTCCAGTTTTTTATAGCTTCTGCATAGGCACCTTGGAAGGTTTCATCCATTTGAGGCTCAATATAGATGCGAGCTGAGGCCTGAGCCCACTTGCCTTCTGCATGTTGGTGACTGTCTGTCTGAGACAAGACTTCCAGCGTTCCCGTTTCCTGCCATTGTTTCCAGCCACCTTGACCAATCTTACTCATTTTTTCAACTTGATTGACCGCAGAATGAAAATCACCTGTCAGATACCATAGCACTCCAAAAGCAAGAAGAACAATGATGACCAAGGTCCAGACCAGACGCCAAAAGAAACGCCAAATTCCCAAAAGAAATCGGAAAAATAATCGAATAATCCAGAACATGACGCTCCACCTTTCATAAAAATAAGAACCTATCTTGAAATCACATTCTACTTGATCAAGATAGATTCCCTATTTTACTGAAGAAAGCTGAAAGAAACCTAAAACTAAGATAAACGTTCTTCCAAGACAAAGTTAATTGGTAGAGTAGCTAAAAAATGCTCCAATTGTTTTTCCCAGTAGTACCACTCATGAGTGCCAGCACTATGACTATAGGTCACTTCAAAACCAAGCTTTTTGAGGTTTTTCACAGCGAGATTATTGGCAGAGTAGAGATAGTCTTGCTCGCCACACCAAGCCCAAAGTTTGGTTTTTTTATCCGATTTCCTAGCAATACTTTCAAGCGAATGAGGGCTAGCTGTCCAGTCTTTAATCTCTCCAAAAACTCCTCGCCAGTAGGCAAGAGATCCCAGATCCTGACTTTCAGGAGAAAAATCCTGAAAACTGAGCGCACCAGAAAAACTAGCCGCATGAGAAAAACGATTCGTCGATAGAGCGAGTTTGAAGGAACCATAACCTCCCATGGAGAGGCCTGCTATAAAAGTCTTTTCTCGTTTGCTGGTCATATTGGGGAAGAAACGTTTCATGACTTGGGGGAGTTCTTCTGCTAGAGCAGTATAGTAGTTATAGCCATACTGAGTATCTGTGTACCAGCCATTATTTGTATTGGGCATGATAACAATGAGATTGGTTCCACGCAACAAGCGTTCGACATTGGTACGTTTGAGCCAGCTATTTTGGTTTCCTGACATTCCGTGCAAAAGATAAAGGACAGGAATATCTGTGCAATCTGGTTCAGTCACCCGACTAGCATCTGGATAGAGTACGGTAACGCCCCACTCCATATCCAAAACTTCAGAGTAATACTCAATATTCATAACTGCCATGGTTGTCTCCTTTTACTATTCTATAAGAAAAAGCCGAATTTCGACTTTTTCTGTAGGTATTCTGCTTATTATTTTGCCTCCATCACGACTGGCAAGATTGCTGGGCGACGCTTGGTTTGATCAAAGAGGTACTTGGTCAAATTGTCACGAACTTTGCCTTTGAGATCTGCCCAGTCAAAGTCATCCCCTTGAAGATACTCTTCTACCGTTTGGTTAATCAATTCTGAACTTTCACGGAGAATGTCACGACTTTTCTTAAGGTAGATAAATCCACGCGTATGAACACGAGCCTTAGCCACAATCTTCTTCTCACGACGGTTAACAGTAATAGCCACGATAAAGATTCCATCCTCTGACAAGACCTTACGGTCGCGAAGAACGACATTCCCAACATCACCAATGGCATTTCCATCAATCATGACATCGCCTGCAGAAACTGCTCCAGCTGGGACGAAATCTCCATGTTCATAGGACATGATCGTTCCCTTTTTAGGGATGAAAATGCGCTCTGGCAACATTCCAACTGCCATGGCAGCCTTGGCATGCGCATCCAACTCACGGTACTCCCCTTGGACAGGGAAGAGATATTTCGGTTGCAAAAGATTGATCATCAACTGCAAATCACGCGCATTTCCGTGTCCTGATACTCGCAAACTCTGGGTAATGAGTTTTACCACACCACCAGCTTGGTAAATCATATTTTCAACGCGAGCCACAACTGCTTCTTTGGCGGTGGATGGAGTTGTTACAATATAAACCAAGTCCCCATCCTTGATTTCTACATAACGGTGGCGCCCAACGGACATCTTGCGAAGTCCATTGATGGGTTCACCCATACGACCAGTCTCTAAGATAATCAACTCATGGTCTTCGAAACGAGACATTTCTTTTGGTTTGATCAAGAGACTTTCATTAGCTAGAGATAATTTTTTGAGACGAATCGCTGTACGGACGATATTTTCAACATCAAATCCAGTCAAAACGACTCGGCGACCAGTCTCCGCAGCCGCATCAAAAACCTGCTGGATACGAGAAAGGTTGCTGGCAACCGCTGCAACGATGATACGACCGTCCCAGTCAGCGATAGTTTGGGTAATTTCATCCCCAACTTCACTCTCGCTCGCCACCTGGATATTGCTGTCTGCATTTGCAGAATCACTGAGAAGTGCCAAGACACCATCACGGCCGATTTCGGCTAAACGCGCAAAATCCGTCGCATAGGATTCACTAGCCGTCTGGTCAAATTTGAAGTCGCCTGTGTAAACAATGTTCCCTTTTGGTGTTTTTAACACAACTCCCAGACTTTCTGGGATAGAGTGAGTCGTACGGAAGAAGGAAACCACCGTTCCCCCAAAGTCAATCTCCGTATCCTCATCGATAACATGGAAGTCATTGAATTTCTTAACCGTATCATTTCCTTTGACAAAGAGTTTGGCCAACTCAATGGTCAACTCAGAGCCAAACACAGGCACCTTCGCTTCTGCCAAAAGGTAAGGCAAAGCTCCAATGGCATCCGCATGTCCATGGGTCAAGAAGACCCCAGCGATACGGTCGCTATTTTCAAAAAGGTAGTCCATATTTGGTATGACGACGTCGACCCCAAGTTGTTCATTTTCAGGGTATTTAAGCCCTGCATCCAAAACAAAGATAGATTCATCGATTTCAGCGATGTACATATTTTTCCCATTTTCTCGTACACCACCTAGCGTTGTTAAACTGATATTACTCATTTTCCCTCCGAAACTTAATTCATCTTGATTATAGGGTAGGTTTACCCTCTTATTCTAAAAGTTCTAAAACTTTCAGCCGAATCTTTTCCTACCATTATACCATTTTTTTGATGATTTTCAAAATGAAGATTTGTTTCCAAAAAAGAGCTGGTTGCCCAACTCTTTCCTAACTTCTATTCTTTTTCCATTAAAAAGTCATAGATATCTTGCACCGTACCCAGCGCCATCATTTCTTGGTCTTTGACAGTTTGTTTGAGATTTTGGTAAATCTGACTTTCAGCAATTTCCCTTTTCGGCGCTTCTTTATTGACTGTCATGACACCATCTTTGATCGTCACAAAGCCCAGCTCCTCAAATACTTGGATCATCTTGACCAGCAAGATTTGTTGGATATTGAGATAAACCGCCAAATCTTTGAGCTTGTAGCGAATATCAAACTCTGGGAACTGGTAAATGGTCTTGTACAATTTTGCAAACTGCTCTCTAGTTCCATAACCTGTCAGATAGTAGGCCTTGTCAATGTCATTTTTGAAATAGACAGCAGAGAAATGCTGTTCCTGAAAAATGGCCTTCAGCAAGGTAATATCCTCAGGAATGTTTTTCACAACCACAGCATCACTAGTCGCTAAATCTGGCACCTCTCCAGAGAAATCCAAGACTGGAATTCCCTCTGGCAAGACTGCATTCTTCCCACGAATGTTAAAGAGTTGAACACCTTCCACACGCGCATCCACCATCATCAACTGGAGGGCAGTTTGGCCATTCCATTGGTTGACAGATAGGGTGACTGCTAATTCTAAGTTTTTTGTTTGAGCAAACTCTGTTGCCCATCTCCCTTGTCCGAAGGCCACCACTTCAAAACTCGCCTCATCCTTGGAAATTTTTAGTTTGAGGTGGGCATTGCCTGCTCCCATGGTTCTGGCACTTTCGACATGAAAATCCTTGATATAAAAGACAGGTTTCTGATTATCCATTCCAAAAGGTGCCAAGCGTTCAAAGCTTTTAACCGTTTCTAAACTAAGAGTCTCCAAATCCAGCTCTTCATCTAGATTTAACTTGTTCTTGCCAGCAGCATCTGCGCCTTTTTCACGGACATAGTCTTCCAAAACCTGAGATAAATCTGAAAGTTTCTCAACTTCCAGCGTCATTCCTGCTGCACCAGCATGGCCACCAAAGGCTATGAAGAGGTCGCGATGGGGGTCTAGGGCTTCAAAAATATCGACTGCTTCCACACTACGAGCGCTACCCTTAGCACGACCCTCCTCTATATTAAGAACGATGACTGTCTGCCCTAGTTCTTCCAGCAAACGACCAGCAACGATACCCAGAACGCCAGGATTCCAGCCTTCCTTGGCCAAGACCTGGACCTTCTTCTCAGGATCCACCATGGTCTTAGCTTCTTCATAGATAGACTGAACAATTTCCTTGCGCTCTTCGTTTTTCTGATGAATCATGAGGGCGATCTCATGCGCTTCCTCGTCGTCAAAGCCAGTCAGCAAATCAATGGCGGGATTGGGATCGTCCAAGCGCCCCAAGGCATTTAAACGAGGAGCAATCTGGAAACCAACCGTTTCTTCTGTCACTTCATTAGCAGCAATCCCAGCCATGTCTAGCATTTCTTGTAGGCCAATACGCTGAGTATGTCCCAACATTTCCAGACCATATTGAACCATGATGCGGTTTTCATCCGTCAAGCTCACCATATCTGCAATAGTTCCGATAGCAACCAAATCAAGCAATTCCACTTGCACTTCTTCTAAAAGAGCGCAAGCCAGCTTGAAAGCCACTCCACAACCAGCTAACTGTTTGAAGGGATAGTCCGCATCTGGATGCTCAGGGTGAACAATCGCATAGGCATCAGGAAGAGTTTCCGGCATGGAATGGTGGTCGGTCACAATGACATCCACTCCCATAGACTGGGCCAATTCAATGGCTTCATGGCCAGCAACCCCATTGTCCACCGTCACAATCAAGGAAATTCCCTCTTGCTCGATAAAGTATTTATAGACACTGGCATTGGGACCATAGCCATCTGTAAAACGATTGGGCAAATAAACTCGACACTCGGCGCCAAGCTGTTCCAAACTTTCCTTCACAATCGAAGCTGAAGTCATACCGTCCGCATCGTAGTCTCCATAGATGAGAATGTCTTCCCCTTCTTCAATGGCCTGACGAATCCGTTCCACTGCCTTGTCCATATCATGGAGCAGATAGGGGTCATGCAAGTCCTCCAAGGAAGGTTCTAAAAACTTTTTCAGGCTTTCTTCGTCCTGAATCCCTCTTTCAAATAATAACCGTGCTACCTCGGGACCCAGTCCAGCCTTCTTGGCTATCTTTGTAAAATCCGCGTCTTCAACCTGCGGGGCAAACTGCCATTCATAAGTAGGAGTTATCAAAAAAACATCCACTCTTTCTAAGAATTCTATCGTTTCATTATAACATGATTTAGGCATTTTCTCTATTCAGATTGCTTTTTTATAACATTTTAGTGAATTTTTTTCAGATATGATTTGACAAGAACACTCTTTTGTTGTAGAATCATGTTATAAAATCTAACACAAAGGAGATCTCTCATGGCTTTAGTAGAATTTAAAAACGTCGAAAAATATTACGGAGACTACCACGCACTCCGCGACATCAATCTCCGTTTTGAAAAAGGACAAGTTGTTGTCCTGCTTGGACCTTCCGGCTCTGGGAAGTCCACTCTTATCCGTACGATCAATGGTTTAGAGGCTGTTGACAAAGGAAGTCTCCTGGTCAATGGACACCAAGTAGCAGGTGCTAGTCAGAAAGATTTAGTTCCTCTTCGTAAGGAAGTCGGCATGGTTTTTCAACATTTTAATCTTTATCCACACAAAACAGTGTTAGAAAATGTAACACTCGCACCCGTAAAAGTTCTAGGAATTGATAAAAAAGAAGCTGAAAAAACAGCCCAAAAATATCTGGAATTTGTAAATATGTGGGACAAGAAAGATTCCTATCCCGCCATGCTATCTGGTGGTCAAAAACAGCGGATCGCCATTGCTCGTGGTCTTGCCATGCATCCGGAGCTCCTCCTCTTTGATGAGCCAACATCTGCTCTTGACCCTGAAACCATCGGAGATGTTCTAGCAGTTATGCAAAAACTGGCGCATGATGGGATGAACATGATCATCGTTACCCACGAAATGGGCTTTGCCCGTGAAGTTGCGGACCGCATCATCTTTATGGCTGACGGGGAAGTTTTAGTAGATACGACAGATGTCGATGACTTTTTCGACAATCCAAGCGAACCTCGTGCACAACAATTCCTCAGCAAAATCATCAACCACGAAAGTGACAAAGTAAAATAAGGAGGTCTCTATGAAAAAGAAATTCTTTTTATCAGCAATAGTGATTAGCCTTTTCGGCCTTGCTGCTGCCAAACCAGTCCAAGCCGATACCAGTATCGCAGACATTCAAAAAAGAGGCGAGCTCGTTGTCGGTGTCAAACAAGACGTTCCCAATTTTGGCTACAAGGATCCCAAGACAGGGACTTATTCTGGTATCGAAACTGACCTTGCCAAGATGATTGCAGACGAACTCAAGGTCAAGATTCGCTACGTTCCAGTTACCGCTCAAACCCGCGGACCACTATTAGACAATGAACAGGTCGACATGGATATCGCAACCTTCACCATCACAGAAGAACGTAAAAAACTCTACAACTTTACCAGTCCCTACTATACGGACGCTTCTGGCTTTTTGGTCAACAAATCTGCCAACATTAAAAGCATTGAGGGCCTAAACGGAAAAACCATTGGGGTTGCCCAAGGATCCATCACCCAACGCTTGATTACCGAACTGGGTAAAAAGAAAGGTCTAACCTTTAAATTTGTCGAACTTGGTTCCTACCCAGAATTGATTACTTCCCTTCACGCTCACCGTATTGATGCCTTTTCCGTGGATCGCTCTATCCTATCAGGTTACATCAGTAAACGAACAGAATTGCTAGATGATAGTTTCAAGCCATCTGACTACGGTATCGTTACCAAGAAATCAAATACCGAGCTAAACGACTATCTCGATAACTTGGTTACCAAATGGAGCAAGGATGGCAGTTTGCAAAAACTTTATGACCGTTACAAGCTCAAACCATCTAGCCATACTGCAGATTAAGGAGGACACCCCATGACAGATTTATCATCTTGGACAGCCTATTTTCAGGATCTTGGACAATTTTTCAATGGCTTCCTCTTTACTCTTGCCCTAGCAATCGGATCCTTTATCCTCGCCATGGTCTTGGGTATCTTCTTTGGAGCCATGTCAACTAGCAAGCGCCCAATTTTGCGCATTTTAGCTCGCATCTTTGTCGAATTTTACCAAAATACTCCCCTCTTGGTGCAGTTTGTCATCGTCTTCTATGGTTTGCCTCTTATCAGTGACCATACCATCATGATTCCGATTTATTGGACAGCTGTTCTCTGCGTCGGACTTTATCACGGTGCCTATATTGCTGAGGTTATTCGTTCAGGGATTCAGTCCATCCCTAATGGTCAGATGGAGGCCGCCTTATCACAAGGTTTCACCTATATCAGTGCCATGCGATTGATTATCTTGCCTCAGGCCTTCCGTATCATTCTCCCTCCTTTGACCAACCAAATCGTCAACCTTATCAAGAATACTTCAACGGTTGCTGTCATCTCTGGGGTGGACTTGATGTTTGTGACCAAGTCTTGGTCAGCTCTCAACGGAAACTACATCCCAGCCTTTCTAGGTGCTGCCTTACTCTACTTTGCCCTATGCTTCCCTGTCGCCCAATTTGGTCGCAAGATGGAGCAAGCCAATAAAAAAGCCTATTCACTTTAGGAGGTTACTATGGAATCTATTTTAGAAGTTTTGACCCCAGATAACCTAGCCTTTATCTTTAAAGGATTTGGCTTGACCCTCTACATTTCTCTAATTGCTATCGTCCTCTCGACCCTTATCGGAACAGTACTAGCCGTCATGAGAAATGGGAAAAATCCTGTCTTACGGATCATCTCCAGCATTTATATCGAGTTTGTACGTAACGTTCCCAACCTTCTCTGGATTTTCACCATCTTTTTAGTGTTTAAGATGAAGTCCACACCAGCTGGTATCACTGCCTTTACTCTCTTTACCTCAGCAGCATTGGCTGAGATTATCCGGGGCGGTCTTAATGCCGTGGACAAGGGCCAGTATGAAGCAGGAATGTCGCAAGGATTCACCTCTGCGCAAATCCTCTACTACATCATTCTCCCACAAGCGATCCGTAAAATGCTGCCAGCTATCATTTCTCAGTTTGTAACTGTGATTAAGGATACCAGTCTTCTCTACTCTGTTATCGCCCTACAAGAACTCTTTGGCGCCAGCCAAATTCTCATGGGTCGTTATTTCGAACCAGAGCAAGTCTTCAGTCTTTATATCCTGATTGCCTTGATTTACTTTATCTTTAACTTTGCCATTTCTAGCCTGTCTCATAAGCTAGCAAAACGTTGGCAACAAGCCGCAGAATAAAAAAAGAAATGTGAACTCAAAACAAGGGTTCATATTTTTTGCTATAAATGAAAAAGGGCAACTCAATGCTATGCAAGCGTTTTACTTTTTGGTAAAATAACTTTAAAACCATAACGCAAGGAGAAAAACAATGATTCAAGACCTTTGCAAAGAATTCTCTCAACTGGAACAAGTAGAAGCTATTGCTCTTGGTGGTTCTCGTGCAGGGCAAGCCTACGATCAAAATTCTGACTATGACGTTTATACTCTTCTATTGATGAGGCGATTCGACGAGATATCTTGAGTAAGTATTGTTCTTATATGGACATTGGAAACCAGTTTTGGGAATTAGAGGACGACTGTGTACTAAACAACGGTATCCAAATCGAGCTGATTTATCGTTCGCTGGAGTCGTTTGAACAAGAATTGAACTCAACCATTTTTCAACACAAAGCTCAAAATGCTTATACAACTTGCATGTGGCATAATCTACTCCACAGCAAGATTCTATACGATCCGAATGGAATCTATGCTTCGCTCCAAAGAACCTACCAGATTCCCTATCCACAGGAACTCAAAAAGCATATCATTGAAAGGCAACTCCTTTTGCTAGAACAAGCCATGCCTGCCTTCTCTCACCAAATAGAAAAAGCTATCAAACGCCAAGATCTTCTCAGTATGAATCACCGCTCAAGTGAATTTTTTGCTTCCTACTTTGACTTGTTGTTTGCGCTCAATGAGCAAACCCATCCTGGTGAAAAACGGATGCTGGGGTACGCAAAGGCCCATTGTACTCTCCTCCCTAAGCAATTTGAAGAAACTATTCGCAAGTATTTCCAACTACTCTATCAACCACAACAAGGAGAACAAGCGATCGTAACCTTGCAAACTATCCTGAAGGAACTAAAAGCCATTTTGCCATAGACCAAAAAGAAAATGTGAACCTCTGTTGCTGTTCACATTTTTATTTGTCGTTGACTGTAAAATTCTAGTCTACTCATATTCAGTTGCCTATTTTTGACTCTCTCTGAAAATCTGCAACTAGGTTAGAAATTGTTCAATTGATTGACGAGCAATCATGAAGCCGTTCCAAAAACCGCACTCACAATCACTTACCCTGCTCTTTCATTACTAGTGACAATTTTTCCCTTAGGGTTACTACAAGATTTTTTAGAGATTCTAACAAGAATTACAATATGAATTTTACATATTACCATAGAACACCTCTATAGGAGAAAATCAGAGCTAAAATCAACAAAACATAGAGGGCGATAAAAAGCCATCTCATCTTCACACATAGAGCAATATATTCTCTGATAAAGGCCGATGGGATATAGTAGGCGGCTGTACGGCAACCAAGGCCATCTCCCTTCATCCCAATACGGCGAGCATAGGTACTGGTACGAAAAACATGGTAATCATTGGTCACAAAGAGAAAACGTGGACTGGTCACCAGCTTCTCTCCCATTTCTTTTGAGAAGAGAAGATTCTCATAGGTCGTCGTTGAGTCTTCCTCTAGGAGAATCGCTTCTCTCGGAATATCTGTCTCTTCCAACAAATAATTACAAATCGCCTGAGCTTCGGATATCTTTTCATCTCCACCTTGACCACCACTCGCGATGATTTTAACATTGGGATTAAGAGACTGGCGATAGGCTTCTACTGCCTTATCAATGCGACTCTTTAGTAAGGGAGTCACTTTTTCTCCATTCAACAAACCTGCTCCGTGAATGATGATAAAATCATAATATTTTTTCTTAGGAATAAAAAGATACAGGATAGAATAAAGCAGAAATCCTGCAAAGGCAAAACCAAAAATCAAATACGAATAAATCAAAAAGAAAAAGATAATATTCACTAGATGATTGGTGTAAAACAAGCCCTTGGTATCGCTCACTCGAATCGCCATGATCACAAAAAAGAATAGAATCACACAACCTAATCCTAGAGACAAATAATTTGCCTTGGATTTTCCTTCTTTTTTCAATAACACGAATCCATTATAAATAAGGAAAAAACTACTTAGAAAAACTAAAAGAGGCAGCAGGAGAAAAATCCCTGCAAAGAAAACCATGTGCACTTCTTTCTGCCCAGCTTCGTAAAAAAGATTGGCAATGGACATATAAGAAAAGAGCAGAGACAAAAGCAAGAGAGCTGGATTCCAGAGACTGCGATTGTCCCTTAAAAACGAAACGAGAAAAAGTAGGACAAAAAATCCTGTGATAAAGTACATAGTCTCCTCCTTTAATGTCTACATTGTACCATAATTATGGCAATAGAAAAAGAGGAGCCTAGCCCTCTTATTTTGCTATTCTTGCTTCTGCATCTGCCACAACCTGAGCCAGACTCATCTGACGAAGTTGATTTTCCATAGCTACTTGGATATCCAGCAATTTCTGATCCAAGACCTTATGAATATTAGCCCCTACTGGACAGTTAGGATTGGGATTGTCATGGAAACTAAAGAGTTTGCCAGATTTTCCTAGACATTCGACAGCCTGATACACATCAAAAAGGCTAATATCTTGGAGGTCTTTTATTATCTCAGTTCCGCCCGTCCCACGCGCAACTGAAATCAATCCTGCTTTTTTGAGTTGCGACAAAGTCTTACGGATAATGACTGGATTAACTCCAACGCTAGCTGCGAGAAAATCACTGGTCACCTTACTTTCCTGGCCCTTGATAGCAATGATAATTAGCATATGGGTCGCAATGGTAAATCGACTTGAAATTTGCATTTTGTTCCCCTTTCACCTGAGATTCTCATCGTCTCTCTTCTCATACTCATTATACCCCTTTTTGATGTCATGTCAATCATTACTACTATCTAACCATGCATCCAACTCAATATCATGCCCCTGTTTTTGAGCAATCTCATACAGAAGTTCCTGGTTATGAGTGTGGTGAATCCCATTTACCAAACTTTCATAATAGACCTGGAAATAGGGGAGCTTTAAATCTTTAGCCAACTGCAATTCGGCTTCTACATCATAATCCACTCGACGAAAATCAACATCAGCCAAACCTGCTTCATCAAACTCTAAGATCATATACTGGGCCCGCAGGTCCTTACGCAACTTCGCATCTAGAAAGAAGGGTTGTCCAATGGACCCTGGATTAAGAATCAACTGTCCATCACTTCCATAACGAAGCAACTGTTGGTGGATATGACCATATACTGCGATGGAGGCATGCGGTTCCGTCACTAATCTATCAAAATCTTCTTGTTTTCCCGTATGAATCAACTCCCTACCCCAGTTTTTATCAGGGAGATGGTGAGTGATTCCCACCATCAAATCACCAAACTGACGATGAACTTGCATGGGTTGATTGTGGAGGTCTTCGATTTCTTCAGGGCTGATTTCTTCTAATATATACTGGCATTGACGTAGGAGGTAGCGATGACTAGCTTTTGTCAAATCTAGCTTACGATGCAAGCCTCTCCAGAGACTATTTTCCCAATTTCCCAGAACTCTTACTGTAATAGGCAAACTTGCTAAAAGATCCAAGATCCTTCTACGTCCTGTTCCTGGCATCAGAATATCCCCTAAAAGCCAGTATTGGTCTACCTCTGCAGCTTTAGCATCAGCCAGCACAGCTTCCAGGGCTGTCGTATTCCCATGTATGTCTGAAAGAACTGCTATTTTGGTCATTCTTTCTCCTCATTTCCTCTTACTTCTTTTGTTAGTATTATAGCAGAAAACACTCAAAAAGAGCACTATCACTACTCACTGGATTAACTTGTAAAGGCTTCCAAGACGTGCTATAATATAAGCAGAGAGTTCCCCTTCATTTAGGATTATGTGGTCTTCAACATCTCTCAATTTTTGTAGATTGGAGGACTATTGCCATGCGGAAATATCTTAAGTATATTCCATACTACCTTGTCATTTTCTTCTTTTACTGGCCCCTCTATGAGCTGCTTTTACTGTTGATATCTGATTCTTATACGCTGAAGGGACTTTACATTTATAACATCCTCCTCTTTTCTCCCCTAGTAACCTTTATCGTATCGCTACTTTATAGCTATCGATTTCGTTTCTCACTTTGGTGGCTACTCGGTATTGGTCTGGTCTTTTGCTTTACCATCATCACTTTTGGTGAGTTCATCCTGCTTTACTTCCTAGCCTATGAACTCTTTGCCCTACTTGGCTTGGCTGCTGGCATGGGTATCAAGCATGTCTTCCAAAGAGAGAAAAACAAAAAAATTATACAAAAACCTTGAAAATTCTCGCAATCATGCTATAATAATGCATAGAGACAAGTCACTTAGTCCCTTTCTACTAGAGAGTGCGTGGTTGCTGGAAACGCATAGAAAGCCTAAACTGATACTACTCTACTGACTTTTATGCAAACATAAAACGGTGGCTACGTTAAAGCCAATCTGAGGTGTCCCTCTTTTTGAGGAACATAAATGAAGGTGGAACCACGTTGCGACGTCCTTTTATGGATGTCGCTTTTTGATTTATTAACGAAAAATCAAAAGGAATTTCTATTTATATTTCAAGGGCACCTTCACTATAACTAGGCTAATAAAAACTTTATAAGGAGAAAACCATGATTAAGATTACTTTCCCAGATGGCGCTGTTCGTGAATTCGAATCTGGCGTGACAACTTTTGAAATTGCCCAATCTATCAGCAATTCCCTAGCTAAAAAAGCTCTCGCTGGTAAATTCAACGGCAAACTCATCGACACGACTCGTGCTATCACTGAAGATGGAAGCATCGAAATCGTGACACCTGATCACGAAGATGCCCTTCCAATCTTGCGCCACTCAGCGGCTCACTTATTCGCCCAAGCAGCTCGTCGCCTTTTCACAGACATTCATTTGGGTGTCGGTCCAGCTATCGAAGACGGCTTCTACTACGATACAGACAATACTGCTGGCCAAATCTCTAACGAGGACCTTCCTCGTATCGAAGAAGAAATGAAGAAAATCGTTAAAGAAAACTTCCCATCAATCCGTGAAGAAGTTACCAAAGACGAGGCCCGTGAAATCTTTAAAAATGACCCTTACAAGTTGGAATTGATTGAAGAACACTCAGAAGACGAAGGTGGTTTGACTATCTACCGTCAGGGCGAATACGTAGACCTCTGCCGTGGTCCTCACGTCCCATCAACAGGTCGTATCCAAATCTTCCACCTGCTCAACGTAGCTGGTGCCTACTGGCGTGGAAATAGCGACAACGCGATGATGCAACGAATCTACGGTACAGCTTGGTTTGACAAGAAAGACTTGAAGAACTACCTTCAAATGCGTGAAGAAGCCAAGGAACGTGACCACCGTAAACTCGGTAAAGAGCTTGACCTCTTCATGATTTCACAAGAAGTCGGACAAGGTTTACCATTCTGGTTACCAAACGGAGCAACTATCCGTCGTGAATTGGAACGCTACATTGTTGACAAGGAAATCGCTGCAGGCTACCAACATGTTTACACTCCACCAATTGCCTCAGTGGAACTCTATAAAACTTCTGGTCACTGGGATCACTACCGTGAAGATATGTTCCCAACTATGGACATGGGAGACGGTGAAGAGTTTGTCCTCCGCCCAATGAACTGTCCTCACCATATCGAAGTTTATAAACACCATGTACACTCATACCGTGAATTACCAATCCGTATCGCTGAGATTGGCATGATGCACCGATATGAAAAATCTGGCGCCCTTACAGGTCTTCAACGTGTACGTGAAATGTCCCTCAATGATGGCCATACTTTTGTAGCTCCAGAACAAATTGAGGAAGAATTCAAGAAAATTCTTCAATTGATTATCGACGTGTATGAAGACTTTAATTTGACAGATTACCGTTTCCGCTTGTCTTATCGTGACCCAGAAGATAAACACAAATACTTTGACAACGATGAGATGTGGGAAAATGCACAACGCATGTTGAAAGCAGCTGTTGATGACATGGGTGTTGAATACTACGAAGCTGAAGGTGAAGCAGCCTTTTATGGACCAAAATTGGATATCCAAGTGAAAACAGCTCTTGGTAAGGAAGAAACTCTTTCTACCATCCAGTTGGACTTCTTGCTTCCAGAACGCTTCGACCTCAAATACATTGGGGCTGATGGTGAAGAACACCGTCCTGTTATGATCCACCGTGGTGTTATTTCAACCATGGAACGCTTTACAGCTATCTTGATTGAGAACTACAAGGGTGCCTTCCCAACATGGCTTGCACCACATCAAGTAACCCTCATCCCCGTTTCTAACGAAAAACACGTAGACTACGCATGGGAAGTGGCGAAGAAACTCCGTGACCGTGGTGTCCGTGCCGACGTAGATGAGCGCAATGAAAAAATGCAGTTCAAGATCCGTGCTTCACAAACAAGCAAGATTCCTTACCAATTGATCGTTGGGGACAAGGAAATGGAAGACGGAACAGTCAACGTTCGTCGCTATGGCCAAAAAGAAACACAAACTGTCTCAGTTGATGACTTTGTTCAAGCTATCCTAGCTGATATCGCCAACAAATCACGCGTTGAGAAATAAAACAATCACAGTCTGAGAAACATTTTTCAGAGCCAGAAAAAGCAACAACTATTTCAGCTGTTGCTTTTTATATTTTATTTAATCTGAGCTAGTAGTGATTGGTCAAACCACCACACAAGATTTGCTTTCATGAGTTAGATAAGGTCAATATCCTCAATCCTTATCTGCTTCATTTTCTTTTACGAGCTCTTTTTGTGAATCCTTTTCAGAGAGTTTTTGATCAATATACTTATCAATGGTTTCATAAAATTCCTTGGTCATCTCACTATCTAATTTTTGCGAATTATTGACTTGATTGACTTTCAATTGAACAGATTCAATACCGTAAGAGGCTTGTTTTTGATGGAGCGTTTCTAATTCTTCGTCTGAAATCGGATCTCCAACAACCGTCAAGACCAATTCATTGTTCCTTGACTTGTAGACTTGATTAATGACCGTGTGATTGGCGAACTCTTTTCCTACAAACTGTTTGATTCCTTCTTTTCGCGCTTGATCTATCGTCAGAGTGACTGCTGAATAACTGGCTGGAAGAACCAATAATACAATCAAGGATGTCAAGCCAATTTTCATTTTAATGTTTAGCTCTTTAAATGAACTTAAGGGAGATTTTCTCATCAAAATTCTTGTTCCAACAATGTTGGCTAGCATGATAAAGACACAGTTGATCAAGAAAAGATAGAGAGCCCCAAATAAAAATCGTACATTCCCATTAGCTAAACCATAGCCTGCAGTACAGATAGGTGGCATCAGAGCTGTTGCAATGGCTACTCCTGGCACGATATTGTTTGCTTCTTTTTTCCTTGAACCAATTACGCCTGCTATCCCACCAGCAATAGCAATGAGAACATCCCAAATGGTTGGAGAGGTTCGTGCAATCAATTCGCTACTTTCATAAGATAAGGGAGAAATCCAGAAATATAGAGTCGAGACAAGCAAGCTGACCAATACTTGAGTAAATAAAACCTCTAGAGATTGCTTGATTAAACGCGTATCAAAAATAGCTAAACCAAATCCGAGTCCAACAATCGGTGTCATAAGAGGCGAAATCAGCATGGCTCCAATAATGACAGCAGTTGAATTCATATTTAGTCCGATAGAGGCAATAAAAATCGCACACATCAAAATCACTGTATCTCTCAATCGAACATGAAGATCATCATATAATTTCTCACGGTATTCAAGTGTTGAATAGTTTCCGGTCATTGGTTACTCCTTTTATTTCATATAATCTTGTTTCTGCTTGGATGATGGTAGAGAGACTTCTGTCCAATCTTACATATTTTTCTTCTCACCTGTTATTCTTTTGAAAATTATCCTTTAAATATCCGTCAGTCCATCCTTAACATTATATCAAAAATTTTACAGTCTTTCTCCAAAGAAATCTATCAATTAAACAGATAGAGAAAGTTATCGTCAACCTCAT
Organism: Streptococcus sp. A69; assembly: GCF_058556195.1. Classification (NCBI taxonomy): domain Bacteria; kingdom Bacillati; phylum Bacillota; class Bacilli; order Lactobacillales; family Streptococcaceae; genus Streptococcus; species Streptococcus sp. A69. Next base: position 468,112 of record NZ_JBZUJU010000002.1, on the reverse strand, counting down.
GGTATCATCGACTACTTCAATGACCTTGAGAACTAAACTAAGCATATGATAAGCAAAGGCCAATGGAGAAATGCAAAAATTACAGGAAGGAAGAAAACTGTCAAGACTTGCTTGTTAATGGTTTGCTTAATCTGCTTTTGATCTAGACCTACCTTTTCGTTCGTGGTCTTCATATCCCTCAGAGAGTTGTTTATAGTAGATAAAATAATTTACTAGGATACACAGTTAAAGATAGAAAAGCCCAGTTGTCTTATCCTGGGCTCTTATCTACTCTTCTCACTCAAGGACTAAGTTCACTTGAGCAAACTGAATCCGCACTATCGTTCCTGTCCCAACCTCAGACTCGATACGAATTTGATGACCAAGTTCTTCAGAAATTTTCTTGGATAGGTAGAGGCCAAGTCCAGATGACTGCTGGGTTAGGCGACCATTATATCCTGAAAAGCCACGTTCAAAGACTCGGAGCACATCACTGTTTTTAATCCCGATTCCCGTATCCTTGATACAGAGCTCCTGGCCTTCCATATAAATCTCTAGTCCACCTTTCTTGGTGTATTTGAGGCTGTTTGAGAGGATTTGTTCAATGACGACCAACAGCCACTTCTTATCGGTCACGATGATTTTGTCAAGGTCATGGAGATTGAGCGTCAGTCCTTTTTGGATAAAGAAAAGGGCATACTTACGAACCACTTCCTTCACCAGATCTTCCACTTGAACCTTCTCAAATACCAAGTCATCGTGGAAACTCTCCAAACGAAGATACTGCAGTACCAGATTGGTATAGGAGTCAATCTTAAAGATTTCCTGTTCCAGTTGCTGCTTGACCTCACGATCAGAGACTTCTGCCACTAAAAGTCGACTAGCTGCAATGGGAGTCTTTATCTGATGAACCCACAAGGTATAGTAATCAAGCAAATCTGTCAGTTTACTTTGGGCTTCTGACTTCCTTTGATACAATTCAGACTCACGCTCTTCGAGTTTTTCCGCTAGCACACACTCCAAAGGAGACTTTGGGTCTCTCTCAGCATAGAGTACTTCCTGACGGTAAACCTGAGCTTCTGCAAATATATCCCAAGCCAAAAATAAGAAAGTCAAAAAACTACTGAGCAGAAAGAAATAAAGAAAATAAGTTCCTAGACTAGCAAATAAAAACTGAAAGAGAAGGATGAGAAAGCCTAATGAAAAAATATAGACAAAGATGCGACTGCGAGAACGCAGATAGGCTAGAAAAAATGATTTCCAATCAAGCATGTTTCAGTCCGTATCCTATCCCTTTCTTGGTTTCGATAAACCCTGCTAAACCTTGCTCCTCCAACTTTTTACGCAAGCGAGCAACGTTGACAGACAAGGTGTTATCATCGATGAAAAAGTCGCTATTCCAGAGTTCTCTCATCAAGTCATCACGCGCCACGATATTGCCAGCATGTTCAAACAGCACTCGCAAAATTTGAAATTCATTCTTGGTCAAACTCAGGACTCCCCCCTGATAGTGCAGGTCCATAGACTTGGTATTGAGGATCACACCCGCATACTCCAGCAGACTTTCATCACGCCCAAATTCGTAAGAACGGCGCAACAAGCCCTGAACCTTGGCAAGGAGCACCTGCTGATCAAAAGGCTTGGTCACAAAATCATCTGCTCCCATATTGATCGCCATGACAATATCCATCGCCTGATCTCTCGAAGACAGAAACATGATAGGTACCTGAGAAATCTTACGAATCTCCTGGCACCAGTGGTAACCATTAAAAAGAGGCAGACCAATATCCATGAGGACCAAATGAGGCTCAGACTGGACAAATAAGCTCAATACTTCCATAAAATCTTCTACCAAAATGACCTCAAAGCCCCACTCAGAGAGCAGTTTCCCCACTTGTTGCCGAATAACTTGGTCATCTTCTACTAGTAAAATCTTGTGCATGCGCTCCTCCTTTGCTCTTATTATAACAGATTTTCCCCATGGATAAAATGCAAACCTGTATTTAAACCAGCTCGCTAGCAATATAGCAAAATCTAGTAAGCCTACTAGCTAATTCTTGGTAAATGTGATAGGATAAACATAGAGAAAGGAGCTTTTATGGCCAATATTTTTGACTACCTCAATGATGTAGCATACGATTCCTTTTATGACCTCCCCGTGAATGAGTTAGATGTTCTTGCCTTGACTGAATTAACCTACCTTGCTTTTGATAATGTAATCACCCAAGAACCAAAGCGTCTCATAGATCTAGCACCTCAAATTCCTAGAGACACGACGATGTTGACCAATAAAAACCGTCTCCAGTTGTTGGATCAACTCTCTCAACACAAACGCTTTAAAAATTGCAAGCTCTCAGACTTTATCAACGATATCGATCCTGAATTGCAAAAACAGTTTGCGGCTATGACTTATCGTATCAGTCTCGATACCTATTTGCTTGTTTTTCGTGGGACGGATGATAGTATCATCGGTTGGAAAGAAGATTTCCATATGACCTATATGAAGGAAATCCCAGCTCAAAAACATGCCCTCCAATATTTAGAGGACTTTTTTGCCCAACATCCCAATCAAAAGATCATCCTAGCAGGGCATTCAAAAGGGGGCAATCTAGCTGTCTATGCTGCCAGTCAACTTGATCCAAACTTGCAGAAAAACATTGTCGCTGTCTACACTTTTGATGCCCCTGGACTTCACAAGGAACTAACCGAAACACCTGGCTATCAAAACATGATGGAAAGAACGAAAGTATTTATCCCACAAGGGTCTATCATCGGGATGATGCTGGAAATTCCGGATAAAAAAATCGTCGTTCGAAGCACCGCCTTAGGTGGCCTTGCCCAGCACGACACCTTTAGTTGGCAGATTGAAGACAAACACTTTGTCCAACTAGACGAGACCAATAGTGATAGTCAGCAAGTCGATACAACCTTCAAGGAATGGGTTGAAACAGTTCCTGACGAAGAACTGCAGCTCTACTTTGACCTCTTTTTTGGAATCATTCTCGATGCGGGCATCTCCTCTATCAACGATCTTTCTTCCTTCAATGCCATTGAACACATTCATCAACTCTTTGTACAAGCTCAATCCCTCACTCCCGAAGAAAGAGAAACCATGGGGCGCTTAACCCAACTCTTGATTGACACCCGCTATCAAGCTTGGAAAAATCGTCAAGGCACGAAAAAGACTTTTTGATACCCTAAGTATCCTCTTCTATGCTATACTTAGTTTAGTACATTCTTTGAGATTGGAGCCAGTATGAAAATCCATAAAACCGTGAATCCCGTTGCCTATGAAAACACTTATTACCTGGAAGGGGATCAACACCTAATTGTGGTGGACCCAGGTAGCCATTGGGAATCTATTCGCAAGACTATTGAGAAAATCAACAAACCAGTCTGCGCGATTCTCCTGACCCATACCCACTACGACCATATTATGAGTCTGGACTTAGTTCGCGAGACTTTTGGAAATCCTCCAGTTTATGTAGCAGAGAGTGAAGCTAGCTGGCTTTATACACCTGTAGATAATCTCTCTGGTCTCCCTCGTCACGACGATATGGCAGATGTGGTCGCAAAACCAGCAGAACACACCTTTGCCTTTCATGAAGAATACCAGCTTAAGGAATTTCGTTTTACAGTTCTACCAACCCCAGGGCACTCTATCGGCGGCGTTTCTATCGTCTTTCCTGATGCTCATCTAGTCTTGACCGGAGATGCTCTATTCCGAGAAACCATCGGACGGACAGACCTTCCTACAGGTAGTACGGAACAACTTCTCCATAGCATTCAGACGCAACTCTTCACTCTTCCTAACTACGATGTCTATCCCGGGCATGGTCCAGCTACGACTATCGCTCACGAAAAGACTTTTAATCCCTTTTTCTAGCAAGCAAAAAACCAAGGATGCTATCCTTGGTTTTTATCTTACCAAATAATCACACGATCCTCTGGTGAACGCCACATACCATCGCCTTCTTTGACATCGTAAGTTGTAAAGAAGTCATCGAAGTTTGGCACTTGCACATTGACACGGAGTTTGGCAGGCGCGTGCACGTCGACACTGGCCATGAGTTTCATCAACTCAGGACGACCTTTCATGCGCCAGATACGAGCAAAGTTGTGGAAGAATTCTTCAGCAGAGAAGTCTGGTTCTCTCTTAGCAGCTTCAAGGGCTGCAGCAATTCCTCCTAGGTCGGCAACATTTTCTGATACAGTTAGTTTTCCGTTGATTCTTGCGCCGTAAGATTCTTGCCCATCAAACTGGTCGATAACTTTCTGCGTTTTTTCTTTAAAGGCAGCATAGTCACTCTCTGTCCACCAATCCTTGAGACTACCATTTTCATCAAAAGAAGCACCATTTGTGTCAAAGGCATGAGAAATCTCGTGAGCAATAACAGCACCAATCCCACCGTAGTTGGCAGAAGACGATTGATGCAAGTCATAGAATGGAGCCTGTAAAATAGCCGCTGGGAAGACAATCAAGTTCTTCTGAGGATTGTAGTAGGCATTGACCATATGAGCTGGCATCCCCCACTCCTTGTAGTCAACCGGTTGGTTCCACTTGCTCCAGCTGTGCTTGATTTCCACACGCGCAAAGGCTAGGGCATTCTCAAAGAGACTAGCAGTTTCATCCACTACTTTGTCCTTGTAGCGTTCTGGCAATTCCTCTGGATAACCGATATAAGGCTTGATGACATTGAGTTTGACAATGGCCTTGTCTCGCGTTTCAGGCGTGAGCCAGTCGTTCTTAGCCAAGCGTTCCTTATAAACGTCAATCATAGTCGCTACTTTTTTCTCTACGTCAGCCTTAGCTTCTGGGGAGAATTTTTCATGCGCATACCAGAGACCAAGAGCCTGCTTGAAAGGACCTTGGGCTAAGTGATAAGCTGCCTTGACCTTGTCCTGTGCTTCTGGCACACCTGAAAGGGCACGTCCGTAAGCACCTGATAAGACACGAATCTCGTCTGTGAGGTAGCTGGTTGAGAGATTGACCACACCCAAAATCAAGGTTGCTTTGAGTAAAGGCCACGCTTCTTCACTATAAAATTGATCTGCTGCTTGCCAGAAACGTTCCTCGTCTACGATAACCTTATCTGGAGTTTGTCCAAGAACTGTTTGGAAGAAATCATCCAATGGAAGTGCAGGGGCAAATTTCTTGAAATCTTCATAAGCGTATGGATGGTAGAGTTTGGCATATTCTGAACTTTCTTCGTTAGAAAGCACTACAGCCGCAGTGCGACGGTCCAATTCCAATCGTTTCTCTAGTAAATCTGCGATTTCCTCATCTGAAAAATCATAGGCTTTGAGAAGATTCGTAGTACTTTCCTTCCACAAACCTAACAACTCCTCACGCTGAGGATGGTCTTCAGCGTAGTAGGTTGTATCTGGCAAGATAGTTCCTGGAGCACTGGCCCAGAGAACATTGGTTCTGGCATCCATAAAGTCTGGTGATACTCCAAATGGAAGGAAGTTTGGCTTCCCTGCTAGTTCAAACTCTGCCAGTTTGCTGGTGAAATCTGCAAAGCTCTCCAAATCTTGGTATTCCTTGAGCATTGGCAAAACAGGATTAATCCCATCTGCTTCTCTCTTGTCAAAATCACGTACCATACGATGGTACTTAACAAAGTTTGCGAGGATGGCATCCTCTGGGACTTTTTCACCTGCCAACCACTTGTCCGTATTCGCCAGCATCAACTCTTCAATTTCCTCATCAAGGTCAATAAAACCACCTGTTCGAGATTTGTCAGCTGGAATAACAGCTGTTTTTTCCCATTCGCCATTGATTGCATCATAAAAATCGTCTTGATAACGTGTCATCTTGTTCTCGCTTTCATTTTTTCACTTATTCTTAGCTTAGCAAAAAACACTTGGGAATGCAATTAAAAATGGTTTCTCTTTTCACTTCATTTTTCAGTTATTATTTTAAATTTTTCAAAAATTAACTTGACTTAATTTTTTTTTTAAGGTATATTAAAAGACAGGAGGAATACAACTGTATGATACGTATCGAAAACCTCAGTGTCTCCTACAAAGAAACGTTGGCACTAAAGGATATTTCACTAGTGCTCCAAGGACCAACTATTACCGGAATTATTGGTCCAAACGGTGCTGGAAAATCAACTTTATTAAAAAGTATGTTGGGAATTATCCCACATGAAGGTCAGGCCTTTCTCGATGACAAAGAATTCAAGAAATCTTTACATCGAGTTGCCTATGTCGAGCAAAAGATCCATATCGACTACAATTTCCCTATCAAGGTCAAGGAATGCGTCTCTCTGGGACTCTATCCATCCATCCCACTCTTTCACACCTTAAAGGCTAGTCACTGGAAAAAAGTGGCAGATGCACTTGAAATCGTTGGACTCTCAGACTATGCTAATCGCCAAATCAGCCAGCTCTCAGGCGGACAATTCCAACGTGTGTTGATTGCCCGCTGTTTAGTGCAGGAAGCTGACTACATCTTTCTAGATGAGCCATTTGTCGGGATTGACTCGGTTAGTGAAGAGATTATCATGAACACGCTGAGAGACCTTAAAAAAGCTGGTAAAACAGTTCTCATCGTCCATCATGACCTCAGCAAAGTCCCCCATTACTTCGACCAAGTTTTGCTTCTCAATCGAGAATTAATAGACCTTGGTCCGACTAAAGAAACCTTTACCGAAGTCAATCTTAAGAAGGCCTACGGTAGCAAACTCTTTTTCAATGGAGGTGACCTATGATAGCAGAATTTATCGATGGATTGCAACATTTCCATTTCCTACAAAACGCCTTGATAACAGCTATAGTCATCGGAGTGGTTGCTGGAGCTGTGGGATGTTTTATCATCCTACGTGGGATGTCTCTCATGGGAGATGCTATCTCTCACGCAGTTTTGCCCGGCGTAGCCCTTTCCTTTATCCTGGGAATTGATTTCTTTATTGGAGCCATTATCTTTGGCTTGATGGCCTCCATCATCATTACCTACATCAAGGGAAACTCTATCATCAAGAGTGACACTGCCATTGGTATTACCTTTTCATCTTTCTTAGCCCTAGGTGTCATCTTGATTAGTGTTGCCAAGAGTTCGACAGACCTCTTCCATATCCTTTTCGGGAATATCCTCGCTGTCCAAGACATGGACATGTGGATTACCATTGGTGTGGGGGCAATCATTCTTTTGATTATCGGGATTTTCTTTAAACAACTATTGATTACATCCTTTGACGAGCTCCTGGCTAAAGCCATGGGAATGCCTGTCAATTTCTACCACTATCTGCTCATGGTGCTCTTGACCCTTGTGTCCGTCACCGCCATGCAAAGTGTTGGAACCATTCTTATCGTTGCCATGCTAATCACTCCAGCTGCGACGGCTTATCTCTATGCTAATAGCCTAAAGAGCATGATTTTCCTTTCATCAAGTCTAGGAGCTCTAGCTTCTGTTGTGGGACTCTTTATCGGCTATAGCTTCAATCTCGCAGCAGGATCGAGCATCGTGCTCACATCTGCCAGTTTCTTTCTCATTAGCTTCTTTATCGCTCCAAAACAACGATATTTGAAACTGAAACATAAAAAAATCAATAAATAAGGGGAGACCCTTTCTGGAGGAATCTAATGAAAAAATTAGGTACATTGCTTGTACTCTTTCTTTCCGTCATTGCACTTGTAGCATGTGCTAGCGGAAAAAAAGATGCTACTTCTGGTCAAAAACTAAAAGTTGTTGCTACAAACTCAATTATCGCTGATATTACCAAAAATATCGCTGGTGACAAGATTGATCTTCACAGTATCGTTCCTGTTGGTCAAGACCCACACGAATACGAACCACTTCCTGAAGACGTTAAGAAAACTTCTCAAGCTGACTTGATTTTCTATAACGGTATCAACCTTGAAACAGGTGGCAATGCTTGGTTTACCAAATTGGTCGAAAATGCCAAGAAAACTGAAAACAAAGACTACTTTGCAGTTAGCGACGGTGTAGACATCATCTACCTTGAAGGCCAAAACGAGAAAGGCAAAGAAGACCCACACGCTTGGCTCAACCTTGAAAATGGGATGATTTATGCTAAAAATATCGCTAAACAGCTCATTGCCAAGGACCCTAGCAACAAGGAATTCTACGAAAAAAATCTCAAAGACTATACTGAAAAACTAGACAAACTGGACAAGGAAGCCAAAGAGAAATTTAACAATATCCCTGCTGAAAAGAAACTCATCGTAACCAGCGAAGGATGCTTCAAATACTTCTCTAAAGCCTACGGTGTTCCAAGTGCCTACATCTGGGAAATCAACACGGAAGAAGAAGGTACTCCTGAACAAATCAAAACCTTGGTTGAAAAACTTCGCCAAACAAAAGTTCCATCACTCTTTGTTGAATCAAGTGTCGATGACCGTCCAATGAAGACTGTTTCACAAGACACAAACATCCCAATCTACGCACAAATCTTTACTGACTCAATCGCTGAAGAAGGCAAAGAAGGCGACAGCTACTACAGCATGATGAAATACAACCTTGACAAGATTGCTGAAGGTTTGTCTAAGTAATCCACTAAAAAACGTCGTTCTCACGTGAATGGGCGTTTTTTTATCACTTAATTTCCGGTCAAATCATTGGAAAAATCTGACAATTCTCGGTAAAATAAAAGAAAAAAGAATGGAGTAGTTTCATGACCACTTTTCTCGGAAATCCTGTAACTTTTACAGGTAAACAACTGCAAGTCGGAGACAAGGCACTTGACTTTTCTCTTACGACAACAGATCTCTCTAAAAAAACGCTAGCTGACTTTGATGGAAAGAAAAAAGTCTTGAGTGTTGTCCCTTCTATCGATACTGGTGTCTGCTCAACGCAAACACGTCGATTCAACCAAGAACTAGCCAACCTTGACAACACCGTCGTTCTTACCGTTTCTATGGACCTACCATTTGCCCAAGGACGCTGGTGTGGGGCTGAAGGCCTTGACAATGCCATCATGCTTTCAGACTACTTTGACCATTCTTTCGGGCGTGATTATGCCCTCTTAATCAACGAATGGCATCTCCTTGCACGTGCCGTCTTTGTTCTCGATACTGACAATGTCATCCGTTACGTAGAATACGTTGACAACATCAACACGGAACCAGACTTTGAAGCTGCCATTGCTGCAGTGAAAGAACTGGACTAAAATCAAAGCCATTAGGGCAGAAGGCTAGAGAAATCTAGCTTTTTTTGATATACTAGATGGAGAGAAAAGACAAGAGGAAACGAATGACGCCAAATAAAGAAGACTATCTAAAATGTATTTATGAAATCGGTACGGAGATGCAGAAAATCACCAATAAAGAAATTGCTACCCGTATGCAAGTCTCTCCACCTGCCGTAACAGAGATGATCAAACGCATGAAAAATGAAAATCTCATCCTCAAGGACAAGGAGAATGGCTACCTATTGACAGATATCGGCCTCGAACTGGTTTCTGAGCTCTATCGCAAACACCGGTTGATTGAAGTCTTTCTAGTTCACCATCTCGACTATACCAGTGACCAGATCCATGAGGAAGCTGAGGTCCTAGAGCACACTGTATCCGACCTCTTCGTAGAGAGACTAGATAAACTGCTTGGCTTCCCTAAAACCTGCCCCCACGGAGGAACCATCCCAGTCAAAGGAGAGCTCTTAGTCGAAATTAACAACCTACCTCTAGCAGATACCAAAAAAGCCGGTACCTATCTCCTGACTCGGGTTCATGATAGCTTTGATCTACTCAAATATCTAGAGAAGTACGCAATTCATATCGGTGACCAACTCCAAGTCAAGCAGTTTGATAGCTTTTCCAATAGCTTTACACTGGTCAACAAAGGTGAAGATCTCCAAGTTAGCATCGATATCGCCAAACAACTCTATGTCGAAAAAATCAGTTAACCCCTTATCCCTGAAAGAAGTTCCTTTCAGGGATTTTTTGTCATTTTGCTTGTAAGTCCCATTCGTTTGGTGTAGAATGAAGCTAGATAAAAGAGGGAGGTTTTCCTATGAAAAAGCTCTTTAGAATCCATTTTGTAGCCATTGCACTCTGCGATTTGCTACTATTAGCATTTTTTATCACAAGACATGAGACAGCTTTGGGCTGGCTCATGCTCTCTGGTTTTATTTTCATCCTTGCTCAGGGACTACTGCTATCTCGCTTGGTCTTCCGACTCAAAAAACATTTCTCTGAGATTTATCCTCAGATGAACAAAAAAATTCGCCTCTACTATTTAGGGGTGCTCATCAGCGATTTTCTATTATTTGTCCTTTTAACCTTCGCTAGTTCTCAGCGACTTTCCTCTCTTATGCCAATCGTCACTGGTTGTCATTCTACTTTATATTATATAACGGCTAGCCACCTAAGAGAAAACTATCCCGACTTTTACAACAAACATACCTCTTTATGGGAGTGTCTATAAACAAAAACCAAGCCAGCTGGCTTGGTTTTCTTATCTATTTTTAGTATCAAGAATGATGGTGACTGGTCCATCATTGACCAGCTCCACCTGCATATCCGCTCCAAAGATGCCTGTCTGAACGGGCACTTCCTGATCTAGCTTTTGGTTGAAAGCCTCATAGAAGGCAGCTGCCATATCCGGCTTGGCTGCTCCTGTAAAGGCGGGACGATTGCCTTTCTTGGTATCCGCAAAGAGGGTAAACTGAGAAATAGAAAGGAATTCTCCTTCAATATCCTTGACAGACAGATTCATCTTGCCTTCTGCATCAGAAAAAATCCGCATGTTGACGAGCTTTCTCACAGCATAGTCCAGATCTTCCTCTTGGTCCTCTGGTCCAACACCGACCAGCAATAAAAGCCCCTGATTGATTTTCCCATGAACCTGACCTTCGATACTCACTTGGGCTTTCTTGACTCGTTGAATGATGATTTTCATAATAGCCTTTCTAGTAACTGAAGGGAGAATTAGCCATTGGTCCGTTTGACAGAGTAGACCTCTGGCACACTCTTAATCTTATCCACGACTGTGGTCAGTGTAGAGAGGTTGGAAATACCAAAGGAGACATGGATATTAGCAAATTTCATATCCTTGGTTGGTTGAGCATTAACGGTTGAGATATTCTTAGTTGTGTTGGAGAGAACTTGCAGAACATCATTTAAGAGCCCTGTACGGTTGAGACCATAGATATCGATGTGGGCAGTGTATTCCTTGCTTGAGAATTGATCTTCCCACTCCACATCAAGAAGACGTTGCTCGTAGTTTTCTTGGGCACGGAGATTCATACAGTCCACACGGTGAATAGCTACACCGCGTCCCTTAGTAATGTAGCCGACAATGTCGTCACCCGGCACTGGATTGCAACACTTGGCAATCCGAACTAGGAGACCTGAAGCCCCTTCAATGACCACACCACCCTCATGCTTGACCTTGAGAGTTTCTTTGTTTTCAACCTTAACTTCGCCACCTTTGACAAGCTCTTCTGCTTCCGCCTTGGCCTTGGCACGCTCTTCCTCACGGCGTTCCTTTTCGGTCAAACGGTTAAAGACGGTAATAGCGCCAATTTCTCCAAAACCAATGGCTGCGTAGAGAGCCTCCTCTGTCTTGTAGCTGGTCTTTTGAAGAACCTCATCCATATGGCGCTTGTCCATGAATTTATTGGCTACATAGCCGTTTTCTTGGAACTGGGCCATCAACATCTCACGGCCCTTGTTAACGGATAATTCCTTGTCTTGATTTTTAAAGAACTGACGAATCTTGTTGCGCGCCTTGCTGGTCTTGACCATGTTGAGCCAGTCACGACTCGGACCAAAGGAGTTGGGATTGGTGATAATTTCAACCTGATCCCCTGTCTTGAGCTTGGTTGTCAGCGGAACCATACGGCCATTGACCTTGGCACCAGTCGCTTTTTCACCGACTTTGGTATGGATTTCATAGGCAAAGTCAATCGGTCCCGAATCTTTTGGAAGGGAGCGAACCGCACCATCTGGAGTAAAGACGTAAATCTCCTCCGCCAGATAGTTTTCTTTAACAGAGTCCACAAATTCCTTGGCATCATCAGCCTGGTCTTGGAGCTCCATCATCTCCTTGATCCAGTTCATCCCAATAGCAGATTCCTTGCTGTTGACCTGCCCTTTAATGCCTTTCTTATAAGCCCAGTGAGCCGCAACCCCGTACTCAGCCACTTCGTGCATTTCTTTAGTCCGAATCTGAAATTCAATCGGTCCTTTTGGCCCATAAACAGTTGTATGGATAGACTGGTAACCATTGGCCTTACGATTGGCGATATAGTCTTTGAAGCGGCCTGGCATAGGTTTCCAAAGTTCATGCACATAACCCAGCATAGCATAGACATCACTCTGGGTATCTAAGATACAGCGAATGGCAATCAGGTCATAAATTTCCTCAAAGCGTTTCTTCTTATCCTGCATCTTGCGGTAGATCGAATAGATATGCTTAGGACGACCATAGATTTTCCCTTTGAGATTGCGTTCGGTAGCGTACTCTTCCAACTTGGTTACGACTTCATCAACCAAAGCCTCACGTTCTCTGCGTTTTTCCTTCATCATGTGGGTAATCTTGTAAAACTCAGTTGGATTGAGGTAACGGAAAGATAGATCTTCCAACTCCCACTTGACACTGGAAATCCCCAGACGATGAGCAAGTGGTGCGTAAATTTCCATAGTTTCTCTGGAGATACGTTCTTGCTTGTCCTTTCGCAGGTGTTTGAGAGTCCGCATATTGTGCAAACGGTCCGATAATTTAACCAAGATAACACGGATATCCTCAGACATGGCCATAAGCATCTTGCGGTGATTTTCAGCCAATTGTTCCTCGAGTGATTTGTACTCAACCTTACCAAGCTTGGTCACCCCATCAACGATAATCCGAACATCATGACCGAACTCTCTCTCCAAATCATCCAGTGTCGCATCTGTGTCCTCAACCACATCATGCAAAAAACCACAGGCAACGGTTACGGCATCCAGCTTGAGCTTAGCCAGAATGCCTGCTACCTGAATGGGATGGATAATATAGGGCTCTCCTGATTTCCGAAATTGCCCACTATGACAATCAACTGCGTAAATCAATGCTTTTTGGACAAAAGCAACGTCTTCCTTTGTTAAATATTCTTTCGTTAAAGCGACTACCTGATCGCCCGTCAAATTCACTTCTTTCGGCATCTATACTCTCCAATTCTTCCTACCATTTTATCACTTTTTTAAGGATATGAAAACTAGAAAAGCCTGTTTTTATACCAATACCAATCATTAAAAAACACTGCCAGATTTCTCTAGCAGTGTTTTGACATTTCATTTGCTTAGTAGACTGTTTTTTCAGTTTCTACGTCGAAGAAGTGTGCTTTGTTCAAGTCAAATCCAAGTTCAACTGTTGCGCCTGTTTGCAAGTAGTCACGAGCATCCACTTTAGCAACAAATTCGTCTTTACCAACTTGGCAGTAAAGGTGAGATTCTGAACCAAGCAATTCTGATACTGAGATAGTAGCTTTGACAACTGATTCTGGGAATGTTTCAAGGAAAGCAGGTTCTGCATTCACGTCCTCTGGACGAATACCGAAGATCAATTCTTTACCTTCATAGCCTTTTTCACGAAGAACTTTCAAAGCACCTTCTGGCACTTTCAAGCGGAAACCGTCAGAAACAATTTCATTGCCTTCTAATTTCACATTGATGAAGTTCATAGCTGGGCTTCCGATAAATCCTGCTACGAATTTATTAACTGGGTTTTTGTAAACTTCTTGAGGAGTACCGATTTGTTCAACACGTCCGATAGTACCTGTACCAGCAGGGTTCTTAGTTGCTGACATGATAACGATACGGTCTGCAAGTGTCATCGCTTCTGTTTGGTCGTGCGTTACGTAGATAGTTGTAGCTCCGATACGACGGTGGATCTTCGCAATTTCAGCACGCATCGATACACGAAGTTTGGCATCCAAGTTTGACAAAGGTTCATCCATCAAGAATACTTTTGCATCACGGACAATGGCACGACCCATGGCAACACGTTGACGTTGACCACCTGAAAGGTCAGCTGGTTTACGATCCAAGAACTCTTTCAAACCAAGGATTGCTGCTGCTTCTTGCACACGTTTGTCGATGTCTTCCTTGCTGTATTTACGCAATTTCAAACCGAAAGCCATGTTGTCATACACAGTCATGTGTGGATAAAGAGCGTAGTTTTGGAATACCATGGCGATGTCACGGTCTTTTGGAGCTACGTCGTTGACAACCACGCCATCAATAGATGCAGTACCTTCTGTAATGTCTTCAAGACCAGCAATCATACGAAGAGTTGTTGATTTACCACATCCTGAAGGACCTACGAAAACGATAAATTCTTTGTCTTTGATGTCCAAGTTGAAGTCTTCAACTGAGTAGTGTTCGCTGTTTGGATATTTTTTGTAAATATTTTTAAGATTTAATTCTACCATCGAGGTGAACTCCTTTTGTCTTTTGATAGTTTTATTATAGATGAAAACGCTTTACTTTTCTATGGCAAGGTGACCAAAAAAATAAAAAAGTTCTGTGCAACTTGCACAAAACTTTAAAGAATATCTGGTAAAATCAACTGATAACACAAGGTAAGATCCGTTAACTCCTTCAACTGAAGCCCTGTCAATTCTTCCCATTTGTCAATCTTGTATTGAAGAGAATTGCGGTGCAGATAGAGTTGCTGGGCTGTTTTAGTTAGGACAGCACTATTTTCCCAAAGGGAGAGAATGATTTCCTGAATCTGATCCTGATCCAAAATCATCTGGTGCAGACATTCTTTAATGACTCTCAGATCCACAATCCTTTCTCCCATACTCCATAGATAGAGTTGTGAAAAGGTGTGTACACCTTGGTGACCCTGACGCCACCATGTCTTAAACAAGTCCCGCTCTGCTTGGATTAAATCTGACAGAGCCTGATACCCAGTCTGAGACCAAACCTGCCCCAACATGATAGACAGACGAAGGCCAAAGTCATACTCAACCGCTTCAATCGTATCAGATAAGATTGAGCGGACAGAGCTGTACTTATCTTGTTGAAGCACGAATACATAATCCTGAGCACCGACCTGTAGCACTGTCTGGCAGTTGGGAAAAAGAGTCCGCATCATATCCAACCAAGAGGCTAGATTTTCCTGTTGGTAATAAGATAGATGGCAATAAACCAATTGAATCTTTTTGAAAGCTTGCGGTGCCTGCCCCTTCCCCTCAATCAGATAGGGATACCAAGGATTGAGCGAACGAGCCTGCTCCTGCTGGGTCAAAAGGGCAACCAACTGCTTTTCACGCTCGCTGAGCCCAGCTTCCTCCAGTAAAATCCACTGCTGAGAGGCTAAAGGAAGAGTAAGATAGCCTGGTCTCTCAATCGGCTGATCTGAAATCTGAGCTTCAGGAAACCAGTCCTGTAATTCCTTTGCAATCATATTCTAGCCCTCCACTTTTTGGATGCACCAAGAAATTAAGGTCTCTAGACGCTCCACATTTTCAGTCAGATGGAGATAGCCCATCACTGCTTCAAAACCTGTAGACATGCGGTAAGTCACCACATCTGCATTTTTAGCCTTTGTGTGACTATTGGTATTGCGACCACGTTTGTAGATTTCTTCTTCTTTTTCCGTCAGGATTTGCTCCTCCAACATGAGGGAAATCAAGCGAGCCTGAGCCTTGGCTGACACATACTTAGTCGCCTCTTGGTGGAGCTTGTTGGGTTTGGTCATCCCTTTGAGGATAAGATGGCGACGAATATACATGGAATAAACCGCATCCCCCTCAAAAGCCAGCGCAATCCCATTAATGAGATTGACATCAATCACGTGTCCACCTCACTCCATCCTTGGTGTCAAGGAGCTTAATTCCTTGAGCCGCCAATTGGTCACGGATTTGGTCCGCTGTCGCAAAGTCACGATTGGCACGCGCTTCTTGGCGTTTTTGGATCAAGGCCTCGATATCTGCATCCAAAACTTCCTCGATAAAGACAATTCCAAAGACTTCCAACATAGCCGCAAGAGCTTCCTTAACACTTGCATCATAGTTGCCAGAATTGATCCATTTGGCCATCTCAAAGACAACTGTGATACCGTTGGCAGAGTTGAAATCCTCATCCATAGTGGCAACAAACTTATCTTTAAAAGCCTGCAACTCTTGAGTATCTACAGTCCCAGAAAATGGTTGCTCGTAAGTGTTCTTCAGATATTTGAGATTGGTCTCTGCATCCCGCACTGCCTTTTCAGTAAAGTTGATTGGTTTACGGTAATGCTGAGTCGCAAAGAAGAATCGAAGCACTTGACCATCAATGGTTTTGAGGGCATCATGGACGGTGATAAAGTTGCCCAAGGACTTAGACATCTTGACATTATCAATGTTAACAAAGCCATTATGCATCCAGTAGTTGGCAAAAGTCTTACCTGTTTTTGCTTCTGACTGGGCAATTTCATTGGTATGGTGCGGAAACTCCAGATCAGCTCCCCCACCGTGAATATCAATGGTATCGCCCAAAATCTCTGTTGACATGACTGAACACTCGATATGCCAACCCGGACGACCAGATCCCCAAGGACTGTCCCAAGAAATCTCGCCTAGTTTTGCAGCTTTCCAAAGAGCAAAGTCTACAGGATTTTCCTTACGAGCCGTTTCTTCATCTGTTCGACCTGAAGCACCCAGCTCCAAATCTTCCAAGGTTTTATTGGCCAACTTAGCATAGTTGTGAGATTTTTCCACGCGGAAGTAAACATCTCCTTGACTCTCGTAAGCATAATCTTTTTCAATCAAGTCTTCCACAAAACGAATGATGTCAGCCATAAACTCTACTACACGCGGATGGCGAGTCGCAGGTTTCACACCTAAGGCTGTCACATCCTCACGAAAGGCAGCGATGTACTTATCCGCAACCTCCTGAGGCGTGATGCCTTCTTCCCTGGCACGGTTAATAATCTTATCATCCACATCCGTGAAATTTGAAATATAGGCAACTTCGTAGCCACGGTATTCAAAGTAGCGACGAATGGTATCAAAGGCTACCGTTGAACGAGCATTCCCCACGTGGATATAGTTGTAGACGGTTGGCCCACAGACATACATCTTAACCTTACCGTCCTCGATTGGGACAAATTCTCGCAAATCACGAGACATGGTGTCATAGATTTTAATCATAAAATACTCCTATATCCTACTATCTATAAAAATTTCAGCAATAAATCAAAAAGAGTAGCAGCCGCACTTGCAACTTCAATAGTTCTTAAAATTGGTTCATACTTTTCTACGAAATATTCCAATTTTTGTTTATCTTGCGGAGAAGTAATGATACTATCAATTTCGCTATCATTAATACCATGTCGAATCAATTCTGTTTTGTATTCATTCAACACTGAAATAATTTCATTATAGTAATTGCTATATCTGTTATCTTGATAGTTATTACCAGCATAGTTATTTTGAACGGGAGCATTATGGACTATACTGGTTGAGTAGTTATTATATTCCTCTCTAGGTTTAATCGTAAAAACGATATAAAAAGGGGCGAATAATTCTTTGCTATCTTTCTTATATTCTAGGTCTATTCTATCTAATATAACATACTCCAGTTTTGGATCTGCTTCATTTGTTCTCGGATCAATTGCAAAAACACTTTGACCAGGAAAAAAATTATCAAGAATATAATCGTACTTTCGTGGTTGATACTTTGTGTACTCAAACAATAAGCACAATTTCCCATCAATTTCTTCTTTTTGACCTATAATATCGCTATAATCTGCCTCCATGTCCATTTTCATTTCTTTTTGTTTAGAGTAAAAGTAAAAACAGATAAATGAAAAGAAAACTAAAATAATAAAAAAAATATCCATTTCGACCACTTCCCTTACTTATATATAACTGTTCTCTACAACCCCGACGATCTGTGACTGGCTTCTTTAGCCTGCTCGAGTTTATTGACGTAGTACTCTCGTTTTTCTTCGACTTCGTGGATCGTTGGCTCATCCTTCTGTCCATGAACTCGGACGATCTTAGCCGGAATACCGACAACTGTCACATCACTAGGTACGTCTGCCACGACTACTGCAGCAGCACCGACCTTGGCATTTGCACCAATTTCTACAGGACCAATAACTTGGGCATGTGCTGATATAAGGGCACCCTGACGAACGGTCGGATGGCGTTTGCCACAGTCTTTTCCTGTCCCACCGAGAGTCACTCCATGATAGAGCAGAACGCCTTTTTCAACAATCGCCGTCTCTCCAATCACCAAGCCTGAACCGTGGTCGATAAAGACACCTGAATCAATCTGGGCACCTGGATGAATCTCAATCTGAGTCCAAAAGCGCCAAAACTGACTGTGCATACGAGCTAGGAGTTTAAAGCCATGCTTCCAGAGAAAATGCGAGAGACGGTGGGCAGCCAAGGCCTTGACACCTGGATAAGTCAGCAAAACTTCCAAACTGTTGCGTGCCGCTGGATCATTTTCTTTTACAATATCAATGGTTTCGCGCCACCATCCCATACATTTCTCCTTTTCTTATTCTGAATCTTTTGGTGTTTCTGTAACTTCTTTCTTAGGTTTGTGATCCTTGTGATGACGTGGACGGTGAGGCCGCTCAGACTTTTCGCCTTTTTCATCATGCTCAGGTTTTGGCGGACGAGGAAGAAGCGCCTTCATAGAGGCATCGATACGGCCTTTTTCATCAATCTTGATAACCTTAACATCGACTTCATCACCGATAGCTACCAAATCCTCGACACGGTTGGTACGAGTCCAAGCCATTTCCGAAATGTGAACGAGGGCATCTGTCTTATCAAAGAGATTGACAAAGGCACCAAATTTCTCGATACGAACAACTTTGGCATGGTATACTTCATCGACTTTAGCCTCACGAACCAAGCCAGCAATGATTTCTTTGGTACGGTTAATGGCATCTTGGTCGCTAGAGTAGATAGAAACATTACCTTCTTCGTCGATATCAATCTTAACGCCAGTTTCAGCGATAATCTTGTCGATGGTTTCTCCACCTTTACCGATGACAATCTTAATCTTGTCCACATCAATCTTGATGGTATCAATTTTCGGTGCAGTTGGAGCCAATTCTGGACGAACTTCTGGGATGGTTGCTTCAATCACATCAAGGATTTCAAAACGAGCTTTCTTGGCTTGAGCAAGAGCCTCAGTCAAGATTTCTGCAGTAATCCCTTGGATCTTGATATCCATTTGGAGGGCTGTAATCCCGTCACGAGTACCTGCAACCTTGAAGTCCATGTCTCCAAAGTGGTCTTCCAAACCTTGGATATCTGTCAAGACAGTGTAGTTGTTTCCATCTGAGATGAGACCCATGGCAATCCCTGCTACTGGCGCCTTGATTGGCACACCCCCAGCCATAAGGGCAAGAGTTCCCGCACAGATAGAGGCTTGAGAAGAAGAACCATTTGATTCCAAGACCTCTGCCACCAAGCGGATAGCGTATGGGAATTCTTCCAAACTTGGCAATACTTGAGCAAGAGCACGTTCCCCGAGAGCACCGTGACCGATCTCACGACGACCTGGCGCACCGTAACGACCAGTTTCCCCGACAGAGTATTGAGGGAAGTTATAGTGGTGCATAAAGCGTTTCTTGTACTCGGGATCCAAACCATCAATAGTCTGAGTTTCACCCATCGGTGCCAAGGTCAAGACTGAAAGAGCTTGAGTTTGTCCACGAGTGAAGAGACCTGAACCGTGCACACGAGGAAGGAAGTCAACCTGCGCATCTAAAGGACGGATTTCATCAACCTTACGACCGTCAGGACGCACCTTGTCTTCTGTGATCAAACGGCGCACTTCAGCGTGTTCCATTTGTTCCAAGATTTCAGCCACATCACGCATGATACGGTCAAATTCTTCATGGTCTGCATATTTTTCTTCGTAAACAGCTGTTACTTGATCTTTCACTGCTTGAGTTGCAGCTTCACGAGCCAATTTTTCTTCTACTTGAACCGCTTTTTGGAGGTCACTATTGTAGACTGCGATGATTTCAGCTTGCAAGTCCGCATCCACATGAAGCAATTCCACTTCTGCTTTTTCTTTACCAACAGCAGCAACGATTTCTTCTTGGAAGGCAATCAATTCTTTAACAGCTTCGTGTCCTTTCAGAAGGGCTTCCAACATGATTTCTTCTGACAATTCTTTGGCACCAGACTCAACCATGTTGATAGCATGCTTGGTACCAGCTACTGTCAATTCAAGAAGTGAATGCTCTGCTTGTTCTTGACTTGGGTTGATGATAATTTGACCATCGACATAGCCCACTTGTACCCCAGCGATTGGTCCGTCAAATGGAATGTCTGAGATAGAAAGCGCTAAAGATGAACCAAACATAGCAGCCATAGGTGCAGAAGCATTTTCATCATAAGAAAGGACCGTGTTAATCACTTGTACTTCGTTACGGAAACCTTCCGCAAACATAGGACGGATTGGACGGTCAATCAAACGCGCTGTCAAGGTCGCATCTGTTGATGGACGTCCTTCACGTTTCATAAAGCCACCAGGAAACTTCCCGGCCGCATACATTTTTTCTTCGTAGTTGACTTGAAGAGGGAAGAAATCCCCAGTTGCCATCTTCTTAGACATGACGGCAGCAGTCAAGACAGTTGACTCACCGTAACGCACGACAACAGAGCCATTTGCTTGCTTAGCAACCTGACCAGTCTCTACGATTAACTCACGACCCGCAAAAGTCGTTTGAAACACTTGTTTTGTCATTTTAATCCCCTTTGGATTGATGAAATTATACGCCTTGCCTACAAAGATCAAGATACTAAGGACGTAAAGAATCCCGTATGAAAATAGGAGTTTGACGCAGTGTGCGATGCACACCAGGAAATCTATCTTTTTCACTAGGGATTCAGCCCGTGTTCAACTATCTAGGCACTTTGAAAAGTTTAAAAATATTATTCTTTAGCATTTGTACCTTTTATAGCAGATTTGAATAGCTAAGAATCTGTTTATACCCTCATCTTTGTATCAAGTACGTACAGAGTCTATTTTATCATATTTTTCTTAAAAAGTACGGGCTTTTCTATTAAAAAGGAACCATTCCCCTCACCTGAGAAGAATGGTTTGCTTTTTATTATCCTAAAGACTGATGGTTAAACAAGGCATGGGTTGCTTGGTGGATGTATTTTGCTGTTTCAGCATTGTTCATGGTGTAGAGATGCACACCTGCGACATCCTGGGTCACCAAGTCAACGATCTGATCCACGGCATAGGCAAGTCCTGCTGCTCTGAGCGACTCAGGATCGTGCTCATACTTGTCCAAGATAGCCTTAAATTTTCGTGGAAGATGGATATTCTCACACGTTTGCAAGAGACGAAGCGCTTGATTACGGTTCAGAATGGGCATGATACCCGCATGAATGGGAACATCAATCCCTGCCAAGGTACACTTATCTTGGAAATCATAGAAACGCTCATTGTCAAAGAAAAGTTGTGTTACGAGGCTTGAACAGCCTGCATCCACTTTCTTCTTGAGATTTTGAATATCTGAGATTTGGTTTGGCGAGTCAGGGTGCCCCTCTGGGTAGCAAGCACCAACAATATCAAAGTGAGGGGCTTGTTCCTTGATAAACTCGATCAAGTCCGTTGCGTAGCGGAAATCCTTTTGTGGTTCCACATCAGGGATAATATCCCCACGCAAGGCCAAGATTTTCTGTACCCCAACCTTATCCAAGTCTGCAATGGTTTCAGCAACCTTTTCCTTGGTCAGATAGATAGCTGGCAAGTGGGCAATAGTTGGAATCGCCAAATCATTCTGGATAAAGTCAGCCAAACGAACCGTTGTTTCCTTGATATTAAATTTATTATTGCTGGCGGTCACACTGATAAAGTGCGGTGTTAACTCTCGCATATCCTGCAAGGCAGAAATAATTTTATCATTACCCACTGCTGGGTTTGGAGGGAACACTTCAAATGAGAGTGACGGTGTTTGGCGTGACATATGTAATAACCTTTTCTAGTTGATTTCTTTTTGAACAACCATTGTATGGAGAGAAATCGGATCTTACAATTTCTCACGCGCAGCTTTAGCTGCTTCTACAAGGCGGATCAAGCTTTCTTTTGTTTCTGGAATACCACGTGTTTTCAAACCACAGTCAGGGTTAATCCAAACTTTCTTGCTTGGAACTTTAGCAAGAATAGCATCGATTGTGTGGTCGATTTCGCCTTCATTTGGCACACGAGGTGAGTGGATATCGTATACCCCAGGTCCCACTTCTGTTTGGAAGTTTTTCGCTTTGAGTTCGTCCAAGATTTCAAGGTTTGAACGGCTGGCTTCAAAGGAAATAACGTCCGCATCCATGTTGTCAATAGCTGGGATAATATCTGTAAATTCTGAGTAACACATGTGAGTGTGGATTTGTGTGTCTGGCGCTACTGTAGAGTGTACCAAGCGGAAGGCTGGAATAGCCCAGTCAAGGTAGTCTTCGTACCAGTCGCTACGACGGAGTGGCAATTTCTCACGAAGAGCAGCCTCATCGATTTGGATGATTTTCACGCCTGCAGCTTCAAGGTCAAGAACTTCATCCTTAATAGCAAGAGCGATTTGAAGAGTAGAGTCCTTGATAGAGATGTCTTCACGTGGGAATGACCAGTTAAGAATTGTAACAGGCCCAGTCAACATACCTTTAACAGGTTTGTCAGTACGGCTTTGCGCATAGCTAGACCATTTGACAGTGATTGGGTTAAGACGAGTGACGTCACCCCAGATGATTGGTGGTTTCACCCCACGCATACCGTATGATTGTACCCAACCATTCTTAGAGAAGAGGTAACCTGACAAGTTTTGGCCGAAGTACTCAACCATGTCGTTACGCTCGAACTCACCGTGTACAAGCACGTCAAATCCAACTTCTTCTTGCCATTTGATCCATTCGTCGATAGTTTCAGCAAGGAAAGCATCGTACTCTTCTTGTGACAATTCACCCTTACGGAAGGCCAAACGTTTCGCACGAACTTCCTTAGTTTGAGGGAATGAACCGATAGTTGTTGTTGGAAGAGCTGGAAGTTTAAAGGCTTCTTCTTGGATAGCTTCACGTTCTGCAAAGGCTGGCAAACGAGTGTAGTCTGCGTCAGTCAATCCAGCGATGCGCGCACGAAGTTCAGCATTTTCACCAACACGTTCAGTCGCAAAGAGTTCTTTGTTAGCAGCAAGAGCTTCTGCACCTTGACCATTGCGGATAGCATCCAAGTCACGAAGTTCTTCCAATTTTTCAACTGCAAAGGCAAAGTGGTTCAAGATAGCTGGCTCAAATTCTTCGTTAGCAGTTGTAAATGGCACATGAAGAAGCGAGCATGAACTTGTCAAGACAATGTTTTCAGCTGGGATTTGCTCAAGAACAGCCAAGCTCTTTTCGTAGTTGTTGCGCCAGATGTTTTTACCATTGACGATACCTGCATAGAGAGTCTTGTCAGCTGGGAAGCCACCTTTAACCAGTTCAAGAGTTTTCTTACCTTCAACGAAGTCCAAACCGATGGCATCTACTGGCAAGTTCACAAGGTCAGCGTAGACGTCACGAACGTCACCGAAGTAAGTTTGAAGCAAGACTTCAAGACCTTTTTTGTCAGCCAAGAGTTTGTTGTAGAGGTTCAAGAAGAGTGCTTTTTCTTCTTCTGTCAAGTCTTTGACAAGAGCCGCTTCGTCCAACTGGATGCGAGTCGCACCAAGTTCAGCTAATTTAGCAAAAACTTCTTGGTAAGCAGCCACTAAGCTGTCTACGAAGTCTTCAGCTTTCACGCCTTCTTCAAAGTCTGATAATTGAAGGAAAGTGAATGGACCGACGAGAACAGGACGAGTGTTCAATCCAAGTTCTTTGGCTTCTTGGAACTCATCAAAGATCTTGTGACCTGCCAATTTTACTTGAGTGTCTTTTTCAAACTTAGGAACGATGTAGTGGTAGTTAGTGTTGAACCATTTCTTCATTGGAAGGGCGCGAACATCCCCTTTTTCTCCTTGGTAACCACGCGCCAAAGCAAAGTAACGCTCAAGCTCAGACAAGTCCAAGTTTTGAACTGAAGCAGGTACCACGTTGAAGAGGAATGCTGCATCTAGGAAGTTGTCATAGTGAGAAAAGTCATTTGATGGGATTTCAGTGATGCCTTTTTCTTTGACAATGTTCCAGTGTTTTGCACGCAATTCTTTTGCTGCTACCAAGAGTTCTTCTTCTGAGATTTCTTTTCTAAAGTATTTTTCAGTTGTAAATTTTAATTCGCGGAATTCACCCAAACGAGGGAAACCGATGATCGTAGTTGACATGATGTGTCCTCCAAAATTTGTTGTTGAAACTATCTTAACAGAAAAGAAACTGTCTGTATAATTGTAAATAATTAGGCTTTGATATAGTTTGAAACTATATCGCTTTTCAAAGCACAAAAAAGGATTTGGAGAAGATTCCCCAAATCCTTTGGTAGACAATGATTAATAGAGTTTCAAGATAGTTATGTTCATAGTCAATCTTGAGTAAACTGAGAGTTGACTATGACTTGTTATTAGAAAAGACTATAGGTCGATCCTCTTATCACGAAGATTATCCAAACACTCCTCATAGTATTCTGCATCATGCTCACTATAGATAGGATTGACCAACTTTTCCTCTGCTAAGTCTTCATAAGCAGGACAGATTTTTCCACGGTAGTTCTTGTCCAGCCACTCTGGACTGACATTATAGCCACGGTTAGCCATCTCCTCCATGATCAAGCGATGATAGACATAGAGACGATAGGGCGAGTGAGTAAAGACATAATCAACCGTCGCATGCTTTCTGCCCCAGCCATTGCCACGCAGGGCGCAGCATTCTCGATGTTGCCCCAAAAGCTGAGGACGGGGAAGTTGTGAAATCAAAGCCTCATGCCAAAGTCTCATGGGAGTCTCCTTTCAGTAAAGTCGAATGTTGCAAGTAGCTATTTGGATAGTGATCAAGCAAGTCTCGAGTCTTAGCAATCAAGTCTTCCTTGGAAACCTGACCAAAGCGGTAGCGATCCAGCAAGAGCATGTAATCCTTGCGTTCAGCATCAGTCGCTTTCTTTTTGAAATAGCCCCAAATATGCTGAAAGGCATTGCAAACCTGACCCCTGTGTTCTGGGATTTGACAGGCGCGGTCAATCATCTCTTGAACCAGACTCACCTCCACCTCTTCATTCTTCAAGTATTGGCGAATCTCATTGTAAATATTGCTAGAATGACTCAAAACGAGGTATTTGTTTCTAGCCCAGAGTTGTTGGCACTGGGATTTTTGATTAGTTTGTTCCATGTTTCTCCTTGCTTTCTATAAGTTTCCAGGAAATATGGAAACAAAGTTAAATCTTAAAAATGAGCGGAATATGAGCGAATCAATTGGCTCCATCACCCTTTAAAGTGTTTCAAAAACTCTTTGAGCTCGGCTTCGGCTTCTGGTGTGGTTCCGTGGAGTTGACCGAACATTTCAAGTAGAGAAGCTGTTTGGCTTTGAATTGCTTCATTTGTCTTGTTAATCTTGCTGACGATGTCTGTCAGCGGCTCGACTTCTTCTTCCTCAAAGGTGTCTACATAGCGAGGGATATTGAGGTTGTAGTCATTTTCGACGATTTCTTCATAGCTTGCTAGATGGGCAAACTTGTCAATCTCCTCTCGAGACTTGTAGGCTTCCAGAATCTTCTCGATATGAGCATCCGTCATGATATTCTGGTTTTTACCCTTATCAAACTCCTTCGAAGCATCGATAAAGTAGACATCACGATTGGTACGGTTCTTTTTGAGAATGATAACCGTGGTCGGAATGCTGGTATTAAAGAAGATATTAGCAGGTAGACCGATAACCGTGTCAATGGCTCCTTCTTCTAACAAGGCCTTACGAATGGTCCCCTCCGCATTGCCACGGAAAAGAACACCATGGGGAAGGACGATAGCCATAACTCCATTATCCTGCTTGAGGTGGTAATATCCATGCAAGAGGAAGGCAAAGTCAGCCTTGGACTGGGGAGCAAGTTTCCCAAAAGGAGAGAAACGAGGATCATTCAGGAAGCCAGAGCTTGCAGACCACTTGGCAGAGTATGGAGGGTTCATGAGAACCCCATCAAAGTTGGTTGGTTCTTGAGTCGGCCAGTCTTCGTCTAGTGTATCAGCATTATGGAGAAATTGATTCTCAACAGGAACGCCGTGTAGAATCATGTTCATCCGAGCCAAGTTATAAGTGGAGGTATTGAGCTCCTGACCGAAGTAGACCACCGTCTGCGGTTTATGAGAGTATTTCTTGGCATTGAGTAAGAGAGAGCCAGACCCCATGGTCGCATCATAGATGGTAAAGCCTTGCTGGTCTTCACGATCCAAAAAGGCAATCTGAGTCATGAGCTTGGCAACGGGCTGAGGCGTGTAGAACTCACCAGCCTTTTTCCCAGAGTCTGTTGCAAACTGACCGATCAGATATTCATAGGCATCCCCCAGCATATCACCCGCATGACCAGCCACATCTAGCACAGCCAACTCCTTCATGACTGCTGCCACCGTTTGGTTTTGCTTTTGTGGAGTTGCCCCTAGCTTTTTAGAATAGAGGTCGATATCCTCAAAGAGGTTTTCATAGAGGTCGTCGCTCTGCTCGATATCACGAAAACCCTGAGCCAAATCTTCCAGCTGGAAAGTCCCCTCATTGACACGTGCTACTAGAGCCGTAAAGGTCAGGTCTGGCTTGATACTATAGTTGAGTTCATCCTTCATGACAGAGAGGAGGTCCTCGTGAGTGTCCGCATCCTCGTAGTAGGAGCGATAGATCTCAAGGGCCTCCTCAAGACTATCTGTCCCCTCCTCCATGGTCTCCGCCACGAAAAAGAGCATCTTGTCTGACAGATACTTATAAAAGACCATGCCCAAAAGATAAGACTTATAGTCATTGGCATCCATCTTGGAGCGGAGAACATCCGCTGAGTTCCACAGGGCTTGGTAGAGCGACTGGGAAGTTTGTGTTGTTTCCATAATGTTTCTTTCTAAGTTTTGCAATTATTCTTTTAAACAAGCAATCATTTATAACAAATCACTTCATTTTCTTTAGTTTCATTAAAACCAATGAAATCTATGAGACTGGAAGTTTGTAAATAATATTTTTAAACAGGCTAAATATTCTCAAATTCTATTTTGTATAGAAATCCTGAAAGTACTCCTAACATAAGTGCCGTTTATAAACCGAGTAAGGTAGACTACACAAATCCGCCACTAGACCAGAAGACACAGACTCCACCGGATGGAGCCCCTATGATTATCTAGATTCTCTACTGAAAATAACTCAATGGGTAGAAATCCACCTCTAGGTTGCTTAATATCTTTGATACTTGTGTTACAGTTACCATGGTACTTTTTCAGCTCTCAAACTCAAATTTGAATCCTTCTTCTTTGAGTTCTTTTAGTCTTTCCTTAATTTTTCCTATTAAGAAAAAAATCTCACTTTGATCAGCAAAAGTGTCAAAATCGTTTACAAAAATATAATCTTTATTTTGAGAATCATATCCAAGTTTATTATTTTTATTTCTTATCAATCCAAATTCTAACCAAAACCTAAGGAATTCCTCTTCACTTAGTTTAATAATCGCGTTCCAAAGTTTATCTCCCCAGTCTTTATATTGAAGTTCTTTATCTAGACTGTATAAATTCATTAACAATATAACATGTTTAAATTTATATGACGAGAATTCTTTATCATATGGACTTAAGTAATTTGTATCAAACAATTTTATGTCTGAATACCTAAAAATTTTATGCTTAAAAATAAAGAATAAAATCTCACTGTCATCATTTTTTCCTAAAAAGTTTTTTAAAAAGGAAATGGTATCCATAACTAATTTTTCATTTACTACTCGGGATCCTAGACTATATCCAGGGATTTCTTTCTCAACTTTTTTTGAATAATAAAATCCATCAGCCTATTATTATCAGTAATTTGAGATAATTCTATAGAGTGTAAAAATAATTCGTTTCCTTGATTCTCAGTTAGACTTTCAAAGTTTCCTGTTACATAATCAAAAAAATCATTCTGAAAATTTAAAATTTCACTGGAAAGTTCTTGATTATAATCAAGAATACAATTCAGTTCATCAATTGTTCTATTCGATGGTATTTCATTTATAAGGTAAGCTTCCCAATTTGAAAGGTAACAACTAGGATATAAATCATTTTTTTTAAATAAAATATTATGAAGTTCTTCAATTAATAATTGTTTATTCGAATCTATTCCAATAGAACCTTTACCTGTCTTTAGACTTTCATAAAATTTTGGATAATATAGAAAAAGATAAATAACAACTAACTGTTGTTCACTTTGAACATACTTCTTTTTATTCCGTCCAATCAATTCCAGATTAACATAATCATTAAAGCGTTCTCTGTCTCGTAAATTTTTTTCATCTTTTATGAACACACCTTTAAACCCATCAGAAAGCTTTATTTCTAATCTATTTTCCAATTGCTCGAAATAATCACTCCATATTTTTGTCGGATGGAGAACAAATGGAAGTTCAACTCGTCGATCTATAATTTTTGAAAGATAATTATTATCATTTTTATGTAAAAGTTCTATATCTCCAACAAAGATAATTGGAAGTTTTCCATTGAGTAAACTGAAAAGTTTATAACTAGCTTCCTGTTGAGCCGGCGTCATTCTATCAAAATCATCAACGACTAAGACTTTCTTCCCACATGAATGAAAATTTAAAGTCAACAACCTACTATAAATTCCATCTGATTTTATTTTCAAAAACTGATGAATTGCGACTATTAAAGCAACCACTCCTGCACCCAATATAACCCAAGTAGGTACAAAAACACTTAGACCCAAATCAACTACATTAGTCATTAATATTGATAATGCAATGCATAGAATTACAATTAATCTTAATCCCCAATAAACAAATGGATGTAAATTGGCAAAAACTGTCTCTAATGTTGAGCGACTGTCATTTAATCTCCAAAAATCAATGGTTACTAGTTTAACTTTTTTTTTATTGTTTAGAGGTTTTAAATTGTCAACTTGTTTTAGAAAATTAGACTTTCCTGATCCCCAAGTACCATTCAAAAAATACGTCTTATTCTCGTTTAATAAATTTGCAAAATTTTGCGCCGCAGTTGAGGTATCAATTTTATCTAGTTCTATAAAATTTTTCTCCGTCATATCTCACCTAACAATTCTCATCTTCAATTATGATTCAAATTTTTGTTGAATATTTTCAACTGTGTCTCTAATTAACTCATCAGTATTGCTACCAAGTTGTTCAATAAGATACTGGTAAAACTTTTTAATATCTGGATCATTTAAAATATGCCATACCTGTGTATTTTCTAGTGCAATTTGTAAAAGGTCTTCCAATTCTTCATGTTTCCAACTAGTATATTTTGATAACTTCTCAACTATAGCATGAGTATTTTTGAAGCTACCACTACTTTCTAATGAGTTGATTAAATCTAATTTCTCTTGCTCTTCTTTTGGTTTAGCTTGTTCAATAGCTTCTTTTTGATTATTGTACTTTTTCTCATACAGTTTTTCATTGTATACAGTTTTATCAATAATCAATTTCACTAGTTCGTCAAGCTCACTACCCTCTGAATAGTCTGCAGGAGCAAAATAAGAAATACGATTATCTCTCATCATTTTATAGACTTTATTCTTTGCCTTCAGTTCATCTTTTTCATCTGGATTAAAAACTCCGACAGAATAACCACCTTGAGAATTCACCAATTTCATACAAGGAATATCTGTGTCGCTATCACCTAAATAAATCATATTTCGGAATGGAACTCTGATTTCGTCAGGTGCAAAAGAATCATTAACCGCTTCATCATTAACATCGAGGACACCTTTTGAGATACGAAAAAGAAACTGTGTCTTATTAGTATAATTCACTACTTGAGCAGGCCAGACAGCAACTCCATCATCATCAAAATAGAAAGAAGTTGCGTACAGTTCTTTAAACTCTTTTGCAATTGAAGTTCCTTCTATCATCTCTTTTAAACCTGAAGATATAATATAATGCTCGACAATGATTCCTTTATCAGCTCCGTAGTCTCTTATGCGTTTAAACCAATCCTCTACTCCTGGAAAAAGTGCAACCTGAGATCCATACTCAGCTAACTTTTCTTTTGTAAAAACAATCTGACCACGTGCTTTTTTCTTCATGGTATACATATAAGCAAGGTTTTTATCCATATTATTTGCTGTAGCACGACCATTTGACTCCTTCCAGAAATCACCAATCATGTCGCTTCCTTCTGGTTGTACTGTTTGGATATATCCTTGAGCTTGCATATCATCTGGAGATAGAGTTTTATCAAAATCATAGCAAAGTGCAATAACCGGTTTGTCTGTTTTCTTTTCACGTTTAAAAGTTATGTCTGGCATATTTAGCCCCTTTCAGTTAAATAAACATATCCTGCAAGAGTTTCTTTTTCAGTGTTTCTAGCTTAGAAATTTTTTCTTGATGAGAGTTGATGAGGTTATCGAGATTAGAGAAATAGGCGCCGATGGCTTGTTGTTCGGCAACTGTTTGTGGAATTGCAAAAATAGTAGATGAAACCGACTTCCAATCAGATCGTGGCATTTTTGTACCAGATGTGTCATTAGCAACTTTTTGATAGCGATTTGATTGAACTAAATAATAAATGAAATTTGAATCATTTCCATTTGGATCAAATACCCAAAAATCTCCTAAAGCTACTCCCTCAAATTTCGGCAAAAGCCAATTATTTAAATATGGACGTAATTTCCCATATAATGTGTATCCAGGTTTAAAGTGTATACCTTTACGATTATCAAATTTGCTACTAATATCTTTATTGAGTTGACCTTGACCAGAAACAATATCCTCAAACTCAACCTTTGGCAATGAATCAGAGTCAGAACTTTGAGTAACTCTTTTTACAAGTTTACTGAATTCCTTTTCTTTCCACTCACCTTCAAATCCTTCCAAACGAATCTCAGGAACTGTCTGTCCAGCTTTGGGAAACATCTTGGAAAGCATGGTTGCCTTGAGAGATTGGTAGTTGGAAAGATTGTCCTTGTAGCTAGCCAGAAGGTCGTCGAGGGTTCGGAAAAGTGAACCGATGGCGGATTGTTCATCTATTTTTGGAATAGGAACTTTTATATTTTTTAATTGCTTAATAGGCAACTGCTTTAATGCTGTACCAGTAATATGTGATGAAATCTCCTTATTACCCCTATTTGATAATAAAAATTGTATTAAATAATTACCTATTAATTCTATTTTTCTGGTTCTTATAATTGCTAACTGTGAGTTTATATTCCATCCCTCATTATCAGGTCCAACGTACCCTAACGAACCCAGACTACCTCTTACTGCAATTACAATGTCGTCTTCAATCAAGTGTCCAGATATCAATTCATTGTGTTTTGATTGAGTTATATATCTAGCATTTGTTAGAGTCAACTTTCCATTATCCAAATCACTTCCCCTCAGAAAAGGAACTCCCTGAGTTGAAGATGTTAGGTCTGTTTCTTTAGGGTAAGCTTCTCCATAATTACCATCTTTAAAATCAGTTTGAGTGTCGCTTAATTTTCTTAAGCTCCAACTATCATTAAAATTTTTAAATCTTATTTTAGGTTTATTTACTTTTATCATAAATTATTTCTCATTTATCTTGAATTTTCTTTAATTAATTTAATTCTATTCTCAATCATCTGGATGGATAACATTGTAACTTTAAATGCTAGAATCAATCTTTCACCACTTAAAAAATCTCTACCATGTATACACTCATTTCGAATATTGAGTGAATTACTATTATACATAAAATGATAGACAAATAACAAATCAGGAATATTCTCAAAGCTATCTGTAAGATTAAAAACTTCAGTAATTATCTCTCTGAGAATTGAACTTGGATCTCTGTAATTCATAAACTCCTTCTTTTGCATCTTAAAAGGATTATAACCAGACAGTCTCGCAAGTTCTCTAATTTTTTCTTCCAGCAACGGAAATAATTGAGTAATATGTGCAATTTTAATCTCTTTATCAAATTCAATAAAATTAAATCTGCTACAACTATTTAAATAAAGATACAGTTCCTCTGTTCTATTAAAAATAGTAGTTAAAAAAGTCACATTTCGGATATAATTTTCATGTAAAGCAAGCATATATTTATTTGGTTTTAAAATATTACGAAACTTATAACTCTTATTATCAATAATTGATTTTACGTATTTCTCTAGTAATTGGTCAACATCATGTCTATCCAATACTATATCAGAACTATCTTTAGGAAATATTGGGTCAACTATTATTCTATTCATAAAATATATCAATGCATTTTCAGAAGCTAATTCCATAATTTGGATAGTCTTTTCTTCTGTAACTAATATACATTGATTCGCTATAGAAAATGGATGTTTTATTAAGAAATAATTAAATTTATCAATCTCCGTATTCGAAATTTCCTGTTGATAAGTAAATTCTTGCATATTGTTAAGTTCTTGTTCATAATAAGTATTTTCCCACAAATTTTGAATAGAAATAATTTCATTTATTAACAAATTTTTATTTAAATGTTCACCAAGATTATCACTTAGAAAGTATAAAAATTTCATATACATTAGAAACATATTGGCCGTTTCTAGTGATTGCGTTTCTTCTTTCTCAATTACGACTTCCCGAAACTTTTGGCATATTTGAAAGAAATACTCATTATCTAAATACACAACAAGTGATACACTATCAAAATAACGAATTAAATCAGCATTATTTTGGACATTAGAAATTGATTTATAAAGATCACGTGAATAACTTTTTAATCTTTCATTTTGTTGCTTGCTAGTTGGGAAACCTAAAGCTTTTAATTTTTCAATTTGTTTTGGTTCTTCAACATTTTGAATAGCTTGCATGAATTTATAACGCAAATAATTACTGATACTTATCTTTTTAAAATCTTTTTCTTTAAAAAGTTTTGATAAAAATAATACTGAACTTGAGTTAAAAAGTTCAAAATCAGACTTCATAGAAACATTAAAGAGCAGTAACTGTATATGGTTTTCAACTACCATAGATGAAGGCAAGATATTGAATTTTTCATAAATTATAGTCTCAATTATATATCGCACTACTCCATCACCATGGAAATAATCGATTAATTTTTTTAATTGTTCAACTGAAAAATGTGAATTAAAATCCTCATCTTTTAATAAGACATCAAGTGGACGAGTTACAAATCCTAATACAACTCTCTCTTGCCATGTAATCACATTGTATTCATATTTTTTATAATTGTAAGAAAATGTAGTTGTATTAAAAGCTAATGATTTTAATACAGCAAGGAATTGCATTGAGCAAGTTGTATCCTCATGATTTAAATTAGAAGAAATAATTTCTTTTTCTCTGTCAAAGTTTTTTATTGAAATACTTTCTAAATAATCGTAAATCAATTCTTTACGCTCAATAACTTCATCTAAATTATACACCTGCCAAAAATTCTTAATCGAAAAAATCCCAAAATTAATTTCATCATTTAATTGATTTTTTAAACTCATCAATTTAGTTATATATAGTGCTAGTGCTAATATTTTTCCAAAATTTGACTGGACTTTAATAGATAATTGTGACCACGTAATTAAATCTAATTTGAATCTAGAAATCAAAATAATATCTTTTAACAGAACAAAATCCGTTTTCAATTCTTTATCTTCAATCTTTTGGATTTTAGAGAAATAATCAATTATTTTTGAAAAAGACACATACCTATTCTCAAAGTTTTCCCAAGAATCAATATCATCGTTATCAAAATTATTTTCAATATAATCTAGAAACCATTGGTAATCTCCATCATTATTGAGTATTGAATCCATGAGTTTTACTTTTACTTCATGTTCAATATAATTTTTTTTCATAGATAAACCTTCATTTTATATTTGCCTTTATCTATTATACCAGTTAATTTAAGTTCTTCCAAACATTTCTACAGACATCAAAATCCCCTCAGAAATGCATTTCTAAGGGGTTGTCTTTATCCTGCCACTTGTGTCGCTTCTTCTGTTTTCGCTTTCTTATCCTTCTTACCCGAGCCACTCAATCGTCGTTTACTATCTCGTATTGTGTTGAGGTCTTTAAGGAGTTTGGTCAGGTGTTCTTTTTCAGGATAGGCTTCTGCGCTGGCTGCGGTATAGCGCATAAAGAGGTCGTAGATGCTGGTTAGTTCGGTACGGACTTGTCTGGTCTTTCCAACTTCCTTGGCAGACTTATGCGCACGCGTCTGACTCTCAACCTGATCATACTCCTCCTGCGCACTGATCACCGTCTGTAGCATAGGTGTCAGTCCTAGGCTAGTCACTGCCGTATGGTAGGGTTCTTCACTGAGGGTTTTGAGCAGACTCTTGATTTCTGCCGTTTCCACATCATTGCTATGCTTGGTGATGTCCTTGTACTTGGCAAAAACTGGCTTCAAGGCCTCATGGGCTTCTTTGAGTTTGGTCTCCTTGATCTTAGCAAAGCCCCTATGAAGGGTAAAGAGACCGACTAGGGCACTGTCACGATTGCGATCGACTTCGGTCAGGTTCGTCGCCTCTTTCTTTTCTACGATAGCGAGTTGGCTTTGGAAGTCTGCTAGCTTGCTCCTGAAGGAATCGAGATGCTTGCCATACATAGGCTCGTCCTTATGTGCCTTGGCAAAAACTTCTAGTAGTTGACCCGTATCTACCATGAGACTTTCAAACTCACGGTTGGTAAAATTGGTATAGCTTAGCGGATGGATAGTGAATGTTTTTGTCATGATGATAACCTTTCTATTTAACGAATCATTTAGTTTTTTCTTTATCAAATAAAGACTGGATTAGTTCTGGAAGATAGATCTGTTTTTACAATACTTCTTTGTCTAACAGGTTGAATCAAAGGTCTCTCCTTTCCTACATAGACTTGAAGCAATACACAGACCAAAAATAGGAGTCCCCATAGAGGAAGGTCCGATAGGATACCCTCATCATTTTCTTTATCTTCCTTCATCAGATTTCTCCTTTAAGTTGATAAGACAATTCTAACAAATAGCAAAGAACTCAGGACACTCATCCGCTCAACTGTCTACTTTATCATCCCAACAGCACTTTTTCAGTCTATTTCTTACTTTTACAGGATAAATCAGTCATTTCAGAAACAAAAAATCCCTATCTGACTGGAAACGTATCCGTCTGTCAGATAGAGACTCTTACTATTTTTAGATTTTAACTTTTCTAGCTTTAGAATACATCTAAACTTTAGGAAAGACGACTATTCGAAAGTTCGAAGACCTCAAAACTTTCTCAGATAGACTATTCGAAGCTTAGAATACCCATAAATTTATGTATTTCTTATCATTCTAAGCATAGAATACATCTAAACTTTAGGAAGTCTATGTCTTCGAAACTTCGAAGGACTATCTCCCCACTCTGAGTGGCTCAATGACTTCTTCGACAAGTTGCTTACATGCCTCCTTGATTTGTTTTTTATAGAGGAGGGGATTAAGGGCATCTGCCACTTCTATCTTATAGTCCTGATAGCGCTGGCTCTTGGTCAGCTGGCTCTCTCCCAGTTGTTTCTTGGCTCCCTTGCGGTAGTGCTCAACATAGTAACGGAGTTCATCCTCTCCGACATACCAACGTTTGCTAAAGACATGGATATGTTGCTGGATAACCGCCTCGATCATCTGATCCAAGATATTGGCAATGGACTGACCGCGATAGCTTTCTGGCTTGTCCTGTACTTCCTTCCATAGTTCAGTGATGATCTGGGCAAGATTTGGATTGGTCTTCTCAAGGCTCTCAATATAGCTATTCACTGCCTCTCTATCTTGAGCGCTTAGGTTCTTTTCTTGACTCTGACCTTGCTCGATCAGGCTTTGGATTAAGGTTAGGATATAGGCATAGTTGATCTCATCCACTTGGATGGACTCTAGTTCATAGTGAATATCAAGGGGTTCCCCATCCTCACCACCATCATCTCTTCGGCTTTTTAATTCAGCTAGGATGTTTTGATAGAAGCCAAGATAGGTTTCCAATTCTTCTGCGCTAAGTCCTGTCTGCGCGTAGATTTCTTCCTCATCATACTCTTTATAAACTCGGATAGAAGCTAGGTATTTATCAAAGACCTGATAGGCCTTGGCGAGCTTTCTCAACTCAGGTGTAGAAATCTGCTCGATTTGGAGCCCTTGCTCAGGATCATCGGTGATGAGATTTTGGAAATCACTGCAACTCCGTAAAAAGTTCCTCTTTTCCTCTTCCCAGCTAGGGGCTAGGACCTCGTTTTCTCCACCATTTGAGTAGAGCTTGAGGGCATTATCCACTGCTTCCTTAAAGGCTAGAGGCTTTTGGAAAGTGATGATATGACCATAGGATTTACTAGAATCAAAGATACGGTTGGTACGACTAAAGGCCTGAATCAAATCCTGCGGTTGCAAGGGTTTGCGGTCGATAAAGAGAGTCGATAGACAAGGCGCATCAAATCCCGTTAGGAGACGATTGACCACGATAACCAAGTCCAACTGCTCCTTGCGATAGAGATACTTGTCTTGCTTACGGGCAAGGCGGTTATTGACATCTGTGTTAAAGCCACGAAGATCCGCCATGGTAAAGTGAGTATCAAACTCTTGGTTATAGTCCTCTAAGACCTGTTTCATGTGGTCTTGGTTGGCTCTTGAGTCCTCTTCATTTTCTGTGACAGAATAAGTGATGGTCGCCTTTGGAAAATCAGGAAGGACCTGCTTGACCCTCTCTGATACCTTGACTCGTGTCTGACCAGCCTTGACTCGTTTGAGTAGGTCATAGTAGGCTTGGGCTTGAGGGATGGATTTAACAGTTAGGATGGCATTGTAGGTCTTACCTACTCCCTTTTGGAAGCCTAACTGTTGGCGGGATTTATTGATAATGGCATCCAAGACTTCCAGCATATGCTCCTCATCTTCGTAAACACTATCTGGGACTTGATCTTCAGACTGATCTGTGATGAGGGTATTACGATAATCGACCTTAAAACCTAAAACAGCTCCATCATGGATAGCTTCCTTGACTGTATACTCGTGCAAGCGTTCGCCATACTGTTGCTGGGTGGTTTGAGCAAGGTCTCCGACCTGCTGGCGTTTATTTTCCTTAAAGATAGGCGTCCCTGTAAATCCATACCAGAGGGACTGGGGGAAAAAGACTTTAATGTCTTTTTGTGTTTGTGGCGTAACGGCACGGTGGCATTCATCCACGACAAAGGCCACTCGGAGCCCCTTGATTTTGTCCGCATCTCTTTGGTAAAGACCTTGTTCAAACTTGCGCATCATGGTAGTGATTTTCTGGATGGTTGTCACCACGACACGCTTATCATTACTTCCTAGTCGCTTGACCAAATCATGGGTATTATCCGTCTCATCGATATCAATGACATCATTGGTCGCATAAGAGAGAAAAGATGAAGTAGTCTGCTGGTCCAAGTCCCTGCGGTCAACGACAAAAATCGTCTTTTGGATGGATGGAATCTGGAGGAGATTCCGAGCCACCTTATAAGAAGTCAAGGTCTTTCCTGAACCTGTCGTATGCCAAACATAGCCTGATGCTTGCTGGCGAGAGGCTTCCTGCACCGCTTCGATAGCATGGATCTGGTAGGGGCGCAAGAGAATGAGAGATTTCTTGCTATCATCAATGACAGAATACTGCATGACCATCTGGTGCGCACGAGGGATGGAAAGGACTTCGTGGGCAAAGCTAGTCAGGTTTGTCACAGGATGATTGTCCTTATCCACCCACTTGGTTAGAAATTGCTTGTTGAGTTTATTTTCACGAGCTGCAGCGATATAGCGAGTATCGACCTTGTTGGTCACAACAAACATCTGCAAGCTAGAGTATATGCCACGGAATTTCCCTTCACGATCATATTTTTTTATCTGATGAAAGGCATCGATAAATGCTGCTTGGGAACTCTTGAGCTCGATTTGAATCATAGGCAAGCCATTGATGAGAAGAGTAACATCCAGTCTACGGTCTTGATCTAGGGGATTGGCCCTGTCTCTCTCGACTTGATTGACAACTTCATAGCTAGACTTACCAGCTGCGATATTGTCTCGCCAGATGACGGATAAGCGGATGGTTCCTAGGCTTGCATCCTCTCTTTGAACCTCGACTTTGGCAATGCCGTTTTCACCGACCAACCACTTGGCAGCATCATAGTAGCTGATAAAGTTGAGTTGGTTTTTTATCTGGCGTTTTTCCTGCTCTGTCAAAGGATAGTCTGCTAGCAGGGCAACGTTGTTTTGGGCTAGTTTAGTAAAGAAATTGTCCCATAATTGGTCTTCTGTTTTTAAATCTTCTCGATAAGTCCATTGACTTTCCCCAGTTACCAGTTGGGTGATTAGTTGTTTTTCTATCTCCAGTTCTGGTTTTACTTGCATCATTCTCTCCTTTATAATGCACAATTTTACTATATTATATCATGTTTCAGATGGATTTTTCCATACGCTCCTACTCCAACCGGCTTTTAACCTTCTTCTTAGTCAAGATACGGTCGTTTTTGTTAGAGAGAGCTTGGATACGAGCTTCAAGAAGGATTTTCCGTCCGGTCTCTGTTCGTGTGTAGACGAGATCATAGTGCCCGATAGTAGGTATCAGAAAGTTTAGGAATTTCTGTGCATCTTCCTTGCGCTTGTCAAAAAGACTAGGAACGGCATAGTAAGGTGACTGACCTTGTTGGGCTTTCTCTGCCTTCAAGAGATAGCGCTGATTGTCCACTGGAGCAAAGAACTCTCCCACAGTCTGTGCAAACAGCTCCTTGTCCCTCATGCTTCCTCCCTTGAGATAGGCAAAAACCATATAGTTGTCCTTGTCCTCCTCTACCTGAACACGGGATTGATCGTCTATTAGATGCCCCGAATCTAGCAGAGCCTTTCGGATCTGCTCACCAAGGAATTGCATACGCCTATAGGGGCTTTTATAGAGGAGATAGCGTGATGTAGCAAAAGCTAGAAAGAGGAGACAGGCTGCCGTAAGCCACCAAACTCTAATCAGTCTCAATCTAAACAACAAGAGCAATAAATCCACTGCTAGGAGCAACAAAGACATGCGAACCCATTTTAATGCATCAAACTGGAGCATGATTGGAATCTTCTGTTGTTGAGCAGCGACTTCAGTGACAATCTCAAATTGATCTGCCACTACGAGAGCATCTTGCCATTTTTTGCGCAAGCCTGCTCGATCCTTGGAGAGACTCTTAACTCGCTCATTATACTCGCTGATTTGCTTTTTCCTAAAGGGGGGCTTGGGAAAATCCAAACGATCCAAACCGGTCTCAATACTCTCCTGATTATAAGCCAATCCAAGAAAATGCTCCATCCGTCGCGACAAGGTCTGCAGATCCTGATTGCTCTCTGGTCTAGGCTCCTCACCAGGAAGAGTGATAAGTGCTTGCGCTTGAACGGCTACCAGATGCCAGATGTTACTGGTCTTTTCTGGATGTCCCGGCCAGATACGAATGGCACGGCCACGCATCTGGTTACTTAGCATAAAGCTCCCCACAAAGCTTCCGAGTATTAGGGAATTAACACAAGGAGCATCCCAACCCTCTCCGAGGAGAGATTTGGTTCCGACCAGGACTTGAATCTGCCCTCGTTGAAAAAGCTCCGTCACTGCCGCTACGATTCCCTTAGCTGGGCTAGGATAACCAACCTGCACATAATCTTTTGGATCCAAGTGACCAATAGATGAGAAACTAAGAGGAACCTGAGGCAAGAGTTCCTTCAACTCTGCTACCACATCGGTAGGCAAAATAACGACACTACCTGACAAGACAGCCAAAGATACAGGGATCTCTTGCTCCTGAGCTTTGCGACGAATGCTTTCAAAATAAGGGAGAACCCCCAACTGAGAAATGGTTGCCTGATTATCTCCCAGATAGGTGGCAAAATCCTTGCGAATATAGTCGGCTAGTACTAACTGCCTCAGTTCCTGACCTAGACTCTCATACTCCGTCAAAAAGATATCGGCAATGGCAGACAACTTCCCTAGAGATTGGGTTAAAAGTTGGTCAGAAGCCTTAGACTTAACCAGATAAACCTGACGTTTTTCCACCAAGCCACGCGCCTTCAAATCAGCCTCTAACTTTTTCTTATATCCATCTGAATCCTCATACCAATCTGGTGTCTGATAGAGTATGCTCTGCAACAGCGTCTCCAGCCAGTAGGAGGTCAATGCTGGAAGCTTCTGGGTTCCCAGTAAATTTTGCAAAGAGGGAGGAATCGTTAACCCCTGAGAATGCATATAAATCAACATAGCAGACAAGTACTTGGGATCTTCTAAGAGCAAATCAGATGAAATATCCCCTTTGAGGACCTTAGACCCTGCTACAAATGTTTGAAAATAAGGATCGACTATAAGGTGATGAATATAGTCCCACTTAGTCTCCTCAAACTGTTTGAGACGTTCCGACTCTTCAGCTGTTAGTGAACACATATAGACAAAATCCTGATGAGGGCAAAGAGTGTCTTCCTTGACTAATTCGGGTACTGTTATTTCTTGGTCGATTTCCCCACACATACGGATATAGCGTTCCCAGAGTTCTGGCTCGCTGTCATATGGTGGTGTGGCTGTCAGGGAGATGACTTGCAGCTGTTCATACTGCTTGCGAAAGGCTTCCAGACTTTTCCACCATTCATTGCGCAGATGGTGGCATTCGTCCAAGCAAAGAGTCGCAACTTTCTGAGCTCTTAGACTTGCAAGCAAATCGAATCCCACAAAATCCTCTGCTTCACCATCTTCTTGTGATTGCAATTGGTTTATAGCACTATGAAAGGCCTGATAGGTAACAATCGTTAGGGGCCTCATCTCCTTTAAGTTTTGGGAAACGAGGCCTGAAATCTTCTGTTCGTTCTCTAAAAAGGCTGTTTGAATCCTGTCCACCCATTGTTCACGAATGGTGACAGTCGGAACTAAAACAAGGGCTGGGTTGCCAAAACGAGCGATTAGCTCGATACCAATGGTTGTCTTTCCAGACCCTGGAGCAGCCACTAGATGAACATGACCGTCTGCTTGATAGTCCTGAAAACGATCCAAAACCTGTTTTTGGTATTGGCGCCAGCTTCCTTTAAAGTTTAAACCTAACATGATACCCCCTCATTCTATACTGTCATTTTCTTATTCTCATTTTACCACACTTATTTCTCCAGTCAGATAATCCAGATAGTTTTTCTCCATAAAATATGATATAGTAGTATCATACTATCTATGAGGAGTTTACATGTCACAGCATAAGCAAATGAAAACTGTTTCTCCCCTTCTGCAGCAAGTCATCAATGTTTCGTCTATCGTCGGGGGAGTCGGCACCTTGATTTTCTGCATTTGGGCCTATCAGGCAGGAGTTTTACAGTCCAAGGAAACCCTATCGGCCTTTATCCAGCAAGCTGGGGTTTGGGGGCCACCACTTTTTATCTTTTTACAGATCCTACAAACCGTTGTTCCGATCATTCCGGGAGCTTTGACCTCAGTGGCTGGGGTCTTTATTTACGGCCACATCATCGGAACCATCTATAACTATGTCGGTATCGTGATTGGCTGTGCCATTATCTTTTACCTCGTGCGTCTCTACGGGGCTGCCTTTGTCCAGTCCGTCGTCAGCAAGCGCACCTATGACAAGTACATCGGTTGGCTAGATAAGGGCAATCGCTTCGAGCGGTTCTTTATCTTTATGATGATCTGGCCTGTCAGTCCAGCTGATTTTCTCTGTATGCTGGCAGCATTGACCAAGATGACCTTCAAACGCTATATGATTATCATCGTTTTGACCAAGCCCTTTACCCTAGTAGTCTATACTTATGGTTTGACCTATATTATTGATTTCTTCTGGCAGATGTTTTGAGAATAGAAAAATCCGCTTGGGCAACCAAACGGATTTTTTCTTTGTTTTATTTTGCGACACTCTTAGCAAGAACAAAGTTTCCAAGTGTGGCGGAACCATTACCTGCGACCGCTGGAGTCACGATATAGTCACGCACGTCTGGTACTGGTAGATAGCCGTTGAGAAGAGCTGTGAATTTCTCACGTACACGGTCCAGCATGTGTTGCTGTGCCATGACGCCACCACCAAAGACGATCACATCTGGGCGGAAAGTCACTGTAGCATTGACCGCAGCTTGAGCGATATAGTAGGCTTGAACATCCCAGACAGAATTATTGAGTTCGATGTTTTCACCACGAACACCTGTACGAGCTTCCAGACTTGGTCCAGCCGCGAAGCCTTCTAAACAGCCTTTGTGGAAAGGACAAACACCGTTGAATTCTTTTTCAATATCCATTGGGTGTTTGGCTACATAGTAGTGCCCCATTTCAGGGTGACCTACACCACCGATAAACTCACCACGTTGGATGACACCTGCACCGATTCCTGTACCGATAGTGTAGTAGACCAAGTTTTCGATACGGCCCCCAGCATTGTTACGGGCAACCACTTCACCATAAGCAGAGCTGTTTACGTCTGTGGTGAAATACATGGGCACATTAAGGGCGCGACGGAGGGCACCAAGCAAGTCTACATTTGCCCAATGTGGTTTTGGAGTCGTTGTGATAAAGCCATAAGTTTTTGAGTTTTTGTCAATATCGATCGGACCAAATGATCCGACAGCAAGACCTGCAAGATTATCGAATTTTGAAAAGAACTCGATGGTTTTATCGAGGGTCTCGATAGGAGTTGTTGTAGGAAACTGTGTTTTTTCTACAACGTTAAAATTTTCATCTCCGACAGCACAGACAAACTTTGTACCGCCCGCTTCTAAGCTTCCATATAATTTTGTCATGATAAACCTCTTATCTTTGTTTTCTCTATTATAGCACATTTTGAAAACTTAAATTTCTCTATATTTTAGATTTTCCTCTGTATATCTTACCATTCAAGTAAAAACGAACAAACATGACATTTGTTCGTTTTGTTTTTAGATTTGATTTTTGAAGAGGATTAGGCTTTCACTTCGATGATCGTGTCACCCTTGACAACTGAACCACTTGCGACTGGTGTCACAGAAGCATAGTCTGCTGTGTTGGTTACGATAACCATTGTTGTGTCGTCAAGACCTGCGGCAGCGATTTTATTTGAGTCAAAGGTTCCAAGAACGTCTCCAGCTTTGACCTTGTCGCCTTGAGCAACCTTTTGTTCAAAGCCTTCACCGTTCATTGTCACTGTATCGATACCAACGTGAATCAAGATTTCAGCCCCATTGGCTGTCTTCAAACCGTAGGCATGACCTGTAGCAAATGCGATGGTCACTTCAGCGTCTGCTGGCGCATAAACTACACCTTGACTAGGTTTGACAGCAATCCCTTGTCCCATAGCTCCGCTTGAGAAAACTGGATCATTCACGTCAGCAAGTGCAACAACTTCCCCAACAATTGGAGTAAGGATGGTTTCGTTTT
This sequence comes from Streptococcus sp. A69, assembly GCF_058556195.1. Classification (NCBI taxonomy): domain Bacteria; kingdom Bacillati; phylum Bacillota; class Bacilli; order Lactobacillales; family Streptococcaceae; genus Streptococcus; species Streptococcus sp. A69. Next base: position 424,824 of record NZ_JBZUJU010000002.1, on the reverse strand, counting down.
GAGGAGCTACTGGAAGGTTACCAGTTGTTTCTTCTTGGACCAAACGTTCTGTCGCAACTTCAGTAGCAACTTCTTCTTCGTCCTCGTAACCAAACATGTAAGTAAGGGCAAAACCAAGAACGAATGATACAGCTACCATAAGAAGGTATTGAAGCAATTGACCATTCCCAACGTAAAGCATTGTACCAGGGATGATGGTGATACCATTACCAGTACCAGCAAGTCCAAGGATTGAAGCCAATCCACCACCGATAGCACCAGCGATCAATGAAAGGAAGAATGGTTTACGGAAACGCAAGTTTACCCCGAAGATAGCAGGCTCTGTAATACCGAGGAAGGCAGAAAGAGCGGCTGGGAAAGCAAGTGTTTTCAGTTTAGGATTTTTAGTTTTGACACCAACGGCAACTGTCGCCGCCCCTTGAGCTGTCATAGCTGCAGTGATGATAGCGTTGAATGGATTTACATGGTCAGCAGCAAGCAATTGCACTTCAAGCAAGTTGAAGATGTGGTGTACACCTGATACGACGATCAATTGGTGAACCCCACCGATGACCAAACCACCGAGACCAAATGGCAAGCCAAGAATCGCTTTTGTTCCGAGAAGAATGTAGTTTTCAACAACGTGGAAGACTGGTCCGATGACAAAGAGTCCAAGGATAGACATAACCAAAAGTGTCACGAATGGTGTCACCAAGAGATCCAAGACATCTGGAACCACTTTGCGGAGAGCTTTTTCAAACTTGGCTCCGACCACCCCGATGATGAAGGCTGGAAGAACGGAACCTTGCAAACCAACAACAGGAATAAAGCCAAAGAAGTTCATAGCTGTTACTTCACCACCTGATGCTACTGCCCAAGCGTTTGGAAGCGAACCAGAAACCAGCATCATACCGAGGACGATACCAACGGCTGGATTTCCACCGAATACGCGGAAGGTAGACCATACAACCAAACCTGGCAAGATGATGAAGGCTGTATCTGTGAGGATTTGGCTGTAAATGGTAACATCTTCTGGAAGTGTCATTCCGAGAGCATTCAAGAGACCACGAACACCCATAAAGAGACCAGTCGCTACGATAACTGGGATGATTGGTACAAAGACGTCACCGAAAGTACGGATAGCACGTTGGAACCAGTTCCCTTGTTTAGCAGCTTCTGCTTTCATGTCTTCTTTAGAAGATGTTGGCAAGCCAAGTGCAACCACTTCGTCGTACATCTTGTTTACTGTACCAGTCCCAAAGATGATTTGGTATTGGCCTGAGTTAAAGAAAGCTCCTTGAACTTTATCCAAGTTCTCAATCACTTCCTTCTTGATTTTCTCTTCATCTTTGACCATGACACGTAGACGGGTCGCACAGTGGGCTACACTGTTGACATTTTCACGTCCGCCAAGGGCTTCGATGACCTTTTTTGCAATATCCTGATTGTTCATTTGCAAAAATCTCCTTATAAAATTTTGTTCTTATTTGAAAGCGATTTTATTCGCCCTACGACTATTATTTTATCACGTTTCTAAAATATGTCAAGCGTTTTGCAGAATTTTTTATTTTCCTTCTCTTCTTTATCTCCGTTTATGATAGTTTTTGACTGAGTTCTTCTATTTACTCATAAAAATATCCTTATATTAGAGGGTTCAAAGCTTTTTCTTTTCATTTTCTTTCATTTTTTCTTGAAAATTTGCCCGATTTCTTCCACTCAATTTATGGCAATCGTTTGACATTTTTTCTTCTTTTTTAACATAAAAAACTTGCTTTTTTTGCCGAAAACGTTTACTATTAATAATAGAATAGAACTTATGGAGGAAAGATAAAATGGAATGGACAACCGAGCGTCGTTATAGACCCTATGAAGATTGGACGCAAGAAGAAATTCAACATATAAAGGAAAAGATGGCACAATCTCCATGGCATACTCATTACCATGTTGAGCCAAAAACAGGACTTCTCAACGACCCAAATGGCTTTTCTTACTTTGATGGCAAGTGGGTCCTCTTTTACCAGAATTTTCCTTTTGGTGCAGCACACGGTTTGAAATCTTGGGCACAGCTAGAAAGTGATGATTTAGTGCACTTCACAGAAACTGGAGTCAAAATTTTGCCAGATACTCCATTGGATAGTCACGGTGCCTACTCTGGTTCTGCCATGCAGTTTGGCGATAACTTGTTCCTATTTTATACAGGAAATGTCCGTGATGAAAACTGGATTCGTCACCCATACCAGATTGGTGCTTTGATGGATAAAGATGGTAAGATTACGAAAATTGACAAAATCTTGATTGGCCAACCATCTGACTCTACTGACCATTTCCGCGACCCGCAAATTTTTAACTTCAAAGGTCAATACTATGCTATCGTCGGTGGACAGGACTTGGAGAAAAAAGGCTTCGTCCGTCTCTACAAGGCTGTTGACAACGACTACACAAACTGGCAAGCAGTTGGCGACCTTGACTTCGCTAACGATCGCACTGCCTACATGATGGAATGCCCAAATCTGGTCTTTGTAGGGGAGCAACCTGTCCTTCTCTACTGTCCACAAGGATTGGATAAAAAAGTTCTAGACTACGATAATATCTTTCCAAATATGTACAAAATCGGGGTTTCCTTTGATCCTGAAAACGCTAAAATGGTAGATGTGTCTCAACTTCACAATCTAGACTATGGTTTCGAAGCCTATGCAACTCAAGCCTTCAACGCTCCTGACGGACGTGCACTAGCAGTAAGTTGGCTTGGGTTACCAGATGTAGCCTACCCATCTGATCGATTTGATTATCAAGGTGCCCTTTCACTGGTTAAGGAACTGACCATCAAAGATGGGAAACTCTACCAATACCCTATCGCAGCTATCAAAGAACTTCGTTCTTCTGAAGAGGTCTTCTCAAATCGTACTCAAACCAACAACACCTATGAACTCGAGCTCAACTTGGAGGCCAATAGCCAGAGCGAGATTGTCTTACTTGCTGATAAAGAAGGCAAGGGGCTTTCAATCAACTTTGACCTTGTAAATGGTCAAGTTACAGTAGACCGTAGCCAGGCTGGAGAACAGTATGCCCAAGAATTTGGAAGCACTCGTTCATGCCCAATCGGCAATCAAACTACTACTGCAAACATCTTCATCGACAATTCTGTCTTTGAAATTTTCATCAATAAAGGAGAAAAAGTATTTTCTGGTCGCGTCTTTCCGCATGCGAACCAAAACGGTATCCTGATCAAGTCTGGAAAGCCAACCGGAACTTATTATGAATTAGATTATGGTCGCAAAACTAACTGATGTCGCCAAACTTGCAGGCGTCAGCCCTACTACCGTTTCTCGGGTCATCAATAAAAAGGGTTATCTATCGGAAAAAACCATTCAAAAGGTCAATGAAGCCATGAGAGAATTGGGCTATAAGCCCAACAATTTAGCTCGAAGTCTCCAAGGAAAATCTGCCAAGTTGATTGGACTTATTTTTCCAAACATCAGTCATGTCTTTTATGCGGAGTTGATTGATAAGTTGGAACACCAACTCTTTAAGAATGGCTACAAGACCATCATCTGTAACAGCGAACATGACTCTGAAAAAGAACGGGAGTACATTGAAATGCTGGAGGCCAATCAGGTAGACGGTATCATTTCTGGAAGTCACAACTTGGGAATTGAAGACTACAATCGTGTGACGGCACCGATCATTTCCTTTGACCGAAACCTATCGCCAGACATCCCTGTCGTCTCCTCTGATAACTACGGTGGCGGGGTCCTCGCAGCCCAAACTCTGGTTAAGACAGGCGCTCAGTCTATCATCATGATTACAGGAAATGATAACTCTAACTCACCGACTGGACTGCGCCATGCTGGCTTTGCCTCTGTTCTCCCGAAAGCGCCTATTATCAATGTTTCGAGTGACTTTTCTCCCGTCAGAAAAGAAATGGAAATCAAGAATATCTTGACCCATCAGAAACCAGATGCGATTTTTGCTTCGGACGATTTGACAGCTATCCTAGTGATCAAAATCGCTCAGGAGCTAGGTATCTCTGTTCCTGATGAGCTCAAGGTCATCGGCTATGATGGGACTTACTTTATCGAGAACTACTATCCTCACCTGACAACGATTAAGCAACCTATGAAAGAGATTGCCCAACTCACTGTTGATCTTCTCTTGCAGAAGATTGAAGGTAAAGAGGTCGCGACAACTGGTTATTTCTTACCTGTTACTCTATTACCCGGTAAAAGTATTTAAACACAAAGAAAACTCAGACCGATTTGTCTGAGTTTTTTATGATCTTAAGTTTTCTAGATAGCGCTGGGCTGTCTCTAAGTTAAAGGTTTTATCTGCGATGAGGCGCTCAACGAGGGGAGCAACTTCAGACTCACTAGCACCAGCTAGGAGAGCTAAGGATTTGGCCTGCAATTTCATGTGGCCTTGCTGGATGCCCGTACTTACCAAGGCTTTGAGGGCCGCAAAGTTTTGGGCGAGACCGATAGACACGATAATCTGAGCTAATTCTTTGGCAGAAGGATTTCCCAGTAGTTCATGACTGAGGGCTACACGCGGGTTGAGACCGATTGAGCCACCCTTGGTCGCTACCGGCATGGGTAGGGTCATCTCACCGACCAATTCTTCTCTTTCCATGTCCAGTGTCCATTGACTAAGACCTTGATAGCGTCCATCTCGACTGGCAAAGGCATGGGCCCCAGCTTCGATGGCGCGCCAGTCATTACCAGTGGCAATCAAAATGGCATCAATACCATTAAAAATCCCTTTATTGTGAGTAGCTGCTCGGTAGGGATCAGCCTGTGCAAACTGGCTAGCCAAAGCTATTTTCTCCGCAATTTCTCGTCCTTGGTCCCTTTGGGGACTCAAGTAGCGAAAGGCGATACGACAGCTTGCAGTCACCAGAGAATCGGTCGCGTAGTTGGACAAAATTCCCATAAGACTCTGTCCCTGACTGAGTTCTTCTAAGACTGGTTTCAAGGCTTCCAGCATGGTGTTAAGCATATTGGCTCCCATGGCTTCCTGAGTATCGACATGGAGATAGACGACGAGAAAGTCTGTTTCACCTTTGATCTGCTCTACATGCAAATCACGCGCCCCACCACCACGTTTGACGATGGAGGGATAGGCTTGATTGGCAAGTTCTAAGAGCTCTGCCTTCTTGCTGGCAATCTTCTCTTGCGCTAGATCTGGATTAGCAACTTGATAAAGGGCTACCTGACCAATCATCTGGCGCTCATGTACTTTAGCAGTAAAGCCACCTGCTCGCTTGATGATTTTACTTGCATAGCTGGCCGCAGCAACCACTGAGGGTTCTTCTGTCACATAGGGAACTATGTAGTCCTGACCGTTCACCAAAAGCTCTGGAATGATAGAATAAGGCAGAGAAAAAGTTCCCACTACATTCTCACTCAGCTGATCTGCAACTGCCAAGCTGATTTGTTCATCCTGCTCCAGACTGGTTTGCTTTTCAGGACTAAGGAGCGCCTGAGCTTTCAGTAACTCAAGGCGCTCATGGTATGACTTTTTAGAAAATCCATTCCAACTTCTCTTCATTATTTTTCAACCTTGCTATAACGACGTTGGTGGTCGAGAATTTCAACCAAGGCGTAGTCTTGATTTTCAAAACCTGCAAACTGGGCTGAACCCGATTCATCCAACTCTACCTCTTCGAAGAAGACTTTTTCATAGTCCGCAACAGACAATGCTGTACGTTGCTTGAGTTTGCTCAAGCGATCCTTATCAAGGTAAGCTTCATAACCTTCAATCAGTTCTCCACTAAAGAACTCTGAAACCGCTCCACTTCCGTAACTGTAGAGGACAATTTTATCTCCAGCCTTCAAATTTTCTGCATTTTCCAAAAGGGAGAGAAGCCCAAGGAAGAGGGAACCTGTGTAGATATTCCCAATCATCTGACTGTAGAGAATGGACTTATCAAAGTTTTCTTGAAGACTATCCTTTTTTTCCTGAGACAAAGTCTTATCCATCATCTTGCGCAAGCCTTTTAGGGCTAATTTGGGATAAGGCAAGTGGAAGCAGATGGCCGCAAAATCATTCATAGTCCAATCATAACGTTTCTTGTATTCATCCCAAGTCGTCGTAAGACTGTCAAGATATTGCTGAGTTGAGTACAAGCCGTTTACATAAGGAGTGGTTGAATAGTTCGGGCGCCAGAAATCCATAATGTCACGCGTTTGGGCAACATTATCATTGTTAAAGGCCATGGTACGCGGATTTTGCGTAATCAACATCGCCACACTCCCAGCTCCCTGAGTTGGTTCACCTGGAGTCGCTACACCATACTTGGCAATATCGCTGGCGATGACCAAGACCTTGGACTTTGGAGAATTTTCCACATGCAACTTGGCATAATGGAGGGCAGCTGTTGCTCCGTAACAAGCTTCTTTGATTTCAAAACTGCGAGCGAACGGCTGGATACCTAATAGACCGTGAACAAAGACCGCTGCTGCCTTACTCTGGTCAATCCCTGACTCGGTCGCCACGATAACCATGTCGATTTCTTCTTTTTCTTTGTCTGTTAGAATAGAGTTACTTGCACTGGCAGCTAAGGTGACAACATCCTCAGTCAATGGTGCAATGCTAATTTCGTTTAATAAGAGACCCTTACTATATTTATCCGGATCAACTCCTCTTGCTTCTGCTAGGTCTTGTAATTTCAAGACATATTGACTGGTCGCAAAACCAATCTTATCAATACCGATTGTCATATTTACCTCTGTTTTTTCATTCATTGTAAAAAATCGTTCTATTCTATTTTATCACAAATAGGAACAAATGAGAGAAAAAAGACTTGATTCAACAAATCAAGTCTTTGCTTTGACAGCATTAGGAGGATATGCCTCGCTGTTTTCGGATATAGTAATAAAGTTTTAGAATCACTGTTCCACTTGCCATCCCGATAGAAATGACCAGAGCCAACATAACTACTAGCGTTGCACTGGTAAGGGCATGACTGTAATCGCCTGTCACAAAGAAAGCTGTCGTTCGATAGGATAGATAACCAGGTACTAAGGGGGCAAGAATGGCCAAGACAAAGACCACTGCTGGCGTCTTATATACAATACTTAAAATTTGGCTGATACAAGAACCAACCACCGCTGCGATAAAGGTCGCAACAATAACATTGGTTGGTTCTTTAAGTACAAGATAGAGGAGCCAGACACCCATTCCCAGAACACCACCAGGTAGGAGCATAGAGCGTTGAACATTCAGTACGATTAGAAAGGTGATAATGGCGAGTAAACTCGCTACTGCTTGGAGTAAAATACTTGTTAGAGTCATCTTATGTCATCAAAACTAGGGCGACGGAGGTACCGGCCCCTAAAGCGAGGGTAATGAGCAGGGATTCAAACATCTTGCTCATACCAGAGTTGATATGGTTGGTCATGATATCCCGAACTGCATTTGTCAGAGCAATCCCTGGAACAAAAGGCATGACGGCTCCCGCTATGATCAAGTCTGCCGTCGAAGGAAATCCTGTATAGCGGGCCCAGAACTGGGCAATCAAGCCAAAAACAAAGGCTCCCGCAAAGGCGGTTACAAAAGGAATGCGGACAAACTTCTCTACATAGAGAGAGAAAGCAAAACCAAGTAAGGTCGCAATGGCTGCACCAAAAGCATCATAGGTATTCCCCCCGAACATAATCGAGAAAAAAGGGGCACTGAGAGTTGCTGCAATAGTCACTTGGAACTTGGTATAAGGAAGAGCTTGATTTCTGATTTCCTTTAGCCTTTCAAAGGCTGTAGAGAGATCGATTTGCCCTCCGACAAGCTCCCGTGATACTTGGTTGACATCGCAGACTTTTTCGATGTTGTAGGAGGAAGAAGTGACCCGTTTCATACGAGAAATATTGGTATTCTCAATAGAAAAGAAAATAGCTGCTGGCATGGCAAGAACGTTGCAATCCACTATTCCCTGTGAATGAGCGATACGGATCATGGTGTCCTCAACCCGATAAATCTCCGAACCGCTTTTTAAGAGAATGGTTCCAGCTAACATAATGACATCAATAACGGCATTCAACTCTCTTGATTCGTCCATTTTCTCCTCCTTTTCTGCTTCCTATATTTTATCACAAAAATCAATGAAAAAAAATCTTTGTCATGAAATCATGACAAAGATTCGTTTAATCTCGAGAACTTTCACGTGTTCCTTCACTATTTGATTGACTAGTTGAAGGAGTGTTTCCTTGTTGATTCCCCTGATTTGGAGTTGTAGAAGAACCTTGGTTCCCACGTTGTGCAGAACTAGAAGATGAAGTTGACGGTGGTGTTTTCGGTTTGTAGATGGAAAGTTTGATACGCGTGCTAGCAAGGTCAACCTGTTCACCCGCTTTTGGTGTTTGATCTACAACTGTACCTTCTGCTGTCCCTTCAGGAGCAGTCGAAACCTCGACAACCTCAATATTAGCCTCTTTTACACCGACAATCTGAGTCAAATTATTCTTTGTAAATTCGAGACTTGAACCAATATAACTTGGCATAGAAACACTTGTTACTTTCTTAGCAACCGTTAAAGTAATTGTGCTGGCTTTTGAAAGATCATAAGTCGTACCTGCCGCAGGACTTTGTCTGAGAATGGTTCCAGGTTCGCTTTCGCTGGATTCCTCCTCTTCCATCTTGATTAGATTCTCAGGAACCTTCTTCCCCTTGAGTTCAGCTACGACATCCGTATACTTGCGTCCGACGTAATTACTCAATTGGAAGGATTTCTTACCAGAAGAAACAATCAAATTAACCTTGGTTCCTTCTTTTCGGCCGCTACCAGCTTCTGGATCCGTTCGAATAACACGTCCTTCTGCTACGGTATCGCTGGCCTCTGACTTTTCTTCACCGGCTTCAAACTTGGATTTTTTAAGAGCTTCCTTAGCCTCTGCAACGGTTTGTCCAGCTACGTCAGGAATAGCAAGCGTTGCTGGTGTTCTTGACAAAATCCAGACCAAAGAGGCTACAACCAATAGGAGACTAGCCAAAAGAATCATATAGCGAGCCTTAAACTTCCGTTTCTTGGCTGGCTTTGGCGCTGGAGCCGGCTCTGCCACCGGTTGAGTTGGTTTCTTTGGCTGAGGGCGTTCTTCCTGCGCCGGAGCTTTAGGAATCGATGTCAGTGTACTTTGTGGAACTTTAGGTAAAGTCTTAGTGTCTGCCTTACTCGCATCGTCAAAGACCAGTTTCGGTTCATTCCGGCGATTATAAGACAAGCTAGTTGACAAGTCCACATACATTTCTGAAACAGACTGATAACGATCTGACAGCTTCTTAGCAGTTGCCTTGATGACAACATTTTCTAAAGCCTGAGGGACAGATGGGTTTTCAGCTATGACGGACGGAAGTGGCTTCTGGAAATGCTGTAGGGCAATCGTAACCGCACTATCCCCATCATAAGGGATATGCCCCGTCAGCATTTCATAGAAGATAATCCCCATTGCATAGATATCACTCTGGAAGGTCGCTTTAGAACCACGCGCTTGTTCAGGTGACAAATAATGAACGGAGCCTAACATTGAGTTGGTCTGGGTCAGACTGGTCTCCGCAAAGGCTACGGCAATCCCAAAGTCCGTGACCTTAGCTGTGCCGTCTGGTGTCAAGAGGATATTTTGAGGTTTCAAATCCCGGTGAACAATTCCTCGAGTATGGGCTAAGCGCATGGCTAAGAGGATTTGTCCCATAATCCGAACTGCTTCTTCGTTTGAAAGAGGATAGTGTTCTTTGATATAACGCTTGAGGTCAAGGCCTGCTACGTATTCCATAGCTAGGTACTGTTGACCGTCTTCCTCACCAATATCTGTTATCCGAACGATATGAGGATGGTCCAGATCCGCCATGGCCCTCGCTTCACGTTGGAAACGTGCCACAGCAATCGGGTCCGTCTGGTAGTTGGTTCTCAGGACCTTCACTGCCACTTCTTCCCCGTCTAGGATCAAATCCTTGGCCAAGTATACATCTGCCATGCCTCCTCGACCAATCTGCTTGACAATCCGATACCGCCCGGCAAAAATCTTGCCGATTTGGATCATTCTGCTGCCTCCTCGTTCATGTAAACAAGGGCAACCGTAATGTTGTCTAAACCTCCTGCATTGTTAGCGAAGCGAATGAGGGTTGCCGCCTTGTCTGCTAGGGAAATATCGCTGGTTACGATATCATAAATCTCGCCAGCCGAAATCATATTGGTCAAGCCATCACTGTTGAGTAGGAGATAATCCCCAGACTCCAGTGTAATCATTCCAAAATCGGGTTGAATTTCATCTTTTTGTCCGATAGACTGGGTGATGATATTCTTTTGAGGGTGAGTTTCTGCCTCTTCTGGAGTCAATTGACCAGCTTTGAGCAATTCATTAACCAAGGAATGGTCACTCGTCAACTGGTGGTATTCTTCTCCACGAATCAAACCGATACGAGAATCTCCAATGTGAGCATAGATGGCTTGGTTGTCAATAAACGCAACAGCTTCTAGCGTTGTTCCCATGCCTCTATATGCTTCGTCCTGACCTAGTTGATGAATTTTTTGATTTTCAATCCCTAGGTAGTGGGCAAACCACTCACGAACTTCATTGACTGAGTTAATTTGAGTATCTACCCAATCCACACCGAGGTCTGTGACTGCCATCTCACTAGCGATATTTCCTGCACGGTGTCCTCCCATTCCGTCAGCCAAGATGATCATAGTGCGTCCTGCTCGGTTGACAAAGTGATTGACATAGTCCTGATTATTTGTCCGTTTCTGACCAACATCTGTTAATAATGCTATTTCCATTGTGTCAGTTCCTTCCTATTCTGATATCTTGCGAAATTGGCTGATAAAGAATCCATCACTTCCATACAATTCAGGAGTAATCAGGATGCAGCCATCTTTCAGGATATCTTTGCATTCGTGTTCTAGTTTAACCTGCTCGAACTCGGGGTGACTTTCTAAAAACGCCTCAACGACTTGAAAGTTCTCCTCAGAGACAATAGTACAGGTACTATACGTTATTATACCACCTTTTCGTAGCGTTTGACAAACACTACCTAATATTTCCAGCTGAATTTCCTGTAAGGACGTGAAATCTGCCGTTTCCTTATTGTATTTGATGTCTGGTTTACGACGCAAGAGTCCAATCCCAGAACAGGGAGCATCTACCAAAATCTTATCAAAAGAGTCCTTTTCAAAAAACTCATGCACCTTTCTGGCATCCAATTTTTGCGTTTGCACTTGATCTGCCACACCTAAACGCTCCGCATTTTCTTGGATCAAGTCCAACTTATGGTCATAAAGATCCAAAGCCGTCACCTTACCGGATGTGAGGTAAGAGGCCATATGGGCTGTTTTTCCACCCGGAGCGGCACAGGCATCTAGGACCTGTTCATCACCTTGTAGATCAAGAGTCGGAGCAACCAGTTGACTGGATTCATCTTGGATGGTTATAGCCCCTTCTGCGAACAAATCATGACCTGCAAAGTGGCCTTGCTCCTTGACCAGACCTGTGGCCGCCAAAGGGGAATCAGTCGTCTCTAACACAGCTTTGATTTCCTCTTTTCGGCTCAAGTCAGTCACCCGAATGCTGGCTTTGTTACGCACCAAAAGGCTTTCAAAAATGGCTTGGGCTCGCTCTTCCCCGTACTCTTCCTTGAGCTTAGATACTAGCCAAACTGGGAGAGAATAGGCAATGGAATCACGCTTGTTTTTGCGTTTGATGCTGTCAATATCTGGCCACCCTTCTCGCACGATACGGCGAAGGACGGCGTTGACTAATTTTTCACTGCCTTTTTTACGGGCTTTGGCTAGTTCCACTGCTTCATTAACAACAGCGTGATTAGGAATTTTATCCAGATACCGAAGTTGGTAAGCGCTCAGGAGGAGCAGGATATAGAGCCAGTTATCTAGCTTATCCCGGTCTTCGATAAAGTGGGACAGGTACCATTCCAGAGTCAGTTTTCGGGCTACCGTACCGTAGACAATCTCTGTCACCAAACCCTTATCTGCTGCTGAGAGGTGACTCCCCTTGAGGTGTTTATTTAAAGCAATATTGGAATATGCTTGGTTAACCAAAACATCCTCTAGCACTGCTAGAGCTAGATTTCTAGCCGTTTCTACTTTAGTCACCAAATCGTTCTCCTACAGTCAATGTTCGTCCAACTCCGTTGAGGAAGGAAGCAATGTCCATCTTAGGCTTACCTGCTGGCTGCACTTGCTTGAGAGACAGAGCTCCTTCAGCCGTTGCGACAATCAATTCCTTCTTGCCAATAGACAGGATCTCGCCTGGAGCTCCCTGACCTTCTACTGGCAGGGCTTCATAGATCTTAAAGCGGTCTCCTTTGAGAAAAGTGTGGGCAACAGGCCATGGATTCATCCCTCTGATTTGGTTAAAGAGTTGACGATTGGTTTTAGTCCAATCGAGTTTCTCTTCTTCTGGTTTAATATTTGGCGAGAAAGTGACCTGACTAGGATCTTGTGGTTCTGGCTGAATTTCACCAGCTATATAGCCAGGAAGAGTATCCAAAAGCAAGTCACGACCAACAATCGCTAATTTCTCAAATAAGGTTCCAACATTATCCTCATCTGTGATAGGAATACTGCGACGGGAAATCATATCTCCTGCATCCATTTCCTTAACCATCTCCATAATGGTCACACCGGCTTCCTCATCCCCTTGAATCAAGGCATAATGAATGGGGGCGCCACCACGGTGTTTTGGAAGGAGGGAAGCGTGAACGTTGACCGCAAAATCCATGCTATCAAGGAGTTTACTTGGGAGAAATTGCCCAAAAGCAGCGGTCACAATCCCATCCGCCCCTAGCTTCATAATGGCTTCCATCTCTGGGCTTCCAGATAATTTTTCAGGTTGGTAGATGGGAAGGCCTGCTTCTTTGGCAGCCTGCTTGACTGGGGTTTCTTGGATTACTTTTTTACGGCCGACAGCGCGGTCTGGCTGGGTCACAACAGCTAGAATCTCGTAACGGTCATCTGATAACAACCCCTTCAAAACTGTCGCTGAAAATTCAGGTGTCCCCATAAAGATTAGTTTTGTCATTTCTTCTCCTTCTTATAAAAATTGTTGCGGCTCATGGTCAATACTGAGACGAAGCTCGCTATTTTCCCGTTCTTGAGTCAAGGCCAAAACTCGATTGAGGGTTGGTCCTAGTTCATCTTCTAAACGGTATTTAATCAAAATCTGGTAATGATAAAGGTTGTGGGTACGGGCGATGGGTTTTGGCGTTGGTCCAAGGATTTTACTAGTTTCCGATAAACCTGAGCGCAAAATTCCCATAACTTCATAGGCACGTTTGACAACCTCTTCTTCTTTCTTGTGAGAGAGGGTAATCCCAATCGTGAAATAATAAGGCGGGTAGCCGAGTTGGCGTCTGATACCCATTTCATAGGCATAAAAGCCTTCGTAGTCTTGATCTTTAGCAAAACGAATGGCATAGTGCTCAGGATTGTATGACTGGATCAAGACCTGCCCAGCCTTCTCCGCTCGACCTGCACGACCAGCCACCTGAGTTAAGAGCTGGAAGGTTCTCTCAGAAGAACGGAAATCAGGCAAGTTCAAGGCCGTATCTGCATTGAGCACTCCTACTAGGGTTACATTTGGAAAATCCAAGCCCTTGGCAATCATCTGAGTTCCCAGCAAGATATCCGCTTCGCCTTGACCAAACTGGTCAAGAAGAGCTTGGTGACTGCCTTTCCTACGGGTCGTATCCACATCCATTCGCAGAATGCGGGCCTGAGGAAAGAGTTCTGCCAGCTCATCGTAGGCTTTCTGAGTCCCTGTACCGTAGTAGCGAATGCTGCGACTCTGACAGTTAGGACAGACATGAGGAATTCCCTTAGAAAAGCCACAGTAATGACAGTTCATGGTTTTGGTATCCATATGCAAGGTGAGAGAAATATCACAGTTGGGACAAGTATCCACCGTCCCACACTCCCGACACATAACAAAGCTAGAATAACCCCGACGGTTGAGCATGAGGACTACCTGTTCTTTTTTATCCAGGCGATCTCGAATGGCCTCTAGCAAAGGAGGCGTAAAGTTTGATGTCTCATTCTGCCCGATATAGTCACGAAAGTCAATCACTTGAACCTCAGGAATGGTGGCTAAAGGATTGGCTCGTTGGGTCAGGCGTAAGTGTTGATAAACACCTTTGCCAGCCCGCGCACGGCTTTCTAAGCTCGGTGTTGCCGAACCAAGGACTAGGGCTGCTTGATTGTACTGGGCTCGTAAAATGGCGACCTCTCTGGCATGATAACGGGGATTGCTGTCTTGTTTGTAGCTAGCTTCATGCTCTTCATCGATAATCATGACACCTAGATTTTTCAAAGGAGCAAAGATAGCTGATCGAGCGCCAACGACAACTTGGGCATCGCCACGCTCAACCTTGCGCCATTCATCGTACTTTTCACCATTGGAAAGGCCTGAGTGGAGGATAGCTACTTTCTCGCCAAAACGAGCAATGAACCGTTCCGTCATTTGTGGCGTCAGAGAAATCTCAGGTACCAGCAAAATAGCTGTCTTGCCCTTGTCCAAGGCTCCTTGGATGATTTGCAAGTATACCTCCGTTTTCCCACTTCCTGTAATCCCTTGAAGGAGGAAAGGAGGCTGTTGACTGCTAATAGCACTGATAACAGCATCGCGAGCTTGTCTTTGCTCTTGGTTCAGCTCCAAAGGTCTACTTGCTTCAATGCCTTCAAAATAAGCGGCTGAGCGTTGCACTTCCTTTTGGACTAGGGTTAGAGCTCCTTGCTCCACAAAGAAGTTGACTTGCTCCCGCGAGTAGGAATCTAACAAACTAGCTAGAGGAGCACTTCCAGGATGAGACAGCAAATAGTCTCTCAGCTCTGCCTTTTTCTTGGCACGTGCAGAAATCTCAATACCTTCTAACTGCTCAACATGGACCTCGTACCAAGACTGGGTTTTGACCTTCTTCTGATCGACAGCCTGGTATTCTAAGCGGAGCAGACCTTTTCTGGTCAAGCGCATCATTTCTGCCTGCTTGGCTAAATCTAGAGAAGAAAAGGCTAGCGAATCTTCTGAACCAAACAAGCGCTCTTTGTCTGCCTGGCTTAGGCCTTCTAAAGGATAGAGAATCTTATCATAACTGGAGTTTAAAAATCCCGGAAGCATGGCTTTTAGGATGGAGATTTTGTAAGAAAAGACAGACTTACGTAGCTCCTCTGCCAGCCAGAGTTGCTCCTGAGTCAAAACTGGAGAAAAGTCTAGCACCTCCGCAATCTCTTTCAAGTCCTGATCTGTCACTTCTTCATCTGAATGGGACTCCAAGCCCAGCACAATTCCTTGGATCAAACGATTGCCCTTACCGAAGGGGACATGGACCCGCATACCGACTTCCAGCATGTCTACAAATTCCTCTGGGACCTTGTAGCTATAGGGCTGGTCCGTCTGCATCAGGGGAACATCCACGATAATTTTTGCGATAGCCATCTTCTCACCTCCTTCTTGTCACTACATTCTTGCAATAGAAAAAATAAGATTGAGTCCCCCCAACCTTAAATTTTTTCACCATCTTCTTTTTCTTTAGCGATTTGCTCTTTGATTTTCTTTTCTTCTTCTTCTTTGCGGCGTTTTTCTTCTTCGATACGGAGACGAACTGCTTCACGTTTTCCTTCTGGATCTGGGTGAATGGTTACATTTCCAGACTCGATTTCTTCTAAAGCACGAAGAGTTGATTTTTCAGATTTGAATTCTTGAGTTGCAGGTGCTCCAGCTTCTAATTCGTGGGCACGTTTTGCTTCCAAGATTACGAGTGAATATTTTGATGGTACCTTGTCCAGCAAGGTATCAATAGAGGGTTTTAACATCATTTGCTTGTACCTGTTTCCTATAGTTTATCGAGGGGTTGGAGATTTTGGCAACATCTCTTGATAGTGACCAATGACACGGTCCACACGGAAGTGTTCTGCTTCGATCACACGCTTGACACGTTCAGCGGCGAGGGGCACCTGATCGTTGACAATGGCATAGTCATACTCACGCATGAGGGCAATTTCTTCCTTGGCTTTTTCGATTCGTTGGGCAATCACTTCAGCGCTATCTGTTCCACGACCTACCAAACGATCTTGTAATTCATCCAAATCTGGTGGTGTTAGGAAGATAAAGACAGCATCTGGAACTTTTTTCTTAACCTGAAGGGCTCCTTGGACTTCAATCTCAAGAAAGACATCGATTCCCTTGTCCAGAGTTTCATTGACATAGGTCAGAGGAGTTCCATAGTAATTACCGACATATTCTGCATATTCCAACATCTGACCTTGACGGATCAGCTCTTCAAACTCTTCACGAGTACGGAAGAAATAGTCCACTCCGTCCACTTCACCAGGACGTTGCGCGCGTGTCGTCATCGATACAGAGTATTGAAATTGATTCTCAGAACTCTCAAAAATCTCTCTTCTAACCGTTCCTTTCCCAACTCCTGAAGGACCAGAAAAAACGATTAGCAAGCCTCGGTCTGCCATTATGTCTCCTTTAGTTAGTCTGTGAAATAAAGTAAAATTTCTCTCGGATACTGATGATCGCGTCAGTTATCCTTCTACAGTCTTTCTATCTAGTGTAACAAAAAAGCAGTAATTTTTCAACTGCTCTTTCTTATTTATTTAGCATAATCTACTGCACGAAGTTCACGGATCACGGTTACCTTGATATTTCCTGGGTAATCGAGATTGTTTTCAATTTTCTCACGAACTTTGTGAGCTAAGATTGTGACTTTGTCGTCTTTGATTTGTCCTGGATTAACCATGATACGAATTTCACGTCCTGCTTGAAGGGCAAAGCTATTTTGCACTCCTTCAAAGCCATTGGCGATTTCTTCCAAATCGTGGAGACGCTTGATATAGTTTTCAAGAGATTCACTACGAGCACCTGGACGCGCTGCACTCAAGGCATCTGCTGCAGCAACGATCACTGCAATGACGCTTTCGGCTTCGACATCTCCGTGGTGGCTAGCAATAGTATTCACCACAACTGGGTGTTCCTTGTACTTACGAGCCAACTCCGTACCAATCTCAACGTGACTACCTTCAACCTCGCGGTCAATAGCTTTCCCGATGTCATGAAGGAATCCAGCACGACGGGCAAGAGCTGCATTTTCACCAAGTTCACTGGCAATGATACCAGATAACTTAGCAACCTCAATCGAATGACGCAAGACATTTTGTCCATATGAAGTACGGAACTGCAAACGTCCCATGATCTTCATCAAGTCTGGATGGAGGTTAGGCGCACCAATCTCATAAGCAGCAGCCTCACCGTATTCACGGATTTTATTGTCAATCTCCTGACGGTTTTTCTCCACCAACTCCTCGATACGAGCTGGGTGGATACGGCCATCCTTGAGCAACATTTCCATGGTCATACGAGCAATTTCACGACGAATTGGATCAAATCCTGACAAGGTCACCACTTCCGGTGTATCGTCGATAATCACATCGACCCCTGTCAAACTTTCAAAGGTACGAATATTTCGCCCTTCACGACCGATAATGCGACCCTTCATAGTATCATCTGGTAGGTGAACTGTCGAGTTTGTTGACTCTGCTACATAGTCACCAGCGATACGCTGCATAGCCTGAACCAAGATATCTTTCGCAATCTTGTCTGAACGTTCCTTCACTTCTTGCTCAGCCTCACGAATGCGGCTAGCAATTTCCTTAGTCAAGTTTTCCTCTGTCTGAGCCAAGATAATATCTCGAGCCTCAGTTTGGGAAAGGGAACCGATATGTTCAAGTTCAGCTTCTTTTTGTCTTTCGACTTCCTCTAATTGCTCTTCACGTGCATCAAGGTTTTTTGCTCTATCAGAAATACTTTGTTCTTTTTGTTCAAGTGTTTTTTCTTTGTTCGTCAAATTGTCGTCCTTACGGTCAAGGCTCGTAGCTCTCTCCGTCAAACGACTTTCAATTTGCTTGAGCTCCTGACGTTCTGACTTAAATTCAGCGTCCACTTCTTCACGGTATTTTCTGGCTTCCTCTTTGGCCTCCAATAGTGCTTCTTTTTTAAGAGACTTGCTTTCGCTCTTGGCTTCATTTAGCAATAAATCCGCTTCGCGCTCAGCTTGTCCTCGTAAATTAGTTGCTTCTTGTTCAGCATTTAGAAGCATCAACTCTGCAGCCTCTTGAGATGATTTCATCTTAGCTGAGATGCTGACATATCCAATGACTAAACCAATGATGACGGCAAAAACAGCAATCGCAAGTGTCATGATTTCCATGTTTTTACCTCATTAAATTTGTTTATCGAATGACATACATTCCTTAATATTCTATCATAAAAAAGGAATTTAAACAAACCTAAATTGAAGAGTTTTGTGTGAATTTTGGAAGAAAGTTCTGAAATCACAAAACCAACTTTCTAACTCTTAAAAATGACATTTTCATTAAAACATACAATAAAAAAGCCCACCTTTCAGTAGACTTAGTTTGATTCTATTCTTATCGGCACTCTGCCGAAATTCTGCTCTGCTATACTTGGGTGTCCTAGTTGGTAAATCTGGTCTGCCTTTTGAGTCATGGCATCCCAAGGTTCTTTGCCAATTCGGCTGGCTAGATAGACCTGCTCTTTCAGAGATTTGAGGTGTTGTCTTCCTTTTTCAGTAAAGCCAAGAACATGGATAGCTTCTGGCAAGTCGCTTTCTCTGGCCTGCACCAAAATATAAGTCAAGAGGCGTCTGACACGCGCCTTGGTGTAGCGTTTGGTCGCAACTGCCTCGACCAATTCGTCAACAGACTGGGCTGTTTTGATAGCTTCCTTGATGCGCACAGCCATTTCTTGATTGACCTGATAGATGGTCGTCAGGTCTGGATTTGACAAAATTTGATAGCAGAGCAAGGGAAAATAGTCGTCCCAACTCACCTTACGGGCCTGCTCAAAGAGGGCAACGGAAGGCATAAAGCGTTCTAAGAAATCTTGGTCTGATTGATGCTGACGGAGAGCTGTTGCCGAGGCAAAGTCCACATCCTTATCCACAGAATGGTAACCCGCTCCCTGACGCTGAATCGGCTGAAGCTTGATGTTTCGTCCTGCAACCGCCTTGGCATAGGCCAAAGCCAGAACATGATTGGGGGTATGGCCTGAAAAATCAAGACTAGCAAATTCCTTCCACATAGTTTGGGTTTTCTGGGGATAGGAGAGGGAATCAGGCAGATTATCCACAAAATTCTCCATCTCAGTACCTTGCTCTGTGTATAAGTCAGCAATTTTCTGATAATCCAGAACTTCCTCTGTCCCAAAAGCTAGGGTATCAATACCTAACCGCGCCAAGATATCCACAGCTCCTTTGCCAAAGAAATCCGCCGCCTGAACACTGACTAAAAAAGGCAATTCCACTACCAGATCCGCTCCATTTTCCAGCGCCATCTGAGCCCGTGTCCACTTGTCCACGATAGCAGGCTCTCCACGCTGCATGAAATTCCCAGACATGGCCACAATTTTCAACCCTTTAGCCTGTTCTAGCAGGTATTTGTGCCCATTATGAAAAGGATTGAACTCCGCGATAATACCTGTGATGGTCATGATGTTCTCCTACTTCTGCGCGACAAAAAACCAACGGGTACTTGTCTCTGTCGGCTCCTTATCCTCAAAGTCCGCATAGAGTTTGAAAGACTTGAAACCAGCTTGTTCCAGCAAAATATCATAGGTCAAGACCTCATAGGTCCGCTCCTCATGCACTTCATCGTGGCGACTAAAGGAACCGTCAGCCTCTTTGATAAAGAAGGTCAACTCATGCACGATGGAGTGAGGTGCTGCATCCTCATAGGTATCCCAGAGCATGGCAAAATCTTCGGCATTTTCATGATAGGAATAACCTGGAAAAACCTCGTCAGTCTGGTAGGTCGAATGTACATCAAAGATAAAAACACCATCTTCCTTGAGGGCATTATAGACTTCCCTAAAGACATCCCCTACTTCCACCTCATCCTGCATGTAGCAGATAGAGTCCGAATAACACGTGACAAAGTCGTATTGACCTGCCTTAGATAAATCCAGCATATTGCCTTCAATAAAATCAATCTTTTGCTTGGCTGATGTTGCTCTCTTCTCCGCAATCTTCAGCATATCCGCGCTCAAGTCAAGCCCCGTCACATCAAAGCCAGCTTGAGAAAAGCGGACAGACTGGATGCCTGTCCCACAAGCCAATTCCAAAAGCTTCTTTCTCTCCTTGGTTTTAGGCAAATGACGCAGAGAAAAATTCGTCCATTTATCGTATAAACTGTCATCCATGACCGCATCATAGACCGCCGCAAAGGTTTCATAAGTCGCCATAAAACATGATACCAAGTCCGCCCGTAATTCGATAGAAAATTAGGAGCCTGACGATGGAGCCGAGCTCCAAGGAAGGCTATCTATTTTCCGACGATTACAGGGCGGGTTCTAATCCTTTCTAAGATACAAAGAGCGTTAAAAGCAAAGAGAAAATAGAAACTTTCTGCCGTATCATCAGATACAAGGGAAGGTTACTCTTTTTCTCACAGCTTGAGTTCATGTTCAGTTTCAACATCAACCAAACACGGCACTCTTTACTTTTCTATCAATTGTCTTCTAAAATAAGCAAAGAAACCCAGTTGACTGCAACTGAGTTCATCTACTAGGCCAAGGCTTCTGAAATGTCTACAGAATGCGCCTCATGCCATAGTTTTTCAAGGTTGTAGTGGGAACGCATTTCTTCTGAAAAGATATGCACGACGACACCACCGAGGTCTAGTAGAACCCAACCTCCCGCTGCATCACCTTCGACATGACTGCCTTTAACACCAGCTTCTGCTACTTTTTCACGAATGTTATCAGCGATTGCGTCCAACTGACGGCTATTCATCGAGCTCGTGATAACAAAGTAGTCTGTCACGCTGGTCAAATCTTGTACGTCAAGTGCAAGGATATCCTCCGCACGTTTCTCATCAGCCGCTTTCACGACTAGTTCTAGTAATTCTTTTTCGTTCATTTAGTCCTCTTTTTAGAAAATACGTTTGTAGTCTAGGACATCTGCAAAGCGCCCCTCCCAAATGTTCTCATAAAATTCATTGATCGTTTCTGCTGGAATGTCATCACCATCAAAGGTTGTGACAGCACCTTCTGGAATAATAAGCTTATAGCCATATTCAAAGGCAACCTTGACAGATGTATCCACACAATATTCTGTCTGCATACCACATAAAACTAATTTTTCAATTCCTTGTTTATCCAAGTGTTCTTTTAAGCCAGTTTCTTTGAAAATACTATTATACTTCTTCTGAAAGACCTTTTCATCAGGTTTTCGATTTAAAAGCGCAGATAACTGCCAATCTTCTGATGTTTGGGCTTCAGGGTTCTCAATATGTTGAACATAGATAATTTCAATATTCTTGCTTCTAGCTTGGTTTTGTAAACAAGAAATTTTTTCCAATAGCCTTTCTGTCTTAAAACCTGTTTCCACTAAAATATTTTGTACATCAATAATGATAAAAGCTGTCTTCATTTAGTCCTCTTTCAAATAGTGCACAAAGGCGTTATAGGTTTCAAGGGTTTGGGGATAGATGGGGAATCCCTGATGGGCTAGATGCTCCACGGTACGAGCCGTTTCGTAGGCCACTGCCTTATTGAGTGATAGACTTGCAATTTCACGCGCCACATCTACGCCTGGAAAGGCACGATTGTGCTCGATGTAGTCTGCTACATAGATGACCTTGTCTAGATCGGTCATCTGACCAGCCCCAACTGTATGGATTTCAATAGCTCTTAGGATCTCCGGATCACGCAAATCCAAATCTTCCTGAATCTTGTAGATGCCAACCATCCCATGCCAGACATTATTGCCCCAGTTTTTGAGGTCAGGGTCTAGCTGATAACGGTCAATCAAGTTTAGAAATTCCTGATCTGACAGCTTTTTAGCATAGTCGTGGAGAAGACCTGCTAGGCCTGCTTTCTCACTATCCACACCAAAGCGCTGAGCCAATTCTATGGCTGCACGCTCCACACCCAAGCAATGAGTTAAGCGTTTTTCAGGTAGAAGCTCTGCCATTTTTTCCAACAAAGCCTCACGGGAGCAGTTGATATAGTCTTGATAGGCCATCAGTAGAGTCCCTCCTTCTCGATATAGTCTAGTACTGGCTGAGGTAGGAGAAAGTTGGGCTTCCGACCTTGGGCAAGGAAATCACGCACCATACTGGATGAGATATCCATGAGAGGTACATCCACCCAGATGACTGGATAAGAAGTCCCTGCCTTGTAGCGTGGTCGCTGAACCCCCACAAACTGAACCATGTCGACTAGTTCATCAATTCGGTACCACTTGGGCAGATAGTCCACCATATCAGCCCCGATAATGAAGTAATAATCCGTATCCGGATGTTGCTCTATCAAAATCTTCATGGTGTCGTAGGTGTAAGAAATACCCTTACGCTCCAACTCAATAGTTTCAATGTCCAGACCTTCGATCCCCTCAATCGCCAATTCAAGCATCTTGAGACGGTGGTGTTCAGGGATGGTTTCTTTTTTGTCCACATGAGGTGGTTGGTATTCAGGCATGAGCAGGACCTGGTCCAGTCCTAACTGTTGTCGTACTTGGTCCGCCACAACAAGATGGGCATGGTGAACGGGGTTAAAATTCCCCCCTAAAATCCCAACTTGTTTGCGTTTTTTCTCCTTGATTTCTGGCTCCAACTCTACCTTGGTAAAGGGAGTCAATAATTCGATTGCCATAGGCTCGTCTTCCTTTAATTCTCTGTAAAAACAGTTTCTTGGAGTTTCAGTCTTAGATTTCTTTAACTTTTCTAGAAATCTTGCGATTTTCTTTCTTGCTAGATTGTTTAAACAAGATCAAAATGCGTCCGATTTTTTGGACAGTATCCACACCAATTTCTTCTTCCAAAATTTCAGCTACTTCGTGGATGTTTTCATCTGTGTTTTGTAAGAGAGTAACCTTGATTAATTCACGCGCGTCAAGAGCTTGACGGACGCTGGTCTTGATTTGGTCGTTGAGACCATTTTTTCCAATTTGAATGATGGGTTTGAGGGTGTGTGCCTGGCTGTTGAGGAAGGCACGTTGTTTTGATGTTAATGACATATTCTTTCTTCCTTTTTGGATAGTTATTTTAGGTGGTGGGGGACGGTCGGAACTAATTTTTCAAAGACTTCATCTTTGAAAAATGGATTTCCTGACCTCACAATTGAGCCTAGGTCTCAATTGTGCCCCTTGCCAACCTAAAGATTGGCAATCACACCACGGCAATAACTATCTTTGTATGAGCTCACTTTGTTCGCTCAGCGATTTTATTATAATACTTTTAAATAATTGCTTTGCGTGTGACGACGGCGACGCCTTCTGGTGCCCAGATGGCGACTTTGGCGGTGCCTGTTACGCGGATCCAGCCTAGGCCTGAAATGACTAGGTCTGTCTTGTCCTTGATGGTAAAGACATGCTGGACTAGTTTTGGGAAATCTTCTTTTTCCTTGCTATTTGGTGGTGTTAGAAGGGTTCCGACGTGCTTGTCATAGAAAGCACTAGCGCCTTCTAGCTTGGTACGGTGGAGTTTAAGTTCATTGTCAAAGAAAGCTGTGAATCCTTGCTTTTCTCCTGATATGAAGTCAAAGCGTCCAAGACCACCTAAAAACAGGGTTTGTTCAGGATTGAGTTGATAGGTTTTTGGCTTGATTTCCTTTTTAGGGCTGACATACTTGAGGTTTTTAGCCGTCAAGTAGTGGGCCATCTGGCGTCGGTGGATAATCCCCGGTGTATCGTAGATATAAGATCCATCATCAAGTGGAATCTCAATCTTGTCCAAGGTTGTCCCTGGAAAGCGTGAAGTCGTGATGACATTCTGATCACCCGTTATTTCTTGAATAATGGCATTGATTAGAGTTGATTTTCCAACGTTAGTCACACCGACCACATAGACATCGCGTCCCTTACGGTAGTGTTCAATCTTGTCAATGACTTCCTTAATGGCATGCTTGTTTTGGGCTGAAGTCAGGACGACATCAACAGGACGAAGTCCTTCTTCGTGGGCACGTTCCATGAGCCACTGGCTAATCTTGCTCGGTTTAACTGACTTGGGCAGAATATCTTTTTTATTTCCGACCAAGAGGACATCATTGCCCGAGACGAAACGTGGCAAGCCTGGGATGACAGAGCCATTAAAGTCAAAAATATCTATGACATTGACCACTAAGGCATCACTGTCTCCCACCTCATGCAAGAGCTTGAGGAAATCATCGTCCGTCAACTGGACATCTGTGATTTCATTGTAATGGCGGAGACGGAAACAGCGTTGGCAATAAACTTCACCAGTCTCCAAACCTTTTTCGAGTGCTGACTGGGGAGTGAAACCAAGACCAGCCTTGTCTGTCGTCTGAATGGTTGCTCCACATCCAATACAGAGAATTTCTTCCATAGTTAAATTCCTTTTTTATATGTAATCGGTCCATACTTTTCAGTGATTCTTCGCATGACACGGCGCTCACGAGCCCGATTAATCTGCGTTTTAATGGAGTCGTGTTGGACCAAGGGTTTGACTAGGATCGAGCGAATGCCTGCACGGTGCGCTGCTCGTATATCCGTCATAAGTTGGTCGCCGACCATGACCACTTCATTTTTCTCATAGTGGAATTCCTTCATGGCACGGTCAATCCCAAAAGTGAAAGGCTTCAAGGCCCAATAAACGTAATCAATCCCAAACTTCTCAACTGCGCGTTGTACCCGTTTTTTTGTATTATTTGATACCACTATGATGCGAATGCCTGCATCCCGAAGGTCATGTAACCATTGCTTCATCTCTGGCGTCCCATCAGGGTTGTTCCAAGCAATGAGGGTATTATCCAAATCGACCAAAACAGCCTTGATCCCCTGCGCCTGCAGGCTTGGGACTGTCAGATCATAAACTGCTTCCACAGCAAAATCTGGCATGTAATTTTCAATCGCCATTCTGGCTCCTTTTCTTTTTAATTTCTAGCAATATTCTTTAAATATTGGGCTAAGACTACCCATAAAATGAGACTAGCTAGCAAAATATAAATCCAAGCATTTGGTTCATTTGCAAACGGTAAGGGAACATTCATTCCGAAGAATCCTGTAATAACTGCAAGGATAGCTAGCAAGACTGAGATAATTGTCAAAGTTGTCAAATTATCATTTAGATTATTATTTAGGATGTTGTTGTAAGAGGCTGAGAGTTGTTGCAAAACTTGAGAAATCAAGTCTGTCATCGAAACCAACTGATGCGCTTCAATCATGGCATCGTCAAACTGTTCTCTCTCAACTTCGTTAAAACTGCGATAAAGGGCATGTCCTTGGATATGTTCCAAGAGGAGACGATTTTGTTTGGCAGCAGCAGTCAGGTAAACCATACCAGTTTCCAAGTCAGAGAGAGCAAAAAGATTTTTTTTAGTTGTTTTTTGACGAAGAAGTGCACTGATTTCATCCTTACCTTTATCCATCTCTTCAATCACTGGATAATAAGCATTGCTAATAATCTCTAAACTGGCAAAAAGAAATTTGTAGATTGAAACAACTTCATGGCTTTCAAGGTAGGATGCCATTCGTTTAATCACATAACTATTCTTGTGGTTGCTAATTGTGATCAGCCGTTGTTTTTCAACGATAAAGGTCATCGGAATCGCTTCATAATATTCTTTGTCTTTTTCTAAGTCAAGAACATTATAAATGAAGGTTACCGTTCCCGTTTCACGGTGATAGTCCATGTGGGCACGCTCATTTCTATCCAGAGCATACTCGATGGTTTCCTTGTCCAATCCATAGACATCCGAAAGGTCTTCCATGTTTTTAATCTTGTCTACATCAAGGTCTATCCACGTACAATCGTGACCTAATTTTTTCTCTACAAATAGCATACTCTCTCCTTTACCAAACTCCTTCTATTGTACCACAAATCTGCTAAAATAGCCGGCCTATTCAGTACGAGATAGATTGCTGACGACGGTGATATTACGATTTGGAACAAAGTGAAGGGCTTGATCGTCACCTCGCAGTTGAGTTGTACGGATCCCTACGCTAACGACCTTTCCAGAAACGGTAATCGGTCCATTTGTGAGAACCACTTCATCGCCCACATCAAGCTGGCGTTCAAAGAGGATGAAAAAGCCATTGATGACATCGGATAGAAAGCCTTGCGCCCCCATACCAATGGCCACCCCAGCAATCCCCGCACCAGCAAGGAGGCTAGAAACTGGCAAACCTAAAATAGACAGGATACAGTAGAGCAGAAAGAAATAAAGAATGTAGTTAAAGACATTCTCCAGCAAACGGGAGATAGTCTTTTGTCTTCCTGCATCTCGATTGGAAAATTTAAGCGAGGGCTTGACAATCTTTCGTACAGTTGCATGAAGCATCTTTTTAGCTATATAAAATAGTAAAAACAAAATCAAAAGAGAAATCACCTTGGTCAAGAGATTCTCTAACATGGTTGTTAAATCAAGTTTATCAAAATAGCGTTGAAAAAAATCTTGCATATAAAACTCCTTTTCCCTATTATACCATAAAATCGCCCTTCTCTTTTCTTTCATAATTATTCAATTATCGGCCCTATTTTCAAAATATCACTTGCCTATATAGCATATTTATACTATAATTATAAACAATACATTTGAAGGAGACTGCTATGAAACGAATCATTAGAGCCTGGACTAAGGCAAGCCTCATCAAACGAATCCTTATTGGAATGATTTTTGGAGCGACATTGGGGATGCTCTTCCCAAACCTTACAGAAATTGGTCTGCTTGGAGACCTCTTTGTAGGTGGACTGAAAGCCATCGCTCCTATTTTGGTTTTTGCCCTTGTTGCCAATGCCCTTTCCCAACATCAAAAGGGACAAAATACCAATATGAAGACGGTTATTTTCCTATATTTGCTTGGAACCTTTGCTGCTGCATTGGTGGCTGTTCTAGCTAGTTTCTTACTGCCTGTGCAAATCACCCTGACCAGTGCAAATACAGAAGTTGCTGCTCCTGACGGTATTGGTCAAGTCCTCAGCAACCTCTTGCTTAAACTGGTGGACAATCCTTTGAATGCCATTGTTGAAGCCAACTATATCGGGATTCTCTCTTGGGCAGTTATCTTTGGCTTGGCTATGAGAGAGGCAAGTAAACACAGCAAAGAATTGCTGAAAACCATGGCAGATGTCACCTCTAAAATCGTGGAATGGATTATCAACCTAGCTCCCTTTGGGATTTTAGGCTTAGTGTTTAAGACCATCTCTGATAAGGGCATTGCCAGTCTGGCCAACTACGGTGTCCTCCTAGGTCTCTTGATTGCTACCATGGCCTTTGTTGCTCTCATCATCAACCCGCTCATCGCCTTTCTCTTTATGAGGAAAAATCCCTATCCCCTTGTTTTGAAATGTCTACGTGTCAGTGGTATTACAGCCTTTTTCACTCGTAGCTCTGCTGCCAATATCCCTGTCAATATGAAACTCTGCCAAGACTTGGGACTGAATCCTGACACCTACTCTGTCTCCATCCCGCTTGGTTCGACCATCAACATGGCTGGCGCTGCAGTTACCATTAACATCCTGACCCTGGCTGCCGTCAACACACTCGGAATTTCGGTAGACTTTGGGACAGCATTTGTGCTCAGTGTCGTGGCTGCCATTTCTGCCTGCGGTGCCTCTGGAATCGCTGGGGGATCCCTTCTCCTCATTCCTGTCGCTTGTAGCCTCTTTGGGATTTCCAACGACTTGGCTATGCAGGTTGTCGGGGTCGGTTTTGTGATCGGAGTCGTGCAAGACTCCTGTGAAACAGCCCTGAACTCTTCAACAGATGTCCTCTTTACAGCGGTTGCCGAGTATGCTACAAACCGAAAACTTCGCCCCTAGTCTCTGATTTCTCGTTAAACACTTGATTCTATTAGTTTAGGAAATTTTCATGTCTCTCACTCAACGCACGACCAAACTGGTCTTAGCGACCTGTCTCGCTTGTTTTCTCGCTTATTTTTTAGATTTATCATCAGCAGTTTCAGCTGGAATCATCGCTCTCTTAAGCCTCTCCGACACGCGCAGAAGCACGCTGAAATTAGCACGCAACCGCCTCTTTTCCATGCTCCTAGCGCTCGCTATGGGTGTTCTAGCCTTTCAGCTGATGGGCTTTCACATCTGGAGTCTGGGCCTCTACCTGGCTCTTTATGTCCCTCTCGCTTACAAAATGGGTTGGGAAATCGGCATCACCCCTAGCAGTGTCTTGGTCGGTCATCTCTTGGTACAGGAGTCTACTTCTCCAGAGCTCTTGCTTAATGAAGTACTCCTCTTTCTCATCGGGACAAGCTTTGCTCTGTTGGTCAACCTTTATATGCCCTCTCGTGAGAAAGCCATCCAAAGCTACCACCTTCAGGTCGAAGAAAAATTAAAAGACATCCTGCTTCGCTTTAAATACTATCTGTCAAGAGGAGACGGACGCAACCAAGCCCAACTCGTTGACCAATTAGACAACCTCCTCGATGAAGCCCTCAAGCTGGTCTATCTGGACCACTCAGATCACCTCTTTCACCAAACGGACTACCACATCCACTACTTTGAGATGAGGCAGCGACAAAGTCGCATCCTACGAAACATGGCCCAGCAAATCAACACTTGCCAGTTAGCAGCAAGTGAAAGCTTGATTTTGGCCCAGCTCTTTTCTAAGATTGCTTCCCAGCTAAGCCAGACCAATCCTGCTCATGACTTACTTGATGACATCGAACGCTATCTACAAGTCTTCCGCAATCGGAGTCTCCCTAAAACACGCGAGGAATTTGAGACTCGCGCCACCCTCCTGCAGCTACTACGCGAAGCCGAAACCTTTATCCAGGTCAAGGTTGATTTTTACCAAAAATATGGAAATTAGAACGCAAAGAACCTCAGAGGACTTCCTCTGAGGTTCTTGTGTTTTTCATTTGGGAGGTAAGTTCCTCCTCTCGCACTGTTCTCAAAAAAGAAATAGCAACTCCTAGTCGTCCATCACACCGCCAGTCAGATGGTACATGAGGTAAATGTGTTCCAAAACTTTTACCTTATCCATATGGTCTATATCTTTAAAGCCACCTAATGCTAGAAGTGGAACAAAACCGAAACATTCATCGTAGGCTAATTGACCATGTTTGGCAACAGCTTGCCTATATAAATTAAGTTCAAAGTTATCAGTCACATATGAATTATCTAAAAATCGAATGAATAAATCCAGACCCTTACAAATAATATCCAGATCCTGAATATTATATTGGACAATTCCCACGTAGGTATTCTTTTCCCAAGTAATAATATCTCCAAATGCTGTTACAAACATAGGAAAAGCGACATCTCCTCTGAAATAGCTATCTTGGAGAAGTTCAAGATAATCATCTGGATTAATTACCTTCAGATAACCATCAAGAAAAGTTCCTAGACCATCTTCCTGCCAAATTTGAACTAACTCAGCTGGAACTTGATTTTTATATTTTTCAATAACATCTTTGGGCATATCTGCCACTTTTATAAAGTTTTCTAACATTTTTTCCTCCTTTTTCAGTTTATAGACAAAAATATTAGATGCTATTCCCCTCATTCGTAGAAAATCTAAAATAGGTTGCTTTCCCTCCCAAATAAGTCGGGTAGCTTTACAAAGAGGAAAAAATTTCCTCATCTGGCTCATTCAGAATCGTCTGAATATCTCCACCATTAACTACTACTAGGTAGTCCTCTGGTAGAATCAAAGATTTTATTAGTTTTGGATTCTTTTTCAATATTTCAAAAGCATACATAGCAACAAAATCATCTGTATCTTGATTTTGATAGCCAACAAACCATCCCGAATCACCTTTTCGATCAGTATCTTGTCTCTGCAAATAGTAATGTTCACACTCAAAGACACCTTTAGCCAACACTATTTTCTCATCAAATCTGATTTCAGAAACTTCAATATTAAGCTCTTTAGCTAGTGTGCTTTGTTCAGACTGAATCCAAAGAGCCAAGGTCAAATCATCAGTAAACTCTTTAAAAGGGGTTGTTTCATAGTTGACTGACACTATCCTAAATTGGTCCATGTTCAATTGAACAAGTTTATATATGTTGAAACCGATTTGTATTAGCAGGCCATCTTGTATTCGTTCCTTCGAGGGCAGTACATTCACAACTTTGAGCCATTCCTCAAAAAGACCTTCAGAGAATGTCCCGTAAAAGATCAAACCATTCTTCTCTACTTTTGTATCAAGCACTTCCGTCATTTTTCAACCTCCTGAAAATTTCATTTTGTAGCTTAGTTCTAGCTTCACGCTCCAAAGCTATCATTTTTTCTCTTATCTCAGCCGGAATATCTCCTAATTTGGAATGCCCCTGCCAATCACTCCAAGTTTTAGACCCTTTGGAACTATTGGTAGGTTTACCTAATCCCATAAAATTATCCTCAAGATTCAAAACCTCTACCTTATCAACATCAGATAGAGGAGCAAATCCATCCATTTCGGTAATTTCTTTCATAGAGACAATATGGTCTGCTTCGAGGGTTTCAACTGGATAACCATAAATTGGATCAAATTTTTCTCCATCAATATTATTGACATGATCGCGTATCTCTTGACTTGGTGTTTTCTTGCGAAGAGAATTATATTCTTCTTTTGAAATTCCTTTAGAAGTACTCGCTACATCATCACTATGCTTAGCCAACTGCTCGCTGGCTTCTTGGCGGAATTCTTTACTTGCTTTCTTGCCGACTTGTTCTGCCGCTTCTTTCATGCCTCGAGCGACATCATCAGATGCATTGTGGACACGGGCACCACTTTTTGTAAAGTTGTCACTAAAGTTTGCTGGCTCTACAAACCTAGTATACCATAAAACCTATAGACCAACGTTTGATAAACCAGAAAAGACCACCATTAAGGTGGTCTTTTCTCCAATTTCGTGCCTTATTTCCAATTACGAAGGTCGCATGTCAACTGGGAGCGAGGTTGGACTCACAACTGATATTGATGAGGTTAAAAATAGGAAAAACTCCCCTCCGACCCCCTAGACGAAGATAAAAAATTTATTACACTACAGAAGGTCTCATAAAATCATAAACATCTATCTGATGTTCTTCAAACAATTCCTCTAACTTCTGTGCTCCCACTTCGGCTCCATGCTTTTCTATAAATTGAAGCTCAGCTTCTGTAATCGGGATAGCTTGTAACCACGTAACATACTCTTCATCAAAATCAAAAGATTCTAAATCCCACAAGAAAGGCTGAGTGAAGAATATATGATTTACTTTCGCATTGGGATAGTAATTTCTAATAATATTTGGATAGACTGCACCTGGAGAGATGCTGTACTCTCCCCTCACAATATTAAAACCACAGTCTGCTATAATATTTGGAAAATATTCCAGCTCCGCATCAGCTGCTCCAATGATTTCAACTCTTAAAGGCTTACCATTTATTCGACGATAAATGGTATATTCTGATAAACCGATTGTTGCTGCAGTTGTTAAATAATCATCCGGACAATTCTCTCCAATGAATAAATCTAATTTGTTATCGTGATTTCTAAATGTATAGGCTTGAGGAACTCCCCCTACAGCCCTTGCAATTTCCTGTGCAATTTTAATTTTATCGTATTTCATTTGATTCTCCTCTTAAAGTTTGCTGGCTCTACAATCCCAGTATACCATAAACCTTATGGACCAGCGTTTGATAAACCACAAAAGACCACCTAAATGGTGGTCTTTTATCAAACAAACTATTTCCCATTATGTTCTCTTTGGAAGGCTTCCATAGCCTTGAACTGTTCTAGTTCTTTTTCATTAGCTGGTTGCTTGCCGAGATATTTATATTCAAACAAGTCCATTCGAGCACTTGGACCATAACCACTTTCCAACCATGGGGCATAATCGAAGTCTACTGATAATTTATTATTTTCATCTAAGTGAATAATACAAATATACCAATCTGCCAAGTCGTTCTCAACAAATACTTTTTTTAATTCTTGCGACTTCTCAAACAATCGATCTGTTTGACTATAAATTTCGAATTTATCTACACCAAAATCTCTAGGAATGTATAAATAATAGTGATATTCATTCTTATATTTAAAATAAAAATAAACTTCTCCACTAAATGTTTTGTCCATTTCAATTACAATATACAAATCATCCCACTCTACTGGAATCATATCGTTGGCTTGATGCACGATTTCGATAATTTTTTCATTCATTAGTTCTTCCATTCTATCCTCCGATTTGCTTGGATCTTTTTTTCGTGTTTAGTTTTCCTCATCTGTGAATGGAACTGCATCCTTACTGATAGGTCACTATCATAAAAATAAGGAGCAAGACAAACAGGGCTAAACTGAGCAAGAGGGTTACAATTTTTACCAATCGGTTGTTCTGCCAGTATCCTGGTTTTCCGATATTGCTGGTCGCATCCATGGAAAAGAGTTGGCTTTGGCGAGGTTGGATGAGAACTAGGATAATCAAGGCGACAGCTAGGATTATGCCTACAATCATCAAAACTTCCATCATTTCACCTCAAGATTCCTAATAATGTAAAGATCAGGCTAATAAGGATGAGCAAGCCGAGTAAAATAGAGAAGGTTTTACTGATTTTTTCTCCTCTACTAGGCTTTTCTTTCTTAAGCGCTCCTTGCTTTAACTCTTCCATGCGTCCTTCGACATCCTTGTAAAATAAATCTTTTTTAGTCATGTCCTTCCCCTATTATCCTTTCCATCCTCTCTTGGTAAGTAGCTAAGTCCACATAGTTTGCATGGCGACCTTGATGTCCAAGGGCTTGGCCCATCTTGTCAAGACTGCTGATAGCTTCTTGAATCCTCGCAATCATGTCTCCAACAGTCTGCACATTAAAGAGGTGTTCTGGAGCTGTGTAAGATCTGTTATGAGCTGTCTGGTCAAAGGCTAGGATGAGCATATTGTGCTCGAAGGCTTGACGGACAGCATCCAAAAGCTCGTTTCCATAATTGATATCCAGATAGAGATCCGACAGCTGAAATAGTTCTCGAATCTTTTGTGGACTAGCGTTTTGGTAGAGAACGACATTGGGATAGGCAAGTAAGGCCAGCAACTTGGACGACATTTCAGTCACCGCCGCGATTCGGAAGGTCACCATTGGCAAGGACTCTATCAGGGTTTCGATATGCTGGATCTGATCTGAGTTGGTAACAATCAAGGCATCTGCTCGGACGAAATTTTCTCTTTTGAACTGATAATGATAGCCTAGATGGACAAACTTGTCATGATAGGCTGGATTGGTCAAGGCCAAGGCCTCTTCATAGGTATCCTTGTCTGGTATGAGGATCTGCTTGGCTCTCAAGTCCCCTTGCTCCAAGAGCAGCTGCATATTACCAGGAAGACAACCATCTAGTGGTTCTTGCCAGACCAAGATGTCCCGTCCACTCTTGTCTGGATAATGGTATGAGACCAAGAAAGAGGTTGCGAGAGTGTTAAAGACAAGGTGGCGAGTATCGATTCCCAAGTCTTGCAAAAAGAAAATCGTGAACTCCACTCGATTTTTAAAATGGCGCATGGCTTGTCCGGGCAAGGTTAGGAGAATATCGCCTGTCACATGGTTTTCCAGTAGGATCTCCTGTCCCTTTGCATCCTGATACTTGGTCAGGATAGCCTGTCCTTCTGCACTATAGGTGGTCTTGGCAAAGCAGGCTCCGTATCGGTTATAGTGGTCTGCTTGGCAGATGCGACCGGATAAGTCCTTCCAGTCGACTTGCTTGACCAAACGGGCCTGAGGTGCATCCACATAGTGAATCACGCCCCTCTCCCGAGAATCCTCTAGGATATGCGCAGACTGGTTATTGCCCGCAATCTCCCAAAATTCAGGTACAGCTACTTGGTTAAAATAAAGAGCTTTTCCCGACTCGTAACCTAGATAGTAGGTAAAGGGAGAAAGAATCCCATCTGGGAGAAAGCCATCTGGCTCGATCACAACCGTGACATGGGACAGACCAGCAGCTTCTAGACTTTCGTGCAAATCTCGGCTTTCCTGACCATATCGATCAAATAGTTGAATCATGCAGGACCTCCTCTATCGTTTTCTTCCACTTGCCCCTTACTTTATCTGTTAAAAATTCTCTCGCTAGGTCATAAGATGCTGTTCTCATATCTGGCAAATGATTTTCCTGATAGAGCTGGCAGATCTTTTCCGCGAAGGCCCTTTTAATTTCCATTTCAACATGGTCGTCCGAACTTGGGATCAAGTAGCCATTTTGACCGTCCTGGATAAAGGTTTGGTTTCCATAAGGCACATCAAAACCAATCAGGGGCAAGCCTGACCCAACCGACTCCATCAAGGTCAGACCAAATCCCTCACTGGTAGAGGCTGTCAGATAGACTTCATACTGGTGATAGATCTGAGATAGGTCTGCATGTCCCTTGAGCTGGATATAGTTTTCCGCCTGGTGAGCCGTGATGATTTCCCTTAAAAGGGATTCTTCACCCCCACTTCCATAAATATCAAAGGTAAGCTCTGGAAGGACTTGATGGGCCTGGATGACTGCCTTGACGAGCCAGTCGATGTGTTTTTCCTTGGCCAAACGAGAAGCGGTAATGAGAGAAAATGGCTTGCGTTCCCTAGCAGGCTCGGTCAGCTGATCAATGCTCCCAACTGGAATCGTGACGATTCGTGGACGATGCTGACTGTACTGAGCAAATTGACCTTCAAGAACTTCCTTCTGCCGATCCGTAGACACGATAAAACAATTGACCTTGTCCGCATTTGTAAATTGATACTCATAGTAGTTATTCCAAAGGAGATAGTCTTCGTTGCTAGCATTCTCACTATAGTGCTCCGCGTGAACGACAACTGCTAGATGGGCCTTTTGCGCTTCTTCAAAAACAGCCTGACCAATGCCTGTTTCCCTATCCAAGATAAGCAAATCAGACTTGCTTAAAGTCAAACTTTGCATAAAATAACGCATAAGTGCTGGCTTGCCATACAAGATCCGGTCCTTAAATCGATAGACCTCTTCTTGTCCTTCAGTCAGCAACATATCGTAAGCGGTGCTGCCATCTTCATTGAAAAAGGTTCGTTGGTACAGTCTAGCCACCTGATCTTTGGGTGCGAAATATTCTGTACAGTAGCGTGTGTAGGAGAAATAATCCTTGCGAATCAAGTTCCCCCCAAACACATACTCTGCATGCTGCACTAGATTCTTGGCCGAGTCTACCAAGTAGCAGGTCACAAACTTATCCTCATCTGAAAAGTAGACGCGCAAGACCTTGCCGTCCTGCTCCCTATGACTCTCAAGGCCACCAAAAGAGGCCAAGACCTCGTCAACTGTAACACTGGTCGGTGCTAGCTTGATATCTGTAAAATGATTGTAAAGCCAGATTACCTGATTATCCGCAAAGCCGATATTGGCCGTTAAATGCTGAATATTGTCTGCTAAAATCAAGTCGGTAAAGATAAACTTAGACGCTAGGTCTAAACTTCTAAAAATCCCTGCTCGGTAGGCCTGGGCATATTCGACACCACTGCTCGCCCAACCGATTCCTAGATTTATATTGTAAATTGTCATATGATCCTCTTTTTATGGAAAATGGGTGAGAATCTCACCTTTGGGCGTTACTTCCACAATCCCCATGAGAAGATTGCGTACCATATCTGTACGGATTTGTTGCTTCATGGTTTCAAAGCCAGCATAGGCCTCCTGATAGTACTCCACGATAGGGTTCTTTTGAGAAGCAGACTGGCTCCCGATTGCTAGACTGAGCTGTTGGAGGTAGTCGACTTGCTCAACCCAGTTGTCATCAATCGCCTTGAGCATAGATATTCTCAGAAAAGAATCATAGAGCTGGTGAAGTTGGAGGACTTCCTTTTTAGCTGCGATTTCCTTGGCTATTATTTTCTCTAGTAAATTTCTAACCTGACCCGCATCAGACAGGTTTAAATCATCTGGTAATTCTCTTATCCCAAAACTAATATTGGTCACGATGAAGTGAAAGAGTTCTTGGGGACTGCTATAGGTTTTTTCTGAGATTTGTTTGGTATAGTCTGCCAGTATATCCTCAAGAATATCTTCCAGGTCACGACTTCCATCCAGCAAACGATCTCTTTCTTTGTAGACCATTTGGCGTTGGATATTGACGCTTTCCGCATACTCTAAGGTTTGTCTGCGCGCAGAGCGACTGGCACTATCACTAGCCTCTTGGGCTTTTCTAACGAGATTGCGGTACTTGCTAGTCTTGAGTAGGTTGGGTTGTCTGATGTCCTCTACTTGATAGTCTTGATATAGGTCATGAACCCAAGACGGCCCGAACTTTTTGATCACATCATCTTCAAGCGACACGAAAAATTGAGACATACCCGGATCCCCCTGGCGACCAGATCGCCCTCTGATTTGCAGGTCAATCCGTCGGCTCTCCATCCGCTCGGTACCAATCACAACCAATCCGCCCAAGTCTGCTACCTCTGGACCGAGTTTGATATCTGTCCCTCGACCTGCCATAGAAGTCGCAACGGTCACTGCCCCCATCTGTCCAGACTCTGCGATGATTTGGGCTTCACGCGCCGCATGATTGGCATTGAGGACATTGTGGGAAATCCCTTCTCGCAAGAGCAAGGACGAATACAGCTGAGACATTTCAACAGATCCGACAAAGATAAGGAGTGGATTGCCTTTGGCGTGGTAGGTCTTGATAGCTTCGAGAGAGGCATACACTTTCTCAGGGAGGGTCACATAGAGATTGTCCGGATGGTCCATTCGCCTAAGTGGGCGATTAGTCGGGATACGAATGACAGACATGTTGTAGGTTTCGAAAAACTCTTTTTCTGCCACCTTTCCCGTTCCTGTCATACCTGAGATTTTACGAAACATCTTAAAGAGACTTTGGTAGGTGATTGAAGCCATGGCTCTGGTTTCAGGAGAAAGCTTCACATGTTCCTTGGCTTCGATGGCTTGGTGGAGACCTCCTTGAAGCTTGGTCATTTCCATCAAACGTCCT
Organism: Streptococcus sp. A69; assembly: GCF_058556195.1. Taxonomy (NCBI): domain Bacteria; kingdom Bacillati; phylum Bacillota; class Bacilli; order Lactobacillales; family Streptococcaceae; genus Streptococcus; species Streptococcus sp. A69. The sequence goes on along the minus strand of NZ_JBZUJU010000002.1, from coordinate 387,972 downwards.
GTACCCTTATCCAACAAAACCATCTCTTGACCTCGAACCAGATAATCCTTGTCCTTGGTATAGAGCGTGTGGGCTCTGAGAGCATAGACTAGATGCCGAACATAACTTGCGTACTCTTCCTTATAGAGATGGTCGATTCCTAGGAATCCTTCAACCGTCTGGGCTCCCTTTCGGGTCAACCAAACCTGGTCTTTTTCTTCCTTGTAGATGTAGTCTATACCCTGAACCAAAGTCGTCACTAGGGTATCAATCATCCCATAGTAGTTAGACTGGACGCGGGGAGACCCTGCAATGATCAAGGGAGTTTGGGCACTATCAAGTAGAATATCATCGATCTCATCGATGATGACGTAGTTAAAGGGAGGCAGGAATTTCCCCTCACGAGTGGAGGCAAGGTTGTCATTGAGATAGTCAAATCCCAGTACACTATTGGTCGTGTAGACGATATCTGAGGTGTAGATCTTTCTTTTCTCTTCGGCAGTCAAGTCCTCCTTTGGATCCTCTGAAAAGGGAAGACCGACAGTTAGACCTAAAAATTGGTAGACTGGGCCCATTTCACTTGCGTCCCGTCTAGCCAGATAGTCATTGGTCGTGACTAGCATACTGCCTTTACCCGTTAAAGCATTGAGGTAGAGGGGCATAGTTGCAGTCAAGGTCTTGCCTTCACCCGTATTCATCTCAGCCACATTTCCTTGGTGGATCACAATGGCTCCCATGACCTGCACATCATAGGGAAAGAGACCCAAGACCCGTTTATCCGCCTCACGGACAAGGGCATAGGCTTCTACCAATAGCTCATCCAAGGATTCTCCTTGGGCAAGACGCTGGCGAAACTCCTCTGTCTTTGCAGCCATTTCCCCATCACTGAGAGCAGCCATCTCTTCTTTGAGGGCATTGATTTGGCTTACAAGTTTCTTGACCTTTCTCAGTTGTCTTTCCTGATACAAATGATTAAACACCAGCATCCTCCTCAATAGAAAACGAAGCAAAATCAAGAGCCTCAAAACCTGCACTAATCAAGGAAAGTCGATAAGTATAGGCGGCTTCAGGATAGGTAAAAGTAAAGGAAAATTGCCTTTCAATCTTCTCCTCGACTATCTCCTCATAACGATTTAAAAAGGTCAGTTTGAGATAAAGTCCATTGGCTGGTTGAACCTGCATCTTCATAGATAGACGGTAGGTGTGATTTTTCTTGAGAAGAGGGAGGCTGGGCTGGCTTCTAGTAGCCTGGTAGTTGACGCTGGAAAACCAAGTTTTAAGGGTTTCACCTGAAGCCAGCAAAGGATTTTTCAGGGTAACATGACCGTCTGCATGATAGGTGATCTGGCTCCCGTAAAGATAAGTGGCTCCCATCTCACCCCACCTAATATCCTCTCTCTTGATGATAATCATGTCTCACCTCTTCCGTATTCTTCTAGTATCATCTTGTAAAAATGAATAAACCAGGCAACGTTTGTACCTGTGTCATCATTGTGTCGACCTGCGGTTCCTTTGGACAAAATCTTGGCTCCTGTCTGGCAAAGAGTCTCCACTAGCTGGTCATAGGCACCACTATCCATATCCTCGTCCTTCATGTAAGAAAGACCAAAGGTCGTCTGGGAAAAATCAGCTTGTTTAAATCGGCTCCAAAAACGTTGATCCAAGTCCTTCATGTCTTTTTGGCTCACTCCTCCTGTCTGAAGGTGCAAGACATCAAAGCTGGTCGGGAAAACTCCTGGCGCCTCTAGTCGGCCCCGCTGTGCGATGGTTCCTAGATTGGTCAAGGGTTTTCCGACTACGATTCCCTTGGGCTCAAAGTTAGAACCATAATAGAGGGCTGGGAAGGTTCCCATTGACAGGCCAGATAGGATCAAGTCACTTCTATCCAAGCCTAGGTAGTCTAGATAGTGTTGGATTGTTGCCTGTATGTTGTCTTCCAACTCCTCAGTTCCAAGGTAAAAGGCTCCCCCTTCTAATCGAGGATCCGAAAAGAGGAGAAAGGGGCATTGGAGATTCTTCATCATCCAGTAACCCTCAAAGCCTTCCGCCGGACGGTAACCTGAGAAATAGACTGCTAGAGGGGGCTTGAAATCCCCTGGGTAAAAGAAATAGTTGATTTCCTCACGTTTTTCATCATGCAGGATATTGCCACCGAGTATAAACTTTCCAAACTGTTTCCGGCTCCAGCGTTGATGGAGATTGCCGATGTTGACCTTTCCCTGACCACGCGCTTCAAGAGAAATGCTCAGATAAGCGTCATAGTCTTGCTCCACAATGATTGCTGAGGCAAAGTCTGCTTCCTCGAGGAGAATGTCCTGTCTAATCTCTGAAATGGATCCTGCTGGGATCTTTCGCAAACGCAAGCGCAATTCCACTGGTCCAGTTTTTTCATATTCGAGCCAGAGTTCGATTGGTGAATGGGCTTGGACGGTCTGATTGTAGGCCCAAGAGGCTATCTGGGTATAGGTCTTCCCAAAGTCTCCTTCTAATTTCAGATGCTCAAACCCTTGATAGGAGACAGAGCCTTGAAAACTCGGGTGAATCCTTATCGTAGCTGGACTCAGCTTGTCTCCATAACCACCTTCAAAGAGGGAGGTGGAGAGGTCCCGAACAAAGCTCTGTCGGTCAGACAGGTCCATCGCTTGCATGCAGTGCTGTTTGATGAGGTTCTGAATGTTTTTATCCTGACTTGCAAACTGCTCCGGATAGAAAACCGTATAGGGTTCCAAGCTAGACGCAAAAGGCAACAAATCTACTAGGTAGGCCCCATCCGTGAGAATGACAGCATGAAAGTGATCTAGGTCATTCTCATCCATGATTTTCTGGATGTCAGACGATGTGTTGGGAGAAACATGATACCAGTCTAGTTGGGCTGGTAGGACAAGTGTATCTCGCCAATCCTCTGGACCGATTTGCAAGATCTTATATTTCTTTTCCATGAGTCACCTCCTCCAGCCACTTTTCTAGTTTGATTAGGAATTGCTCCCCAGTGTGTTCCTTTATCTTTTCAATCGAATGAATCAGGGAGTCATTCCATATCTGCAGGCTGTCGAGATAGTAATGGGCAGCTTGCGCAAAATCCGCAGTATTTTCCAACAGATAGCCATTCTTCTGATGGCTAACATACTCTGTTTTGACCCTGTTGATTTGAGGAATACCAGCACTGATGCCTGCTATCTGGGTATAGAGGAGAGGCTGCCTGTTCAAATCGACAATCAAACGAACAAATTCCAGTTGCTTGATTAACTCCGATTCATCCTTCATATTGACAAACGAATAGCGCTTGCTCTGATGGCGATTGTCCTCAAGTGGATTTTCAGCTCCTTGGTAATCTACTTCCTTCTCCAGTTCCTGGTCTGGAAATCGCTCTGCAATTATCTCAGAAACACGTGTTTCCAGCTGCTTCATTTCTTCTTGACTAGCAGCAAAGGCTCCAAAAACCAGCTCCGTATCCTTGTTTTCAGAAAGAAAATGCAAGACCTGATAGAGGGCTTGGTCCTCTATCCCCTGCTCAAAGTCCAGTTGATAGTAGAGGAGCGACTCCTTCCGAGTCTGGCTCTTTCCCAGCTCCAAGCGGGTATCAAAAGGCGATAAATGGCGAAACTTCATTGCTTGTTCTGAAAAGGCAGACTGAGCCAAGTGCAAGGTGTCCTCTCTGTCGACCAGAACAAGGTCCACCTTATCCAGCAGACCTGCCAACTGAGATAATCGCTCTTGAGGATTTCGTCCGATAAAAAGACTGAGAACCTTAGTGGTTTGGTGAGGCAATCGTTCTAAAAGGAAGTCATTGTGCTGATCACAAGCAGGCAGAAAATAGGTCGCTCCTCCCTCAGGGAGTTGAGCTATTTTCTTCTCAAAAAACTCCGCAATCAAATCTCCCATATCTTGGTAGGCCTCTTTTTGGAAGCGAAAAGCAAAGATAGGATTGACCTCGATACGGCCCCCATCTTGCAAGTACTCTCTAAACTGCCACAGTCCCTTGGGATTGAGGTAGTCTTGGTAGAGAGCCTGACCATCTTGGTAGTAAATCACACTGGAAACCAGCCCCCGATCATCCATCAGGTAGTTGGCGAACAAGAGCCCATCTTCCTTGAAATACTGAATCGTACTAATGAAACCTTCAATCCCATGCTCCACCTGAGCATAGGGCTTTCCATTTCTCAAAACTAAAATGGTAAAGGGACTGTAAACAAACTCGCAGTCCTCTTCCCACTCAATATCTCGGAGCTGCAAGACCTGCGATCGAATCTCGTGAAAATCCTGCAATTCATCAAATAAGGAATAAACCTGTGCTTCTAAAATACCTTGGCGATGGAGAAAATAGCGAAGATGAGGCTGATAGGACAAAAGGAGGACCTGTGCAGGGATACCTTGGTGTTGCATCAAGCGAATCTGATTGAAGGTGTCATCAAATTCTAGCTTAAAATGAGAAAAATACCAAGGTGTCAAATCGGCATGCCAGGGGCGCTCCTTGCCATACCAGGCTGGGATAAAGTAATACATCAAAACCTCCTAGAATAGTGGCCGATACCTTTCATTTAGTCTGAGCGCTTGCAGTTCGTCGTGAATTGTAAACAACATGCCACTCAAAATTAAAAAGAGTCCGGGAATCATGCTGACTTTTAACAAACTCTCATCCTTCAAGACAAACAAGATCGGAAGTCCAGCCAAGGTAACGTTAAAGACTGCACCTATCAGAGCAAATCGGAGAACCAAACGATTGATAAAGCGACTGGTATCCTCACCAGGATAGACCCCGTAGATGTAATCTCCTGATTGCTTCATCCGATCTGCAATCTGTTGACCACTCACATTGACAAAGGCAAAGGCAATGCTAAAGACAAAGAGGATAAGGATATAAGCGTAGATCCACAAGGGTTTCCCCATCGCATACTGCTCCAGTATGGCAGGGTAGAGAGGATTACCCTTATCCAGATGTTGAAGCAAGATCAAGAGATAGGAAGGTAAGCCCATGAGACTCATCACATACATATAAGGCATGCCACCCGCAGGATTGAGCATGATTTCCAGATAAGAATAGCGTTTAAAGCGAGAATGAAGTCCGATCTTATTGATAGGGATGCGGTATCTAGCTCGGTAAAAGAGAACAACTAGATAGGTAAAGAGGACGCCAAGTATCAGCAACAGGAAAAGCAACCAAGGAGAAATCTTATGAACTTGGACCGATTGGATGATGTCCTGAGGGAGTGAAGCCACCATACTTGCCAATAAAATGACGACAGGGCCTCCAACTCCGATAGATGCATTGATGTCTGACAGCCAAACCAAGAAGAAGGTCCCCGCAACCAAAAGGCTAGTATTGAGGAGAAAGACCAAGAAGGGATTGTAGGGAGCTTGGACAGGAAGATTTGTAGTCAAGGCCAAGGCCTGAATCGAGGCAATCCCTAACGTCAAGTACATTTTCCGTCTATCCTGGACTTCCGAAGAAACCGAGTTTAAGCCCAGTTTCTTTGAAAAGGAAAACATCTGCCACAAGATCATAGCTGACATCCAAGGTGAAAGCCCGATGGAAAAGAGAGAGAGGCTGCGAAGATTTCCACCAGTTAGGGCTACTGAAAAGTCCAGATAGGCTGCGCTGCCTCCGAGAAAATTCCGACTATTGAGGTCAACAAAGGGAAGAGCGATACGACTTCCGAGCACATAAATAAAGAGCAAAGACAGGGTGTGCATCCCTTTTTTTACTGCTATCGATGAACGAAATTCTTTCACTAGCTCCTCCTTTTCTTTTTATCTTTCTGTCCTGTCACACGAGGCCAATCCAGCCTTTTTATCTTAGCATCTTCAAATCTCAATCTCAGTTTTCTCGTCCAGATAAGCCTTCAGAACTGCTACCATTTCTTCTGGTCTTTCTGCTGAGAAAATACCTGCATAGGCACTTTCAGGCAGTTCCTGCGACTGGGTATTGTCAAAAGTCAAGATTGGTTTCTCAAAGCGTGAAACATAGTCATAAACAACACTCAACTTGTCATCATGGTTAATATCAAGGTAGACATCTGTCTGCTGGATCAGTTTCTCGACCAATAGGGGGAAGGTGTTGGGATAGAGGGTCACATTTTCAAAACGTGACAAGAGCATGAGTTCAGGTGCCATCGTCGTATAGGCTGCAATGTAGAAATGCACCTCTGGCAAGGCTTGAACCAGATAGTCGATTTTCTCAAGATGCCAGGAGTTGGTCAAATTAACACAAGTCATAACTGGCTGATAGACTGTGACTGGATAGTCAATTCCTGCCTGACGCCATTTTTCAGCAATGGCAGACCACTCCATCAGATGATAGTGCCACCAAACCTCACGCAAACGCCCAACCGAATGAGTATTCCAAGGTTTGTCCTGAGAGAGGAAATGCAAAATGGCTGGCAGGGGCTCTAGGGGAATCTGGAAGATAAATTCATGTCCATGTGAGGCAGCCCCACTGTCAAAGCCAATCTAAAAATTATAGTTCTGATCCAGAGGAGTGTAGCTGTCATGAAAGAGCATATTGAGGATAGACTGGTCCCCTTCACTGACATGTTGGTGTTCCCGCTCCGTCAGTTCAACTAGCTCTTGTCTCACAGTCTCTGCTCGCCATTTTTTGTTATTGATCAAGAGTACACCTGCATTAAAGCCAACTCCAACACCAAAACAAGATGGTGCGGCAGCCAAGTAGTTTTCCCCCAAGTCCATTTCAAAGAGGGGCGTCAAATCAGCCGTCACTACCAGATCACTGTCCAAGTAAAGAACCTTGTCCTCTTCGACAAAATCAGGGATAAAATAACGGGCAAAGGTCATGTGATTGATATGGGGCAATTTGTTGCTCCAGTTCATCTGAAACTGGGCACCAAGCATCTTTACATCCACTAACTCACCGCCCATCTGCTCTACTATCGGTCTGAGAGCGCGAAACCACTCCTGGGGAATATCCTGGTTAAAGATATAGACCTTGACATGGCTATTATGGTAGCAGAGAGATTTGAGTGCTGTTTCAATCTGACGAATATAGGCATAATCTCCTGCAAGAACAATTGTTTTTTTAATTTAGTTTCCTTCAGTTTACAACGACTGCTTCTTCGATTTCAAAAACGTGCGAATAGACTCAATCATTTCATCTACGGCTGTAGATGAGTAGACTTGACTAAAACCACTTGGGTCATGACTAGTGGTCTCAAAAGCAAATACGGGGATTTCTCTTTGTTGCACTTCTTGGATAATGTTTGCAATTTCATCCTCATGATTGATATCCAAGTAAAAGTCGATCTTTTCTAAGACCTTTTTGACATTCATAGGATTAAAGTAGGGATAGAGGCGTACGTTCAGATGCGATTGCAAATTCATAATCTCCGGCGCAAAGTTGGTATGAGCTAGGATAGAGAACTCGACATCTGGCAGTTCTTGGATCAGGTACTCGATTCTCTCTATGTGACAAGTATTTGTAAAAATTGCGGTCGCATACTGGGGTTCTTGGACTAAAGACGCCAAACCTTTATGGAAATCACATTTTTTCATGACGATATCAGACCACTCTAGTCCGTAGTAAAACCACCAGTCCTCCCTAAAACGATTGAGGTTGATTTGGTACCAAGGCTTGTCCCCGGTATAATGGATAATCTTGGTTGTCTTTTCAATAGCAAGAGAATCGCTATACCAAGAATCCATCTGGTAATTTCGAGCCACTGTATCCATGCCAACCATAAAATTATAGGTGGCTGGCAGCGGTTTCCAGCGACTTTCAAAGAGGTGATTTAGTATGCCCTGATCACCAAAAACTTGATCATGTAGCTGATTTGTCAAGCTCAACAAGTGCTCCGTCACCTTCTCTTGGCGCCAGAGAGCGACATTAATCAGCAAGACACCTGAATTAAAAGTGCTAGGAACTAAGGCATCTGCCACAGCCGCCACGGGACAGTCTGCCATGTCTTCTAAAAAGAGTTCATCTAAGTTTGATCTAACGATAATATCCGAATCCAGGTACGAGGCTAGGTCTTCGTTAACATACTGAGGTATAAAATAGCGAAAGAAAGCTGCGTAACTTAGGTGAGACAAGGGAAGATGATACCCTTTTAAGCCATGATGACTAATCTTGACATTGACGATTTTTGAGGCTAGGGGCTCTAAACGTCTCTCCATCAGTTGAAACCATTCGGATGGCAAATCGTCATTAAAAATATAAAAAGTCACTGCTCGGTTATGGGCACAGATTGACTTGATTGTTGTTTCAATCTTGTCCATATAACCATTATCACCACCTAGTACAATGGCTTTTTGAAGCTCTTTTCCCATTTCATCCCCTTTTCTTTTCACATTCTTTTGGCTACTTTTCTACTACTATAGTCCTGATTTTTTCGATGATTCTCTCACCTTCCTATTATACCTTTTCCCCTAGTTTATTTCAAACTCCAAAGAGGATTTTCCCCTTCTCGCATATAGAAAAAACCTTTGAAAAATCATGTTTTCAAAGGTTTTCCATTTTAGTATTTATTCATTGATTTTTATATCTTATCAATGACTTTATTCATCGTCCTTCTGACCCTTCTTTGCAAGAAGACCGATCCCTGTCACAGCTGCCAATGCTCCCAATAAAGCAGATGCTACGGAAGTCGACGCTCCTGTATTTGGCAAGACTTGTTTTGGCTTGCTTGAAGCAGATTGACCTTGGCTTGCAATGTTTGCCATTGAGAGAGAGGTGCTTGTTGAAGTAGATGCCAGAGCACTTGCTGACGCAGATCTACTAATAGAATCTGAAGTCGAGAGACTAGTACTAATCAACTCAGACTGACGCGATGATGTACTTGCTGAGATTGAAGCACTTGTTAGAGCCGATTCACTGGCTAACACGCTAGCTGAGAGTGATGCGCTCGTCGAAGTAGATTCGCTCACTGAAGTACTTGTTGAGATCGAAGCACTCTCCAACGCCAACTCGTCTGCTAGCATACTTGCAGAAGTTGATGTACTTGTTGATGCCGATTGGCTAGCGCTTGCTGAAGCGAATTGACTCGAGCTTACAGATACAGACTCACTCGCACTGGCTGATGCAGACTGGCTCGCACTTACAGATACTGACTCACTTGCGCTGACTGACGCAGATTGGCTAGCGCTCAACGATTCAGACTCACTTGTGCTAACTGAAGCAGACTCACTAGCACTTACAGATGCTGATTCACTTGAGTTTACAGATGCAGAGTGGCTAGCGCTCATTGAAGCGGACTGACTTGAGCTTACAGATGCAGACTCACTCGAACTTACTGACGCTGACTGGCTGGAGCTTACTGACGCAGATTCACTGGCGCTCGTTGAAGTCGATTGACTCGAGCTAACTGATACTGATTGGCTTGAGCTTACAGATGCTGACTCACTTGAGCTTACAGATGCGGATTGACTGGCACTCAATGAAGCAGATTGACTCGAGCTGACTGAAGCCGATTCGCTTGAACTTAAGGATGCTGACTGACTGGCACTTGCCGATGCAGACTGACTCGAGCTGACTGAGGCGGATTGGCTGGCGCTTGCTGATGCGGATTGGCTGGCACTTACTGATGCGGATTGGCTAGAGCTCAATGACGCAGACTGGCTGGCACTTGCCGACGCAGATTGACTCGAGCTCACTGAAGCGGATTGGCTGGCGCTTGCTGACGCTGACTGACTTGCACTCACTGAGGCAGACTGGCTCGAGCTGACTGAGGCTGATTGGCTGGCACTTACCGACGCAGACTCACTTGCGCTCGCTGACGCTGATTCACTCGCACTCACTGAGGCAGATTGACTGGCGCTTGCTGATGCGGACTGGCTGGAGCTGACTGAAGCAGATTGACTTGTGCTGACCGATGCAGACTCACTCGAACTTACAGAAGCCGATTGACTCGAGCTCACTGAAGCGGATTGGCTGGCACTTGCTGAGGCAGATTGGCTGGAGCTTACTGACGCTGACTGACTAGCGCTTACTGAAGCGGATTGGCTCGCACTTGCTGATGCTGACTCACTCGCACTTACTGAGGCTGACTGGCTAGCGCTGACTGAGGCTGACTGGCTTGAACTCACTGAAGCGGATTGACTAGAGCTCGCTGAGGCTGATTCACTTGCACTTACTGAAGCTGATTCGCTTGAGCTTACTGAAGCTGACTGACTTGCACTCACTGACGCTGACTGACTCGAACTTACTGATGCAGACTGACTCGAACTTACTGATGCAGACTGACTAGCGCTGGCTGAAGCGGATTGACTTGAACTTGCAGACGCAGATTGACTAGCGCTGGCTGAAGCGGATTGACTTGAACTTACCGATGCAGATTGGCTAACGCTGACTGATGCTGACTGGCTTGAGCTTACTGAGGCTGACTCACTCGCACTTACAGAAGCGGATTGACTAGCACTCAATGATGCCGATTGACTTGAACTTACCGATGCTGACTGACTAGCACTTACTGAAGCAGATTCACTTGTGCTTACTGATGCCGATTGGCTCGAACTCGTTGACGCTGATTGGCTTGAGCTTACTGAGGCTGACTGGCTGGAGCTTGCAGATGCAGACTGACTGGCGCTCACGGATGCTGATTGGCTGGAGCTCGCTAAGGCTGATTGACTAGAGCTCGCTGAAGCGGATTGACTTGAGCTCACCGATACAGATTGGCTCGAACTTACTGATGCAGACTGACTAGCGCTTACTGATGCAGATTGGCTGGAGCTTATAGATACTGATTGACTAGCGCTCGCTGAAGCAGATTGGCTTGAGCTTACGGACGCTGACCGGCTAGAACTTACCGATGCAGACTGACTCGAGCTTACTGAAGCGGACTGACTCGAACTTGCTGAAGCCGATTCACTTGAGCTTACTGAGGCGGATTGACTCGAACTTGCAGATGCAGATTGACTAGCACTCACTGATGCTGATTGGCTTGAGCTTACGGACACAGACTGGCTGGCACTTACTGAAGCCGATCCGCTTGAGCTGACAGACGCTGACTGGCTCGCGCTCGCTGAAGCAGATTGGCTTGAGCTTACGGACGCAGACTGACTAGCGCTCGCTGAAGCGGATTGGCTCGAACTTACTGAAGCTGATTGGCTATTACTTACTGAAATTGACGCTTGATTTGGCGTGATTTGCCCATTAAATGTATCTGAAACCAAACCATCCACTGTCGTACTTGCAGTCACCGGTCCACTAGGAAGTCGTCCTCCATTACGATCATATACTTTCTTCAACTCATTTGCAGTAAAGGTTACACTAGTCGAGCTCCCCGTTGCTTGTTTGGTGAATGTTTCCCCTGCAATTGTAAGAGTAACAGTCCCACCTGGAGTCACTCCATCTACCGTAATCGCTTGATTTGTGAGACCACCTTTTTCGTTAAGGAAACGTTCCTCAATTCTAGGTGTCTGAGGGCGAACCTCAATCGGAATCTCTACTTCATCCGTACTTCCATCTGGATAAGTTACCACTGCAGTCAAAGTATGCCGACCAGCAGACAAATTCGTATTGGTCCCAGATTTCCAAGTATAGGTTGTCTGAGTCCCTGGAGTTATCCCTGTAGTCGGGAGTTCTGGGGTACCTGCTGCATTCGTGATGTACTGACTGGCTTCACCAACAGAAATAGTCCCTGAATTGGCCGTTAGAGTAAAGTTTCGATTCACCTCAGCATTGATAGCTGGTTCGTACTTTTCAGACTGAGCATGGACTTCAAATTGAATAGCTGCAGGGTTGGCTGTTAAATCTTTTACAAGACCTACATCAGTAGTATTTCCGCTAAAATTACCTTCCTGATCATAGGTAAAAACATAACGGGTCCACAAACTATTTACTACTTGATTTTTTCCAACAGATCCTGATATTGAAGCTATGAAAGGATTGGTTGTTGTCGCATTTCCATCCTTCGCTAGCCTATCTGTTGGAACAATCATTCTGATACTTTGACCATTACTCGTAGTGAATGAGACAACAGTTGAAGTAGCCGGATAGGCCGCGGGAACAGCAGTAGGAACAAATTTTGCATGTTCAATTCGACCACTGTTATCAGTAAACTCAATGGTCGCAGAAAAATTTTCTTCTCGATAAATTTTAAATTTTTGTCCTTCTAGAACTGCGCCACCTGTAACAGTTATTTTCTGAAGTTCTGGCTTCTCAGTATCCCTAGCAGCTCTGAAGCTAGCGGTATTTGAAGCTTTGGTCAAAGCTTGTCCGTTTCTGCTGTCACGAAGTCCAGACTTGGCACGTAACACAGTATTTGCAATACTATTTCGAGCTTCTGTAGCTTTTTGTAAGATAGTGGCAAGGTCAGAAACCTCCCCTTTCAAGGCATCTTCTATCTCATTCTTAGTTAGACTAGCCTTGGCAATTGCCTCATCCGAGTTTGGAAGTCCCTGCGCTTGAGCTAGAAATTGCCCAATCTCAGCAGACAAGGACTCTAATTTCTTCCGTTTTTCTTCATTTTGTTTTTCCGTCAAGGCCAGGGAGGTCATAGTCAGACCTGATTCAGCCGTCGCACCTTCATCCTTTACAAAACCAGACTGACTGTGAGACAAGGATTCTGTAGAAAAATCAACTGCTTTTAATTCTTTTGAAGGTTGTGATTCTTTCACTGTCTCCCGAGCTGACTCACTTGCTTGGTACTGACTTTGAACACCAACTGAAGCTCTCTCTGACAGACCACTATTCGCTTGATTTTGTGTCCCAAGGGATTCACTTGAACTAGCAGTTACACTTTGACTGTTTGCAAAGGACTGACTAGTAGAAGCAGAGTCGCTCATCGACTGGCTCATGCTAGAAGAGCTTGAGGCACTGATAGACTGACTCGTAGAGGCAGATTGACTGGCGCTCTGCGAATTGAATTCTGACAATGACTGGCTTTGACTGGTAGACAAAGACAAGCTAGTAGTATCTTGATAATCCTGTGTCGTCCCTAGCACCAATGAATCTCTCGTCGCCAGAGTATCTTTCGATTCGACAGTCTTCTCAACAGCTACTGCATCATTGGCATAAACACGCGTTTGCGTCGCAGCAAAACCACCTAAGATCGTCCCCGTAGCTGCTATCCCTTTCAAGACATCCAAGCCCGTCAACTTCTGACCTTCTTGCTTTTCAACCATTTCTGTCTTTACTTGGCTCGTATCCGCGCTTCCACGCATCACCTTAAATAAGCCAAAAAGGGAAGTCGAGGCCCGTAGCCAATGCTTCCCTGATTTGATTAATTTGAACCGAGTTACACGGTCTGTTTCTCTATATTCACCCTTCTGGTGTCTAAAAAACATGTTCATTCCCTCAACTTGAAAAAGATCTATTCACCTATAAAATACTATCTTCTTATTATATACCAAATATACCGACAATTCAATATCCATAACACATCCTAAAGAAAGAAAATGATTTCAAAATAACTTTATTTCAAATCTATTCTGTTTTTTCAATATAAATTATATTTTTATCTATCTATTAATATATTTTATTTATTTTTAACCATTTCGAACTGCTTTAAAAATTGAGCAAACAGTTCCAATTACTCAGGGAATTAATTTTTATTCAAAATATAGAAAAAGCCCATGAATCAATAGCATCCACAGACTTTTAGGAGTAGAGTATTTAAAAGCAGTTTCACAAATGAATCAATGAGGCCGGTAGCTGAGGTAACTTTCTATCCTTTCCAACAAAAAATCCACGAATCAAAAACATTCGAGGACTTTTCTTACGAAGCATGTAAGTAAAATGCCATACTAATTAATAGCAGTAACCTACGACACTGAGTTTTACAAATCGATTTCATTTGTAAAACGTGGTTACGACGGAAAAATCCACGAATCGATAATATTCGTGGATTTTTCCTAGTGAAGCGTTTAGGTAAACCGCCATAGCGGTTACCTATTATTAGATTACGACACTGAGTTTTACGACGTAAAGTTTTACGAATCGATAATATTCGTAAAACTTTACTAGTGGAGCGCCTAGCCAAGTTCCATAGAAACTTGGCGTTAGTTACTTAGATTGTTACACAATCAAGTAACTTTGGCGATTTACATTTTTTCCTCCAACTCTACATCTGGATACTTGTCCGCAAACCAGCGAAGGGCAAAGTCATTTTCAAAGAGGAAGACTGGTTGGTCGAAACGATCTTTAGCCAAGATATTGCGGCTTGAGGACATCCGCTCATCCAAGTCCTCAGGCTTGATCCAGCGAACGGTCTTTTTACCCATTGGGCTCATGACCACTTCGGCATTGTACTCGCCTTCCATGCGGTGCTTAAAGACTTCAAACTGGAGTTGACCAACAGCGCCTAGCATATACTCGCCTGTTTGGTAATTCTTATAAAGCTGAATAGCTCCTTCTTGCACCAGTTGCTCAATCCCCTTGTGGAAGGATTTTTGCTTCATGACATTCTTAGGCGAAACTTTCATGAAAATCTCAGGTGTAAAGGTTGGCAGTGGTTCAAATTCAAACTTATTTTTTCCAACTGTCAAGGTATCCCCAACTTGATAAGTACCTGTATCGTAAACCCCGATGATATCTCCTGCTACAGCATTGGTCACATTTTCACGACTTTCCGCCATAAACTGAGTCACATTCGATAGTTTGGCACCCTTACCAGTTCGAGGCAAATTGACACTCATTCCTCGCTCAAATTCACCTGATACGATACGAACAAAGGCGATACGGTCACGGTGACGCGGGTCCATGTTGGCTTGGATTTTAAAGACAAAGCCTGAGAAGTCCTTATCGTAAGGATCGACAATTTCGCCATCTGTTTTCTTGTGTCCATGTGGTTCAGGGGCAAACTTAAGGAAGGTCTCAAGGAAGGTCTGCACACCAAAGTTAGTAAGAGCTGATCCAAAGAATACAGGTGTTAATTCTCCAGCCAGAATAGCTTCTTCTGAAAACTCATTTCCTGCTTCTTGCAAAAGTTCGATGTCGTCCTTAACCTGAGCGTAGAAAGGATTGCTTCCAAAGAGCTTGTCCCCTTCTTCCAGACTGGCAAAACGCTCATCCCCTTTATAGAGTTCCAAGCGTTGGTTATAGAGGTCATACAAGCCTTCAAAGGCTTTCCCCATCCCGATGGGCCAGTTCATTGGATAGCTGGCAATACCTAGGACTTCTTCCAACTCTTGCAAGAGGTCCAGTGGCTCACGACCATCACGGTCCAGCTTGTTCATAAAGGTAAAGACTGGGATGCCACGGTGCTTGACAACCTCAAACAATTTCTTGGTTTGGGCCTCGATACCCTTGGCAGAGTCTACCACCATGACCGCAGCATCCACCGCCATCAAGGTACGATAGGTGTCTTCTGAGAAGTCCTCGTGCCCTGGGGTGTCAAGGATGTTGACGCGCTTACCATCGTAGTCAAACTGCATCACAGATGAAGTGACCGAAATCCCACGTTGTTTCTCAATATCCATCCAGTCAGACTTGGCAAAAGTCCCTGTTTTCTTACCTTTTACGGTACCAGCCTCACGAATCTCACCCCCAAAGTAGAGCAACTGCTCAGTGATAGTTGTTTTCCCGGCGTCCGGGTGGGAGATGATGGCAAAGGTACGGCGTTTCTTGATTTCTTCTTGAATAGTCATAAGTTCTCTTTCTTTGATTTTCTATTTTTAGTTGTTTTAGTAGCTAAGAATGATGTTTACATTGGATTTTACTATTCCTTTCGACTCTCCATTATATCGGATTTTTGGAAGTTTTTCAATTGCTCATCCGATGAAAAGGCAAGCTAGAGCACAGATTTCACCCGTTTTCTTTTTTTCCAACGTTTCTTGAACAAGATATCAAAAAGAACCAGAGCCAGTGAGAGGATGACGGACACAAGAAGGTACTTTATCCATAGAGGAGCATTCGAGATAAACGGGGTATCTCTTAAGAGACCATAATTTCCACCCGTTACCTGATTAACCCCAACTAAAAAGAGGTTGAGAATAAAGGTATAGGCTACAATCATATACTTCTTAAGCAAGGTCTTGTCATAGTGATTCATCAAGTAGACCAAGGAATTCACTAGAAGGGCATAGTGCCCAATCAAAAATGAAAAACTGGTAATATGGGGGAAATCATAGGGGTCAAAAACAGGGTAAACCAAAGCAAATACCGCTCCACTTGCTCCTAAGAGGGCAAAATATTGCTTGCTCCGCCATTTATCTGGCAAGAAAACCACCGCAAACATAGCCAAACGGCAATGATAAAAAGGAAGACTATTAGAAAATGGGATCCCAAAGCCAACATACCAGCTATATAGGGCTAGCAACTGGAGGATCTGAATCCCCTTAAACAAGCGGACAAATTTCGGATTTTTGTGATAAGCAAGTGCTCCATAAATGCAAAGCACTAAGAGAAGCATCATAATCCCATACCAAAAGAGTGGAATGGGAGGAGGAACCGTTTGAGATCTGGTGATAAATTGATGGAACATATTTCTATCCTAACCCTTATTTTCTCTATTCTCTAGTTTAACCATTATAGCGAATTAAAAGCGATTTTTCAATTTCTATTTCTTTTCAGTTTGGATCCCTTATTTATAGGAAAATATGATAAAATAGAACAGACTAAAAATCATCATTTCACGAAAGGATGCAAGATGAAAATTACGCAAGAAGAGGTAACACACGTTGCCAATCTTTCAAAATTAAGATTCTCTGAAGAAGAAACTACTGCCTTTGCGACAACCTTGTCTAAGATTGTTGATATGGTTGAATTGCTGGGCGAAGTCGACACAACTGGTGTCGCACCTACTACAACTATGGCAGACCGCAAGACCGTACTCCGCCCGGATGTGGCCGAAGAAGGAACAGACCGTGACCGCTTGTTTAAAAACGTACCTGAAAAAGAAAACTACTATATCAAGGTACCAGCTATCCTAGATGATGGAGGAGATGCCTAATGACTTTTAATAACAAAACTATTGAAGACTTGCACAACCTCCTTGTCTCTAAGGAAATTTCTGCAACTGAATTGACCCAAGCAACGCTTGAAGATATCAAATCTCGCGAGACAGCTATCAACGCTTTTGTTACCATCGCTGAGGAGCAAGCCCTTGCCCAAGCTAAGGCTATTGATGAAGCTGGAATCGACGCGGATAATGTCCTTTCAGGAATTCCACTGGCTGTTAAGGATAATATCTCTACAGATGGTATCCTTACAACTGCTGCCTCAAAAATGCTCTACAACTACGAGCCAATCTTTGATGCAACAGCCGTTGCCAATGCCAAAGCTAAGGGTATGATTGTTGTCGGAAAAACCAACATGGACGAGTTTGCCATGGGTGGTTCAGGTGAAACTTCCCACTACGGAGCGACTAAAAATGCTTGGGACCACAGCAAAGTTCCTGGTGGTTCATCTAGCGGTTCCGCAGCTTCTGTAGCTTCAGGACAAGTCCGTTTGTCACTTGGTTCTGATACTGGTGGTTCCATCCGCCAACCTGCTGCCTTCAACGGGATCGTTGGTCTCAAGCCAACCTACGGAACGGTTTCACGTTTCGGTCTCATTGCCTTCGGTAGCTCATTAGACCAGATTGGACCTTTTGCACCAACTGTTAAAGAAAATGCCCTCTTGCTTAATGCTATTGCCAGCGAAGATACTAAAGACTCTACTTCTGCGCCTGTCCGCATTGCCGACTTTACTTCAAAAATCGGGCAAGACATCAAGGGAATGAAAATTGCTTTGCCTAAGGAATACCTTGGTGAAGGGATTGACCCAGAGGTTAAGGAAAACATTCTGAATGCAGCCAAACACTTCGAAAAACTTGGTGCTATCGTCGAAGAAGTCAGTCTTCCTCACTCTAAATACGGTGTAGCTGTTTACTACATCATCGCTTCATCAGAAGCCTCATCAAACCTGCAACGTTTTGACGGTATCCGTTACGGCTATCGTGCAGAGGATGCAAGCAACCTTGATGAAATCTATGTAAACAGCCGTAGCCAAGGTTTCGGTGAAGAAGTGAAACGCCGTATCATGCTGGGTACTTTCAGTCTTTCATCAGGTTACTACGATGCCTACTACAAAAAGGCTGGACAGGTTCGCACCCTCATCATCCAAGATTTCGAAAAAGTTTTTGCGGATTATGACTTGATTTTGGGACCAACTGCTCCAAGCGTTGCCTATGACTTGGACTCACTCAACCACGACCCAGTTGCCATGTACTTGGCTGACCTTTTGACCATCCCTGTCAACTTGGCAGGTCTCCCAGGAATTTCGATTCCTGCTGGATTTGCTCAAGGTCTACCTGTCGGTCTCCAATTGATTGGTCCTAAGTACTCTGAGGAAACCATTTACCAAGCTGCTGCTGCTTTTGAAGCAACAACAGACTACCACAAACAACAACCCGTGATTTTTGGAGGTGATAACTAATGAACTTTGAAACAGTCATTGGACTTGAAGTCCACGTTGAGCTCAACACCAATTCAAAAATCTTCTCACCTACATCTGCCCACTTTGGAAATGACCAAAACGCCAACACTAACGTGATTGACTGGTCTTTCCCAGGAGTACTACCAGTTCTCAACAAGGGTGTCGTAGATGCCGGTATCAAGGCAGCTCTTGCCCTCAACATGGACATCCACAAAAAGATGCACTTTGACCGCAAGAACTACTTCTACCCTGATAATCCAAAAGCCTATCAAATTTCTCAGTTTGATGAGCCAATCGGTTATAACGGCTGGATTGAAGTAGAACTAGAAGACGGTACGACTAAGAAAATCGGTATCGAACGTGCTCACCTAGAAGAAGATGCTGGTAAGAACACCCACGGTACAGATGGCTACTCTTATGTTGACCTCAATCGTCAAGGGGTGCCATTGATTGAGATTGTATCTGAAGCCGACATGCGTTCTCCTGAAGAAGCCTATGCTTATCTAACTGCTCTCAAGGAAGTTATCCAGTACGCTGGCATTTCTGACGTTAAGATGGAAGAAGGTTCCATGCGCGTGGATGCCAACATCTCCCTTCGTCCTTATGGTCAAGAGAAATTCGGTACCAAGACTGAATTGAAGAACTTGAATTCCTTCTCAAATGTTCGCAAGGGTCTTGAATACGAAGTCCAACGTCAAGCTGAAATCCTTCGCTCAGGTGGTCAAATTCGCCAAGAAACACGCCGTTACGACGAAGCTAACAAAGCAACCATCCTCATGCGTGTCAAAGAAGGTGCTGCAGACTACCGCTACTTCCCAGAACCAGACCTACCACTCTTTGAAATCTCAGACGAGTGGATTGAAGAAATGCGTACAGAGTTGCCAGAGTTTCCAAAAGAACGCCGTGCGCGCTACGTATCTGAGCTTGGCTTGTCAGACTATGACGCTAGCCAGTTGACTGCAAATAAAGTCACTTCTGACTTCTTTGAAAAAGCTGTTGCCCTCGGTGGTGATGCCAAACAAGTCTCTAACTGGCTCCAAGGTGAAGTCGCTCAGTTCTTGAACGCCGAAGGTAAAACACTGGAACAAATCGAATTAACACCAGAAAACTTAGTAGAAATGATTGCCATCATCGAAGACGGCACTATCTCATCTAAGATTGCCAAAAAAGTCTTTGTCCACCTGGCTAAAAATGGCGGTGGCGCGCGTGAATACGTGGAAAAAGCAGGCTTGGTGCAAATCTCTGATCCAGATGTTCTGATTCCGATCATTCACCAAGTCTTTGCCGATAACGAAGCTGCCGTTGCCGACTTCAAGTCAGGCAAACGAAACGCAGACAAGGCCTTCACAGGATTCCTTATGAAAGCAACCAAAGGACAAGCCAACCCACAAGTCGCCCTTAAACTCCTTGCACAGGAATTGGCGAAGTTGAAAGAAAGTGAGTAATTTACTCTTTAAACACTTTTTTCTACTTTTAAAACGAGAATGAGACAAGGAGAATAAATGAACAAATTTTTACGATTGCTATTTGTCTTAGTCATCATCGCTATGTTAGGCGCTTCTATACTACAAATTTTCTTTCCATCATACATGGGAAGTCACTCCGGGTACGGAATATCTGCTGGTTGGCAACGAGAAATTGGACTATGGAATTTAGCTGTATTGATTATTATTCTCGCTGTCAATATTAAATACGATTGGTTCTATCTACGAATCGCACTTCTTGCTCTCATTATTGGCGGAATTGGAATAGGAACAAATCACTTACTCAATTATATGGAGTATCACTCTCCTGTAAATGCTATCGGTGCTTTTGAAAATTACTTGCTAGCAATAGGATGGATTGTGGGATGGCTCATTGAGCGCCATTCCATAAAGAAGCTAAATGCTAGTAAATAAGGCCTAGTATATCTTAGATAATTTTTAAATGTTATTAAATAGTTTAATAATCATTCGAATTCAGAATTCTACCTTTTCAATCATATAGTTAGGAGACACATGAAAAAGTTTTACGCTCTTTTAATGACCTGCTTATTACTTGTTTTTCTTGTCATGCCTCAAATCGTTGATGCGGGTGTCGGACATTCCAGAAGTGGTAGCAGCAGTCGTAGTAGCTCCAGAAGTAGCAGTCGCTCAAGTGGAGGTGGAAGTCGTTCTGGCGGCTCATCCTACCACTATTACCGCTCTGGATACGGCTCATCCTCTAGTAGCTCTGCTAGCTCACCCTATCTAGGATTTATGGTAATACTCGTGGGTGCCATTGTTTTAGTGGTTATCGTTAAATCCTTAAAAAATAAAGCAAATAGTTCAAGCACAAGCCACAGTAACACCAACTATCAACCAATCCACCGACGAATTGAACATAACACTTTAGCCATTAGTCATGTGAAAAACGGGGATCCAAACTTTGACGCCGAGGCCTTCACCTCTTGGGTTAAAGAGATTTACCTTAAATTGCAGGTTGCCTGGACTGAGAAAAATTGGAACTCTGTCCGAGCTTTAGAAAGTACTAGTCTCTATTCTCAGCATAGCACCCAACTTGAGGACCATATTCGTGCTAAAACAACCAATGTTTTAGAGAAAGTGTGTATCGAAAATGTTCGCATCAAGGTGTTCATTGAAAATCCTGACGGAAACGATACCTTAGTAGTAATCCTATCGTCTACCTTGCGGGACTATGTCATTGACGATGAGAGTCGTCGTGTACTTGAAGGAGATCCTAAAAAAGATCTCTTCACCGTGTATCAATTGAACTTTATTCGCAAACACGGTAGCCAAACTGAATCAACTGTTCAAGAGGATGCCGTCAGCGACCACTGTCCAAACTGTGGCGCGCCACTGAAAATATCAGCTATTAGCAAATGTGACTATTGCGGTGCTGAATTAACACGCAGTCCAAACCAATGGGTACTCGATACCTACGATGTTGTGGATGAAGACGAACTATATAATTAGGAGGAATTATGGGATTTATACGTGCAGCCTTATCAGCAGGCTTAAATAGTTTTAATGACAGTAAATTCAAGGAAGCCATTGTCCTTCCAGACAATGTCTCTGGCGATGCCTTGGCCATCAAGGGACAATTACTCACAAAAGACCCCGATGGACGTTCTCGTCACAGCAATCAAAATACAGGCCTCTTGTCGGACGGCAGTGTGGTTATCGTTCCTCAAGGCTATAGCGCTGTTTTGGTAAATAACGGTACCTTCCTTGGCGACGTCCTCGAAGCTGGTAGCCACGAATGGCAAGCTGGTGATAACGCTTGGCTCCTTGAAAAAGGTGGCTTAAAAGGTACTTGGGAAAACTTTAAAAATCGTTTCTCTTTCGGTGGACAAGTCATCACCCAACAGGAAATTATCTTTATCCGCATGCAACCTATCGCGGGCAATAAGTTCGGCACACAAAATGCGGTCGAATATTTCAGTGAACGTTACCAACAACTGCTCAACATCCGTTTCTATGGCTTGTTTGATGTAAAAATCGCGGATCCAGTTCTCTTCTATGTGAGCTCTGTTAGTCAGCAAATTACAGATAGCCAACCATATACTCTTCAGGATGTTGCTCAAGGAACGCTCCGTCAAAATATCGCACCAAAAATCGCAATTGCCATTGCCAAATATACCAACGAAAACAAGGTTGATATCTATAGCCTCAATGCCAACCAAGATACCTTTAACGAACTCGCTAAACAAGAGGTCAACAAGGTTTGGACAGGCCTCTACGGAATTGAAGCAACTAATATCTTGCTTGAAGACCTCAGCTACGACCAAGAAAGTCTTGATATCGTTCGCAAGCTTGATAGTGAGCTGGTGGCAATGAAGTACAACACGATTGAAATCGAAGAACGCCGTGCTCGCAACGAAGCGCTTATTGCTGCAGCTGCCAACGAAGGAAATGGCAATGGGATGAACATGTTTATGGGCATGAATCTTGGCCAAACTCTGGGTGGTCAATTCAGCCAACAAGTCCAAAATCAAGCACAGGCTCAAAATACTGGACAAACTGCCAGCAAGAATTTTTACATCGAAGTCGATGGAAAATACGTCCTCGTTACCAAAGACGAAGATGGAAATATCGTACCAGTCAACTAATTAAGCTCCTTCTGACATTTGAGTAATGTTGTCTTTTATGGTACAATAAAGAGTAAATTATTTTATTAAAGAGGTAAAAACATGATTGAAGCAAGTAAATTAAAGGCTGGTATGACCTTTGAAACAGCTGACGGAAAATTGATCCGCGTTTTGGAAGCTAGCCACCACAAACCAGGTAAAGGAAACACGATCATGCGTATGAAATTGCGTGATGTCCGTACTGGTTCTACATTTGACACAAGCTACCGTCCAGAGGAAAAATTTGAACAAGCTATTATCGAGACTGTCCCAGCTCAATACTTGTACAAAATGGATGACACAGCATACTTCATGAATACAGAAACTTACGACCAATACGAAATCCCTGTAGTCAACGTTGAAAACGAATTGCTTTACATCCTTGAAAACTCAGATGTGAAGATCCAATTCTACGGAACTGAAGTGATTGGTGTCACAGTTCCTACTACTGTTGAATTGACAGTTGCAGAAACTCAACCATCTATCAAAGGTGCTACTGTTACAGGTTCTGGTAAACCAGCAACGATGGAAACTGGACTTGTCGTAAACGTTCCAGACTTCATCGAAGCAGGACAAAAACTCGTTATCAACACTGCAGAAGGAACTTACGTTTCTCGTGCCTAATCTCTAGAAAGAGGTCATTCTATGGGAATTGAAGAACAACTTGGCGAAATCGTTATCGCCCCACGTGTACTTGAAAAAATCATTGCTATTGCTACTGCAAAAGTAGAGGGTGTACACTCTTTTTCAAACAAATCAGTATCTGACACCCTTTCAAAACTTTCTCTTGGCCGTGGTGTTTATCTTAAAAACGTGGACGAAGAGCTCACAGCAGATATCTATCTCTACCTTGAGTACGGAGTAAAAGTTCCTAAGGTAGCTGTTGCGATCCAGAAAGCTGTCAAAGATGCAGTCCGCAATATGGCTGATGTAGAACTCGCTGCTATCAATATCCACGTTGCAGGTATCGTTCCAGATAAAACACCAAAACCAGAATTGAAAGATCTATTTGACGAGGACTTCCTCAATGACTAGTCCACTATTAGAATCTAGACGCCAACTCCGTAAATGCGCTTTTCAAGCTCTCATGAGCCTTGAGTTCGGTACGGATGTCGAAACTGCTTGTCGTTTCGCCTATACTCATGATCGTGAAGATACTGATGTGCAACTTCCAGCCTTTTTGACAGAGCTAGTTTCTGGTGTTCAAGCTAAAAAGGAAGAACTAGACAAGCAAATCACACAGCATTTAAAAGCAGGTTGGACCATCGAACGTTTAACGCTCGTGGAGAGAAACCTCCTTCGCTTGGGAGTCTTTGAAATCACTTCATTTGACACCCCTCAGCTGGTTGCTGTTAATGAAGCTATCGAACTTGCAAAGGACTTCTCAGATCAAAAATCTGCCCGTTTTATCAATGGACTGCTCAGCCAGTTTGTAACAGAAGAATAGTAAAAAGAAAAAGTGTTTGACAGCTATCAAACGCTTTTTTCTTTGCCTCCCACTATCTAAAAAAATGATAATAGATATAATTGTAAACAAAAATCCAGATAGGTTTTGCATAATTGAGAAAGTTAAAAAAACTATGGCAGAGAATCGTTAATCTCAGATTGTCGGTAGAACGATAAACAAGGGCAAAAAAGAGACCAATCAGACTATAATATAATAAACTAATTGGGTCTCGGTGAGATAGGATCAAATGACTAAGTCCAAAGATAAGGCCTGATAAGATGACATCTAAATAGAACTTTGACTTAGTAAAGAAGGTGTTCATAAAATACCCACGATCAAGCGTCTCTTCCAAAATAGGACCAATAACGACTGTTAAGATAAAACTAAGAACTGTAGATAGAACAGTTGGTTGTCCATTTGAAAGTACCACCGCAAAATAGACATCATGAATATTCCTATGATTAATCAAATGAGCAAAACGTGCCCAAAAATTACCGAGAATCTGATGAACCACATAACATGCAAACAAGTAAAAGATAGTTGACCAGTTCCAGCTCTTTTTCTCAAAGATAAAGAGCATCTTTTTCTTTTTTAACCACCAAATTAATAGAAGGAAACTTCCTACTAATCCCCTTGTTAAAATAAGAGAGTAGACATCAGCGCCTAACCCTAAAATTATCGTCACATACAAACCAATTATTTGCGGTAAATAGGTAGATAGTAAAATAATAAGCAAAAATATTCCAAATTGTCTTAGTTTCTTTGTGTTTTTCATCGTTCTTTTTTGAAAGATTATCCTGCTTGGAAACCGTACTTCCAAGCATCCCTATAAGAATTAAGTGCTCCTTGCCCCATATAGGGAGCAAATTTTCTATAATATAACCCATCTACCACAACCATTTTCCCAAATAGCAAGACCGCCTGAAACTTGCTCTAAGTCTTTAGACGAAAGAACTGTAAATGTTTCTGTACCTGCCGTTGCAAGCACATCCTTAAAATTAATTTTTGTAAGCTTATATCTACAGTATAAATCTTTTTTGTCTATTTTATAGTCTATCTCCTCAACTGTCAATTTTTCGTCCTGAATGGTAGCTTTACTCATTGAAAAACAAGAAATTGATAAAAAGATTTCTCTATCTTCCTGTCAAATTAGAAAAAGTGTTTGACTTCCACTATCTAAAAAAATGATAATAGACATAATTATAAACAAAAATCCAAATAGGTTTTGCATAAATGAGAAAGTTGAAAAAACTATGGCACAGGATGGTGATTTTTAGATTCTTTGTCCAACGGTAGACAAGGGCATAGAAGAGGCCGCCCAAACTATAAATAATCAAACTGATAGGATCTCGGTGAGTTAGGATTAAATGACTAAGTCCAAAGATAAGAGCAGATAGGACAACATCCAGATAGTACTTGGATTGGGGAAAGAAGGTATTCATAAAGTACCCTCTATGAATCAGTTCCTCTAATATAGGTCCAACGATTACTGTTAAACTAAAACTGAGAACAGTTGATAGAAAAGTTGGTTGACCATTGGAGTATAGAATAGAAAGAAGGTCTTGAAAGATATACTTGTTATCAATTAGGTGATGAAACTGTAACTGAAAAGCATCCACCAATTGACGATCAAAATAAGTAGCCACTAGACCAACTACAAGGTAAAAGAATTTTGACTTCTTTGAACCCTTTTTTTCAAAAACATAGAGCATCTCTTTCTTTTGGAGCCAGTAGATAAATAATAGCAAAAGAGCTATTACTTCAACTGTTAAAAAGATAGAATAGCCATCTATCCCCCATCCTAAAAACTTAGTTAAATGCATAATCCCCAACTCTGGTAGATAAACCGATAGAAATACCAGTGATGTATAGACTCCCAAATGCCCTAGTTTTTTCATACTTACCCCTTTAAATTATTAGAACATTAAGGTATAATTCCGTTACCATAACCAGTCATTCTAGTACATATTGTACTTGAATCAGTTGCAATGCTGTAAGCATAAGGCCAACTCCAATAATAATCATCAACCAACCAAATCATGCCACCACCTGAAACTTGTTCTAAGTCCTCAGATGAAAGAACTGTAAATGTTTCTGTACCTGTCATATCAAGTAGCTCCTTAAAATAAATTTTTGTAAGCTTACATCTACAGTACATATCTTTTTGTCTATTTTATAGTCTATCTCCTCAACTGTCAATTTTTCACCCTAAATGGTAGCTTTACTCATTGAGAAATAAGAAATTGATAAAAGAGATTTCTCTATCTCCCCATCAAATTAGAAAAAGGTTTGACAGATATCAAACGCTTTTTTCTTTATCTCCTAACTTCCTACTATCTAAAAATCAAATAATAGATATAAAATAAGATCGACGGAGCATAGGGAATTGCATTATAGAAACTATGACAAACAATGGTAAACCGAAGACTACCCGTAACTCGATAAACAACTGTAAATAGAAGACCAAGAATACTATAAATGATGAGACTGATGGGGTCACGATGAGATAGAACTAAGTGACTGAGCCCGAAGATGAAAGAAGACAAGATCACATCCAAATAAAACTCCGACTTCGGAAAGAAGGTATTCATAAAATAACCCCTATAGATTGTCTCCTCAACAACAGGTACAATCGAAATGTTAAAGATTAAAAATATAAGACTTGATAGAGTCGTTTCTCTCCCGTTTAAGTAAAGTTCTGAAAGAAGGTCTTGGAAAATAAAGCTATGGTCAATCAATCGAATATTCTGCATTCTAAATCCATTTAAAAAAGAATAGATAAGGAAACAAGCCACTAAGAAAGCGAGATAAGACCAGCACCAACCCTTTTTGTCGAAGATAAAGAGCATCTTCTTCTTTTTCAACCACAAAACGAATAAAAAGAAAATAAGCAACACTTCTCCAACTAGGAAGATTATATAGCTGTCCATTCCTAAACCAAAGGTTCTAGCTAGAGTTATAGCCCCTAATGGCGTTAAATAAATGTACAGGAACATTAAAATCATACAGATTCCTAAATGTATTGTCTTTTTCATTCTTTCTCTCCTAATGGTAAACTCTCTATTAGGGCAATATAGAGGATAGACCATTGATTGTTTTTCTTATTTATCTAGAGTATTCATGTTTATCCATGCTCTATTATCAAAATAGCTAGAACAAATTGTTCTAGCTTTTAAGTTTTCTTAGTATTTTCTAAAGCGTTGGTAACGTTCTTCGATAAGTTGGTCGAGTGGTAGTTCTTGCAATCTATCTAGTTCTGCACGCAATTCATTTTTAACGCAACCTAGCAGTTCTTTACTTGACAGCCCTGCTTCTGAGATTACCTTGTCTACGATTCCCATTTCTAGGAGTTCATGTGAAGTGATTTTCATCAACTCCGCCGCTTCCATAGCACGACTTCCATCCTTCCAAAGGATAGAGGCAAATCCTTCAGGGCTAAGTACGGCGTAGATTGAGTTTTCTAACATCCAGACACGGTTAGCTACGGCTAGAGCTAGGGCCCCACCAGATCCACCTTCACCGATAATAATCGCAATGATTGGAACCTTGAGGTCACTCATTTCCATCAGGTTTCGGGCAATTGCTTCACCTTGTCCACGTTCCTCGGCTCCAACACCTGGGTAAGCACCCGCCGTATTGATAAAAGTCACAACTGGACGGCCAAACTTTTCTGCCTGTTTCATCAGGCGAAGAGCCTTACGATAGCCTTCTGGATGAGGTTGCCCAAAATTTCGTTTGAGGTTATCATGAAGACTCTTCCCTTTTTGGATACCGACGACTGTGACTGCTTGGTCACCTAACCAGCCAATTCCACCAATGACCGCACCATCATCTCGGAAAGAGCGATCTCCATGCAATTCGATAAACTCATCGAAGATGCCATTGGCAAAATCAAGGGCTGTCAAGCGACTTTGCTCGCGTGCCTCTCTGACTATTTTTGCAATATTCATCCGCGACTTCCTCCATGCAATCTTACTAATTTAGCAATTGTTTCAGGCAATTCTCTCCGTTTGACAATTGCATCAACAAATCCATGTTCAAGCAGAAATTCTGCCTTTTGGAAGTCATCCGGCAAGGTCTCACGAACTGTATTTTCGATAACACGACGTCCAGCAAAACCAACCAAACTCTGTGGCTCCGCTAGGATAATATCCCCTTCCATAGCAAAAGAAGCGGTCACCCCACCTGTTGTCGGATCGGTTAAAATAGTTAGGTAAAAAAGTCCTGCCTTGGAATGACGTTGAACTGCCGCAGAAATCTTAGCCATCTGCATCAAGCTCATGATTCCTTCTTGCATACGGGCTCCACCAGAAGCTGTGAAGAGAACGACTGGCAAGTTTTCTACCGTTGCATACTCAAACAAGCGCGTGATTTTTTCACCCACAACGGTTCCCATAGAAGCCATGATAAAGTTTGAATCCATGATCCCAAGGGCAACTTTTTGTCCCTTGATGCTAGCTGTACCAGTCAGTACTGCTTCATCCAAACCTGTCTTTTCACGCATACTAGCTAGTTTTTTCTGGTAGCCAGGAAAGTTTAATGGATCTTGAGTTTCAATACCCGTAAACATCTCCACAAAGGTGTCAGAATCAATCGTCAAATCCAAGCGTTCCTGAGCTGAAATACGGAAAGTATAGCTACAATGGGGACAAATTCGTTCGCTCCCAAGATCCTTTTGGTAAATGGTGTGTTTACAACCAGGACACTGGGAGAAGAGTTCATCCGGAACCTCAGGCTTGGCTTGTGGTTTCTGCCTTACGGAACGGTTAGGATTGATCCGAATATACTTATCCTTTTTACTAAATAGAGCCATAACTCCCCCTTTTAGTTCTCATACTATTTGAAAGTCTATTCTTTTTCTTGGTATTTTGGCAAGAAAGTTTCCATCAAGAAGGAAGTATCGTAGTCACCAGCGATAACTCGGCGGTCTGAAATCAGATCCAACTGGAAGTCTGCATTGGTTTGTACTCCTTCAATATCAAGTTCATAAAGTGCCCGTTGCATCTTCATTAAGGCATCAAAACGATTCTCCCCATGAACAATGATTTTGGCAATCATACTATCATAGTAAGGAGGAATGGTATAACCTGGATAGACTGCAGAGTCTACACGCAATCCAACTCCTCCACTTGGAAGGTAGAGGTTGGTGATTTTACCTGGACTTGGAGCAAAGTTAAATGCTGGATTTTCTGCATTGATCCGGCACTCGATAGCATGACCTCGTAGGACGATATCTTCTTGTTTGAAAGGTAAAGGTTGCCCGGCAGCAATGCGAATCTGCTCCTTCACGATATCAACACCTGAAACAAACTCTGTGACTGGGTGTTCAACTTGCACACGAGTATTCATTTCCATGAAGTAGAAATTGCCACTCGCTTCATCGAGCAGAAATTCAATCGTTCCTGCATTTTCATAGCCTACAGACTCTGCTGCACGAACGGCTGCAGCACCAATTTCATGACGAAGGGTTTTGCCAATCGCAATGGATGGGCTTTCTTCTAAGACCTTTTGGTTATTCCGTTGGAGTGAACAATCCCGTTCACCAAGATGGACAACATGACCCTCTTGATCTGCAAGAATCTGAACTTCGATATGACGAGCTGGATAAATCACACGCTCAAGATACATAGCGCCATTTCCAAAATTGGCCTTAGCTTCACTGGATGCTGTCTCAAAGGCTGCGACCAAGTCTTCTGCCTTTTCAACCTTACGAATCCCTTTTCCACCACCACCTGCCGATGCCTTAAGCATGACTGGATAGCCAATTTTTTCTGCAACTGCAAGCGCCTCTTCAGCCGTGTGAACTTCACCATCAGATCCTGGGATAACTGGAACCCCAGCCTTGATCATTTGCTCACGCGCATTGATCTTATCTCCCATGGTATCCATCACAGCACCAGAAGGGCCGATGAACTTAATCCCTACTTCATCACACATCGTGGCAAATTTGGAGTTTTCGCTAAGAAATCCAAAACCTGGATGGATGGCTTCTGCTTCTGTCAAGACCGCAGCAGACAAAATTGCATTGATATTGAGATAAGATTCTGTCGCCTTACCAGGTCCGATACAGATAGCTTCATCCGCTAGGAGTGTGTGAAGGGCTTCCTTATCAGCAGTTGAATAAACTGCCACGGTCGCAATGCCCAATTCACGCGCAGCTCGAATAATGCGAACCGCAATCTCACCACGGTTGGCAATCAAAATTTTACGAAACATGGAGATCCTCCTTAGTTTCCAATTGCAAAGGTAAGAGTACCACTCGCTGCAAGCTTGCCATCTACTTCAGCCTTTGCTTCAACCACGGCAATCGTACCACGACGTTTCACAAAGGTTGCCGTCATGACTAATTGGTCACCTGGTACAACTTGCTTCTTGAACTTAACCTTATCCATGCCAGCATAGAAGACCAGTTTCCCTTTATTTTCAGGTTTGGACAATTCCAAGACACCAGCAGTCTGAGCCAAGGCTTCCATGATAAGAACACCTGGCATAACTGGGTATTGAGGAAAATGACCATTGAAGAAAGGTTCGTTGATTGTCACATTTTTAATGGCAACAATGGTATCCTCGCTCACTTCCAAGACACGATCCACTAGGAGCATGGGGTAGCGATGGGGTAGAGCTTCTTTGATTCCTTGAATATCGATCATTTGATGCGTACCAATCCTTTACCGAACTCAACCATTTCTTCATTTGAAACGAGAATTTCTGTCACCACACCATCCTTAGGTGCAGGAATTTCATTCATGACTTTCATGGCTTCAATGATCACCAAAGTCTGACCTTTTTTAACACTGTCTCCAACTGTGACAAAGGCAGGTTTATCTGGTCCAGCAGCCAAATAAGCCACCCCTACAAGTGGGCTTTCAACAACATCACCCTCTGGAGCAACCGTCGTTTCAGCTGGTGCTGGAGCTTCTTCCACAGAACTCTCTACTGGAGTTGAAGGGGCAGAAACTACTGGACTTGCAGCTACTGCAGTTGGCACTGGAGCAACTTGAGCTGGTGCTTCAGAAGCCATTCTTGCTTCATTCTTACTAAACTGCAATGCGTCCGTTCCATTTTTATAAGAAAATTCTCTCAAACTTGATTGGTCAAATTGAGCCATCAAGTCCTTGATCTCATTTAAATTCATAATTATTTATTCTCCCAACGTTTGAAAGCAAGAACCGCATTGTGTCCACCAAAACCAAAAGTGTTTGAAATAGCATAAGGGATTTCTTGCTCCAAGCCTTGTCCATAAACGACATTCGCTTCGATATAGTCTGATAACTCACTTGTTCCAGCCGTCATTGGTACATAGTTATGACGCATGGCTTCAATTGTAGCGATGGCTTCTACTGCCCCTGCAGCACCAAGCAAGTGTCCTGTAAAGGACTTGGTTGAAGATACTGGTACTTCTTTACCAAGAACAGCTACAATGGCACTACTTTCTCCTTTTTCATTAGCAGGAGTTGAAGTTCCATGGGCATTGACATAAGCCACTTGTTCTGGAGAAATCTCTGCCTCTTCCAAAGCTAATTTAATTGCCTTGATTGCACCCTGACCTTCTGGATGAGGTGAAGTCATATGATAAGCATCACAGGTATTTCCATAACCAACTACTTCAGCCAAGATAGTTGCGCCACGTTTTTCAGCATGTTCAAGACTCTCAAGAACCAGCATTCCAGAACCTTCTCCCATCACAAAACCATTACGGTCTTTGTCAAACGGAATAGAAGCACGAGTTGGATCTTCTGTAGTTGATAGGGCAGTCAATGCTTGGAAACCAGCGATGGCAAAAGGAGTGATAGATGATTCTGATCCACCTACTAACATGACATCTTGGAAACCAAACTTGATTGAACGGAAGGCATCGCCAATAGCATCATTTGATGAGGCACAGGCTGTATTAATTGATTTACAGACACCGTTTGCTCCAAAGCGCATGGCAACATTTCCCGAAGCCATATTTGGCAAGGCTTTTGGAAGTGTCAATGGCTTAACACGTTTTGGGCCTTTTTCGTGAAGACGGATAACTTGGTCTTCGATTTCTTTAATTCCCCCAATACCAGAAGCCACGATGACACCAAAGCGATCTTTATCGATTGCTTCTACATCAAGATTAGCATTTGTCACCGCTTCTTGAGCTGCGTACAAGGCATACAAAGAATAGTTATCAAAACGGTTGGTATCTTTTTTGACAAAGTATTTATCAAAGGGGAAATCTTGAACTTCTGCCGCATTGTGCACAGCAAATTCGCTATGGTCAAACTTAGTGATTTCTCCAATCCCGATTTTCCCAGTTTGCAAACTGTTCCAAAATTCTTCTGGAGTATTTCCGATAGGAGAGGTCAATCCATAACCTGTTACTACAACTCGATTTAGTTTCATCTGTCTTACCTATATCTTTCCTTATTTTTTTACATGCTAAGTCCGCCATCAACAGCGAGAACTTGTCCAGTCAAATAATCTTGTTGGGCTAAGAAGACCGTGGCATCTGCGATATGTTCTGCTTGTCCAAAACGCTTCATTGGGATTTGTGCTAGCGTCGCTTCCTTGACCTTATCAGACAAAACAGCAGTCATATCTGACTCGATCATTCCTGGTGCAAGAGCATTTACGCGTATGTTGCGATTGGCAACTTCACGTGCAACTGACTTGGTAAAACCAATCAAACCTGCTTTAGAAGCTGCATAGTTGGCTTGTCCGATATTTCCCATCAAACCGACCACACTAGACATGTTGATAATCGCACCTTCACGTGCCTTGATCATCTGTTTCAAGACTGCTTGCGTCATGTTGAAAGCACCTGTCAAGTTGATCTTAATCACTTTTTCAAAGTCTTCTTCGGTCATCTTGAGCATAAGCGTATCTTGAGTGATCCCAGCATTGTTGACCAAGACATCGACAGAACCGAGTTCTGCAATTGCTTGATCTACCATACGCTTGGCATCTGCAAAGTCTGAAACATCACCTGAAATCGGTACTACTTTGACACCATAGTTTGAAAACTCAGCCAGCAATTCTTCTGAGATTGCTCCGCGACTATTCAAAACTACATTAGCGCCTAGTTGGGCAAATTTGTGAGCAATGGCAAGTCCGATACCACGACTTGAACCTGTTACAAAGACATTTTTGTTTGTAAGTTGCATTCTATCTCTCCTGTTTCCTGTTGTATTTTGTGGGAGAAGGGATCATTAGTTTCCTAACAAAGCATCCAAGCTTGCTTGGTCTTCAACGTTAGCTAGCTGAGCTGTTTTATCGATTTTTTTGACAAAGCCTGATAGGACCTTACCAGGACCAATTTCAATAAAGTTGGTTACCCCAGCATCCTGCATCACAGCAATACTTTCATAAAAACGAACAGGTTCTTTGACCTGACGCGTCAAAAGCTCTTGGATTCGATCTTTTTCCATAACAGCAGCTTCCGTATTGCCAACTAGTGGGCAAGTGAAATCAGCGAAACTCACTCCCTCAAGAGCTTCAGCTAGTTGCTGACTAGCTGGCTCAAGAAGGGCAGTATGGAAAGGACCAGATACATTTAAAGGAATCAATCGTTTTGCTCCTGCTTCCTGCAAGAGTTCAACTGCGCGGTCAACCGCAGCCACCTCACCACCGATGACGATTTGGCTTGGGGTGTTGTAGTTAGCTGGAGTCACTACTCCAACTTTAGAGGCTGTTTCACAAGCTTCCTCAATCACTTCAACTGGAGTATTAAGAACGGCAACCATCTTCCCAGAGCCTGCAGGTGCAGCTTCTTCCATATAAGCACCACGTTTAGCAACCAAGGCAACTGCATCCTCAAAGTCCAAGGCACCACTTGCTACAAGAGCAGAATATTCCCCAAGAGACAATCCTGCTACCATATCTGGCTGGTAACCCTTTTCTTTCAATAGTCGGTAAATAGCAACCGAAGTCGCTAAAATAGCTGGTTGCGTATAGCGAGTCTGGTTTAACTTGGTTTCTTCCTTATCAATCAAGTCACGGAGGTCATAACCCAAAACCTGACTGGCTTGGTCAATTGTTTCCTTGACGATAGGGTAGCGATCATAGAGGTCTCGTCCCATCCCTAGATACTGAGCACCTTGACCTGCAAATAGAAAGGCTGTTTTAGTCATTTCTTACAACTCCTGCCCAACGAGAGGCTTCTTCCTGAATTTTCTTGGCAGCGCCATAGTATAGATCTTTTAGGATTTCTTCAACGGTTTCTTCTTTAGAGACCAAACCAGCGATCTGACCTGCCATGACAGATCCACCTTCTACATCTCCATGAACAACGGCTTTAGCAAGAGCACCAGCTCCCATTTGTTCAAAGATTTCTAAATCCGGATTTTCTTGTTTAAAGGCATCTTTTTCAGCCTGCTCAAAGTCACGTGTCAACTGATTTTTAATGGCACGAACAGCATGTCCAAAGTGCTGAGCTGAAATAGTCGTATCGATATCACGCGCTTTTAAGATTTTTTCCTTGTATTTTGGATGGGCGTTAGATTCCTTAGCTACTACGAAACGCGTACCAACTTGAACAGCCTCTGCACCAAGCATAAAGCCTGCAGCGACACCTTCACCGTCGGCAATTCCTCCAGCTGCGATAACTGGAATTGAAACAACTGCAGCAACTTGGCGAACCAAGGTCATCGTTGTTAATTTACCAATATGTCCACCGGCTTCCATCCCCTCTGCAATAACTGCATCTGCACCAATTTTTTCCATGCGTTTTGCCAAAGCAACACTTGGAACAACAGGAATAACTGTAATTCCTGCATCATGGAAACGGTTCATGTATTTACTTGGATTTCCAGCACCAGTTGTAACCACCTTAACCCCTTCTTCAATCACGAGATCAACGATATCTTCTACAAAAGGTGACAAGAGCATGATGTTGACACCAAAAGGTTTATCCGTAAGTGATTTGATTTTATCGATATTAGCCTTCACGACCTCTTTAGGGGCATTTCCACCACCGATGATTCCCAAACCACCAGCTTTTGATACTGCACCAGCCAAGTCGCCATCAGCAACCCAGGCCATTCCTCCTTGAAAAATAGGATAATCAATGTTCAATAATTCTGTAATACGTGTTTTCATAGTGCCTCCATCATTCCTTGCTTACGTAATAGTTCGATGAGTTTATCATTTGAGTTTCAAACTATTACCTAAACAAGAGGGAGTGGGTTTCCCCTACTCCTTCTAGTAATATGTTAATTATTTTGTTTGCTCTTCAACGTAGGCAACCAAGTCACCAACTGTTTTCAAGTTATCTTCTGCTTCGATTTGGATATCGAAAGCATCTTCGATTTCAGAGATTACTTGGAACAAGTCCAATGAATCTGCATCCAAATCATCAAAAGTAGATTCAAGTGTTACTTCTGATGCGTCTTTCCCAAGTTCTTCAACGATAATTTCTTGTACTTTTTCAAATACTGCCATGATAGGACTCCTTTAAAATATAAAAAATTTATAACTATGTGTTTACCACATGATTACCTAGATTGTAAGAATGAGTGTGCCCCATGTCAAACCTCCACCGAAGCCTGATAGGAGAATCGTCTGGCTACCATCTAAACGAATCATGCCATTCTCCACACACTCTGAGAGCAAAATCGGGATACTTGCTGCACTGGTATTTCCATACTCCATCATATTGGCAGGAAGCTTGTCTCGGTCTACGCCGATCTTCTTAGCCATCTTATCCAAAATGCGGATATTTGCCTGATGAAGCAAGAGATAATCCAAGTCCGATGCTGCGATTGGACCATTTTCTATGGTTTCTTTGATTGATCTAGCAACATCACGATTTGCAAAATCAAAAACTGCTCGTCCATCCATCTTCAAAAAAGCAGGAACTGCTTCTTGATCTGAGAAAGGAGAAGCCAAAGCCGTTTGACCATAGGTCAAACACTCGCTCCGAGAGCCATCTGTATAGAGACTTTCCACAAGGAAGTGACGTATTTCGCTCGCTTCCAAGAGAACCCCTCCAGCACCATCCCCAAAGAGAACAGCTGTCGAACGATCTGACCAATCAACTGCCTTGGATAAGGTCTCAGCCCCGATAACAATCCCTTTTTTGAACTGTCCAGAACTTAAAAACTTTTCTGCAGTTGAGAGAGCGAATACAAAGCCACTGCAAGCTGCTGTCAAATCAAAGGCGAAAGCTCTATGCGCTCCGATATTTGCCTGAACTCGAGCTGCTGTGGAAGGCATCATCGAATCTGGGGTAATCGTCGCTACAATGATAAAATCAATCTGATCTGCTGTTAAGCTCCCTTTAGCCAACAGGCTCTTAGCTACTTCTGTCGCCAAATCACTTGTAGACTCTGTTTTTGAGATATGTCTCTGTTTAATTCCTGTCCGACTTGAAATCCACTCATCGCTTGTGTCCATGATTTGGGCTAAGTCATGATTAGTGACCACTTGCTCTGGAACATAATGAGCAACCTGGCTTATTTTTGCAAAAGCCATTATTTCAAATCCTCCAAAAATTGATAAAGGTTCGTTAAACCTCTGCCCATGACCTCTTTTTCCTCAGGGCTCATGCCATCGATGATTTTTTCGACCATAGCCTTGTGGAACCGTTTATGAAGGCGGTGAACCAAACGACCTTGCTTTGTCAAATGCAGATAGACCACTCGACGGTCTTGGTCAGAACGAATACGCTCAATATAACCTTTTCTCTCCAGGTTATTCAAACTCGTCGTCACTGTCCCAAGAGTTACCATCAGTTCTTTTGAAACCTTACTTGGCGTTGCCTCCGGGAACTTCCCAATCACATCGATCGTGTGCATTTCTTTGATGGAGATGTCTTTGAATCGACTACCTCGTAAGCTAACCTCCTCAATCACAAGGACGTTATTAAAAATAGATGTTAGATAATCATTTACTTGTTGGTAGTCCAAATCGTTTCCCTCCCCCTCAAAAAGCTTTTACAATCAAAACATTTGATAAAAGAAGTATAACAAACTTCAAAAAATTGTGCAAGTATTTTTTTACATTCCTGTAAATTTCGGTCTTCTTCTTTCAGAATGTGCTCGAACCCCTTCTTTAAAATCTTCAGTTAGAGATAACGATTCTTGTAGTTTCAATTCTAATTCAGCATAATTCTGCCAATCCTTAAATTGACTTTCCCAAACTAACTTTTTAATCGCTGCGTATGAGTTTGCTGAACCTCTTCTTAATTTTTTCAGAACTTGTTCTCTTGTTTTTTCTAATTTGTCAACTTCACAAACACGGTATACCACGCCCCATTCTAGCGCTTTTTCAGCAGTCAAAGCTTCACCTGTCATAGCAAGTTGTGCAGCCCGTGTTACCCCGATACTACGACTCAAGAGATGAATCCCACCAGCGTCTGGCGCCAATCCAACTCCAACAAAGGCTTGAATGAATTTTGCCTTGTCAGTCGCTAAACAGAAATCAACTGCTACTGCCATATTTGCTGCAGCACCAGCGACCGCTCCATCTACCTCCATCAAAACAGGTTTTGGAATTTGCTTGATTTTAAAAGAAATTGTATTGACTAATTCTGCAATCTTATTCAAAGATGGGATATCATCTTCGTCCACTGCGCGTTTCATCTCAACCAAGTCTCCTCCAACTGAAAAGACCTTCCCATTCGCATTAATCAAGATGAACTGCACAGCTTGATCCTGCTCTGCTAGGGTCAAAGCTTCTAAAATTTCCTCACACATTGGGATATGAAAACCATTTGCCACTTCGGGACGATTCAAAGTAATGATAGCCAGATCATCTACGATCTGATATAAGATATGATTCATAGCTTCTCCT
The DNA here is from genome assembly GCF_058556195.1 of Streptococcus sp. A69. NCBI lineage: Bacteria > Bacillati > Bacillota > Bacilli > Lactobacillales > Streptococcaceae > Streptococcus > Streptococcus sp. A69. The sequence goes on along the minus strand of NZ_JBZUJU010000002.1, from coordinate 350,373 downwards.
TTTCTTTTATAAGGCAATGAAATTGTTTTATCATCAAAGTATACCTTTTTTTGGATAAAGAGGCAAGGAAAAACTAAAGGAAAGTGTCTCAGCTGATTATTTACCCATCATTTATGAGTGTGAGTAAAATTTGACACTCTTACTTTTAAATCGTTATCGCTTTTCAGAATAAGTTAGTGTTTTCTTCTATTATAATAGGAAGTTATTTTCTTCATTGAAAAATGCCCCTCTTTCTGCTATAATCGTATAAAATACTTACTTGAGGAGTCCTTATGAAGGTTGTAAAATTTGGCGGAAGCTCGCTTGCCTCTGCTGGTCAGTTAGAAAAAGTCTTAAACATCGTTAAAAGTGATAAAGAACGCCGTTTTGTAGTCGTTTCTGCACCCGGCAAACGCAATGCTGAAGATACCAAGGTAACCGATGCCTTGATCAAATACTATCGTGACTATGTGGCTGGAAATGACATCAGTGCTAGCCAAAGCTGGATCATTGATCGTTATGCCGCTATGGTTAGTGAACTAGGGTTAAAACCTGCTGTTTTAGAAAAAATATCTAAAAGCATTCGCGCCTTGGCTACTCTTCCTATAGATGACAATGAATTTCTCTATGATACCTTCCTAGCGGCTGGAGAAAATAACAATGCCAAATTGATTGCAGCCTACTTTAACCAAAACGGCATCGATGCACGCTATGTTCACCCAAGAGAAGCTGGAATTGTTGTCACAAGTGAACCAGGAAACGCACGCATCATTCCATCTAGTTATGACAAGATTGAAGGCTTGGCTGATAGCAACGAAGTTCTTGTCATCCCTGGTTTCTTTGGTGTGACTAAGGAAAATCAAATCTGTACTTTTTCACGTGGGGGTTCAGATATTACTGGTTCCATTATCGCAGCAGGTGTTAAGGCTGATCTCTATGAAAACTTTACGGACGTAGACGGTATCTTCGCTGCCCACCCTGGTATTATCCATCAACCACACTCCATTCCTGAATTAACCTACCGTGAAATGCGTGAGTTGGCTTACGCCGGATTTTCTGTCCTTCATGATGAGGCCCTTCTACCTGCCTACCGCGGAAAAATTCCTCTTGTTATCAAGAATACCAACAACCCTGATCATCCAGGAACTCGTATCGTTCTAAAACACAGTAGCGATAAATTCCCAGTCGTTGGGATCGCTGGTGATTCTGGATTCGTCAGCATCAACATGTCAAAATACCTCATGAACCGCGAGGTTGGATTCGGTCGTAAGATTCTTCAAATCCTTGAAGATCTTAACATTGGTTGGGAACATATGCCAACAGGTATCGATGATCTTTCAATCATCCTTCGTTCCCGTGAATTGACTCCTATCAAGGAGGAAGAAATTCTGCGTCAGTTAGTTCAAAAGGCCGAAGTGGACCATGCTGAAATCGAACATGACCTTTCAATCATTATGATTGTCGGAGAAAAGATGAAGAGCCATATCGGGGTAACTGCTACTGCAACACGCGCTCTATCTGAAAACAAAATCAACATCCAGATGATGTCCCAAGGCTCAAGTGAAGTTTCCATCATGTTTGTTGTCAATAAAGAGCAAGAAAAGGCAGCTATCAAGGCTCTCTACCACGCCTTTTTCGATAAAAGTAAGGAAGATTAATCATGGCCCAATCACTCAATAAAGTCATTGACCTACAAACCACTGGAACATCCTATCTCTCCATCTCTGGAAAAGTCGGAAAATTTCTAGTCGGGGATCAAGCCTTAGAGTTTTATCCTGATGTCAATGTCGAACAATATATCCAAATTCCCTGGTCCAGCATTCAACAAATCGGAGCCAACGTAACTGGTCGCAAAATCAGCCGCCACTTCGAAGTCTTCACCGATCAAGGAAAATTCCTCTTTGCTTCAAAAGACTCTGGAGCTATCCTCAAAATCGCTCGCGAAAAACTGGGCAATGACAAGGTTGTGAAACTCCCTACTTTACTCCAGACCATTGGTCAAAAATTTAAAAATCTATTTGCAAAAAAGTAGAAACTTTAGTATAATCATAGCAACGGATAAGTAGGTTATCCTCTTCTTCCAGAAAGTCTGCGGGTGCTGCGAGCAGATAGGAGGGGTAAGTGAAATTCTACCGTTAGTAACAATTACATACACAATCAAGTGCACACCTGTGAAGTTGGATGGAACCGTGGCCCTGCCACTCCAACGCTTTGTCAGGTGTGTTTTTTTCATAAAGGAGTTCTTATGTTAGATATTAAACGTATTCGTACAGACTTTGATGCTGTCGCAGAAAAATTGGCTACACGTGGTGTAGATCCTGCTGTCTTAAACGAGATGAAAGAAATCGATGCTAAACGTCGTGACATCTTGGTCAAGGTTGAAAACCTTAAGGCAGAACGCAACACAGTTTCTGCAGAGATTGCCCAAGCTAAGCGCAACAAGGAAAATGCCGATGACAAGATTGCTGCGATGCAAACCCTATCTGCTGAAATCAAAGCCTTGGATGCTGAACTAGCGGACATCGATGCTAAATTGACAGAATTCACCACTACTCTTCCAAATATCCCTGCTGACAGTGTTCCTATCGGAGCTGACGAAGATGACAATGTGGAAGTCCGCCGTTGGGGTACTCCACGTGAGTTTGATTTTGAACCAAAAGCTCACTGGGATCTTGGTGAAGACTTGGGTATCCTTGACTGGGAACGTGGAGCAAAAGTTACTGGTGCTCGCTTCCTCTTCTATAAAGGGCTTGGTGCTCGTTTGGAACGTGCTATCTACAACTTTATGTTGGACGAGCATGGAAAAGAGGGCTATACTGAAGTCATCACACCATACATGGTTAACCATGATTCTATGTTTGGTACTGGTCAATATCCAAAATTCAAGGAAGACACTTTTGAATTGAAAGACACTAATTATGTCCTTATTCCTACAGCTGAAGTGCCTTTGACAAACTACTACCGTGATGAAATCCTTGACGGTAAAGACCTGCCAATCTACTTTACCGCTATGAGTCCTTCATTCCGTTCTGAGGCTGGTTCAGCTGGTCGTGATACACGTGGCTTGATTCGTTTGCACCAATTCCACAAGGTTGAAATGGTCAAATTTGCCAAACCAGAGGAATCGTATGAAGAATTAGAAAAAATGACGGCCAACGCTGAAAACATCCTTCAAAAACTCAACCTTCCATACCGTGTCGTTGCCCTCTCTACTGGAGACATGGGCTTCTCAGCTGCTAAGACTTACGACTTGGAAGTTTGGATTCCAGCGCAAAATACCTACCGTGAAATCTCAAGCTGTTCAAATACAGAAGATTTTCAAGCCCGTCGTGCCCAAATCCGCTACCGTGATGAAGTCGATGGCAAGGTAAAACTCCTTCACACCTTGAACGGTTCTGGACTTGCAGTTGGACGTACAGTGGCTGCTATTCTTGAGAACTACCAAAATGAAGATGGTTCTGTGACCATTCCAGAAGTTCTTCGTCCATATATGGGTGGCGCTGAAGTTATCAAACCATAAAAAATAAGGCCTAGCTATTTCTAGCTAGACCTTTTTTCGTAACCAAATCAGATAAGCACCCAAGACAAAGAATAAAATAGTGAGGCATATAACCGTTTCAGCCAACACCAGATAATCCAGAAAAGGAAGTTTAAAAATTCCCTGGGCCATCTTGAGCGAGGTGGCTGTGATAATGGTTGGGAAGGTGAGGGCTGAGAAAGCTGGTTGAAAGCCTTGTTTTAAAATATTAGGCAGGCGAGTTAACACAAAGAAAAAGAAGGATTGAGATGCCAAAATCATGACGATCAAGAGCCAAGTCGGTAGGCTTGCTCCTTCAACTCGAACTAGGGAAGCCAAGAGTAGAGAAAAGGGAGCACAGTAGATTCCTTCTTGTCCAAGCAAGGCCACTGGGAGTGGATCTTGCTTTAAATCCCTATAAATAAGGGGATAGAGATAGAAGGTCAAGACAAAACCAAAACTCAAGGTCGCATAGGCAATCTCAATAATGCCTACCAGAGGATAGGTCAAGGCCGCTACTGCTATCCCCACATAGAGTACCGTCCAGCTTGGAGTCGCATTGACCTTCCGACCTGGACAGGCAAATTTGATGGTGAAAGTAGCAATCAAAACCAAATCCAAGAGAAAGGAAAACCACCAGATCCCTTGTGCTACCAAAGGAAGAGCAGGGAATACGCGAAAAACATAGGTCGATAAAATCATCCCAGCCATAGGAAAAGTGGCCATCCCAGATAAAAGAGGGGGCTTGGTCAATTCTTGCTTGGTTTCTTCCCAATTAAAAAGATGAAGAATAAGAAAGAAAATCCACAAAACTAAACCAGTCAGACTCAATAAATGCGACGGAACAGGTAAAGTATCTGCAAGCAGATTTCCTGCACCTGCTAAGCCTAGTAAACAGCCAGAAAATACCAAGGGGAACTTTTTCATCCGAGCCTCCAATAATCATGTTATTATTAGTATAGCATAAAAACGCTTAAATGAAAGCCTAAAAAATGAAGCCCGATTATTTCAGACTTCATTTTTTTCTCAGATATGAATTAAGCATAAGGTTGTAATTCTGGGTTAATAGGCGTATTGGCTAGGTTGTTGGCATAGTTGCAAAGGCTGGCAAGACTAACACCGAGAACCACATCCAAGGCATTTTGTTGCGTGTAGCCAGCTTCCAAAAATTCAGCCAAGGCTTCATCTCCTACACGCCCTTTGGTATTGATGACCGCCAAGGTAAACTTAGCTAGAGTATCTAGTTTTGGATCTGTCTCGATTGGAGTACGGTTGCGGAGAGCTTGGAGAAGATCATCATTCATCTGGATTTGTTTGATTGAAAAGGCTGTGTGACCTGCGACGCAGAAAGCACAACCATTGGTTACGGCAGCTGTGATTTGCACTACTTCACGCTCTACTGGTGTCAGGCTGTTGCGACGGTTGATGGCTCCGACAGTTCGGTAGGCTTCAAGCGCGGTAGGAGCGTTGGCCAAGAGACCGATTAGGTTGGGAATATAGCCATTGTTATCTTTTTGTACTGTTTCAAGAACTTCTTTCACTTCTGCTGGTGCTGATTCTACTGTGTGGATGATAAATGTTGTCATAAGAAACCTCTTTTCATTTTATTGTCATTTAGTCTATCATAGAATTTCACCCTTGGATAATATATATTTTCAATCGCCTTGATAGAAAATGTCTATGAAATGAAAAAAATCACACGAAAAGTGTGATTGGGTTAGTGTTTAAAATACTTTTTAGTCTCAGCAATGACGACTGGCGACAAAACTAAGAGGGCAATCAAGTTAGGCAATGCCATCAAGGCATTGACAATATCTGCAATAATCCAGACCATATCCAACTCGATAAATCCTCCCAACAAGACCATGACTACAAAGACTACACGATAGAGCCAGATAAAACGAACACCAAAGAGGAACTCAAAACAGCGTTCTCCGTAGTAGTTCCATCCGAGAATCGTCGTAAAGGCAAAGAGTACAAGGAAGAGGGTCAAGAGGGCAGGTCCAAAGTGTGAAAAAACTGTTGAGAAGGCTGACTGAGTCAAGGCAACTCCATTCAAATCACCACTCCAAACACCAGTTACCAAGATTGTTAGACCTGTCAGAGTACAGATAATCAAAGTATCAATAAAGGTTCCTGTCATGGAAATCAAACCTTGCTCGACAGGCTCATTTGTCTTAGCTGCAGCCGCTGCAATGGGAGCTGATCCTAGGCCAGATTCGTTAGAAAAGACTCCTCGCGCCACACCATTTTGGATAGCCATCCGAATACTGGCACCTGCAAAGCCACCTACCGCGGCCGCCGGACTAAAGGCTGAAGTAAAGATCAGTGCAAGTGTGGCTGGGATTTTCTCGATATTAAAGAGAATAACTGTAAGAGTTCCCAGAATATAGACAATAGCCATAAAAGGAACAACTGCTGTCGAAACTTTTGATATGGATTTGAGGCCACCAAAGACAGCAATCCCTACAAAAATCGATAAAATCAGAGCTGTGATGGCTGGATCAATTTGAGCTGTATTTTGAATGGATTCTGTAATCGAATTGACTTGGGTAAAGGTACCAATCCCTAGAAGGGCTACCAATACACCCGCTAGGGCAAAGAAAATAGCAAGTGGACGCCACTTTTCTCCCATCCCCAAAAGGATGTAATGCATGGGGCCTCCAGCTACAGCTCCATTTGCATCCTTAGTACGGTATTTGATGGCCAGCAAGCCTTCGGCATACTTGGTCGCCATCCCAAAGAAGGCTGCCATCCACATCCAAAAGAGGGCTCCTGGTCCCCCAACCTTAATGGCTGTTGCGACCCCGATGATATTTCCCGTACCAACGGTGGCTGCTAGAGCCGTACAGAGAGCAGCAAAGCTCGACACATCGCCATGCCCCTTATCCTTGGTAAAGATCAGCTGAAAGGCCTTAGGGAGACGAGCCACCTGCAAAAGGCCTAGTCGGATGGTCAAATAGATACCCGTTCCGACCAATAAGATCAAGAGGGGAGGCCCCCAAACGAAAGCATCAAGCGCTTTAAGCAATTCTAACATGTCCTTCTCCTATCTTTCAACCTCAAAAGAAAGAGCACATGCAAGATACATGTACTCTGGAATGCTTAGATAAATGCCAAAAAGCGGTCTATCCTAGCTCTGTCCTTTTACCTGAGAGTTTGAGCAGTTGCCTGCCTTGCCCCTTCGGTGCCTTTACGGTCTCTCCAGAGTTCCGTCCATTTACAGTCATGGAAAACAAACCTTTCTCCACTTCTATTAAACTTCATTCGGTGTTGGTATTTTATTTTTTATTATTCTACAAGAAAAGTTAGCCTTTGTCAATATATTCTATGAAAATTTTTGACCTTTCATTTCTTTTTTCAGAAAGAGCGAATCCTTCTTCTCTCTATCCTTTAAAGGTCACAATGGTAGCGCCACTGCCTCCAGCATTTTGTGGGGCATAGCCGAAACTCTTGACATGCTTATTTCTTTGCAGGTATTTAGTGACGCCCTCACGGATGACTCCCGTACCGATACCGTGGATAATGTCTACCTGCGCCATGTTATTAAGCAGGGCTTGGTCGATAAAGGCGTCCAGCTCATTCATGGCCTCTTCGTACCGTTTGCCTCGGAGATCCAGTCTCGCTTGCGGACCACGACCAGAAGCACGTTTGACGACATTGACTTGTTTTTTCTTGACTGAGGCTTCTTGCTGAGCCTGAACAAGGTCAAATTCTCTCTCTTCCAAGGTCATCTTGATCAAGCCGACTTGGGCTTCCCAGCGGCCGTCCTTAAGCTGATTGGTCAATGTTCCACGTTGGCCATAACTGAGAACCACGATATAATCCCCAACCTTTGGAGCTCGTTTTTTCTTGGCTTTTTGAAGGACCTTGTTTTTAGACAAGTCGACTTTTTCAGGAGCCAATTTTTTCAGTTCAGCCTTGGCTTCAATGATTTCGTGGGGTTTGAGTTGAGACTTACTGTGAAGGTTCTTTAGAATCTGGTCACTCTCACTTAGAGCGAGTTCCACAATTTCAGCAGCTTGTTCACGCGCCTTGTTGAGCTCTGTCTCCTTTTCACGATTAAGCTCGTTATAGAGTTTTTTGAGCGCTCGGTTCATCTTGAGGTTTTCTTGCTCCACCTCACGGATATTGTCCAAGCGTTTACGGCTTTCAAGCGTTTGCTCTTCCAATTGCTCAATGATACGGTTGACATCATTATCTTGGTTGACCTGCTGGCTGGCATCCCCGACAATGACATCTGACAAGCCAAGGCGTTTGGCAATTTCAAAGGCGTTGCTTCGGCCAGGAACTCCCTGCATAAAGCGATAGGTCGGACGCAGACTGGCAGTATCAAACTCCATGCTGGCATTTTGCACATAGGCTGTCTCGATACCGTAGGCCTTGAGTTCTGGATAGTGAGTCGTCGCCATAGTCTTGACCTGACGTAGACGAAGATCCTCCAAAATAGCCATGGCAAGGGCTGCTCCTTCCTGCGGATCGGTACCTGCGCCAAGCTCATCTAGTAATAAAAGCGAGTCTTGATTAACCTTGCCAAGAATATCTACGATATTGGTCATGTGACTGGAGAAGGTAGACAAGCTTTGTTCAATAGACTGCTCATCCCCGATATCTGCGAAGATTTCTTCGAAAATACCGACCCGGCTCCCCTTATCAGCTAAAATGGGCAAGCCTGACTGTGCCATCAGTTGAGTCAAACCCAAGGTTTTGAGCATGATGGTCTTCCCACCTGTATTGGGACCCGTGATGACAATGGCCGTTAATTCCTTACCAAAATGTACATCGTTTGCCACTGCATTTTTGACCAAAGGATGGTGAACATGAAGGAGTTGAATCTCTTGATTCTCTGAAAGTTGAGGAACGACTGCTTGTCTTTCTTGGATGAAACGCACCTTGGCACGAATCAGATCTAAATGGCCGATAATCCAAGCGTCATTAGCAATCTCTGAAGCATGAGGACGGACGCGTTCCGAGAGCTCCTGTAGGATGCGAATCATCTCATAACGCTCATCAGCTCGCAGACTAGCGATTTCTTCGCTCAGTTTCACGACCTCACGTGGCTCGATGTAGACCGTGTTTCCACTGGCAGAGATGTCATGAACAACACCTGCAATCTTATTGCGATAGGTGTTCTTGATTGGTAAGACTTGACGGCCATTTCTGCTAGCTACAATCCCTTCCGTCAACATCTGCGCTTTTTGCTTGAGTAAGTCTTGCAAAACGTCACGAACTTGACTCTCGCTATCATGAATCTTCCGACGGATGCGCGCTAGTTCTTCGCTGGCGAAATTTTCGATAAATCCAGCATCATTGAGGGCTTGGAGACTCCCTTGTAAATGAGGAAAATCGTGGAATTTCTCAAACCATCTCGCCAAATAATCCAAACGAACATTTTCAAGATTAGCGTAAAAGGTTTTCAATTCGTGGCTAGCAAGCAAGACCCGTTTGAGGAGCAGGAACTCCTCAATATTGAGGTCCGCCCCCATCTCCAAACGCTTGCAAACAGCTGAGATCTCACGTGTCGCTAGGATTGTAAAGTGGGGTTGCTCCACAAATAGGGCTTGCATTTCCTCCATCTCTGTAAGGGCTTGTTTGATCTTATCCGCCTTGGCAGTTGGAGCCAAGACTTTTATCTCCTCCAGTCCTTGTTCTGTCAGGAGATGCGGTTCAAACAAGGCTTTGATTTTATTAAATTCTAAAGTTTCTAGTATTTTTGTATTCATATTCTTTCCTTGTATGCTGGTTTACAAGATTGTTGTACCTAGAGATTTTTGGACTTTACCTGACCCTAGTCGTCCAATCTGTAAACAAAGGGCTAGGAAAAATCCCGCCCTTTTTATCCGATTAAATTTGTCACCCAGAGTTGTTTGATGAAGTTTGTCGTAAAAGGGACACTTTGGATGATGTTTTTGGCTACTATACTTTTTTCAAGTGAATTTTGAATGACTGCCAGAGGCACCGTTGCAAGAATGGTCAGAGCCATTTGCAGGACAAATAAGGTTACCAATAGAGACAAAACGCCTGCTCCGATACGGAACCATTTGACATCGAGCTTTTTAGTTGGAATCAAGTGTAGGAACAAACCGATAAAACGTCCGATACTGTAACAAATTCCGAAAACTAGAAGGTAGGCGAGACCCGCATAAAAGACCTTGTCTAGGTAAAACAGCTGGTCTGAAGGGAAGAAAAAGGTACCCTGTCCTTCCTGAGGATTGGCATAAGGGACAAGCAAGTGGAAGTGTTCTCCCAGTGATTTATAAAACTGTCCCGCAACAAAGGCTGAAATTACTGCAACGAGGAAATAATAAACTTGCAGCACCAAACCTCTTCGGTAGCCGATGTAAAAGCCCCAAGCAAGAACCAATAAGAGTAGGATTGAAATCATAGGGAATCCTCAATCTTGCTCTGTTCTTGTTTGACAGCAATTAACTTGTGGCGGAGTTCTAACAACTCTTGCTCCTTGTCATCAAATTCAATCTCACGGTTGAGCTGTGTAGACAGACAGTTGACTGCCAAAAGAAGCGCAATGGTTTCATCATCCGCCCCAGGCATTTGTTCTTTAATTGCTTGGTATTTTTCAGTCGCAACCTTGGCAATTTCCTCCATAAAGAGGTTGTCATGCTCGGTTGTCAAGGTTAATGTCTTTTTCCCGAATGTAAACTTATATCGATTTAGATTTGCCATAAAATTCACCTCACGATATTATACCAAATTTCGCTAACTTTGTCAGTTTTTACCAATTCTCCTGCTTTTGTGGTACAATAGAGACTATGGCAAGTATCACACTCACACCCAGTGAACAGGAAATTCAGAGCTTTTTAAGTCAGTATCAGAAGGCTCTCAGTCCTAGTAAAAATCCCTATATCCGCTATTTTTTACGCTTCCCTCAGGCAACAGTTTCCATCTATACTTCTGGAAAAGTTCTCCTCCAGGGCGAAGCTGCTGAGCAGTACGCCAGTTTCTTTGACTATGAGGTTCAACAAGAAAACAGTGGTCAAGATTTTCCTATGATTGGGACTGATGAGGTGGGAAACGGTTCCTACTTTGGTGGGCTTTCTGTAGTGGCTTCCTTCGTAACACCGGACCAGCATGATTTCTTGCGAAAACTCGGCGTGGGGGATTCTAAGACTCTGACAGACCAAAAGATTCGTCAGATTGCCCCTATCCTCAAGGAAAAGATTTCGCATCAAGCGCTCCTTCTTTCACCGAGCAAATATAATGAAGTTATCGGAGAGCGTTACAATGCTGTTTCTGTAAAGGTTGCCCTTCACAACCAAGCTATCTTTCTCCTGCTTCAAAAAGGAGTCCAGCCAGAGAAAATCGTGATTGATGCTTTTACAAGTCCTAAAAACTATGACAAGTACTTGGCTCAAGAAGCCAACCGTTTTCCAAATAAGATCACTTTGGAAGAAAAAGCTGAGGGCAAATACCTGGCTGTTGCGGTTAGCTCCATCATCGCGCGGGATCTCTTCCTCGAAAACTTAGAAAATCTGGGACGAGAACTGGGCTATCAACTACCTAGCGGTGCTGGAACTGCATCTGATAAGGTTGCCAGCAAAATCCTTCAAGCCTATGGTATGAAGGGACTTCATTTCTGCGCCAAACTGCATTTTAAAAATACTGAAAAAGCAAAAAAACTTCTATAGAGGTAAACCATGAACTATTTAAAATCATTTATAAAAGAATGGGGAGTTATCTTCCTGATTATCGCACTGGTAGGCCTTAGCCGCATTTTCCTTTGGAGCAATGTCCGTGTGGAAGGACACTCGATGGACCCTACCCTAGCTGACGGAGAAGTTCTCTTCGTTGTTAAACACCTCCCAATTGACCGCTTCGATATCGTGGTTGCGCATGAGGAAGACGGAAATAAAGACATTGTCAAAAGGGTCATCGGTATGCCTGGTGATACCATCCGCTACGAAAATGACAAACTCTTTATCAACGGTGAAGAAACGAATGAACCCTACCTAGCTGAATACCTCAACTTGTTCAAAACAGGAAAGTTGCAAAACACCTATACTGGCAAAGGATTTGAAGGCAATAAGGGAGTTTACTTTAGAGAACTTGCTCAAAAAGCACAAGCCTTTACGGTTGATGTCAATTCCAACACCAGCTTCAGCTTTACTGTCCCTCAAGGCGAATACCTTCTCCTTGGTGACGATCGTCTAGTCTCTAGCGACAGCCGCCATGTTGGTACCTTCAAGGCCAGCGATATCAAAGGCGAAGCAAAATTCCGTTTCTGGCCACTTAACCGTATCGGAACTTTTTAAGATAAGGAAGAGGCCGAGAATGCTAAGTTTCAGCCTCTTTTTCTATTGCGAGAAGAAGACCTTTTAGTCTCCTAGCTTGTTGAAAGAAGCTAAGGGTACAACTCTCACGAACTCATGTAAAGGAAACCTATGGAAGTTTATTTTTCAGGCACCATTGAACGGATTATTTTTGAAAATCCCAGCAATTTTTATCGCATCCTCCTCCTAGATATCGAAGATACCAATGCGGAGAACTTTGACGATTTTGAAATCATTGTTACAGGAACCATGGCTGATGTGATTGAGGGCGAAGACTATACTTTTTGGGGGCAAATCGTTCAGCACTCCAAGTATGGTGAACAGCTACAAATCAGTCGTTATGAGCGAGCAAAACCCACTAGCAAGGGCTTGGTCAAGTATTTCTCCAGCAGTCATTTTAAGGGAATCGGTCTCAAAACTGCCCAGAAAATCGTTGATACCTATGGTGACAATACCATAGACGAAATTCTGGAGCATCCTGAAAAGCTGGAAAGCATTGCTGGACTCTCTGCCAAAAACCGTGAGGCTTTTGTCTCCACCCTCCGTCTCAACTATGGGACAGAAATGGTCTTGGCAAAACTGGCCAACTACGGTATTCCCAATAAACTAGCCTTTCAAATTCAAGACTTTTACAAGGAAGAAACGCTGGATATTGTCGAAAATTATCCCTACCAGCTGGTTGAGGATATCAAGGGCTTGGGCTTTACCATTGCTGACCAATTAGCCGCCGAACTTGGCATTGAAAGCCAAGCTCCCGAGCGCTTCCGTGCTGGCCTTGTCCATAGTCTCTTTCAAGGTTGTATGGATACAGGCGATACCTATATGGAAGCCCGAGATTTGCTGGAACAAACCCTGACTCTCCTCGAATCTTCCCGTCCCGTGGAACTGGATCCCAGCCAAGTCGCTCAGGAACTCTCCCATCTGATTGAAGAAGATAAGGTTCAGCAGATTGATACCAAAATCTTTGATAACAGCCTCTTTTTCGCCGAAGAAGGCATCCGCAGTCACTTGGTTCGTATCCTTGAAAAAGGAAAACAAAAGAGTCATGATTTGGAAACCATTCACAAGCATATCTCTACTGTCGAGCAAGAACTGGGGATTCAGTACGATAGCATTCAAAAACAGGCTATCTGCGACGCCATCCAGAACAAGGTCTTTACCCTGACAGGCGGACCTGGTACTGGTAAGACGACTGTTATCAATGGAATTATCGCTGTTTATGCCCTTTTAGAAGGGCTTGATCTCAGGAAAAAAAGCAATCTGCCTATCCTTCTTGCTGCTCCAACTGGTCGAGCGGCTCGGCGCATGAATGAATTAACAGGTTTGCCTAGCGCGACCATACACCGTCATTTGGGGATGACAGGAGACGATGATACCAGTCATCTGGAAGATTATCTGGATGCCGATTTTATCATTGTAGATGAGTTTTCCATGGTGGATACTTGGCTAGCTAACCAACTCTTCTCCAATATCTCCTCTAACAGTAAAATTCTCATCGTGGGGGATAGCGACCAATTGCCTTCTGTTAGTCCCGGACAAGTCCTGGCAGACCTGCTCCAGATACCCCTGATTCCGCAGACGCGCTTGGAACGGATTTACCGTCAGAGCGAAGAATCAACTATCGTTACCTTGGCGAGTCAAATTCGAAAGGGAATCTTGCCAGCCGACTTTACCCAGAAAAAAGCTGACCGTTCCTACTTTGAAATCGCTAGCGGCCATATCCCAGCTACGATTGAGAAAATCCTCGGTGCTGCCCTCAGAAGTGGCATTCCGGCTCGTGATATTCAGGTGTTAGCACCTATGTATCGAGGAACTGCTGGCATTGACGCCATCAATCAGCTCATGCAAGACCTGCTCAATCCTCAGCAAAAGGGGCAAGTTAGCTTTGAAGCAACTCAGTGTCACTATCGAACAGGGGACAAGGTCATTCACCTAGTCAACGACGCTGAAGTCAATGTCTTTAATGGAGACCTAGGCTACATCACGGACCTGATTCCTGGAAAATACACCGAGTCCAAACAAGACGAGATTGTCATTGATTTTGATGGTAATGAGGTTATCTACCCACGTAACGAATGGTACAAGATTCGACTAGCCTATGCCATGAGTATTCATAAGTCTCAGGGAAGTGAGTTTCCTGTTGTCATCCTGCCCATTACCAGTGCTAGCAAGCGTATGCTAGAGCGGAATCTCATCTACACAGCTATCACACGGGCCAAGAGCAAGCTCATCCTTCTTGGTGAATTACAGGCCTTTGACTATGCAGTCAAGCATATCGGGACTGCCCGCAAGACCTATCTGATTGAGCGTTTCAGTGATTTAATTGAAACTAATATTGAAGAAAGCAGACAAGCCTTCTCTGAAACTGCCACAGCAAGTAACTCTGAACAATCCTACATCCTCACCGAAGAAAACTGGTCTAGCATCCCCGCTATGATTGGGATTACAGATACAGATCTCAAAGAGATTTTTGGAAAATAGTGCAACAGAAAACCCACCTAGGCAGGTGGGTTTTTTCTCTTTTGAGATTATTTTACTGTTGCTGTGCTTGTAATCAATTCAACAGCTTTTTTGATAGTGATATCGTGTTTCAACATGTCAGCTGAAAGCAAGTTTTGAACTTGGGCCACTTCCATGTTGTAATCTGCAGCCAATTGCTCGATTTCTTTTTGGATTTCTTCTTCTGAAGCGTCAAATCCTTCAGCTTTGGCAACTGCTTCGATAACAAGGTTAGTCTTCGTACGTGACTCAGCTTCTGCTTCGTATTGTTTGTGAAGGTCTTCTTGAGTAGTTCCAGTGATTTGGAAGTACATGTCAGGGTTGATCCCTTGGCGTTGCAAGTTTCCAAGGAATTCATTTACTGAACGGTGAACTTCTTCATGGATCATTTCTTCTGGAAGTTCTACGATTTCAGCGTTTTCTACAGCTTTATCGATTGCTGCACCTTCAACAGCATCTTTGTATGCTTCTTCTTTCGTAGCAGTCAATTCTTTGCGGTATTTTTCTTTCAATTCGTCAAGAGTTTCCACTTCTTCGTCGATATCTTTTGCAAGTTCATCGTCAAGAGCTGGAACTTCTTTAGCTTTTACTTCGTGGATAGTTGTTACGAATTTAGCTTCTTTACCTGCAAGGTCTTCAGCTTGGTAGTCTTCTGGGAATGTTACAACAACATCAACAGTTTCGCCAGCTGAGTGTCCAACCAATTGGTCTTCGAAACCAGGGATAAATTGACCTGAGCCAAGTCCAAGTGAGAAGTTTTCACCTTTTCCACCGTCAAATTCAACACCGTCGATAGAACCAACGAAGTCAATGACAACAGTGTCGCCGTCTTCAGCAGCACCATCTTTGATAACCAATTCAGCCAAGTTGTTGCGTTCGCGTTTGATACGTTCTTCAACGTCAGCGTCTGTAACTTCTTTTTCTACATCAACTGATACTTCAAGGTTTTTGTAGTCGCCCAATTTTACTTCAGGTTTTGTCACGACTTCAGCTGTAATAACCCAGTCTTGACCTTTTTCCATTGAAGTCACATCGATTTTTGGTTGTGCAACGACTTCAAGACCAGCTTCTTTTACTGCAGCTTCATAAGCGTTTGGCAAAAGAGCGTTCATTGCATCTTGATAAAGAGCTTCTTCACCAAATTTTTGGTCGAAGATAGGGCGTGGAAGGTGACCTTTACGGAAACCAGGAACGTTAAGAGTTTTCTTTACTGAGTTAAATACACGGTCCAATTCTGGTTTGATTTGGTCTTGAGAGATAGTGAAAGTCAAGACACCACGGTTTGTTTCTTTGTTTTCAAATGATACAGACATTCTGTCATTTCTCCTTAAAATTTTTAATACAGTCCATTATACCATATAATAGCGACTTTTTTCAAGTAATGAATGCGCTTTTCAATAGTGCTAGAGGTACTTGCTCGCTTCCTTGATACTAAGTTCAGCCATTCTCTTCTTATTTTTTCAATAAAACGTGCTACCCATTCGGGATTGGTTTTAGAGTAGTCTCTTAGAGCCCAGCCGATGGCTTTGTTGATAAAAAATTCTGTCTGGTCCAGATTGTTGAGCAGGATCTTTTCCATCAGTTGGACATTTGTTTTCTCTTTCCTTAACAACTGGTGATCAATAGCGACTCGTCTCAGCCAGATATTGTCTGATAGGCTCCATTTTAAAAGCACTTCTTCAAGTTCCGAATGGTTAGCCACCAAACTTCCTACTACTCGATCTAGGATATCTACCGTATCCCACCAGGACTTGGTCACGACCAGACGCTCAAGCTTAGGCAAATCATCCTTCGTTAGATAAGACTGCATGGCTTTCAAATAGTTGGCACCCACATATTGGTATTCTCTAGGCTCCTTTTCCCAGCAAGTGTCTACAAAATCCCAATCGATAATCTTTGTTTTTTTCTCTTCTGGAAAATACTTTTTATAGAGCGCATTTCTTGCAGGACCTGCAATGCCTAGAAAGGGAAATTGATGGTGCATATAGGCTTCCATTGGGCCTGCTTTCTCAGGGTCTTTTGCTGCTTCTAGCTCCTCAAGTAAATCTGCAAGACTCATCTAAAGGTCCTCCTGCCCGACCAAGTGGTGCTGAAAGGCATAGACCGCTGCCTGGGTGCGATCGCTAACCTCAAGCTTGGCAAGGATGTTGGACACGTGGGTCTTGACCGTCTTGAGAGAGATGAAGAGTTCATCTGCGATCCGTTGATTTTCGTAGCCCTTGGCGATGAGTTGAAGCACGTCTCGCTCACGCGCAGTCAGCTCCTCATGTAGTTCCATATGATTGCGGTGGTATTCGACCTTCTTGCTGACCTCTTGTTCAATAGCCAGCTCACCAGCAGCCACCTTACGGACAGCATGGAGCAATTCATCTGCACTTGAAGTCTTAAGCATATAGCCTTTGGCACCCGCATTCAAGACCGGCATAATTTTTTCATTGTCCAAGTAAGAGGTGACAATTAATATCTTGGCTTCAGGCCATTCTTTGAGGATGGCTAAGGTCGCGTCAATCCCATTCATCTCAGGCATGACGATATCCATGACAATGACATCTGGACGCAATTCCAAGGCCAAGTCAATACCTTGAAACCCGTTGGCCGCCTCGCCCACAACTTCCACATCGTCTTGGAGATCAAAATAGCTTTTCAAGCCCAATCGAACCATTTCATGGTCATCTACCAGTAAAATTTTCATCTCTACTCCTTTATCATTCCTTGTCTAACAGGGGAATACGGATATCAACTGCCAGTCCTTGCTTAGGCGCTGTCAAGAGTTGAACCGTTCCTGCCATATCTTCGACCCGCTCCTTGATATTTCGCAGTCCATAACTCAAGTCGTCTAAACTCCCTAACTGGAAACCAATCCCATTATCCACCACCTTCAGCTGCACTTCTACCTCTGTCTGATAGAGGTAGACATCTAAGCAAGATGCCTGGGCATGGCGGAGGGTATTGCTGATCAACTCCTGAAGAATACGGAAGATATGTTCTTCAATCTTTTTAGGCAATTTAGACACATTTTGCTTGAGGCTTACCTTGAGATCACTCTTGTCCTCAAGCTCTTTTAAGAGGATTTGAATCCCCTCAATCAAACTCTTCTCTTCCAACTCTACAGGTCGCAAATGTAGGAGCAAGACCCGCAAATCTTTCTGGGCCGTTTCGAGAATGGCTGCGACACTTTGCAACTGGGTCTGCATCTTTTCTCTATCCAGCTTCAAAGCCTGTTGACTGACACCTGATAAAATCATATGAGCCGCAAACAACTCCTGACTAACCGTATCGTGCAGGTCACGTGCAATCCGCTTTCGTTCTTTCTCGATGATTGCTTCTTCCTTAACTAGGCTTTGATTTCCAGCCTTTTGAACAGCTTCTGTCAAGAGGTTAAGCTTGCCATACAAGGACTTAAAACTGGTGTCCAAGTCTGGATCTGCAAAGGGGATCACCTCTTTTCCTGCTAGCAGTCGCTTGAGATTGACCTGCATTTTTCTGCGAGAGACTTCTTCTATCACGCGCCAAAAAAGGACAAAAAAGAAGGTCATGGAAAGGCTAAAGACCAAGATCAAGAAGATGAGTTTCTCTGTTTTTTCGATATCTTGTAGCAAATAGGACCAATCCAGTTCAAAAATATCAAGTAGACTATTAGTCAAAAAGAGGATAAAGAGGAAAGAAGTCAGACCGATTAACAGATACGATTGCTTTTTCATCCTCTGACCACCTCCACATCGCCAACCATAGTAGTTAGGAAAATCTTGACGCTCTTGTTACTCTTGAGATAGTCTCTGGTCTCCTGATGATAGTGTTCATTGCGGAGGGCTCGCTTGGGTTGATGGAGGAAAGTTAGATCTCCATAAAGACAGTTAACACTGAGGCTGATTTCCACATCTACAGGTACGATAATCCTAGTCGTCCCGACCATCTTTCTAAGGATAATGACATTGTCATGATTGGTTAGGATAACTCTTTCTAGATGAATGGTGTCCTTACCCATGAGGCGGAAGAGATTGATATCGTCAAACTGGCAGGTCTGATGGCTAGAGAAATGATGGAGATTGCCAAACCAAGGATTGCGTTCATTTTTAACCGTCACCACCTCTTCAAAGACCAAGTCCGTATCCCCTCTTTCTTGATTCATCATTGGATAGAGAAGAAAGAGACTATAGATAACTGCCACAAAGATAGCTAATATCACAAAGGGATTGAGCATGACGATAAAAAAGAAAAGAATAGTCGCTACAAGGAGGAAGACATTATTGCCCTCCTTACCTGTATAATAGCGGAGCAAGAGCAAAAAGAGGAATAGAATCAGTAAAAAACGCGAAAAATGCTCTGATACCATCAAAATCAGAGCTCCCGTCAACAGACAGGCTTCAATAAATAAAAAGATTTGAAATTTTTTCATAGCTGCATCCTCTCCCTTCTATTTTATCACAATTCAAAAAAGTCACCTCGGTCTGAGGATGGAAAAAGGAGATGGGACAGAAATCGCTCGCACAAGCTTGGTTTCATCAACTCACTACAGTTGACAAAGAGATACAAAAAAGAGCGGGATTCTTGTCCCGACCTCTCTACATCTGATCTTTAGCTTCTTTTAGTTTTCCATATAGAATGTAGTCTACTTTTTGCAGATCAGCTATGGTGACACAGTTGAGGGCACACATAATCAAGCGTAAATCTGCTTTCCATCCTTGGACAATCGTAATCACTTCTTCAACTGAGTGATTTTCTACTAGCTCTAACATGGTTCGTGACAATCCCACAGCCTTGGCTCCAAAGACCAAGCACTTAATCATATCCAGCGGATTCCGAACGCCTCCACTGACCAAGAGTTCGACCTTGTCTTTCCAGTCTTGGGCATTGAGGAGGGCTTGCATGGTGGACTGGCCCCATTGATTAAGGTAATCATGCTGGCCACTGCGACGGTTTTCAATGTAAGCAAAGCTGGTGCCACCACGACCCGACAGGTCAACCGTTCGAACGCCCAGTTCATAGGCTCTTTCGATGGTCTTCACATCCATTCCAAAGCCTACTTCCTTGAGAATAATAGGAACGGGGATTTGTTTGCTATAGTCTGCCAGATGCGAATACCAGCTTCTGAACTTCCTTTCTCCCTCAGGCATGAGTAATTCCTGCATGACATTGACATGCACTTGTAAAAGTAGCGGATTCATCTCCGTCACAGTCTGCAAACCAAGTTCAACAGGCTTGTCCAAGCCAATATTGGTTCCAAGGAGGAGATTTGGATGGCTAGTCTTGACAGAAAAAGAGTCATCTGTAGGATTTTTTAGGGCTGCGCTATAAGATCCCGTCACAAACAAAATCCCACAGGCTTCTGCCACCTGAGCCAGCTTTTGATTGATTTCTCTCCCCTTATCGCTCCCACCTGTCATGGCATTGATATAAAAAGGAAAGTCCCACTTTCGACCTGCAAACTCAGTCGAAAGATCAATTTCATCCAGATCGTAAAGAGGCAGGGAAGAATGAATCAACTCCACCTCATCAAAGCTATTATAGGAACTTTTCTGCTCAAGGGCATAGCGGATGTGCTCGTCCTTACGATTTGTCGTCATGTCCTATCCTTTCTTGGTATAAGAGCTCAATCCCCAGATCGGCCCAGCGATTTTTTATGATTTCAGTTGATTGTTCATCAAAACTCAAGGCAATTCCACAGTCACCACCACCAGCGCCACTACTTTTGGCAACAGCCAGCAAATATTGACTGGCTTCTTTCAACTGTCTCAGCGAAGGCGTGTAAATATCTGCGCTCAAGCCTTCTAAAAGCTGACTGGCTGTTCCCACCTGCTCGATAATTTTTTCTGCATTTCCCTGCTCCAAGGCTTCTACCAAAGCAACCACCGTTGCTTTTGAGGAAGTTAAAAAATTCTGATTGATATTTTGCTTGATTTGCTTGACCATTTGACTCGATACAGCCACTTCCTTGGTCCATCCCACTAGGAAATCACATTCTAGGGTAAATTTCACTTGTAAGATGGAAAATCCCCAATCACGCTCCAAAACTGTAGTCAAGTTTTCTTCTTCCAACCAAGCAGCCACCTTCTGGCGATCAAATGACTGGTAGAGAACCAAATCCTCTGCCACGATACAGGCAAGGTCTCCCATAGAACCATTGTCTCCTCGCTTGAGTAAGACCGCGCTAGCCAGCTTGAACAAGAGTTCCTGATCAACCGTAATATCATATAGAGCCAGCAGGGCCTTGATCACCAAGACAACGACGCTGCCACTCGAACCCAGACCAAACTTTTTGCCTTCCCGTTCCATTTTGCCACGGATTTCCACGGAAAAAGGTCTTAGCTCCTGACCTCGATAAGTCAGGAAATCTCCCACTAAAGCAATCGTTTCTTGAATCAAGCTGTAGTCAGGATTTGGCGTCAAGTCCACTGCAAAGTCAAACATGTCTGAGTAGATACGGTAACTATCAGAAAAAGCGATCTCAGCCTTCATATAGATGGGTATAGCCTTTATCAAGGCTAACTGTCCTGGCTCTAAAATAGCATATTCACCTGCCCAATAGAGTTTCCCGCAAGTTTTAACAGCAATCATCTTGGCTCAAATCCTTTGTTTTTGACACAATCAAGCGGTAACGTTGACCGAAAATTTCTGATAAATGCTCCAAGTCTTTCTCCTGACAGAGGACCTTGACATTGGGACCGGCATCCATGGTAAAGTAGCAGGCTTCTCCTTGCTCACGAAGTTGGCGGACAAAGTCCATCGCTTTATAAGTCGCATCCGTCAGATAAGAAAAGGCTGGACTAGCAGTTTTGGTCGTAGCGTGCATAGCTAGGGCATTTTTCTCCGTTAATTCCCCAACCTTGGCAAAGTTATTCTCTTTGAGATAAACCAGCATATCCTGATAATCCTTCTCAGACTGGCGTACCCAGTCATCAAAGGTCGTCGAGGTTTCCACACAGAGTTTCATCCCATCACGGCTAGAGATTGGTTTTTTCTTGTCCTCTAGCACCAACATAATCATAGCTAGTTTCAGGTCTGTATCAACAGAGTAGATTTCCCCACTATCCTTATCCCAGGCACCTAGTGGTCCATAAAAACTACGAGAGGAAGAACCTGAAGCGAACTTAGCCTCCTGCGCCAACTGACTCCGATCCAAACCAAGCTGGAAATAAGCATTGCATGCCTTGACCAAGGCGGACAAACCACTGGAACTTGAGGACAAGCCCGCTGCGGTAGGCATGTTGTTTTGGGTATCAATACGGACAAAGCCCTCACCTTCTGGGCGGTAACGGTCAATGATTTTGCTCATTTTGGCATGCTCAGCCTCACTCTGAAGTTGACCATTGATATAAAAGGCATCAGCAGTCGCATCCGTCGGTAGAGATGACAAAGTCGTCTCCGTGTACATATTTTCCAAAGTCAGAGAGATGCTGCTAGTAGCAGGAACCATCTCTTTTTCTTTTTTCTTTCCCCAATATTTGATAATGGCAATATTTGCGTAGGAACGTACTGTTACAGGCTTTCGATCCATGTCTGAACAGCTCCTTTCTCTTCTAATCGTTTTGCTAGTTCTTGTGCTTGGTCCAGATTGGCTACCAAGGCGATAATACAGCCCCCAAGTCCACCACCACTCATCTTGGCACCTAGAGCACCCTGGCTCAGAGCCGTTTCAACGAGGGAGTCTGCCTCAGGGCTACTAACACCAATTTCTTTTAAATGTAAATGCGCTTGACTGAAGATTTGTCCCAGTCCCTCAGCATCTTTTCGTCTAATTGCCTCTTCTGCCTGCTGGGTCAATTCTCCCAGGGCATGCAAAAACGGCAGAGCATCCTTCCCCTTGCTTTGAACCACTTGGATGGCTTCACGAGTGTGACCATACACACCTGTATCTGCAATCACCAAATAGGCAGATAGGTTCATCTCAAGTTCTGTAAAACCAACATTCTTGATAAAGCGAATGGGCTGGTCACTGAGACAGGTCTTAGCATCCAAACCGCTTGGATTCATATGGGCAATCATCTCAGCCCGATTGACCAAGATTTCTAGTACATCATGAGGCAGGTCGGCTTGATAGTAGTCAAAAACAGCTCGAATGGCTGCTATGCTGATAGCAGCTGACGAACCCATTCCCCGTTTTTCAGGGATAGCCGAGTCAATCACACATCGAATGCAGGCTTCTTTGATATCCAAATACTCCAGCGAAGCATAAACCGCCATGGACAAGGTATCCTCCTCATAGAGACGCCACGGACTTTCAGCAGGGACCACCTTACATGTCACCTCCACCTCTAAGAGAGGCAGGGAAATGGCAGGATAGCCGTATACGACCGCATGCTCCCCTATTAAAATAATCTTACTATGTGCCTGACCGACACCAACCTTTTTTGTCATGTTTTCCTTTAACCAGACGAAAAGACCGTCTCATTTCATACAGTAGTATTTCTCCTATCTATTTTATTATATTTTCACAAAAAAAGCGATTGTTTCCTTCACAATCGCCTCTTTCATTATTGAACCCACTCGCCATTATAGTTGACCGAATAGCCTTCTACGGTCGTATTCACTGCTAAAGCACCTGAGCTGTAAGCGTAGTACCATTTGCCATTGACCTGGAACCAGCCTGTCTTCATATCTCCATTACTTGCATGTAAGTAGTACCAAATCGAGCCTTCCTGATACCAGCCAGTTGCCATAGATCCTGATGAACGGAGATAGTACCACTTGTTCCCAAGGTATTGCCAGCCCGTTTTCATATCGCCATTTGGCTCGTCTAAATAATACCAAGTGGAGCCTTCCTGGTACCAACCAGTTGCCATAGATCCTGATGAACGGAGATAGTACCACTTATTGCCAAGTTGTTGCCACCCAGTTTGCATTGCAGCAGTTGTTGGATCGAGATAGTACCAAGTTGAGTTATCATTGATCCAACCACGTACTGGCTCCCCAACCATTAAACTGTCGATACGAGCATCGAAGCTACCATCCTCCTGTAAATAATACCAATGCCCTCCGTCAGAAATCCAACCAGTTTTTAAAGTGTGATAGCTACGCTGATCTTCAAAATAATAGACTCGTTTCTCTGCTGGACTATCATATTGTTCCCCATGATGTTTGTTGGTATTTGTAGCAGTTTTTGCTTCTAAAACTTGCTTACCAACAAATTCTTGTAATACCCCATCTTGACCAAAGTAAAACCAATCTGGTCTAAAAGCAATATCTTGCCTTAGAGAAGAACCAATCGTAACCCCTTTGTGTGGAGCAGGTATATATTGCCAGCCGACAACCATTTCTCCAGATAAAGGATCAAAATAATAGTACTTCCCATCAATCACTCGCCAGTAGGTTTCTTTGAGTTCTCCCTTCTTGTAGTAGGTTCTACCATTTTCTTGGACAAATTGCCAGCCTTCTGAATCAGTATCATCCGCAAAGACGGTGCTTGTCGCTAACAAAGCAAATAAAGAAACTGTCAGTCCAACTTGCATCATTATTTTAAATTTTTTCATTCGATCTTTCCTCCATAACTGATTGTAGCAAAGACCCGACTGTATGTCAATATATAGAAATTCCTCAAAAAAAGCAGTTACACAACTGCAACTGCTTTTCTATTCTTGCATGGTGTAACCAACACCACGCACAGTTTTAATGTAGCTTTTTTGACCTTTTACATCAAGCTTGCTACGTAGATAACGGATATAAACATCCACGATATTGGTTTCTGTCGCACTTTCGTACTTCCAAACACTTTCCAATAACTGCTCACGAGTCAAGACTTTCTTGCTTCCCATGAGAGTAGCCAAGAGGTCATACTCACGGCGCGTCAGAGCAATCATCTCCTCGCCACGATAAACGGTATGATGTTCTACATCCATACGTAGGTTGCGGTAAGACGTTGGAACTTTCATCTGACTACAGTGTTGGTCAATGAAGTCCCGACCTCGGAAAATCGCTGAAATACGGGCTACCAGATTATCAATAATCACTGGCTTATAGATGTAAGAAACGGCAAAGCGCTGGATTGTCTCAATCTGGTCTTGCAATTCTTCACGATGGTCCAAGACCATGATCACTGAGGCAGGTTTTGTCCGACTCAGCTTGTCTGCAAAATCCTGGGCCGTCATATCCCCCAGATGAGCATTCAGTAAAATCAAGTCATAGTCCGTCTGGAGAGCCATGGAGAGGGCTTTTTGCCCTTCATCTACCAGATCAACACGGTATTGCTCTTTTTGGAGTTCCAGACTGAGAAAATGAGCTAAATTTCGTTCTTTCTCAAGTAATAAAATCCGTTTCCCCATGGCAGACCTACTTATTTTTCGTCATACCAAGAGTAGTGGAATGTTCCTTCTTTGTCTTTACGTTGGTAAGTGTGAGCACCGAAGTAGTCACGTTGTGCTTGGATCAAGTTAGCTGGAAGGTCAGCTGAACGATAGCTATCAAAGTAAGTAATGGCTGCTGAGAAAGTTGGTACTGGTACACCAGCTTGAACAGCAAGTGCTACGATATCACGTACAGATTGTTGGTATTTCGCTGTTACATCCAAGAAGTACTCATCCAAAAGAAGGTTGGCAAGGTCTGCATCACGGTTGTAAGCATCAGTGATCTTTTGCAAGAAACGAGAACGGATGATACAGCCAGCACGCCAGATAGATGCGATGTCCGCAAATGGCAAGTTCCAGTTGTTTTCTTTAGAAGCTACACGCAATTGGGCAAAACCTTGTGCGTATGAAATGATTTTTGAGAAGTAAAGGGCTTGACGAATCTTTTCAATCAACTCAGCCTTGTCTCCTTCAAACTTGAAGGCGGCTGGTTTTGGAAGTACCTTGCTAGCATGTACACGCTCTTCTTTGTAAGTAGAGATGTAGCGGGCAAATACTGACTCCGTGATGAGTGACAATGGTACACCAAGGTCAAGTGATGATTGGCTAGTCCATTTACCAGTTCCTTTGTTACCTGCAGCGTCAAGGATGTAGTCTACGATTGGTCCTTCTTGACCTTCATCGTCTTTACGGCTTAGGATATCAGCTGTGATTTCAATCAAGTAGCTGTCCAATTCACCCTTGTTCCACTCAGTAAAGATTTCAGCCATATCTTCTGCAGAAAGGCCTAGCAAGTGTTGCATAAGGTCATAGCTTTCTGCGATCAATTGCATGTCACCATACTCGATACCGTTGTGAACCATTTTCACATAGTGACCAGCTCCATCAGGACCGATGTAAGTCACACATGGTTTGCCATCTTCTGGTGCTTTAGCTGAGATTTCTTCGAGAACATCAGCAACCAATTCGTAGGCTTCTTTTTGTCCACCAGGCATGATAGAAGGACCTTCAAGGGCACCTTTTTCACCACCAGAAACCCCAGTACCGATAAAGTTGATACCTGAGTTTGCCAATTCTTCATTACGACGGATGGTATCTTTGTAGAAAGTATTTCCTCCATCAATCAAGATATCACCCTTGTCAAGGTGTGGAAGAAGGGCTTGGATCGTAGCATCTGTACCAGGTCCAGCTTGAACCATCAGCATGATGCGACGAGGCTTCTCGATTGAGTTTACAAAACTTTCCACGTCATAGCTTGGTACAAATTTCTTTTCTGGATGGCAAGCAATCACGTCTTCTGTTTTTTCTTTACTACGGTTGTAAATGGCAACTGTGTAGCCACGAGATTCGATATTTAGGGCAAGGTTACGACCCATTACGGCCATACCAACAACACCAAAGTTAGCTTTTGTCATAAGACACTCCTCTTGTTTAATATGTTTTATTTTATCATTTTTACCTAGGAAAGGAAAGGATTTTGTAACGGACTCCTAGTAGTCCAAGTCATCCGCGTGACCAGCTCCATTACCGACAAAGTACCCCGTCTTACAGTTGAGAGTAAAGAGATAGGTTCCATCTGGTTTGTAAAGGTTGTAATAACCATTTCCGTTTACGATATTGACCCGTTCTAGGATATATTGATTGCCAGTGATATAACCGCGAGCACGTGATGTTGCTAGGATTTGTTCCAAAACACCATCTGCAAAAGTCCAAGCAGGGTTGTTGCTATCGTCTACAGCTGTTTGGTTGTATGGCACACGACTAGCACTTCTTTGAAGGTTGACACCATCGCTAGACAAACCACCATTCGTATCTCTAGCTGGTGCTGTGGTACTTGTTGAAGGTGTAGTGCTGCTCGCATTGCTTTCTGTAGCTGAACTTGAACTTGCTTGACTAGAGCTTGAGTTTGAACTAGAAGCACTGGTTTGTTGGCTCTTACCAAGGCTAATGGCCTTATCCAAGAGCTTGTCTAATTCTGTGTTACCTGTTTTGATTTCTGTAAACTTAGCGTCTGCCTTGGCCTTTGCATTAGTATCCAAGATACCATCAGTAATAGCTGGACTTTCAAAGAGGGCATTGACATCTTGGATGGCCTTGATTTGAGTTGCTAAACTATCGTATTTTGACTTAGCTAATGTATGATCACGACTGCCTTCTAACTTATCTAGCAAGGTTTTCAGTTGACTCAACTTATCGAACTGGCTATTTTTTAACGCTGTCTTATTTTCATCTGTATAGAAGGAATCATAGAGCGTATTAAACTCTTGCAAGTCAGTTTGCGATTCCTGATTTCCTGAAGATGATTGAGAAGACTGGATTTCTTGGCTCGAACGAGATACCTGACGGTAAACATAATACGTCCCAGCAAGAACAAGAATTGCAGCTACCACAGAAACGATGGTAATCACACGTCTCTTTTTAGAGCCTGTTTCAGGTTCCGTCTGTACTGATCGTGATAGGGAAGTATAGGTTTCTTCTTGTTTCTCATTTTCCTCATTCATTTCCTTGGATGCTGTTTCTGTTAAAACGAGAGGCTCTATTTCAGTACTTTCCTCATCTTGAAGCGGGGAAACAAACTGAGTAGTTTCTTCATTGTCTATCTCTTCAATAGATTTCTCAATAACTACATCTGACTCTTCTACCTCTCCAGAAGTCTCACTAGATTCTCGCACTTCTTGAATCATATCTTCTAGACTTTGAGTAGAAGCCAGTTCTTCTTTTTTAAACTGACGAGTTTCAAACTTGTCGGCTTCGATTTCTTCACGGTGCTGTTTGATGTATTTGTCCAAGATATTGTCCTCAGGCAATACTCCAGCTTCCACCTCTTCGTTCTTACGAATTACTTGACCAACAGTCAAATCTTTTGCTTCATCAAAGCCGAATTTGGGTTCTTGATGTCCTTTTTTATGACGATCATGTCTTTTCTTGCTCATGAGTTTACCTTTCTATTTACCTCTTGGCGTTTCACACGCTGACCAAAGTATTGATACAAATCCACTTTTAAGGTCCCGTTATAAAGTTTTCGTTTTTTATCTGCTGGACTTCCATACTTACTTTCAAAAGCTTCGTCACTGGTCAGGATAAACTTACTCCAGGTTTTCAGTGGCGCAAAGACCTGTCCCATCTCAGCATAAAGTTTCGTAACTCCTGCATCATCGGACAAGCGCTCCCCATATGGTGGATTGGAAATGATGACTCCATTTACCTTGTCTGAGCGCAAATCTTGTACCCGCATTTGCTTAAAGGCGATATCTCCTGCAATACCTGCTGCTTGGGCATTTGCCTTGGCAATTTCTACCATACGAGCATCAATATCACAGCCCATGATATCCAGTTCTATCTCACGATTAATTTTCTTAGCAGCATCAGTACGGACCTCTTGGATTAACCGATCGCTAACCCAGTTCCATTCCTCAAAAGCAAAGGAACGGCGAAGACCCGGCGCCATCTTTCTGGCAATCATAGCCGCCTCAATACAGAAAGTTCCTGAACCACAAGTCGGATCAATCAAGGGCTTGTCTGGATACCAGTTAGATAGTTGTAAAATGGCCGCTGCCATATTTTCCTTGATTGGCGCTCCACCTTTTTCCGTACGATAACCTCGTTTAAAGAGGCTAGAACCTGTCGTGTCAATCATAACAGTTGCCACATCCTTAAGGATGGACACCTCAATCTTAAACTCAGGACCAGTTTCCATCAAAGGAACTCCTTCCGGGCGGGCATAGTGTTTTTGTAATTTCTTCACAACAGCTTTCTTAGAAATGGCCTGAACACTGGGCTCGTTATGAAGTTTTGACTTAACACATTTGGCCTTTGAAATCGGGAAACGTGCTCCTAGCGGGAGATAATTTTCCCAATCTAGAGCAAAAACACCTTGAAAAAGCTCTTCAAAGGTCTTAGCTGGAAAGCTTCCAACTACAATCTTGATGCGATCCGCTGCACGAAGCCAAAGATTGGTCTCAATGATTGCCTTCACATCTCCTTGGAAGCGGACACGCCCATTTTCAACCTGGCAATCATAACCAAGGTCTCGCACCTCACGTCCAACGACAGCCTCAAGACCCGCCGCAGCAGTTGCGATTAAATTAAATTGTTCTTTCATTTCTAGTCTTGCAAGACCTTTCTTTTGTTCACTTTAAAAAATGAGGTTGAGAAAGATTTCTCAGCCCCAACCTATATGCAATTTTCTATAAGCCATGTTTTGTTCCAGAAGTGACTAGGACCACTTCCTTCGATAATCATCTGTCTACCACTAACAGCATAAATCTGCTAGTAGTCAGAGTACTACGTTCGTTTCCGTGCACTCCATGCCCCGACCAAAATTTGGGTTGCTAGCTTGAGGGGTTTACCGCGTTCCACTCTCTCCGTTTCCAGAAAGACTCCGTCACTGTGGCACTTTCAAGCCTATTCTGACCTATCCGAAGACTTAGCCATTTCGACTGCCGTAACGATCTCTCGTCCCTAGGCTTATGGTTTCGCCTAGCACAAACACTACAGGCATCACAGCCTGTGCTAGCATGGACTTTCCTCATGAAAAGAGATTCTCTTCACGCGATTATCCAAAAATTGCACTCATCCCTTACTCAATATCAATCTTGATTGTCTAAGACTTGCTTACCAAATACTTCTTTTTCGAGACGATTTAAGCGTTTCAAAATATCAAAATTTGTCATCGAGGTAGAAGCGGCAACTTCGATAGAATCAGGCTGAGTTGGAGCCGCCTGTGGTTTACGAGACAACTCCTCCTTCAAATCGGCAATTTCTTGGCGAAGGGATTTAACCAAAGCCGCGTAGGTTTCATAATCCTTAATCACATCATCTAGGAATTCATCCACCTCTGCTCTGCTATATCCACGTACTTCGCGTCCAAACTCTTGTTCAAAAATATCTTTTGCTGAAAATATAATACTTGCCATGTCTCTCTCCATTCTGGGTTACTAGTATTATTATATAAAAAAAGACAAGTAAAAATCAAGGTCAAAGGGTTACTTTTCAGAAAAATTTTCTGCTAGTTCATTCAAATCCTCAAATGTTAATCGTCTTGTAACATAGTCCGCTTGATTTTTCATCATTTGATAAAAATATTGTAACTTAGTTTCCTTTTCTTCATCATAAAAAAGATAGCAAATATCTGTGTTCTCCAGTAAGAATTTCTGATAATCACGTAGTTGTCCCTTGTGTTCATACTGTGAATAGGCATATTTGACAAAATCAACTTGCTTGAATTCGCTCAACTTCACTTGATTGGCTTCATTCCAGTTACTGCCATGGGTTTCAAAATCAAAAATGGTCGCCAGCTGAAATCCATAGTCTATTTTCATGTCTTTTGCCACCTGAAGCACCCAGTACTCAAAGCCCAGAGCCCCAGTAAATACAAGCCAGTTCACCCCTTCCTCCGCTAAACGCTCCAGGTCTCTCCGAATAGCTGTTTTGATAATATCAACGCGAATATCCTTATCATTAAAGAGACCAAGGTCGAAGGCAGAATAGCCTAAAATCAAGGCTGTTGTCATTTTTAACCCTTTCTTTGTAAATTTATGATATAATAGAGTGATGTTATTGTACCAATAAGGAGAATTATGGTCAACTATCCACATAAAATTTCATCACAGAAGAGACAAGCTCCCCCGTCACAAACTAAAAATTTCGCAAATCGGGGAATGTCTTTTGAAAAGATGATCAACGCTACGAACGACTACTATTTGTCACATGGGCTAGCAGTGATTCACAAGAAACCAACTCCCATCCAAATCGTACGTGTCGACTATCCCCAACGAAGTCGAGCTAAGATCGTTGAAGCCTACTTCAGACAAGCTTCAACCACAGACTATTCAGGGGTTTATGATGGATATTACATCGACTTTGAAGCAAAGGAAACTAGGCAAAGAAATGCAATTCCGATGAAGAATTTCCATCACCATCAGATTCAGCATATGGAACAGGTCCTTGCTCAGCGAGGAATCTGCTTTGTCCTTCTTCACTTTGCTTCTCAGCAAGAAACTTATTTATTGCCGGCCATTGACTTGATTCGTTTCTATCATCAAGATAGGGGACAAAAGTCAATGCCACTTGGATATATTCGAGAAAATGGATATAGGATTGAGCCTGGTGCCTTTCCCCAGATTCCCTATCTCGATATTATCAAAGAACATTTACTAGGTGGTAAAACAAGATGAACAAACAAACTATCCTGCGAATAGCTAAGTATGTCAGCATCTGTCTCTTAACTGTATTTATCGCAGCAGTTGTGCTAGGTGGAGGACTCTTCCTCTACTATGTTAGCAAGGCTCCAGCCCTATCTGAAAGTAAACTAGTCGCTACAACGTCTAGCAAGATCTATGACAAAAACGATGAACTCATTGCCGATCTCGGATCAGAACGTAGGGTCAATGCACAAGCAAACGAAATACCGACCGATTTGGTCAACGCTATTGTTTCGATTGAGGACCATCGCTTCTTTAATCACCGAGGAATTGACACGATCCGTATCCTAGGTGCTACCCTCCGAAACCTTCGTGGTGGTGGAGGTCTGCAAGGAGCTTCAACCTTGACGCAGCAGTTGATTAAGTTAACTTATTTTTCTACGTCAACTTCTGATCAAACCCTTTCTCGTAAGGCTCAGGAAGCTTGGTTAGCCGTTCAGCTAGAACAAAAAGCGACTAAACAAGAGATCTTGACCTACTACATCAACAAGGTCTATATGTCAAACGGTAACTATGGTATGCAGACTGCTGCCCAAAATTACTATGGTAAGGACCTTAAAGATTTGAGTATCCCGCAGTTGGCTCTCCTTGCTGGAATGCCTCAGGCGCCAAATCAGTATGATCCATACTCACATCCAGAAGCAGCTCAAGAACGACGCAATCTCGTCCTCTCTGAGATGAAGGGGCAAGGTTACATTTCAGCTGAGCAATATGAAAAATCGATTAATACTCCGATTACAGATGGACTTCAAAGCCTAAAATCGGCTAACAGTTATCCTCCATACATGGATAATTACCTCAAAGAGGTGATTGACCAAGTTGAACAGGAAACAGGTTATAACCTTTTAACGACGGGTATGGAAGTCTACACAAACGTTGATTCTAAGGTTCAACAACGTCTCTGGGATATTTACAATACGGAAGAGTATGTCAACTATCCAGATGATGAGTTGCAAGTGGCTTCTACGATTGTTGATGTCACAAACGGAAAAGTTATAGCCCAACTAGGTTCTCGTCACCAATCAAGCAACGTTTCCTTTGGAATCAACCAAGCTGTTGAAACCAACCGAGACTG
This sequence comes from Streptococcus sp. A69, assembly GCF_058556195.1. Classification (NCBI taxonomy): domain Bacteria; kingdom Bacillati; phylum Bacillota; class Bacilli; order Lactobacillales; family Streptococcaceae; genus Streptococcus; species Streptococcus sp. A69. The sequence goes on along the minus strand of NZ_JBZUJU010000002.1, from coordinate 318,535 downwards.
GGGATCAACGATGAAGCCAATCACAGATTATGCCCCAGCTTTGGAGTACGATATCTATGATTCAACTGCTTCAATTGTTCACGATGTTCCTTACAATTATCCTGGAACAGACACTCCCGTCTACAACTGGGATAGAAGTTACTTTGGAAACATAACACTCCAGTATGCTCTCCAGCAATCACGGAATGTTCCAGCTGTAGAAACCTTGAATAAGGTTGGTTTAGACAGAGCCAAAACCTTCCTAAATGGACTTGGTATTGACTATCCAGATATGCACTATGCAAATGCCATTTCAAGTAATACAACTGAATCTGATAAAAAGTATGGAGCAAGTAGCGAAAAGATGGCTGCTGCTTACGCGGCTTTTGCTAACGGTGGTATCTACCGCAAACCGATGTATATTAACAAAATTGTCTTTAGTGATGGCAGTTCGAAAGAATTCTCTGATCCTGGTACTCGTGCCATGAAAGAAACGACAGCCTATATGATGACAGATATGATGAAAACTGTCTTGGCATATGGAACTGGTCGAGGAGCCTACCTCCCTTGGTTGCCACAGGCTGGTAAAACTGGTACATCAAACTACACGGATGATGAGATTGAAAACTACATCAAGAACACTGGTTATGTAGCTCCAGACGAAATGTTCGTTGGGTATACTCGTAAATATTCAATGGCCGTTTGGACTGGTTACTCGAATCGCCTGACTCCTATCGTTGGTGATGGCTTCTATGTTGCTGCTAAGGTTTACCGTTCGATGATGACTTATTTATCTGAAGATGATCATCCTGATGACTGGACTATGCCAGAAGGACTCTACAGAGGTGGAGAATTCGTCTTTAAAAAGGGTGCACGTTCTGTGTGGACTGCTCCTCAGCAAAGTTCAACACCTGAAAGCTCGACACCTGAAAGCTCGACACCTGAAAGCTCTAGCTCAACTTCAGAGAGTTCTAGTACGCAAGAAAGTACAACAACTCCAAATTCGGGTACGAGCGAAAACAATACACAACAACCAAACCCAAGAACCAGCGAGCAAAATCAAACACCCCAGATACAACCTCGAAGACGATAATTAAACCCAATTTAAAAATGATCAAATAGTGTTAAAAGGTTAAAATCCATATCATTAAATATTATTAAATTATTCTCCTTTATTCAGAAAAAACTAGATAGTTTTTTCTGAATAATATGCACAGCCATCTTGAACTGCACCCCAATCGTTAGACATAAAATCTAACGATTGGGGTGCTATTTTTATGAAATTAAGTTATGAAGACAAGGTTCAAATCTATGAGCTCATAAAACAAGGTCTAAGCTTTGACCAGCTTTCAAAAAGATTTAGGGTGGATGTTTCTGGACTAATGTACATGATTCGCCTGATTGACAGGTATGGGATAGCCATTGTCCAAACAGGAAGAATAATTATTATTCTCCAGATTTGAAACAAGTTCAGACCATGCTTGAGAAGATATTTCCAACTAAATCATATAGTGGAACAATCCTTCACCGTGACCAAGGCTGGTAATATCAGTACCAATCTTATAATCAGTTTTTAGAGAACAAGGGCATTCGTCCATCTATGTCACGTAAAGGGAACAGTCCTAATAACGGAATGATGGAATCTTTCTTTGGAATACTTAAATCTGAGATGTTTTATGGCTACAAGAAAACGTTTAAATCATTTAAGTGATTGGAACAAGCCATTGTAGACTACATTGATTATTACAACAACAAACGAATTAAAGTCAAACTAAAAGGATTTAGTCCTGTTCAATACAGAACTAAATCCTTTGGTTAAATTAATTGTCTAACTTTTGGGGCTCAGTACATTCCCAATTAGAAAATTTTTCCCACAATCAAAAGTTATCGACTTAAAGAGATGACTGGGAACTTGAGACAACCATTGATTGATGGAGGCCTCAATATCACTTGCTTTCCGTCCATTGATTTTCAGTGTGATGATGGCTTTTGAGCAGCGTTCTACTGAGGTAATGACTGCAATTTTGTGTTTCTCGCCAACAATGGTATCTCCTTCTAGGTGACCAAATTCTGTCTTAAAATTAGGATAACTGTTTGCTCTCTCACATAAATCTCTGCGCAACGCTTGTTTTCCTCGTTTTTCGCTATGACCATTTGGTTTTCTTTTACCTATCCAAGGGAGATCCTCTTTCTTTAGAATACCGCGGTCTGCTAGTCGATAGAGAGTTCTCATAGAACAAGAAATCCTATCTGGATAAGCTCCCTTAATGACATCAAGGCTCCAATTTTGTTCTAAATGAGTTTGGATAAAGTCTTTTTCTGATTTCGTAAGACTGGTTTTATTCCTGCCACAGAGTTTTTTATTGACTTTATATCGCTTATAGTAATCATAAGCAGAGCGCCTCTCTTTCAGATAGTTGATGACATTGTAGACTGTCTGTTTTGATCTGCCAAGTGAAGTCACAATATCTGAAACTTTTATGTTTTCTTGATAGTAAGCCTCTATCATTACAAGCTCGTCTGTGGTAAGATGAGTATAGGTTATTTATGTTAGTTCCTTTCAGACAAATGTGGTAGTTTATCTGAGCCTAACATAGATGGCTTTTTCTGTCTAGATTAATTTTACAAATTGGGCATTTAAAAAACTCTATATATAACATATATAATAAATAAACCTATTACAGACATTATAGAAATAAAATTAGAAAAATAATGTATGTAAAATGGATTTAGTATCTAAAAGAAAACTAAATCCATTCTATTATTTCGTAAAAGTTATTTCACATGGTTTGCGAGGTCTTCTTGAGCCTTTTTATTTGACTCTTCTTTTTCTTTCAACCAGTTTTCTTGAGCTTTTTGATACTCTTCTGTTGTTACCGCCTTGTCTTGTACATCTAGGTATTTATACAAGAGGGCTTCGCTCATACCCTTGTTACCAGAGTATGCAAACGGGAGTGTAAATGGTACCATCTTAGACAACATTGGACGACCAGTTTGAGAAGTTGTTGGGATGAGCAAGGCACTGTCTGTCAACCAAGCTTGGGCAGCAGCATATTTTTCATAACGTTTTGAAACGTCAGTAGTTTCTTCCCCAGCTTCCACAACCATTTTTTCATAGTCTTCCAAACCAACTTGCTTAGCCGCAGCATTGTTAGTTCCAGAGTCAAATCCTAGGTAAGTCTTTGTATTTTCCCCTACAGATGGTTTGATAATATCAAGGTAGGTAGAAGGGTCTGCAAAGTCTGGAGACCAACCCACATTATCTGAGATATCCCAATCTTCGCCAGCAGCTGTTTCCGCAAAGTAAGTGATGTTCAAGACATCGTCTTTTTGAAGTTGTTGGATATCGACAACCACATTATCAGATCCTAAGTTTTCTTCAACTGACTGTTTAAAAGATTGGACACGTTGAACTTTTGTTGTATTGGTTTGGTCTACAGGCATATCCAAGTGGATTGGGAATTTCACACCTTCTGCTTGGAGAGCTGTCTTAGCTTTAGCAAACTCTGCTTTGGCCTTATCTGGGTTGTAGAGTCCATCCTGAGCATCATCCAAGTTCACGTTGCTCCACTCGTCACCATAAGTCACCAATTTGTCTTTGACCATTTCGCCAAAGTTCTTTCCATCTGCCTGTACAAATGTAGGTGGAACAAACAAGTTACGAAGCAGTTTAGTTGCCCCGCTTGCACCATTCACTTGAGAAGCATAGGCTGTTCTATCGAAACCAAAAGCAAGGGCTTGACGGAAGTCTTTGTTGAGAAGTGCTTTCTTAGTTGATGTCTTCTGTTCATCTGTAGTCTTAGATGTAAATTTATATGACTGACGGTCAATGTTAGTACCTACTAAGTAAGTAGATGAATCCTGTTGGGTATAAACAATGTTATCCTTAAATGATTTCTCAGTCTCTGGATAGCTAGCACTAGTTGGGAAGAGACGAGCCATTGTAAAGCTACCGTCTTTAAAAGCTTCAGTTGGTTTGTTGGTATCTTGACCATCCCAGAATGATAATTTAACCTTATCGATATGGACATTGTCCTTATCCCAGTAGTTAGGATTTTTCGCAAATTCGACAGAAGATTTAGCAACAATTGATTTGAGTAAGAATGGACCATTGTAGAGAATGCTACTTGAATCAGTTCCCTTAGCGAAGTCATCCCCTTTGGAGTTCAAGAACTCTTCATTTACTGGAGCCAAAACTCCCATCGTTGTCTTAGAATTCCAGAAGCTTTCTGGCTTGTTCAATGTGTACTGAACTGTATAATCATCAAGAGCCTTGATTCCTACTTGAGAGAAGTCTGTAATTTCTCCTTTAACATAGGCGTCCAATCCTTTGATTGATTCTTGAACTAAATAAAGACCATCAGATTTTTTATCAGCAGCATATTTAAGTCCTGTTACAAAGTCTTGAGCTTTGACTTCTGCGTATTCCTCACCTTCAGAGGTATACCATTTTGCATCCTTACGAAGCGTATATGTGTAAGTCAAGCCGTCCTTAGATACAGACCAATCCTCAGCCATAGATGGCACAAAGTTACCATAGCGGTCATTTTCGAGCAAGCCATCAATAACATTACTGGTAATATTTGCAGTAGCTGCCTTACCAGTTGTCAAATAGTTGAGGTTGTCAGGGTCTGTTTCATAGATATATGAGAAGGTTTTCTCAGATTTTGCACTCGATCCTGATCCAGAGCACGCAGCCAGAGTACCAGCTGCCAATAATGTCACACCCGCAAGGGCAAGTAATTTTGAACTTTTCATCATTTTCTCCTTTAAAATTTACATCCCATTATAGACCCTTTTTAGAGAAATGTCAACAGAATTTTCTGAACTTTCTACTTAATTTGGTAAATTCTGAAAAATACTTTTAAGGATATTCTAAAGTAATAACTGTTCGTCTCTCTTGCGCTTCACTAACAAAGTTTATACCGAAAAAAGTTTCACTAAAAACCGATTTTTCTATATTTTTGATATAATTAAGTATAAGAATAATCAAGGAGAAAGATATGATCTTAATTACAGGTGCCAATGGTCAACTCGGTACCGAACTACGTTATTTACTAGATGAGCGAAATGTGGACTATGTTGCAGTGGATGTGGCCGAAATGGATATCACTAAGTCTGAAATGGTTGAAAAAGTCTTTGCTGAGGTTAAGCCAACTCTAGTCTATCATTGTGCAGCCTACACTGCTGTCGATGCAGCAGAAGATGAGGGGAAAGAACTGGATTTTGCCATCAACGTAACTGGCACTGAAAATGTAGCCAAGGCCTCTGAGAAATACGGAGCTACTCTAGTCTATATCTCGACAGACTATGTCTTTGATGGAAAGAAACCTATCGGACAAGAGTGGGAAATCGATGACCTACCTGATCCGCAAACAGAGTATGGACGTACCAAGCGAATGGGTGAAGAACTCGTTGAAAACCTTACATCACAGCATTACATTATCCGTACTGCTTGGGTCTTTGGAAATTATGGAAAGAACTTTGTTTTTACCATGCAAAATCTAGCCAAAACCCATAAAACGCTCACAGTGGTCAACGACCAACACGGTCGCCCAACCTGGACACGTACCTTGGCTGAATTCATGACCTACTTGACTGATAATCAAAAAGAATTTGGCTACTACCACTTATCAAATGACTCCACTGAAGATACCACTTGGTATGACTTCGCTGTCGAGATTCTTAAAGACAGTGATGTCGAAGTAATTCCTGTAGACTCCAGCAAGTTCCCTGCTAAGGCTAAACGTCCCCTCAACTCAACCATGAGTTTGGCAAAAGCAAAGGCGACTGGTTTCATCATTCCAACCTGGCAGGATGCCCTTAAAGAGTTTTACAAACAAGAAATAAGAAAATAAAAGATTACGACATACATAAAAAGCAAGAGACCTTGAGGTCTCTTGCTTTTTAGTATCTAATTATTTAATCACTTGTTGCGTCTTGGCATAGTTAGCCTCGACGGCTTCTTTTTCAGATTTCCACCAGTCTTGGTTGTCTGTGTACCACTTGATGGTCTCTTTGAGACCTGCTTCAAAATTGGTAAACTCTGGCTTCCACCCTAGTTCATCACGGAGCTTGCTAGCATCGATAGCATAGCGAAGGTCGTGACCCGCACGGTCTGTCACATGATCATAAGCATCAGCTGGCTGTCCCATTTCCTTGAGGATGAGTTCCAGGACTTCCTTATTGTTCTTTTCACCATCCGCACCAATCAAGTAAGTTTCACCAATTTGACCTTTGGTCAGAATCGTCCAAACACCTGATGAATGGTCATTGGTGTGAATCCAGTCACGGACATTCTTACCTTCACCATAGAGTTTTGGCTTGATACCACTCAGGATATTGGTAATTTGGCGCGGAATGAACTTCTCGATATGCTGGTATGGACCATAGTTGTTTGAACAGTTGGAAATAGTCGCTTTGACACCAAATGAGCGCACCCAAGCTTTGACAATCAAGTCTGAAGCTGCCTTGGTTGATGAGTAAGGCGAGCTTGGATTGTACTTGGTTTCAGCCGTAAATTTCTCACCTGGACCTTCTCCATGACCTGGCAAATCTTCTCGCAGAGGTAGGTCACCATAGACTTCGTCAGTTGACACATGGTGGAAACGAAGATCGTATTTACGTGCTGCTTCCAAAAGAGTGTAGGTCCCAATGAAGTTGGTATGGATAAAGGGACTCGGATCATTAAGCGAGTTGTCATTGTGGCTTTCTGCCGCATAGTGAACGATGGCATCTGCTTGAGCAGCTAACTTATCTACCAAGGCTGCATCTGCAATATCTCCAACAACCAACTCAACACGATCACCTATAATTTCTTCAATATTGGCACGATTACCCGCATAAGTCAGCTTGTCCAGCACTGTCACATGAACATCTGGAAAGTTATTGTAAACATAGTGAACAAAGTTAGAACCGATAAAACCAGCCCCACCTGTCACGATGATATTTTTGTATTCAGTCATTTTTATTCCTTAACTTTTTTACAAATCTTCTTTTCTTAGTGGTTTGACATCCTTTAGCAGTGGATGATGTTTATCCGCTTCTGAGACTTCTGCAGCTTCTAAATTTTCCCACTGGATGCCCAAAGCTGGATCCGCATAGTTAACAAAGGCGTATTTAGGCTTGAGCTCAAGTGCCCAGTAGTCATTAACTAGATAGCTATAAGAAACTGTATCCGAGAGGACTTGGAAACCATTGGCTACGCCACGAGGGACAAAGATTCCCTTACTTGCATCAATCTCGGTCTGATAAACATTTCCAAAAGTCTCACCTTCACGCAGGTCTACCCAAGATCCTAGCACCTTGCCATCGTCTGCAACCGAGATGTACTTGTCCCAAGGCTCAGCATGGAGGCCTCGAAGAACATTTTTACGAGAAAAGCTGACGTTGTTTTGCAGTTTCCCTTCAGCAAAGAAGCTTTCAGGAAAGCCAAGTGGTAGCATCTTTTCTTTCTGGAAATTTTCCTTAAACCAGCCACGATTGTCACCATGAACTGGAATATCGAACTCTAACAAACCTGGAATTGCATCAATCTTGTGCACTGCAAGTGTTTTGCCGAAAAAATTATCTGTCATCTAGATTTCTCCAATCAAACGGAGCAAGTATTGCCCGTATTCATTCTTCTTAAGAGGTTGCGCCAATTCCAGTACATCTTCACGGCTGATATAACCCATTCGATAGGCAATTTCTTCCAGGTTGGCAACCTGGAGATTTTGCATTCGTTGAACCGTTTCGATATATTGAGAAGCCTCTAACAGACTCTCATGCGTCCCTGTATCCAACCAGGCAAAACCACGCCCCATAACCTCAACAGACAAATCCCCACGCTTCAAATAAGCATTGTTAACATCTGTGATTTCCAACTCACCACGTGCGCTTGGTTTGATCTGTTTGGCAATCTCCACAACATCATTATCATAGAAATAAAGACCTGTCACTGCATAGTTGGATCGAGGATTGTCCGGTTTTTCTTCTATGGAAATAGCATTCATGTCTGTATCAAACTCGACCACACCAAAACGCTCTGGATCCTTCACTTGGTAGCCAAAAACAGTCGCACCCTTCTCTTTCTTGGCTGCCTTTTGAAGCATTTTGCTCAATCCAGGTCCATGATAGATATTGTCGCCTAGAATCAAGGCAACACTATCGTCACCGATAAATTCTTCACCGATAAGAAAAGCCTGAGCAAGTCCATCGGGACTAGGTTGTTCCGCATAGGAAAGCTTGATCCCAAATTCGGAACCATCCAAGAGCAGGTCCTTAAAACGGAGCAAATCCTGTGGTGTTGAGATAATCAAAATGTCCTTGATTCCAGCCAACATCAGGGTTGACAAAGGATAGTAAATCATGGGTTTATCATAAACCGGCATCAGCTGTTTTGACGCTGCCCGAGTAAGTGGGTACAATCGGGTACCTGAACCACCCGCAAGAATAATACCTTTCATAATGAAGTAACCTTTCTAACGAACTGATTAATGAGTAGCTTCAAATTCTTACTTCAATTTAGAAATAGCCGATTTCAGATAATCACCATTTCGAAGCGCTACTCCTACTTGTCTAGCATTAGCTGACAGTTTCATGTAATCTCGATCTGTCAAATCGTCTAGTGACTTTTGGAGGTCATGTAAAGAATCAACTGCTATTCCACACTGTTTGTCCAGTACAAAGTGGGCCAGAGCCGATTCCTTCCACACTACTAGTGGGAAACCTGATGCCAAATAAAGAGAAGCCTTGTGCGAGTTGTTAAAGCGTAGGTAGTTTCCGTAAGAACCTTGACAGGTTTCTGAGCTGTCTCCGTCCCAGACCAAACCAAAACTACCTTCAAGAGCAGCTGGGAGGTCATCTGGCATAAAGGAACCAAAGTAGCTAGTGTTTTTCAATGCACGACTTTCATCATAGCCCACTCCGTACAAGTTATAGGCTGGCTGTTCTGGCAAGTTATAAAGATAACCTGACTTTGCAGGGTTCAAATTTCCAGCAACTATGATAGGTTGATCTTTTTGAGGAAGAGATTTTTCTTGGAAGTCTGGAATCAAATAATCAAAAATCTCTAGACTTACCATTTTATCAGACGGAAATCCTTGATCGGCTAAAACATTTTTCATGATATCGTTATGAACGATAATCCCATCCACTGACATCAAAGCTTTCTTTTCCTGGAAGTAATTTCTCACTTTATGGCGAAATTTCACTTCTGAACCTGCTGCATGACGCAAGGTTTCAATATCATGGATCAAAAGATAGAATTTAACTCCTCTTTTTTGCGCCTGCTTGATGAGTTGTGAGATGAAAAATGTATGGTGGATAATAGGGAACTGAATCACCAATTCATCTCCGGCTCCCAACTGATCAAACACAGACTTGGTCGCACGATATTTGTGTTGTTGAGCTTTAAAGAAATTCATCTTATACCAATTCTCAACCTTGAGCTCCAAGCCCTCATAACCCTCTGAGATTAGAATAGCTTCCACGTCATTTCGTGCCTTACTCCCTGCATTCTTTTCGTGTGCATTATGCAGAAATGAATCTTTCAGATAATATTTCACCTTTTCTCCCCTTTATCTGTGATATTCTTAGATGCTCCCTAGTTCTTCTTCTACCACATCCAATGCACGTTCAACAGTCACATGCATATCATAGTATTTATAATCTGCCAAGCGACCACAGAAGATAACGCGGCCATTTTTCTTGGCTTCTGCTAGATACTGTTCATAGATGGCATTGTTTTTGGCATCATTGATTGGATAGTAAGGTTCATCTCCTCTTTTCCAATCTGCTGGATATTCACGAGTAATAACGGTCTTGGCTTGAGTCCCAAACTCAAAATGTTTGTGTTCGATGATTCGCGTATAGGGAATGTCACGCTCAGTATAGTTGACCACAGCATTTCCTTGAAAATTTTCCTGATCCAAAATCTCATGCTCAAAACGGAGACTGCGATACTCTAGTTCACCAAACTGATAGTCAAAGAACTGGTCAATCATCCCTGTGAAGACAAGCTTAGTTGCTGAAGCCTCCAAGTTCTCACGATCAGCAAAGAAATCTGTATTAAGCTCCACTTCGATTCCTTCCAACAACTTTTCGATGATGACATTGTAACCACCAATTGGAATCCCTTGGTAGCGGTCGTTGAAATAATTGTTGTCATAGGTCAATCGAACTGGTAAACGCTTAATGATAAAGGGTGGTAGTTCAGTAGCAGAACGCCCCCATTGCTTTTCGGTGTAGCCCTTGATTAGCTTTTCGTAGACATCCGTACCAATCAACTTAATGGCTTGTTCCTCTAAGTTTTTAGGCTCAACATCTTGCATGTGTATCGTCTGCTCAGCAATCTTGTCCTTGACTTCTTGGGGTGTCTTTGTCCCCCACAAAGCATAGAAAGTGTTCATATTGAAAGGCAGATTGTAAAGGTGTCCTTGATAGTTGGCAATAGGAGAATTGATGTAATTGTTAAACTCCGCAAACTGATTGACATAATCCCAGACCTTTTTATTGGATGTATGGAAGATGTGAGCCCCATACTTGTGGACATTGATTCCTTCAACAGATTGGCAATAGATATTCCCACCAATGTGTTCTCGTTTATCAATCACCTTTACCTTCTTGCCGCGTTTGTTAGCTTCGTAGGCAAAGATCGCACCTGACAAGCCAGCACCGACAATCAAATAATCGTACATAAAATCTCCTTATTTCTTTAAAACACTTTTTAGTTCTTGAAAATCCAAAATTCGTAAGACCAAAACCAAGCCACCGTAGACTAGGAAGCCAAGCACAGCATAGATCAAGACATTCACAACAGATGAGAAGTGGATGAAAGCTTGTACAGAATACAAGGCGCTGTACATCAGGAGTGCTGCTAAAAATATTTTTAACATGGACGGTAGAATCTTGATCTCTTTGAGATACGAACGTGTAAAGTAGAGTTGGATCAGCCAGACTAAACCTTCTGTCGCAACAGATACGATTGACGCCCCAATATAGCCCAAAGGTGGGATCAAGAGGAGATTCAAGCCAACACTAAAAACAGCTGGAATAGTTGTTGATAGCATAAATTCACGATTGCGATTATGAGGTATCAGAATTTGGATTCCCATTATGTTGGTCCAGCCAATAAAGAACATTCTAAAGACCATGATGGCAATCGCATAGTGAGCGTCTTGGAAGTCTTGCCCTAGGAAAAAATTGACAAAATCTTTATTAACAATCAAAATCCCCGCAATCATCGGGAAGATAACCAAGTTATAAACCAGAAATGACATTTCATGTAGCTTGTTAACCGCCTTTTGATTGCCTGATGATAGGAGGTTGGAGACCCGAGGCAACATAACACTACCAAGCGACGTTACCAAGGTCAATAAAATATTCAATAATTTCAAAGCTTGATCATAGATTCCCACATCCTTGGTCGAAGACAAGGCACCTAACATAGTACGATCTAGCGTGATGTAGAGCGAAATAGCAATCTGTGGTAGAAACAAAAGAATAACTGGTTTGATATGCTCTTTGGCATAGGCTATATCCAGATGCGGCTTGCGAATGTGTTCCCGAGCAGGAAGCCACATACTCAATTGACCTAGTAGATCATAGGCAACCAAGAGAATGATATACAAGTACAAATCGGACGGTTTCTTGACAAATAGGAAAATCGAAACAACACCTAGGAGTTTGACCATTGTGTTACGGGCTGTAATTTTTTTGAAATCTTCTAACCCTTGAAAAAGCCATGAAATATCAAAACCACGGGACAGCAAACTAAATCCAAGTATATAGGCGATTGGATTGTTCATCGACGGCACAAGTAAGCAGACAATGATATAAAGCGTAACCGCTAAACAGGTTGAAAGGACTTGTAAACTGTAAATACCCCAGAAGGTCTTTTCGACTTCCTTACGATGGCCGGAAATTTCCTTTGTCCCATAATTGGCTACTCCCAGCGTCGCCAGTAGGATAAAATATGTCACGATAGAATTATAGTATCCGTAAGACCCCAAATCATCCGAGGAGAAAACCCGAGTAATATAGGGAGTTGTAATCACTGGTAGGACGATAACGAGTAGCTGATAGGACAGATTGTACAAGTAATTTTTTAAAACTCTCACACTGCTTCCCTCATCTCAGATTTTTCTCCTTCAAAATCCATTGCTGGGATAGCAGCAAAAAGAAGGAACATAAAAATATTGTATGATGGACGAACCCAGAAGGCCTCAAACATACAATTGACTGTTACTAAGGCCAGGCAGGTTAACAATAAATAGTTCTTCCTACGATAGAGAGTCCAAGACTGAACCATGTATAGGCATACCAACATAACAACTGGAATTAAACCGTAAGTAAATAACATTTGTACATAAGACGAATCTACATAGTCATAGTTCAAAACCGTTTCTGTCTTTCCTCCATATCCAACAAAGGAAATTCCACGAATTCCAAATAACTGTACGCCATATTTCTTAAGCGCTTCATGTCCCAAATACAATCGCATGCCGAAAAAATTATTCAGAGAAACATATATTGGATGAGACCAACTAAATTTGTTGGATAGATAAATCATGACCGAAGAAGCGATACCAGCCGAAAAAGGCAGTAGGGAAAATAAACGCCATTCAGTCTTGTTACGATAATAAAAGTATAGAAAAATTCCTGTTGCTGCTAAGATGGAGCCTGCATTTAAACGGGCATCGCAATAAACAATAATAAAGGCCGCCAAGGCTACACCTGATAGGGTTCTTAGGAAGATAAACTTCTTTCTAAGGAGATAGGAAAGGGCAGTAAAGAGATAGAAACAATGAGAGGCAAAGTCGGTTGGATAGATAAAACCAAAAGAGTTACGTACAACTACACCCACGGGGCGAGTTTGAACAAACTGTAAATTAGGAATAACATTGACTAACGATAGTAAAATAATCAATACTATAAAAGATAAACTCGTCCAAGTATAAATTTTAAGTATAGACTCTAAATCTGCTTTATAAAGAAAAACAATCAACAGCAAAAACATTAAACCATTTAAGTTTCCTGCCTTATAATAAACCATACTTCCAACTAAAATGAGGGTAGGTGCAAATATTAAAAAACTCAAAGAATAGTTACGAATATATAAAAAACGCACAGCTAGTAACATGATTGCAAAGAAAGGAACAAAATTAGGTATACTAGGTAATACAGGTGCTAACATTGAAGTGTTTATCATATCTATAGAAATTATCACAAATAAAACTGCTGTCACGAGCAATTTATCACGTTCTATCTTTAACATTTTCTTTTTCCTTTTTTAATCTCTAACCTCTTTTATTTCATTGAGGCTTTTTTAATTTTTTAAATTGATAATACAGACCTGGAACCAATGATAACATAAGATAAATCGCCTTGTTTTTCAAGTTAATCCGCTTATTTTTCAAGATTCTTCTTAGATAAGGACGAATCCTTCTTTGAATGCGAACGATTTCCTCTTTGGAAGAATCTGAGATTAAGATGAAAATGTGGAGACTACCGATGAACAAACGGGCGATGATAGCATCATCAAGTTCTGTATTGGCAGAATAGTCCTTCTGGACAACTTCTGCCAAATGATCCATAGAATCATAAAAATCATAGTGCTTACTATTGAAGTTTGATAAGGTAATACTGTTTGGTCTACGATAATAATGATAGATACCTAAATCAATCACACAAACTGATTCCACTTCTTTCAAGTAGTCACTGATAACATATAAGTCTTCATAGATTTTCCCTTTTGGATAGGGGTATTTTTCTACGATATCTCTGGGAAAGAGTTTAGCCCAAGCAGAGACAGTGGCAATTGTACCATAAAGCATCTCTATTAAAGTTTCTTCAGAAGAAAGAAGGGTAGCTTTCGCTAGCATTTCTTCATTTATTTGGTAGTTTTGGTAGGAATCATGTTCGTAAGTATCCTTACCTTTTCCTGCGACAATACGAGCACCTGTACGTTTTTGAAGTTCCACCAAAAGTTCAAGTGCACAAGGCTCAAAATAATCATCTGGATCTAGGAAAACAATCCATTCCCCTTTAGCTTTTGCGACACCATAGTTTCTAGTATCAGACAAGCCACCATTTTCTTTATGATAGGCCGATACCCAATCATACTCACTTGCATATTGATCGCATAGTTTCCCAGAATCATCCGTGGAACCATCATCAACTAAGATAACTTCAAAATCTTTATAGGTTTGATTGACCAAGCTTTCCATGGCATAATGAAGGTAGTCCTCTACATTATAAATAGGTACAATTACTGAAATCATATTTTCTTTTCTTTCTCTTACTCAGTTAGATATTTAAATCTCAAATGAACTTTTATCTGGGAAAAGTTGATTCATAGCTTTAATAAAGTCATCCATCACCTGATTTTCATTTTGGACATTAAAACCATCATTAATACACATAACCTTATATTTCCTAGAATTTAGAAGTTTCCAAAAATCTGGTCCAGCATTATCTAATGAAAAGAGACCGCCTAACTTAGGATTTCCAATTGCATATTGACCACTAGCAATCTGCCAATACTTAAAGAGCCAAACATTGGTATCAGATGGACTTCTAAAGCGACTAGCAGATGTTTTTTCTAAGACATCTTTTTCCTTTTCCCATACCAATTCCATTGTTGACTTTAAGAGTGGATGCGTTAAATGATTCTCCCAAAAACCACAAATAAATTTGCTGTGTCTATACAACAAAGATTTAGCAATACCTTTAACACCTTGTTTAATTGAGAAGAATTTGCCATTCTTTAAAATTTCCTCACGAGTAAAATGTGTTGTTATAATTCCCATATCATTCATTTGGAAATGGCCAGTGCCATATCTCTCCGTTGTAATAGGAGCTAAAGCCGTAACATACTTTGGTAAACCATCATCTGAAAAGAAATCTGTCGGTTCAACTGGAGCTGTGAGATAAACATCATCGTTAAAGAACACAAAGCACTCAGAAAGACCTGGAATCCGATGAATATTGCTTTCGATAGGATTGGCAGAAAAAACTGGTAGGTAGTCATTGCAGATAATCTCTGTATGATCTACCAAGACCAATTTATCGCTATTTAACTCTAACCAACTTGGCTTTTGATTGTCAGTCACAAGATAGACCTTATTGACCCAAGGGGCAAACTTTTCTACCCCTCTAAACCAGTATTTAAAGGTTCCCCATTCACGATAAGCCTTATCCGAATTCATGCCTTCCTTAGAGGTATTAATTGTTCCATCGTACTGTGCTTTCTTTTTTCTCCAAACCGGATCATTCCCATCAACCCATGCGACAACAAAATCAATTTTTTCTACCATTCAGTCTCTCCTATTTAAAAATCTAACAGTCTTTCCATCAATTTAATAGACGTATATTGCTCAAAATATAGGTTCTTCGCCTTCGCAACCTTTTGAAGCACCTCATCAACTGAAGGATCAAAATCTTCTATAATTTGTGCTAGTTTTTCAAAGTCACCTGACGGATAGAAAGTCACTAGCGATTCATTAACATAGTCTCGAACAGAAGGAATATCATTTACAATGATAGGAACTCCTAAAGACATTGCTTGAAGCATAACCATATGACCAGCGGATAAATCAATATCTTTTAACGATAGGACAAGGAAATCAGACTTAGCTAATACATCTCCAAAGGTTTCTACTACTACATCAGATAAAACTTGAATGTTTGAACCATGCGTAGGAACTCTCCATGGCTGAGTTGCAATCACACACGGCATTGAAAGGTTTGAAGTCTCCACTGCCTTGACTAAAGTCTCATAATCTCGGTTACTACCTCCACCTGAAAAGATATACTTAGTTGGTAAAGAACCTTGATAAGTTAGTTGATTATCATAATCTAAGCCGTAATGAATAAATTTAAATTTCTCCTGAAATTCTGGAAAGAGTTCCGAATAATAATGAATTTCTTTTGAACCATAGACTATGATATTTCCGATATTCTGGAAAGACTTTTTCACAAGTTGCTTTCGTAAATAATAATAGATTTTATTTTTCTTATTCTCAAACAAAAATCCTGCTAATGTGATTTCCTTGCCACTTTTATTTAAAATTCCTAAAAAGATACCTACAAGAGGATTTACACAAATAATTTTCTTGACATCATATTTTATGAATTTCCGAGCATAATCATAGGACATTTTCCACATTAAAAAATGATACAAAGCACTACCGATGTATTTGAAATTACGTACTCTTCTTATAAGTGGACTTTCATAGTTGGTATAAACTACTCGGCTCCCGCCATGAAGAGATTGATAATGCTCTTCATTCTTTTTTTGCAGCTCACTGTCTAAAATGATTAAATTTTCCATTATACCCCTTATTGTAAATTATCATAAAATTCCGAGAAGTTCTTGATGTAACTCTCCAAAGAAAACAGCTCTTTTTGTCTCTGATATCCTACTCGCCCAAATTTTTCTCTTTTTTCAGAACTATCTAGTAATAGAGAAATGGCATTAGATAGTTCTTGAGGACGATTTGGTTTGACTAAGCAACCACTTTTGCCATCTACTACCATTTCAGCTATTCCCCCATTGTTATAACCAACAACTGGTTTTGAACAAGCCATGGCTTCTAGGACTACTGTAGGTAGGGAATCAGGTTTTATACTTGGTAAAACAAAGATATCAAACATATTATAAAGTTCAGAAGTCTTATCGTAGTAATCAATACGATGAATTTGTGACACAACAGATGAAGAAGCTATTCTCTTATCTAGTTCTTCTAAGCGCCATTCTTCACCAGGAAAAACACCTCCAGCTAGGAAAGCCACCACTTTCTCATTCTTTTCCAAAAGTGGCTCGACTGCTTCTATGAAATCATTTTGCCCTTTGATAGCATTGACCCGACCAATCATGCCAATCACGAGTGCATCTTGCGCAATGTCAAATTTTTCACGAATAGAAGACGCATCCATTGGATAATAGACAGCATTATCGACACCGTTATAAATCACTTCCACTTGGCTATCTTTGATAAAGGGAGACCGCTTGATATGATTAGCGACCGCTTGGGACACCGTCACAATCTTGTCTGCATATCGTCCCATGAGCATATTGATAAAGTCAGAAATAGCTTTGGGTTTGACGATAATCTCATGAACATGCCAAATCAAAGGCAGCTTGAGCTTGCGTTTCAAATAGATGCCCTCCAAAACAGCCGCTGTATTATTGTGAACCATATCTATACTGTGTGCTCGAGCATAGAGGGCGATTTGCTTAGCATAGAAATTATAAGAGCGAATATAGTCGGCAATGCCTTTGAGATTAAAATACTTCCTTCGTAAAATCGGATAATCCAGCACGCTAACCTGAGCCCCAACTTGACGTAAGGCCTCGACTAAAACACCATCATTTGGCAAGATGACATGAGCTTCAAATTCTTGGCAATCTAATCCTTTGATCAATTCCAGTAAAACCTTATCTGCTCCATACATTTCTGCACCAGCATGCAAGTATAAAATCCGTTTCATTCCCTATCCTTTAAACACTTCTTCATAATCTGACACAATCTTTTCCCATGTGAAAGCTGAGAGGATTCTTTGACTTGACTTGAAATCCAAGTCAGTTATTGCTGCCTGATCAAATCCTTCTACTTCCTCAATGACGCCTGCCAACTCGTCTTTTTTCCAATAAATAGCCCCGTCTTCACCAACCTCACGGTTAAACCCAACATCTAGCAACAAATTCAGTTTTGTAGATGCTAGGGCTTCCAGTAGAGAAGGGTTGGTCCCTCCAACCTCATGTCCATGGAAATAGGCAAATGCATTTTCACGAATGTACTTGAGCAATTCTTGGTCATAGACCGTACCGACAAATTTGACCCTAGGATCTTTGTCAAAACCAGTATCCTGTAACAACTGATCGTAAAATTTATTCTGCTCGACATTTGTGATGAGGACAAAGTCCTTCTTGGACTTGGACTTGATAAATTCACGAATCATGGTTTCATAGTTGTTTTCAGGAACGAATCGTCCCACTACTAGATAATAGCCGTTTTCGCTAACTCCTTTTTCCTGATACCAGTTCCGAACTTTGGCATCTTCTGCCTTCAGGCTTGAAGGAACAGTATCCGTTCCATAGGCAATATAAGTGGTCTTAGGTTGGTACTGCTTGTAATCCTCCTGGATATACTTTTCGATATTTTTACTGTCACAGACCAATAAATCAGCATGCTTGACCATGAGTTGCTCTGAGAATTTCCAGTACTTACGAACTGGCAGGCTCCATTTTGCTCGCAGCCATTCATGACCATCTGGATTTACCAGTAAACGGCCACCGATAGCACGAATCTTTTTCTTAAGTCCAGAAATAAACGGACCAATGCGACAAGCTAGAATATAAAAAATGGGAGCCTCGTCCTTGTTTTTCTTAGCCAATTCAATAGCCTTGTTGACTGCTGCGATATCGTAAGCGATAGCGCGGGCCGGGCCGATATTGGGTACATCGATGTTAAAGCAAATGGCTCCATTGTGCTCAAACTGGTCTTCCGCAATACCAGACTTGGCAGAATTTTCACGCATACAAGCAACATAGTATTGTATGTTGCTGTCTTTTTGATATTCGGTTAATTTTTCAACAAAGGTTTCAAATCCTCCATACTTAGCAGGAATCCCCTTTGAACCAATAATATAAACTGACTGTTTCATTTCTCTCCTAACAGGACTGAAGGGCAGAAATTACTTCGCCCCTTCCCTCATAAAGACCACTTTAACGGTCTTTAACAATATTTCAATATCTTTCCAGATTGTCCAGTCATCAATGTAAGCTACATCTAATTTGACAACTTCATCGAAATTTTTGATTTCACTTCGTCCACTAACCTGCCATAAACCAGTAATCCCAGGCTTAAAACTGAGACGTCGTTTCTGTTCTGGCGTATACTTTTCATACTCATCAATAGTTGGAGGGCGAGTCCCTACTAAACTCATATCCCCAATTAGTACATTCCAAAACTGTGGCAACTCATCCAAACTTGTCTTACGAATGAACCGTCCAATTGTTGTGACACGTGGGTCATTGTCCATTTTGAACATCCCCCCCTGCATCGTATTCTGATTCATCAGCTGTTGTTTAATCTCTTCCGCATCTACACGCATAGAACGAAACTTATAAAAAGTAAAGCGACGGCCATTTTTTCCAATACGCGTTTGAGAAAAAATCGCTGGTCCACCATCTTGTCTAATCATTGGAACCAAAACAATACTCACCAAACCGCAGATAATCAGTCCGACAATTGAACCACAAATATCAATGATCCGTTTAGCGACCACATGACTAGGTTTATAAAATTTTGTTGAAAAAGTTACAACATTCAAACCTGCCATTTCACGAATTTTTTTATCACTACCTAGATTATCGTTAAAAGCATTGAGATTGACTGTCACATCTATTCCCATGGTTTCAAAGAGGGAAATATAATCTTCAATGTTATACTCTTCACTAGGTAGATTGATAAAGACTTCATCAACAACTTCATGAGTTGTATAGTCTAAAATATTTTCAGCAGGAATGACTTTTAAATGTTCATGACGGAAGTTAGGCTGATCTAAAATACTAACCGCTTCTAACTCCCATAAAATTTCACTTGCTTCTATCAGTCTATCCATTACTTTCTCAACTCTAGAAGTCGCCGTTATCAAAAAGACTTTCTTTCTTCCTTTTAAGTTTGGGAATAGTCGTTTCCAATAACGCTTAATACATAAATTCATCAGATAAAGCAGAATGGAATGTATTATCAAAAAATACACCATCCCTCGTCTTGAAATGCTAAAACGATCTTCTAAGAAAAAATTCGAGATGCTAATTGCTAAAGCAAAGAAAATAATATATTTTGCTGTTCTGATAAACTCTGCCAAGTACCCTCTTTTGAAAAAATCTTGTCCGTAATCACTAATATGAAAGACAACATAATGGAGAATGTATAGAATTACCATTGAGGTATATACAATATCTGTTTCTTTAACAAAACTGAGCAAATAAGCTAAAATAATGACAAGAAAACTCTGGAAAACTGCCAAAGAAATCTTTAATCCCTTTTCTTCCATAATATCTTCCCTAGGCTATTTGTTATTTTTTGCCATAAGCACCGTAGGAGCCATAAGCACCGTAGGAACCATATTTTTCAACAGAGGTATTTAATTTATTGAGTACAACTCCTAAGAATGGTTTGCTTGTTTGTTCGAGTTGTTCTTTAGCTTTTTGGACATCACGACGATTTGTTTCACCAGCCGCAGTTACTAAAACAGAAGCGTCACACTGCTGCGTGATAATCGCTGCATCGATAACAACTCCAATCGGGGCAGTATCTACGACGATGTAGTCAAAGTACTTGCGTAAGGTGTCAATCATGGTCGCAAAATTTTCACTTTGTAACAAAGCTGTTGGGTTTGGTGATACAGAGCCCGCTTGAATGACAAACAAATTTTCAACATTGGTTTCACATAAACCTTGTGATAGGTCTGTTGTGCCTGACAAGAACTCTGTTAGGCCTGTAATCTTTTCCCGTGATTTAAAGACACCTGACATTACTGAATTACGGATATCCGCATCAATCAACAGCGTCTTATAGCCCGCACGCGCGAAAGCCCAAGCAATATTGGTAGAAGTTGTTGATTTTCCTTCTCCTGGTTTGACAGAGGTAATGGAAATCACTTTCAAGTTATTCCCACTCAATTGAATATTGGTGCGAAGGGCATTGTAGTATTCTTCTGCTTTTCTTGCCAAATCTAATTTTTTTTGTGCAATTTCTAACGTTGGCATTTTTCTCTCCTATTTCAATTTATCCAAATTTGGAACTACTCCCAAGAGTGCAATTTGCATCACGTCCTCAATATCTTCTGGACGTTTCACTCGTGTATCCAAGAGCTCAACAAGGAGAACTGTGACAACCATCACAACTGCCCCCGCAAGGAATCCAACCATGGTATTGCGACGAATATTTGGTGAAGATGGCGATGTTGCAGGGCGTGCTTCTTCAAGTGTTGTCACATCCGAAACGCGAGTGACGCTGATGATCTTTTGAGCCGCAACCTCTCTCAAAGAGTTGGCGATACGGCTTGCTTCCTCGGGTGCACGGTCTGTAACAGAAATCGATACAATACGCGTATCCACTGGAACTGTTACCTTGATTTTACTAGCTAGACCTTTTGGAGGGAGTTCTAGTTTCAAATCAGTCGCAACCTTCTCTAAAACGTCTTGCGAGAGAATGATTTCACGATAGTCTTTTACCAAGTAAGATCCTGCTTGCAAGTCTTGGTTAGTCAAGCCAGGCTTATCTCCCTGATTACGATTGACCACATAAATTCGGGTCGTACTCGTAAACTCCGGCTTCACAATAAAACTACTGTAGGCAAATGCTACTGTCCCTGTCACGAATGCTACCAAAGCAATTAACAATTTTCGTTTCCAAAGGATTTTAAGCAAGTGAAATACATCGATTTCCATCATATTTTGTTCTTTCATTTTTTCTCCTAAATCAATTGATCCATTATTATTTTTCGGGGATTATCCTTAAAAAGTTCCTTAGCCTTATCTTCACTGTATTTTTTGGCAATGATATCATAGGCTTCCTCCATATGAGGAGGTCTGTGATCCAAGTTGTGCATATCACTTGCTATCACGTGAACCAAATCTCGTTCCAAGAAATACTGGGCTCTCTTTTTCATAAATTTATAGGTTTCTCCGAAGAGTTTTGGTTTCAAAACATGAGAACTATTAACCTGAGTATAACATCCCATGTCAATTAGTTCTCGCACGCGCTTTTCATTGTTTTCCAAAGCATCGTAACGTTCAATGTGGGCAATGACGGGTGTAATGCCTAGCATTAGAATATCACTCAATCCCTTATGCATATCTCGATAAGGAGTATTCATGCTAAACTCAATCAAAGCATAGCGACTATCGTTAAGGGTTGGGATTAATTTCTTTTCTAACTTCTCAACAACATCTGGCGTATAGTAGATTTCTGCCCCATAAGCAATGATTAAATCATCCGCAACTTCCTTAGCCATTTCTCGCACCTTTAGAAAGTTAGTTGCGATTTTTTCTTCAGGAGTTTCGAACATCCCTTTTCGTCTATGCGAAGTGGAAACAATTGTCCTCACTCCTTGACTGTAGGCCTCTCTAAGAAGTTTTTTACTTTCCTCTATCGACTTTGGACCATCGTCCACATCAAAAACGATGTGCGAATGGATATCTATCATGCTACTTGCCCTCCATCACATCATTGATAGCAGCTTTCGCAGTGGCCAAGCTACTTTCATCGATTTCCATCATGTAGAGGTTACTATCTGGCATAGCGTATGAAGGAAGATCCGTGCGTCCAGTTCCCTTCAAGTCTTGAGAGTTGACTTTGTAATTCCCGCCACTCTCCAATTGAGTATTAACCAGATCCATCATGGTTTCCAAAGGCATATTGGTCTGAAGAGAATCTTGCAATCCCTTGATGATGTTATCGTAGTTTTTTAAAGCCTCAGTTGACGTCAACTTCTGAATAATAGCTATAATAACCTTTTGTTGGTTCCGACCACGATCTCGATCTCCATCTGCTAGAGAGTAGCGCTCACGAACAAAACCAAGAGCCTGCTCAGAGTCTAGATGGACATTCCCAACAGGGAAATGGTACTTGCCATGCAAAGAAGTGAAATCCTGATCATTATAGACATCAACACCACCTAAAAGGTCAATCAACTTCAAGAAAGAAGTGAAGTTCAAGCGAACATAGTAGTTAATATCCACCCCATAGAGATTTTCCAAAGTATGAATTGATGAGTCTACTCCATAAATCCCAGCATGAGTCAATTTGTCCTTTTGATTGTTTCCTCCATCCGCAATCGGAACATAGGAATCACGAGGCGTTGTAGTAAGAAGGATTTTTTTGGTATCACGGTTCACCGTCATCAAAATATTTACATCTGAACGTGAGACTGAGCTAATCGGACCATAGGTATCAATACCACTCACATAAATATTGAAAGCTTTATTCTTCGATACCTTAGGCGCAGCAACTTCTTTAACCAATTTTTTAGTGTATATTTTCTTGATTTTAGAAGCATAATCAGGATACTCTGCTTCAATAATATTTTCAAAGACACTATTTAAGACGATTGCTTTGGCTTCACCAGAAAGCAGGCTCTTATAAGCTGCTAGGTAGGAAGTAGCATTCTCAACTGGCAAGTCCTTGCTTTGGCTGGTTTTAATATCTGCCAACAATTTTTGAATATTGTCATTGTCTGTCTCTGTAGGCCCTGTAACCGTATCCAATTGAGTCACATTATTAATCTCACTCTCTTTCAAAACGACCACACTGATCGAATACTCTGAGTAATTTGACGTCGAATTGATATGATTGGTAAAACCGACAAACTGTTGCAAAGCATAGAGAGAAACTGAACTCACTAAGATGGCAAGCGTCAAAAAGAAGACCGTAAACTTCTCAGCCTTTTTATAAACAATCAGCAATAGGCCTACTAGAGCAGCTAATAGAACGAGAACCGCAGAAATAATATTCAGATATCTAAAAGCTAAAATGTTATGTCTAAAAATCAAGAACAGTAAAAAACCACCCAACAATAGGTAAATGGTTAGCAAGACTATGTTAATATTTCGTTTCATATTGCTAGAACGAGTTCTCTTTGAACCTCTATTCATGTTAATCCCCTATACGTTAATAATTAGAATAATTATATCACAATCATGACGTAAATTCCATCTATCCTCATCATTATCAGCGTTTTTATTCGCTTCTGTTTGCTTTGAAATTATACACCTTTGTAGTCTTAATAGCAACCTAAAAAGACAAGGGCATTTTATCGTGCCGGCTTGTCTTTCATTTTTATTTAACGTGGTTTGAAAATTCTTTTTGACTCTTCTCGATAGCCTTTTTACTTTCTTCCTCCCACTTCGCTTTCGCTTCATCAAATTGTTTCTTTGTAACAGGGTCTTTTTGCAATCTCATGTACTTATAGTTATTTCCATCACCTTTGATTCCCACTAGAGAGTAAGCACGTGTAAAGGGAGTTACTTTGGTCACAGAGGCTGTTCCACCATTTGACATAGCAGACATGACTAGAGAATTGTCAATCATCCAAGCTTGAGCTTCAGCGTATTTTTCATAACGCTTAGCAACATCTTTGTTCTCAGCATCTGCTTCTTTCAGGAGTTGTGTATAGGTATCGAGCCCCAAACTCTTAATGAGCTCTGAATCTTCCTTGGCATCAAGACCAAAAATCTTGAGATAGAAGCCGGTCTCAGCATTGAAGGGGTCTAGATAAGTTGATGGATCCTGGTAATCACCAACCCAACCATCAAAGTTTAGGTCGTAGTCACGAGCTGCTGGATTTGGTGCTAGGAAGGCAACATTTCCAAAGTCATCTGTAGAAAGCTGTTGAACATCAATGACGATATTGTCAGAACCTAGTACTGTTTCAAGGGTTTGTTTAACTGAGTTCATACCAGAAACCGCATTTTTATTCGTCTGATCAACAGGAACATCCAAATGGATTGGGAAAGTCACGCCTTGGGCTTCCAATTCCTTTTTAGCTTCTGCAAATTTTGCTTGGGCCTTTTCCTTGTTAAAGTAAGCATCTTGAGCGTCTGCCAAATTGATACCTGACCACTCAGTTCCATAGTTTACAAGTTTAGAAGCTGTCACTTCTCCAAAGGTCTTATCTCCCACCTGGACAAATGTTGGTGGAACTAGAGTATTACGAAGGGTTTTGCTCGCTGCTTCTTCACCGTTAGATTGAGCAGAGTAGGCTGTTCGATCAATACCAAAGTTGATAGCTTGACGGAAATTTTTATTTAAGATAGCTGTTTGAGCTGATTTCTTTTGTTCATCCGTTGTTTTAGCGGTATGATTATAGGTTTTGCGGTTGACGTTAAAGTTAAAGTACCAAGATGTCTTGTCTTGTAAACTATAGACGATATTGTCTTGGTATTTTTCTTTTGTCTTAGCATAGTTCGAACTATTTGGATAGACTCCTGCAATCGAGTAAGCACCACTTTCAAAGTTTCGAATGGTCATCTCCTGATCTGACCCATCAAAGTAAGCTAACTTAACTTTTTCAATGGTCACTTTATCATGGTCATAATAGTGTGGATTCTTCACATATTCGATCGAAGATTTTGATGTGAAATCTTTTAACAGATATGGACCGTTATAAAGGATGCTGTCTGGTGTCAAGGTACCAAAATCTTTATCCTTTGATTTCAAGAACTCTTCGTTGACTGGGAAAAGGATACTATTGGTTGTCTTTGAATTCCAGTACGGTTCTGGTCGAGTCAAAGTGTACTCGACTGTGTAATCATCCAAGGCTTTGACACCGACAGTTGAAAAGTCATTGGTCACACCCGTCACATAGTCATTCAATCCCTTGATTGAATTTTGGATCAGATCCATGGCTTGCCCCTTGTTGTCCGCGGCATATTTGATCCCAGTGACAAAATCCTGAGCTTTAACTGAAGAATATTCCTCACCATCAGCTGTATACCACTTGGCATCTTTTCTAAGCTTGTAGGTATAGGTCAAACCATCTGATGAAACAGACCAATCCTCCGCAAGAGCAGGTACGAGGTTCCCATAGCTGTCATTTTCTAACAAACCATCTACGAGATTGGTAATAACGGCAGTGTTATCTGCATAATAATCTAGAAGATAGTTAAAAGTTGTCGGATTCGCACTAAATGTTGATGAATAAGTGCTAGTATCTGTGTTGGACTGTCCACATGCAGAGAGCAAAATCCCTGTCGCTAAGACAAGACCTGTCCCGATTAGTCTTTTTTTCAGTTTGATCATCATTCACTCCTTTATGTCAGTTTTTATAACATAACCATATTTTATCAAATTTATTCAAAAATGTAAAGTTACTGCCTTTATGACAACTGGTGTCTAAAACAAAAAAGGAAGCACAGTTTCCTGCAACTTCCTTTTCTATTTATAGATTACTTGACGTGTTTTTCAAGTTCTTTTTGGTATTTGGCATTTGTCTCGATTTTTTCTTGTTGCCATTTCTTGAAGGCTTCTTCGTATTCTTTTGCAGTCACAACGTCATTTTGCAACTCCAAACCTTTGAACACAAATGGGTCTCCCTTGATTCCGACTTGAGAGTATGCTTTTGTGAATGGTACAGTACGGCTAACAGTTGGAGAACCACCTGAAGAAGCAACTGGGATTAAAAGTGAACTATCCGATACCCAAGCTTGAGCTTTAGCATATTTTTCGTAACGCTTATTGAGGTCGCTTGTTTCAGCTGCGGCATCATCCAAGAGTTTCTTGTATTCGTCTAGACCGACTTGAGCCATCACTTCTGGATCTTTTCCACGAGTGATACCCAAGTGTTTAAGGGCAGAACCCTTCTTGGCATCAAGAATATTGAGGTAGGTAGCTGGGTCTTGATAGTCTGGTCCCCAACCAGTTCCGTTCAAGTCATAGTCTTTTTGGGATGGAACTTTGGCTTGAGACGTAATGCTCATTTTTTCATTATCGGTCATTTGAAGAACATCGACAATGACATTTTCAGTACCAAGTGATGATTCGATAGACTGCTTGAGTGAGTTAGTTTGTTGAACCGCGATTACATCTGTTTGTTCAACCGGGATATCTAAATGGATTGGGAAAGTAACCCCCTTGCCCTGCAATTCTTCCTTAGCTTTAGCAAAGGCTGCCTTGGCTTTTTCAGGGCTGTAAATCGTATCCTTGCCATCTGTAAGGGCTACATCTTTCCACTGGTCTCCATATGAAACGAGCTCTGCCTGCGCCAACTCTCCAAAGGTTTTTTCGCCCACTTGAACGTAGTCATGAGGCACTAGGCTGTTACGGATAATCTTGTCTGCACCTTCTTCACCATTCAACTGAGCAGTATAAGAATGACGGTCAAGAGCAAAGTTCAGCGCCTGGCGGAAGTTCTTGTTGAGAAGAGCTTCTTTCGTTGATGTTTTTTGAGTTTCGTCTGTTTTGGCTGTTTTATTGTAAGATTGACGGTTTACGTTAACAGTAAGATAGTAGCTTGTCGCTTCTTGTGGACTGTAAACAATCTTATCGCCATACTCTTTTTTAGTTGACTCAAAGTTTGAGCTTGTTGGGAAGAGACGAGCTGTTGTATAGGCACCTTGTGTAAAGCTACGAATCAAAGATTCTTGGTCAGATCCATCGTAGAAAGTTAATTTGACATTGTCAATCTTAACATTGTCCTTATCCCAGTAATTTGGATTCTTTTCATATTCAATGGCTGATTTTGAAGTCAATGATTTCAAGAAATAAGGACCGTTATAAAGGATGCTTGATGGAGTTGGCGCACCGTAGTCGCCCCCTTTAGAATTCAAAAACTCTTCATTTACTGGAAGCATGGTCGCAGTTGTGACTTTAGAGTTCCAGAAACTTTCTGGCTTGTTGAGCGTATATTCTACCGTGTAATCGTCAACAGCCTTGACTCCTACAGTAGAAAAGTCATTGCTTTCTCCACTGATGTAGGCAGCCAATCCTTTGATAGAATCTTGAATCAAAGTAAGACCATCTGATTTTCCATCAGCTGCATGTTTTAGACCAGTAACAAAATCCTGAGCCTTGACTTCAGCATACTCTTCTCTCTCAGAAGTATACCATTTTACACCCTTACGAAGTTTGTAGGTATAGGTCAAGCCATCTTTAGAAACAGACCAGTCTTCTGCAAGTGATGGAATTAAGTTTCCATACTTATCATTTTCCAAAAGACCATCGACAACGTTCGCTATAACGTCAGAAGTTGAACTCTTGCTCGTCACACTATAGTCCAAAGATGATGGATCCATAGCATAGACATAAGAGAATGTCTTGGGCGCATCAGCCTTCTTTTCACTTTGCCCACAAGCAGTTAAAAGAAGGGCTGTGCTTAGGACGGCACCTGCTCCTAAGAGCCACTTTTTCGATCTCATAAGTAATCTCCTTTAAGATAGGTTTTTCACCATTATACCCTATTTTTTCATAAAAGCAAGGGCTTTCGACAGATTTTTTAGAAAATTCTAACAAATATTTTTTAATACAATTTTTAGTAAAAAACCTCAAGCTTCAAGAGCTTGAGGTTTGCTCATTTTAGTTAGTCAGTTCCACACAGAAGGCATCCCATGGAGCCAAGACCTGTTTTTCAAGTACTTCTTGAGTCACAGTGTTTTCAATCAAGACCGATTTAACTTTTTCTTCTACTGAAAAGTTTTGTTTTTCATTGGACAAATTAGCCACGACTAGGAAGCGACGATCACCGTCCTTACGGATATAGGCAAAGACCTTATCATCCGTATCAAGTAATTCAAAATCAGCTCGAATCAACCAGCTGTTCTCCTTACGGATTTGAACGAGTTTTTCATAGGTATAGAAAATAGAATCTGGATTTGCCAGTGCTTCTTGAACGTTGATGGCTTGATAGTTTGGATTAACCGCCAACCAAGGTTGACCTGTTGAGAAACCAGCATTTTTGCTTTCATCCCATTGCATCGGAGTACGGGCATTGTCGCGACCAATGACACGGATACTGTCCATGATTTCTTCTATCGGAACACCTTTCTCAAGAGCTTCATGCGCATAGTTGAGGGATTCAATATCTTCTACTTGATCCAGTGTTTCAAACGGATAGTTGGTCATCCCAATCTCCTCACCTTGGTAAATATAAGGTGTCCCTCTCATCAAATGAAGCAAAATCGCAAAGGCTTTGGCAGATTTTTCACGGTATTCTTGGTCATTCCCCCAGATAGAGACGATACGAGGAAGATCATGGTTGTTCCAGAAGAGGGAATTCCAGCCATCCTCAACACCTAACTCTGTCTGCCATTTGTTGAAGATTTCTTTCAACTTCCCTACATTTAACTCTTTTTGGTAGTGCCACTTAGGTTGCCCTTCCTGATACTGAAGACAGATGTGTTCAAACTGGAAGACCATAGACAATTCTTGTCCTTTTGGATCAGAGTAGAGCTTAGCAATCTCTGGCGTTGCCCCCCAAGTTTCTCCTACTGTCAAGAGATCTTTATCCCCAAAGGTCGCTCGGTTCATTTCCTTGAGATAAGGATGGAGCATAGGACCATTATTGACTACCTTCTCATCAGGAATTTTCCCAATCATGTCAATGACATCCATACGGAAACCGCCAATTCCTTTATCAATCCAGAAGTTCATCATCTCGTAAATTTTCTGGCGCAGTTTTTCATTCTCCCAGTTGAGATCAGGCTGTTTCTTGCTGAAAAAGTGAAGATAGTATTGATCTGATTTTTCATCGTATTCCCAAGCAGACCCACTAAAGATAGACTCCAAATCATTGGGCTCATCCCGCCAGATATAGTAGTCTCGCTCGGGACTGTCAGGATTTTCACAGGCCTCGACAAACCAAGCATGCTCATCCGAGGTATGATTGACCACCAAGTCCATAATGATACGAATATCACGTTTCTTAGCTTCTGAGATCAGTTGGTCCATATCCTCCATAGTCCCAAAAATAGCTGCAATCGCTTGATAATCAGCAATATCATAGCCATTATCATCCATAGGACTGTCATAAACGGGAGAAAGCCAAATCGCTGTAATTCCTAACTTAGCTAGGTAGTCTAACTTACTAGTAATTCCTGGCAAATCGCCAATTCCATCTCCGTTACTGTCCATGAAACTCTTTGGATAGACTTGATAGACCACGGCATTGTGCCACCATTTTTCTTGCATCTGTTTACCTCATTATTTTAATAATCTATAGTCTATGATAGCGCTTTTTAAAATTTTGTGCAAGCGTTTGCTTAATCTTTTTAATTTCTTTTTTAGCTCCGTAGTTTCCTAACTTCCAATTTTTTATTATAATAGAGGTCAGAGGTAAAAAAATGAAAAAACAAGCTTTTAGTTCTGAACAATATCTGAATCTACAGCGCGACCACATTTTGGAGCGCATTAACCAATTTGATGGCAAGCTCTATTTGGAGTTTGGTGGCAAAATGTTAGAAGATTTCCACGCTGCTCGTGTACTTCCTGGTTATGAGCCTGACAATAAAATCAAGCTCTTGCAAGAATTGAAAGAGCAGGTTGAGGTTGTGATTGCCATTAATGCTAGCAACATCGAACATTCCAAAGCACGTGGCGACCTAGGCATTTCTTATGACCAAGAAGTTCTTCGTTTGATTGACAAATTCAATGAACTGGGAATTTTTGTTGGTTCGGTTGTCATCACACAATACGCTGGCCAACCCGCTGCAGATGCCTTCCGCAACCAGTTAGATAAAAACGGGATTGATTCCTATCTTCATTATCCGATCAAAGGATATCCGACGGATATGGACCACATCATTTCTCCAGAAGGTATGGGGAAAAACGACTACATCAAAACCAGTCGCAACTTGATTGTCGTAACCGCTCCTGGACCTGGTTCTGGAAAATTGGCCACTTGTATGTCAAACATGTACCACGACCAAATCAATGGTATCAAGTCTGGTTACGCTAAATTTGAAACCTTCCCAGTTTGGAATCTTCCCCTTCATCACCCAGTCAACTTGGCCTACGAGGCTGCAACCGCAGACCTTGATGATGTCAACATGATTGACCCCTTCCATCTTCAAACCTATGGAGAAACCACTGTCAATTACAACCGTGATATCGAAATCTTCCCAGTACTCAAACGTATGTTGGAACGTATTCTCGGTGAATCTCCATACGCTTCACCAACAGACATGGGTGTCAACATGGTTGGCTTCGCTATTACAGATGATGAAGCTGCTGTCGAAGCTTCTAAACAAGAAATCATCCGCCGTTACTATCAAACAGTTCTTGACTTCAAGGCTGAAAAAGTCGGGGAATCTGCTGTCAAGAAAATCGAGTTGCTCATGAACGACCTCGGTATCACACCTGCAGACCGTCAGGTTGCTGTCGCTGCACGTCAAAAAGCTGAAGAAACCGGCGGGCCTGCCCTTGCTCTCGAATTGCCATCTGGTGACATTGTCACTGGTAAAAACTCAGAGCTCTTTGGTCCTACAGCCGCTGCCTTGATCAACGCCATTAAGAAATCAGCTGATATCGCTAAAGAAGTAAAACTAATCGAGCCTGAAGTTGTCAAACCAATCCAAGGCCTTAAAATCAACCATCTCGGTAGTCGCAATCCACGCCTGCATTCAAATGAAATCCTGATTGCCCTTGCAATCACAGCTATGGAAAATCCTGATGCTGCGCGTGCCATGGAAGAACTTGGTAACCTCAAAGGTAGCGAAGCACACTCTACCATCATCTTGACCGATGAAGACAAGAATGTCCTTCGCAAACTAGGCATCAACGTGACCTTTGACCCATACTACCAATACGATCGCTTGTATCGGAAATAAATAAACAAGGCTGGACAAAAACTCAATTTGAGAGAAAAATCCAGTAAATCTTTACATAATAAAAAAATCAAACGCATAATATCAAGTCTTTTGGACATTTGGTATTATGCGTTTTTATGGTTTTCCATTCTCATTTATTTCAATGAAATTGTCAACTCAACACAGGCTCCTCCTTGCTCTGGATTGAGCAGGGTTAGACAACCACCATGCAAGAGAGCGACCTGCTTAGAAAAGGCTAAGCCGATACCATGATGGGGATTAGCTGAATTGCGGCTTTGGTCACTCTGGTAAAAGAGCCGTTCCGCTCCCAGCAGCATCTCCTCTGAAAACGAAGGGCCGTTGTTCCAGATAGCAAAAACCAACTGGTCCTGCTGCACTGATACCATCAGCTTCACTTCCTTTTGGTCCTGATTAGCATGTTCAAGCGCATTCAGTAAAATATTGAGCAAAGCTCGCTTGAGATAGTCCAAATGAATCGACAAAATCAGACTAAGGTCACAATCTTCTTGTAGATAAAAACGATAGCTTTCCTGTTTGCTAAACAGTGCCCAGTCGTCCTGGAGATAAGCCAAAAAGTCCTCTAAGGAAAGCTGACTGAACTGATTAGAATCAATCTGAAAAGCCTTAGCGTAATCAATAAGAGAGCCACAATATTCTTCCATCTTGTAACTAGCCTGCAAAATCTCAGCAGCATAGTCTGCCTGCGGCTGGCTCAACTGCGCCAATTCCAAGAGCTCAGCATTCCCCTTAATCACAGTTAGAGGCGTCTTCAAATCGTGCGATGTCGCTGATAGCTGTAAAATCAACTCCTGATTATGCCGCTGCTCTTTTTCTAGAAGACGAGCATTTTCTTGGTGGCTGTTCCGTAAATCGCTATAGACTTCTAGCATTTCCTCAATTCGAAAAAGCTGGCTTTGATTTTCTTCTAAAAGCTTCTCACTCTTTAGCATTTTTATTTCCCTGTCGATTTTTCGGAGCAATTTCAAAATATGATAAAAAGTAATCAGCAGCAAGCTTCCTGCCCAAAAGAACAAGGTGAAAAGAACGTGATTACTTCCTTGCGTAAATTCATAGCCTATAAGCACAAAAATCAAAACATGAAAAAAGACGATTTTTAAACTGGTTGTCCAGACTAGGCTTTTGAAATTTCGGGTTCTAATTGCCATCTATAGCCTACTCCTCTCACTGTTGCGATTGCTTGCAGCCCTTCTTGTTTGCATTTTTGGCGAATCTGATATACGTATTCCGAGATGGAACGAAGCTGTGTTTCTGAGCTTTCTGGATAAAGCAAGGTATGAAGACGTTCAGCTGAAAAGGTCTGCTTGGGATTGCTAGCTAGTAAATGCAGCAGCTTAAACTCCCGCTCTGAAAATTTCAAGACTTTACTAAAACAGGCAACTTCGTAGCGCTCTGGATAAAATTGGCAAGAAGCAATTTCAGAATATCGCTCCTCACGTCTTTCCTCCCGCCGAAGATGAGCTCTGACACGCGCCAGCAATTCTTTGGTTCCAAAAGGCTTGACAATATAGTCATCTGCTCCGCGAAAGAGTCCTTCCACTTTGTCCACCTCCAATTCCTTGGCAGTCAGAAAGATGATTGGACACGAAAGATGAGGACGAATGTAGGAACACAGCTCAAAACCATTAACAGGCTCCATCATCACATCCAGCAGAATCAAGTCATATCCGACAAAATGCGTCAGCTCTAGGTCTTCTATCCGATCAAGCGTCGTCACATCATAAGCATCTAGCTCTAGGACGTTTTTTACTAGCTTCAAAATGCTCCG
The DNA here is from genome assembly GCF_058556195.1 of Streptococcus sp. A69. Classification (NCBI taxonomy): domain Bacteria; kingdom Bacillati; phylum Bacillota; class Bacilli; order Lactobacillales; family Streptococcaceae; genus Streptococcus; species Streptococcus sp. A69. Next base: position 285,452 of record NZ_JBZUJU010000002.1, on the reverse strand, counting down.
GTCGTCATCAACTACCAAAATACGATACTGTCTCATGAGTTCCATTATAGCATACCTCTAGCGAACATCTCGTTTCAAGGTTAAAAATATAGCAGAGCTCCAAACCAAAGCTAACCATAAAAGCTGTATCCCCAGCCCTGAGAGATCTATTGAATGCTGAAGACCTTCATACTCAAAAAGATTTAGCGTAGCCAGATCGGGCAGGTATTTTGCTTCCTTGATGAAAGTTGCCAATAAACGGCTAAGACCAATCAAGAGAGGAAAGAGCACCGACACCGGCACAACCCAAGATTGAAAGAGAAAAGCGAGGCCGGCAGTTAAAAAAGCCAGAAAAATATTGCTGAGAAGACCAAAAGAGCTGTAATAAAGAAATTTCCCTAGTAAGGACCAGCTAAAGCTTAGGTCAAAACGAGCCAGCATAACAAGGAAACAACTGCCTATCATGACACTGTAGAGAACCAAGAGCAGCAAGTCCAGAAAAAGGAATTTCCCAGCCAACCAAGCCTTTCTATTTGATACGGTTAGAAAATTCGTTCGCATCCCAGACTTGACAAACTCTTGGGCAAAATAGAGAGAAGTGAAGATGACGATGACAGGCTGCGCCAGATAGAGGGCATGCAAAACCTCGCTCAGAGCCTTCGTCTGACCAACTGCTGTCTGACTATAGTTAAGATTCATCAGGAAAAAAGGAACGACTACCAGAACCACCAAGGCTGCACCAAGAGCGAGATAGTAAGAACGGAACTTAATCCATTCACTTCTAAGCAGAGCTTTTATCATCAGTATCGCCCTCCTAAATCCGTCTTCAAAAAGCGCAGAGAAGCCATGCCGCCGATGACTAGCAACCATGCACCAAGTATCAACAGCCCTTGCAAGGGATTGTTAGCATATTGGGAAGTTGGCGTTGCAGCAAACAACTCTCCTGCCGGCTGTGGCAAATAAGCTCCCCAACTCGTGTGAGCAGCTAGGTAGTTTCCTAAATTATAGATTTGGGGTACGAGAAAAAGCAGAGGAACTAGCATGGTCCGAGCCAATAAACCTAACAAAAACGAAAGGATTCCCAATAAGGTCAGAGATAAGGTTTTCCACAAAATCAAACTCCAAGCTGCCTGATTGAGCAGAATCGGATCAAGTCCTTCCTTTCCTAAAGCGAGATGCATGACCATATAACTAAAGTAGATTGATAAAAAGCTAGTGGCAAGAGAAAAGCAAGTAAAGGTCATGAGTTTCCCCACAAGCAACTTCAGGCGGTTATTACAGGTCAAGAGACTGGTTCTCAAGCTATGAGACTGAAATTCCATAGCTCCCAAAATTCCAGCTAAAATGACCAAAACCATGACCGCCATAGAAGCCCCGTTGAGACCTAGATATTCCAGCGGATCAATGGCGTTTATCAGACTGGGAACCGTCTCAGGCGTAGCATCCAAGCCAATAGACAAATACTGTCGACCCTCCAGCCAGGATACGACAGGCACCAATAGCAGCATGAGGGCCATACTCACTTTGAAAGCCTTGGTTGAGCGAATTTTCAACCATTCTGAATGCAATAAGGACATCGTTTCTTTCATCTTAAACCTCCTCTGTCAAATCAAAGAAGAGATCTTCTAGACTGTCTGAATCTTGCAGCACCTCTTCCAATCGTCCCTGCTCAATAATTCGCCCATGATGAATCAAGACTACATCATCTGTCACCATTTGCACCTCTGATAGGATATGGGAAGATAGAAGTACCGTTTTCCCTAAATCAGCCTGCTGACGGATGAACTTTCTAAACCACTTAATCCCACTTGGATCCAGCCCATTAGTCGGCTCATCTAATATAAGAAACTGAGGATCACCCAGCAAAGCTGCTGCCAAACCCAAGCGTTGACCTTCCCCCAGAGACAGGCTTGACAAGAGGTCCTTCCTCTTATGAGCGATTCCAGTCATCTCCAAAACCTCATCGATCCGAGACTTGGGAATAGCATTACTTGCTGCAATAATCCTCAAGTGGTCATAGACCTTTCGATTTGGCAGACCGCCAATGCCATCAAAGGCTGCACCTACCGTTCTGAGCGGATAGGTCATTGATTGATAGGTTTGCCCATCAAAAGTTGCAGTCCCTGCTGTCGCCCAATCTAATCCCAAGAGAATCCTCAAGGTCGAACTTTTTCCTGCACCATTTGGGCCTAGAAAAGCTGTAATCCGACCGCTTCTAGCTGTAAAAGAAATATCTTCTAAAATCTGCTTGCTGCCATGCTTTTTGCAGACGCCTTCTATTTTCACCATATGTTCCATACTGAACTCCTTTATCTTTATTTTCTCCAGTATACCCAATCTAGTTCAGAATTAGTTCAGAGATTAAACAGAAATTTCAGGAAAAGTTGATCCACTTTTCAAAAATCACCTTAGTTCCACTAGAAAAACTAAACTTTTCTTTCACAAGGTATTCTTCTCTTCATTCTTTCTTTATAATTCTGAGGTTTATGTATAGAGACTTTATTATCATTCTAGTCTCAAAAAGTTATTTATCAAACTCCATCAACAGCACCCTTTATGATATAATGAAAGAAGAAAACTGAAAGGAACTACCATGTCAAAAGAAGTTATTGTTGAAAGTTTTGAGCTTGACCACACTATCGTTAAAGCACCCTACGTTCGCTTGATTGGGGAAGAAACCGGACCAAAGGGAGACATCATCTCCAACTTTGATATTCGCTTGGTACAGCCAAATGAGGACTCTATCCCTACTGCTGGGCTTCACACTATCGAACACCTCTTGGCCAAACTCATCCGTACTCGAATCGACGGCATGATTGACTGTTCGCCATTTGGTTGCCGTACAGGTTTTCACATGATTATGTGGGGACGCCATACTAGCGCCGAGATTGCAGCTGTTATCAAGGATTCGCTCAAGGAAATCGCTGAGACTACCACTTGGGAAGATGTCCCTGGAACAACCATCGAATCTTGCGGAAACTACAAGGACCACAGCCTCTTTTCTGCTAAGGAATGGGCGAAACTTATCCTAGAACAAGGAATCTCAGATGATGCCTTTGAGCGTCATGTCATCTAAACACAAAAGGAACCAGCTTTTTAGCTAGTTCCTTCTTTTTTTATTCTCAAAATCTTGTGTTAGGCTTTTTCACGAATGACCAAAACACCATCTTCCATATCTGCTTCCAAATGTTTAGCATCTAGATGATCCAAGTGGAAGTCTGTCACCTTATCACGAATTTGTTGTTCCACCACACGGCGGAGTGGACGAACACCCATAACTTCATCATAGCCTTCTTCTGTGATAAAGTCCTTAGCTGCTTGACTAACTTCCAAATCAATGTCTTTCTTAGCCAAGGTTTGGTTGACTTCAGCCAACATCAAGTCCACAATCTTAGAAAGGTCTTCCTTATTCAAGTGTGAGAACTCGATAACTGCATTAAAGCGATTGAGGAATTCTGGACGGAAGTATGGTTTCAAACGGTCCATTAATTCTGGTTTATCTGCATCTTCTGTCAAGTTGGCTTCATAGCCAAATCCAGCATTTGATGTTGCGATAATGACAGTGTTTTTAAAGTTAACGGTATTTCCTTGACCATCAGTCAAACGACCATCATCCAAGACTTGGAGGAGAAGCGTAATTACTTGAGGATCAGCCTTTTCAATCTCGTCCAAGAGAATGATAGAGTATGGATTGCGACGAACACGTTCTGTCAAGGTATTGCTATTGTCATCATACCCAACATAACCAGCTGTTGTACCGATTAACTTAGAAACAGCTGTGCGGTCACTGTATTCAGACATATCCAAGCGGATAATCGCATCCTTAGTTCCAAACATATCGAGCGCCAATTGCTTAGCAAGTTCTGTCTTACCAACCCCAGTAGGCCCTACAAAGAGGAAGCTACCGATTGGGCGATTACCCTCATCAAAACCAGCACGGTTACGACGGATAGCACGAGCGACAGCTTCTACCGCCTTATCTTGGCCGATAACCTTGTGTTCCAAACGATGAGCCATATCTTTCAAACGTTCGATGTCTGATGCTCCCATTTGTGAAACTGGAATACCAGTCATACGTTCCACAGATTCAGCCACATCGTTGACACTTGCAGTCACCTTCATATCTTCTGTGTGGTTTTCGATTTTCTTTTCCAATTCTGCAATACGTGTTTTGGCATTAAGAGCTGCTTCAAAGTCTTCTGCCTCAACTGCTTTTTCTTGCTTGTCTTTTTCTGCCTCAATTTCCCGTTCAACAGCGTGCACATCTGTTACAGGATGTTGAGCTGCCAAGTGAGCTGCCGTTACATCAACAAGGTCAATAGCCTTATCTGGCAAGCTACGTTGAGGAATGTATTGGACAGAATAATCCACTGCTGCTTTCAAAACTTCGTCTGGCAAAATGACATTGTGGTGTTGTTGGTAGAGATCACGAATTCCTTGAAGAATTTTAAAGGTATCCTCTGCTGAAGGAGCATTGACCTTCACTTCGTTGAAACGACGAGCAAGAGCTGCATTTTTCAAGATAGTGTTACGGTATTCGTCTTGAGTTGTCGCTCCAATAACGGTCAATTCACCACGAGAGAGAGCTGGTTTGAGAATATCTGCAAGCCCTTTAGATCCGCTGTCTCCGCCAGTGCTACCAGCACCGAGAATTTGGTGAATTTCATCAAAGAAGAGGATAATATTTCCTGCTTCTTTTACTTCATTGACTAAGTTTTGAACGTTTTCTTCAAAGCTACCACGGTATTGAGTACCAGCCTCAAGACCTGAGATATCAATAGAAATAATTTCCTTGTTCTTAATAGCAGCTGGAACATCTCCGTTCACAATGGCTTGTGCTAGACCTTCGACAACGGCTGTCTTACCAACACCTGCATCTCCGACAAGTACAGGATTGTTCTTGGTGCGACGTGAGAGGATTTCAGATGTTTCTTGAATTTCCTTGTTTCGTCCGATAACAGGATCCAACTTGCCCTCACGAGCTTCCGCCGTCAAGTTACGACCTAGCTTAGCAAGGACACCGTCTTGTTTCATACCTGAAGCATGTTGTTGCATTTGCGCATCAGATTCTGCATTACCTGATAATTGACCAGTTGCACGATAATGAGCAAATTCCTCAGGTGTCACTTCTCGTCCATTAATCAAGTAGCGACGGTTTTCAGAACTATATCCTCGCATACCACCCATCAATTGGTTAAATAAATCATCCATGTTGTTAAAGTTATTAAAGTTGTTGTTCATATTCCTTACCTCGTTTATTCTTAATTATACGCGATCTCTGATATTGACTATCTTTAACCTTTGTTTTAAAAATTTTAGACTAGCTAACTAGCTACCCTAAGAATAACTTCTGGTTTTTCTTTTTTAAATAAGCCTTTTATCATTTTCTTTTCAAAGTCTGTTAGATTTAACATAGGCCTCACCCCTTTCTTGGGATTCTATAGCTCATTCTCAAAGACTAATTTCTTGAAAGTGAGCTATTTAAGGAATTCATTTTCCTTATGTTTCTACTATATCACATTGGTCAGGGAAAGTCAATAACTTTTGACCAAATTTGACTATTTTTAAAAAATTTTTTTGAAGCAGAAAAAAGCCCCTAGAAAACGAATTTTCTAGAGACTTTCTCTATCAAGTTTAAGAGAGAAGGAATATTCTCACTTACCAAGTTTCATGTTTCTCCTACGCAAGCTTAAGCTTTACGTTTTACGAAGAATACCAATCCGCTCAATGCCAAGACTACAAATCCAATTGCTGAGAAGATAGATGTTGCTTCACCTGTGTTTGGAAGTTCAGCTTTACCTTTTTCCTCAGTTGCTGGAGGTGTTGGTGTTGGATCCTCTTTTTGTCCTGGATCAATTGGTTTTGTTCCTGGTTTATTTGGATCTGGTGTTGGTGTTGGATCCGGTGTTGGTGTTGGATCTGGTGTTGGTGCTGGATCTGGCGTTGTTCCTGGATTATTTGGAGCTGGATTTGGATTTGGTTCTGGCGTTGGTGTTGGAACAGTGTATTTATTTGTAAATACAACTGCTTTACCATCCGCATACGAAACAATCGCAGTCAAGAGACCTTGACCATCCGCAACTACAGTGACTGTCACAGTGTGCTCAGTCTTATCGTATTCAATACCCTCTTCAGTACCAACTTTTTCAACCAAGGTATAAGTGTGAGTACCTGCTTCTTCGAATGAACGAACAAAGGCCACTTTACCTTCGGCAGTATTCTTAGCTTCTGCTACAACTGCGCCATTTTCTTTCAATTCGAAAGTATAAGCGTCAGCCACAAGTTCTTTACCTTCAAGTTTCTTAGTTGCTTCAATCGTAGCTTCTACCGCTGGTGCTTTGAAGCTATTCTTGAAGACATTACCTGCTGGATATTCAACAGCTGCCTTCAAGGCGTTGGTTGCTGCATCTTTGGTTACTGTTACCACTGCAGTCTTTTCTTTCTTATCGTAAGTAACACCAGTTGCTCCGGCATCCACTTCTTTTACAGTATAAGTATGAACACCTTCTGCATCATAGTTGATTGCATTAAATCTTACTTTTCCAGCTTGGTTTGTTTTTGTATCAAGTTTTTCTGTACCTTCATACAATTCAAATTGGAATTCACCATCAACCAAAGCACGACCAGTCAATTCTTTCGTAAACTCAAGTGTTGCTGATGTAGCTGTTGGAGCTGGTTCTTTATATGTGTTAGTGAAAGGACGTTCTGCATCCGCATCTTCTACAGTCGCAACCAATTGACCTTGACCGTTATCTACCACATTCACTTTAACTGTGTAAGATTCTGTTGAGTATGTCACACCTGACTCTGTTCCTGCTTTTTCAGTAATAGTGTAAGTGTGCTCTCCTGCTTCTGTGTAGTTGACGTTGAAGACAACTTCGCCTGAAGCAGCGTTCTTAGCTGTAGCTACAACTGCATCTTTTTCTTTCAATTCGAAAGTATAAGCATCAGCCACAAGGTCTTTACCATTCAAGACTTTCTTAGCTTTGATAGTCGCGCTTGTTGAAGCTGCTTTATATGTGTTAGTGAAAGTTGGTTCTGCTGAAGTAACAGAAGCTGTCAATACTCCACCTTGGAATGCTGCTGTTACAGTAACTTCCTTGCCTTCCTCATCAAATGTGATACCATCAATTGCTTTAGAAGTATCTTCTTTGATGATGTAGTGATAAGCTCCCGCACCTTTCAACTCAATATTCTCAAAGGTAATCGTTCCGTCAGCTTTTGATTTTGCTGTTGCTACTGGATCCTTCAAGTTTTCAGCTGTGTATAGGTTGAATGTGAACTCATCTGCTTTAGGAAGTTTATCTGTACGACCTTCTACCACTTTCTTAGCAGTCACATTGAATACAGCTGGAACAGGTTCGTCTTTAAGATGAATAGTAGAACCTGCTGCTCCGAGTTTAACTGTATACTCTCTCTCATCTAGCTTATAGCCAGCTGGAGCTGTCTTCTCTTTAATCTTGAAAGTTTTACCTTCCCATTTCTGATCATAAGTTTTCGTAAGCGCTACTCCTTTTTCATTCGTAGTCACTTCTGTTGTTTCACTTGCATCATCTGCTGCTGTCACAGTATATACTGCACCCGAAACTGGAGCAAGAGTGAAGGCATCAGTCTTATGAATCTTAATTTGGTAAGCAGTAGATGCTACAATCGTACCAGAAATCAAAGATGTCGCCTCAGCTGTCATATCAAGGGCTCCCGGACGACTTGTATTCTGTGCTAATTTAGTCCCGTCAGCCAATGACAGAGCAACCCTATTTCCTACTTTACTTCCATCATTAGGAGTTGTTGTGTTATAAGATACTATATAAGAGGTCGTTCCATCTTTAAAAATGATATCAAATGAAGTATAGTTTTCGTTCCACGAAACGGTATAGTCTTGTCCCTCAGTTAGCAAAACTGCATCATCTGGAACAGCAGAAGTCCCAACAGTGATATTTGCCTTATACACTTTTAGAGTCTCAGGAATATACTGTGCGGGAGTATAACTAGTATCATCATTTGGTATAGTATCATGTAATACAATATTTTGTCCTAAGTCTTGTTTCTCTGTATTTACACGTACACGCCAGGTAGACCATGCATCTCCCTTGCTAACCGAACCAATCTCAGCCAGTTTTGGAGAGTTCCAACTTTCAAGGGTAGCACGTCCCCCAATTTTAGCATAATTTTCAGTACCAACTTTGGGACCTGAAATCGTTTTTGAACTATAAACATGTTTAATTTCTTGCTTCATTGAAGAGGAATTAAAATTAATTAAAGTCATCTTCTGATCCTTTAAAAATCTAAATGATGCAGAAAAGTTACCAGATACATCCTTTACTTTGTCTCCTCCAGTTCTAGCCAAATATTTATCCAAGTTCTTCAAGGTTATCTTTGCCTTACCACCTTGGTCATTACCGCTTGAAGTGACAACTGCTTCTCCAATCGCTACTTGGGTAACTGGATCAATCAACTCTTGATTACCATTATAAACCGTCATAGGAGCGGGAATATCAAAAGTAAAATAATCCCCGTTATTCAAGTTCTCATTGTACTGTTTGAGATCGAACGTTACACGAAGCTTGTAAGCATTGCCTGTACGGACCGAAAAATCTCCTTCAGATGTAACAGTTTGCTTAGTATCTGAAGCATCCAACAGATCAATACCTGTAATCACTTGTGTAAGTTCTTTTGATACAGGATTATCTGCTTTAACAACACCTACTAAAACAGAAGCTAGACCTAAAATAACAAAAGCTAACGCAGAAAATTTAGAAAGCATTCTTGACGTTTTACTTTTCGACATCTCTTTTCCTCTTTTCTATATGAAATTTTTAATTTTAATCTCCCCGTGAGATTAAAACATACCATTCTGACAATCTCTATCACTGAATCACTAATTAGAGTTTATCCAATATATTATAACATCTCAATACAATCTATTCAAGTATAATAACTTCAAAATACACATATTTGGATCATTCTATAAGTTGGCCAGTAAATTTTGAGCTATTTATATCAACTAACTAATGTTTACAACTAAGTATATGGTGCATCTACAATTAGATAGATCTCTGATTTTTATAGTAAAAAGCCAGTCAATTTTGACTGGCTTTCTTACTATTCTAATTGAATCTTAGCTCAGTGCGTCATCCATTGAAAGAACTTCGTGGAAGACACGTTGTGTTAATTCAGTTTTTTGTTCTGGAGTGAGGTATTTAGTGTTTACACAGTATCCTGAGATACGAACGATGACATCTTCGCCATTCATAATCTTGTCATAAACATCTTTCAAGTCCATAACGTTCAAGTTACAGTGTTGTCCACCATTTTCGAAGTAACCATCAAGGATTGTTACCAAGTTATCCACTTGTTCGTCACGAGTCTTACCAAGAGCACGCGGAGAAACTTGAGTTGTCAATGAGATACCGTCAGCTGCGTAACCAAAGTCTAGGCTAGCAAGTGAGTTCAAGTTTTGCAACCATCCACCTTTAGCTTTGTTAGATGGGTTAGCGCCTGGTGAGAAGAATTCAAGTTTAGACAAGTTCACAGAACCATCTTCGTTGAGGTATACACCTTTGTGGACTGGTGAGTTACCAGTTTGTTTAGAGTAAGCAACGTTAGATGTGATTGTCAATAGTGATACTGTAGCTTCAGCGTCTTTGTAAAGTTTGTGGCTACGTAGACGAGTTGTGTAAGCTTCGATCAACCATTCTGCCAATTCGTTTGAACGTGGGTCATCTTCACCCCAACGTGGGTATTCACCGATTGTTTCGTAATCGTAGATGTAGCCATTTTCGTCACGGATTGGTTTAACTGTAGCGTATTTGATTGCTGACAATGTATCAACAGTGTTGGCAAATCCACAGATACCAAATCCCATGTTTGCACGCTGTTTAGTTGGCAAGAAGGCCATTTGAACCGCTTCGTAGTTGTACTTATCAGTCATGTAGTGGATGATGTTCAAAGCATCTACGTAAGTGTCAGTCAACCAGTCAAGAGATTTTTCAAAGTTAGCTTTAACTGATTCGAATTCAAGAACTTCGTCACGGATTGGTTCGATGTCAAATACCTTGTAGTCTTTGTGAACATCGTCGTAACCACCGTTCAAACCAGTAAGAAGGGCTTTCAATACGTTAACACGAGCACCGAAGTACTGGATGTTGTGACGTTGTTCTTCATTTTCTGGGTCAAGTGGAGATACACAACATGAGATACAGCTCATTTCACCGTATCCGTCTTTAGCCATTGTTGTAACACCTTCATATTGGATTGAAGAGTGTTTGTGGCTCATGTGCATACAGTAACGACGGAAGCTATAAGGTAATTTGTCAGTCCAAAGAACTGTCAAGTTTGGTTCTGGAGAGTTACCGATATTGTCAAGAGTGTTCAAGAAACGGTAGTCCATCTTAGTAACACGGTGACGACCGTCGTTACCCATACCAGCCATAGAAGTTGTGATGAAGGTTGGGTCACCTGAGTACAATTGGTCATAAGCTTTTGTACGAGCAAATTTAACTGTACGAAGTTTCATAACGAAATCATCAACGAACTCTTGGATTTCTGATTCAGTAAATGTACCACGAGCAAGGTCACGTTCTGCAAAGATATCAAGTACGATTGGCACACGTCCTAGAGATGTAGCAGCACCGTTGATCACACGGCAGACAGCCATGAAGGCGATGTTAACCCATTGGATCGCTTCTTTAACGTTCATCGCTGGTTTGCGAACATCAACTCCGTAGAGGTCACCCAAGCGAACAACTTGTTGCAATGCTTGGTATTGAAGGTTTACTTCTTCGCGAAGACGGATTGTTTCTTCATCAATCTCTTTAATTGCATTCCAGTCGTTTACTTTTTCTTGCATCAAGTAGTCTGCACCGTAAAGAGCAAGACGTGCGTAAACACCAATGATACGTCCACGAGAGTAGGCATCTGGAAGACCAGTTACAGTGTGAGCGTGACGAGCACGACGGATGTTTGAAGTGTAAGCACGGAAAATACCGTCGTTAACTGTTGTCACATATTTAGTGAAGATTTCGTGAACAGCTGGATCTGGTTCGTATCCATTTTCTTTCAAAGTAGTTTCAGCCATACGGATACCACCTTTTGGCATGAAGTTCAATTTGAAGAGTTCATCGTTTTGGATACCAAAAATCAATTCGTTTTCTTTGTCGATAAATCCAGCAGGAATATCAGCAATAGATGTTGGACGAGTGTCCATTGGGAAACGAGTTTCTTCGTAATGTGCTTTTGTTTCTTCTACGATTTTTTTGATGTGAAGTGAACGTTCTGTTGGTCCAGCAAGGAAACTTTCATCTCCATCGTAAGGTGTGTAGTTAGCTTGAACGAAGCGAGAAATACTTGCTTTTTCTTTCCAATCTACGCCTTTGAAGCCTTCCCAAGCTTTATCAAAAATATCTTGCGCTTCAACAACTGTCTTAACAACCATGTTAATGTCCTCATTTTTCTTTCTAGTAACAACTATCTGTTACATTCATAAATCAAGTATACCACACAGTAACCGGTTTCAACAAGCAAAAACCGGCTTTTTTGTCACTTTCTGTTCTGATACAGTCTATTTTTCAGCACAATCTGTATTATATATTTGAAAGAAGAATTACTCTTTTCCATTTTTTCAGAAAAAAAGGTATAATGAATAGAAAATGACGCTAGAAAGGAGAAAAAATGCTCATATTTCCATTGATTAATGATTTGTCAAGAAAAATTATCCATATTGACATGGATGCCTTTTTTGCTGCGGTGGAAATACGAGACAATCCTAAGTTAAAAGGAAAACCTGTCATCATTGGAAACGACCCAAGACAAACAGGCGGACGGGGAGTTGTTTCTACTTGTAGTTACGAGGCGCGAGCCTTTGGTATTCACTCTGCCATGAGTTCCAAAGAAGCTTATGAGCGTTGTCCCCAAGCCGTCTTTATCTCCGGGAATTATGAAAAGTATAAGGCAGTGGGTCTTCAGATTCGAGCTATTTTTAAACGTTACACTGATTTGATTGAACCTATGAGTATTGACGAAGCCTACTTGGATGTAACAGAAAATAAACTCGGTATCAAGTCAGCTGTTAAAATTGCCCGATTGATTCAACAAGATATATGGAGAGAGCTACGCCTGACTGCTTCTGCTGGCGTTTCCTACAATAAATTTCTAGCTAAAATGGCTAGTGACTATCAAAAACCACATGGTTTGACAGTGATTCTCCCTGAAGAGGCTGAAGATTTTCTCAAGAAAATGAATATCACCAAATTTCATGGTGTAGGTAAGAAAACAGTTGAAAAGCTGAATCAAATGGGAATTTTTACTGGTGCAGATCTGCTAGAAATTCCTGAAATCACTTTGATCGATCGGTTTGGCAGACTCGGTTATGATCTTTATCGAAAGGCTCGTGGTATTCACAATTCTCCAGTCAAGTCCAATCGCATTCGTAAGTCCATCGGCAAGGAGAAAACCTATGGTAAGATTCTCCAAGATGAAGAGGACATCAAAAAAGAGCTGACTCTTCTCTCTGAAAAAGTAGCTCTCAATCTCAGTAAACAAGACAAAGCTGGAAAAATCATTATCCTAAAAATACGATATGCTGACTTCTCCACTCTCACTAGACGAAAAAGCCTCCCACAAGCTACACAGGATGCTAGTCAGATTTCTCAAACTGCCCTTCAACTCTACGAAGAACTAGCTGAAAAAGAAAAAGGTATCCGTCTACTAGGAATAACAGTAACAGGATTTTAAAAAGAGTCTAACCTTAAATGTAAAAAGCGAACAAAATCAGTCATCTGACACTCAGAATTCTGTCTTGTTCGCTTTTTTGTCTAATCTATCGATTTTAAAAATTTATAATAAAGAATTCCTAAAATCAAAATCTTTTTGTCCCAGACTCTTTTTCTTATACAAATAAACGCACAAAACTATAGAGCAACAAGACACTACCGAGTACGATACGGTATTTACCAAAGAGGGTAAAGTCGTGCTTCTTCACATAGCCAGTCAAGAAGCGAATAGCAACCATGCTGACCGCGAAGGCTACTCCCATAGCAACCAAAAGTAAGAACAGTTGTTCAAAACTCAAGAGTTGACCTGCTTTTATAAATTTGAAAATCTTTAAAGCACTAGCCCCAAACATAACAGGAATTCCGAGGTAGAAGGTAAACTCTGTTACGACAGAGCGACTCGTTCCATTTAATAAACCACCGACAATCGTCGCACCTGAACGGCTCGTCCCTGGGAAGAGGGCGAGGACTTGGAAAAGTCCGATATAGAGGGCTGTCTTGTAGGGAAGCTTTTCAAGTTCTGTGACTGTTGGTTCAATAGCTTGCGCCTTATTTCTTTTTTCAAGATAGATAAAGGCAACCCCATAGATAATCAACATAATCGCAACTGAAACCATATTATGAAAATGAGTGTCAAACCAATCATCCAGCTTAAAGACTAACAATAAAGGCAAGGTCGCTACGAGGACTTTTGACCACAATTGCCAAGTTCGACGGACTTCTACCTTATTTTTACCAGGTTTGAAAGGATTAAGCTTGTTAAAGTAAATGACCATAACCGCTAAGATAGCGCCGAGCTGAATAACAACATTAAACATGGACATGAAGGCTTCATTTTGGTCCTTGTATTGTACAAATTCTTCAACCAAGATCAAGTGACCAGTACTTGAAATGGGCAACCATTCTGTAATTCCTTCAACAATCCCAAAAAAGATCGACTTCAAAATTTCAATAAGATACATGTATTACTCCTTTTTCTGTCCTCTATTATAGCATAATTTCGGATTCTGCGATAGATTTTTTAGAAAGCACCGATGCTACCACCGCCTCCGCCTCCTGAGAATCCTCCACCTGAAGAACCACTTCCAGAAGAGACGGAGTAATTGCTTGCTGTATTTGCGACCGCTGCATAGTATTTCATCTGTCCAGTATAGGTATGAAGTTGCGCATACCAGCCATAGGCAATGTAACTATCTAAGTCTGGATTTTCAAGATGAATTTGCCGAACTTTCATTAACTGGCTGACCTTTTTGGCATAACCAAAAAGAGTCGCATAGACCAGAAGGCGATTCCAAAGGACGATACTCTCCAACTCAGCCTTGTCTAGACGGGCGATATTGCGAAGCATGTTTTCAAAACTCTTCCAGTGATAGTAAACCTCTGCCCCTTCATCTGTCAAGACACCATTATCATAATACCCGTATGTTACAACATAAATTAGCACTAAAGTAATGGAAGCAAGTAATCCCAAAAAGAGGAGGTAGAACGAAACAAAACCATACGTGTTCCAACTACAGTAGAAGAATAGCCAGCTCCCTACGGCTGAACCAATTAATCCAATCCACATAGCCAGAGATAGTTTCTTCTCACCCGTACTCAAAGGACGGTAATAATTTGGAATACGCAACGCATGCACCTTGTCTTTGACGCGCTTTTCAATGTTAGAGATGCGTCTATCAAACGAACGTTTCAGCTGCTTCCCTATCTCCTGAACCTGCTTTGCATCCTTTTTAGAAACTCCACGATAAATACTAGGTGAAACCTGATAATCTGAAAACAGATCCGAAATTGCCAACTCTTTCTTATCTGAAAAGCAAAGTTTCAGACATTCCTTCTCAAAATTTGCCAATCCACTTTCATTTATAATTTTAAGAATTGGCTCTTTTTCCCCTTTCTTAATAGCCAAATGCCCTCTATCTACTAGATCCAGCAAAGTAGCCTGAATGACTCGTTCAAATGTAAAACGACCAAATCCTTTTGCTCCCGGTTTCATTTCGCCCAGTGATAAAGAATATACACTCTCTGCTAAAACCATCGGAGGCCAGTCCATAGGTGGCTCATAGAGACGATGGTTCTTAGCAAATTTCTTCTTAGGACTAATTTCTTTTTTGAAACGTTTATAAAAGATTAAACCGACAAACAGAAGAACCGTCAAAACAATTGGAATAAGCCACATCATCACAATCTTGTTCGAAGCTTTTTCACTTGCTATTTCAAGCTCAACTCTTTTAAACCAAATGAGGTTATCAGATACCAAGCCTTGATCCGGAGCTTCTGCAAAAGCACTTCTCGGCCAATAGGCATGTAGTTCCACCTGACGATTTCTCGGAAGATCTTTCATCTTGGCCTGGTAGAAATCATTTACCTTTTTGACACTAGCTTCCTTAAAGAGTTTTCCTGTATGGAAATAGAGTTTCTCTGCTGGATTTTCAGAGCTGACCTTGAACTCAAACTCTTTAATATCTCCAGAACTATCTGTCAAGGGTTGCCAATTTAGCTCCGCTATATCCTTGTATAAGAAGAGAAGATTTGATAGTTGCCAGGTAACTGTCACCCGAACAGTATCTCCGGCATATCCAGCATTGTAAATTTTTACCTTATAGCCGTCCTCTTCCTCCATAGTATAAAAGGAAACATTTTGAATTATTTGCCCATTTTTAGACACTTGAACGGTCGGGTCGGGATCAATATCAAATCCTTCTGGCATTTTCCCAGCTTTTCCTAGTCCAACTAGCTGGCCATTATAATCATCTCCAAAACGGTAGGTGATTGTTTCCTTAAAAATTGCAGTATTATCTGCATGAATATTCAAATCACCCTGATAGGATAAGATATCAAAGTCTACTGCAAAAACTAAGCTCGGTATAAATAATAAACAAGCAAATACCAAAGTCACCAGCCATCTTTTTTTCATAATTGATTCCCTTTCAATCTTTTCACCATTATATCATTTTTTATAAGTAAAGGCTTACTTGTATTGAAAATCTCACCATTTTTAGATACAATAGAGAGAAGTCATTTTTAGACTAGAAATAGGAGAAAACATGAAAAAATTATGCTTATCTATCCTTGCTAGCCTAGCCCTTACATTAGGACTGGTTAGCCAAGTCCAAGCCGACGAATATTTACGCATCGGAATGGAGGCAGCTTACGCTCCCTTCAACTGGACCCAAGACGACGATAGTAATGGTGCTGTCAAAATCGACGGTACCAACCAATATGCCAACGGCTATGATGTTCAAATCGCTAAAAAGATTGCCAAAGATCTAGGTAAGGAACCTTTGGTCGTGAAAACCAAGTGGGAAGGACTTGTTCCAGCCCTTACTTCTGGCAAAATCGATATGATCATTGCCGGTATGAGCCCAACCGCTGAACGTAAACAAGAAATTGCCTTTTCAAGCAGTTACTATACTAGCGAGCCAGTTCTATTGGTTAAAAAGGACTCTGCCTATGCAAATGCCAAATCTTTGGAAGATTTTAGCGGAGCAAAAATCACTTCTCAACAAGGTGTTTACCTTTATGATTTGATTTCTCAAATTCCAGGTGCCAAAAAAGAAACAGCTATGGGCGACTTCGCTCAAATGCGTCAAGCTCTGGAAGCCGGTGTTATTGATGCCTATGTTTCGGAACGCCCTGAAGCACTGACTGCTGAAGCCGCTAACTCTAAGTTCAAGATGGTCCAAGTAGAACCCGGTTTCAAAACTGGCGAAGAAGATACAGCTATTGCCATTGGACTTCGTAAAGATGACAGCCGCATCAGCCAAATCAATGCGAGTATTGAAACCATCTCCAAAGATGAACAAGTTGCTCTGATGGATCGTATGATTCAGGAGCAACCTGCCGAAGCCACAACAACTGAAGAAAGTAGCAGTAATTTCTTCAGCCAAGTTGCTAAAATTCTTTCTGAAAACTGGCAACAGCTCGTGCGCGGCGCAGGTGTCACTCTTTTAATCTCAATCATCGGAACTATCGTAGGTCTCATTATCGGTCTTGCCATTGGTGTCTTCCGTACGGCTCCTCTCTCGGAAAACAAAGCCATTTACAGCCTACAAAAACTAGTCGGTTGGATTCTCAATGTCTATATTGAAATCTTCCGTGGTACACCGATGATTGTTCAATCCATGGTTATCTACTATGGAACTGCTCAAGCTTTCGGTATCAATCTCGATCGGACACTGGCTGCTATCTTTATCGTCTCAATCAACACAGGCGCCTACATGACAGAAATCGTTCGTGGTGGTATTCTAGCAGTTGACAAGGGACAGTTCGAAGCTGCAACCGCTCTTGGTATGACCCACAATCAAACCATGCGTAAAATTGTCCTTCCTCAGGTTGTCCGTAATATTCTACCTGCTACTGGTAATGAGTTTGTCATCAATATCAAAGATACCTCTGTATTGAACGTTATTTCAGTTGTCGAGCTTTATTTCTCAGGAAATACTGTAGCGACGCAAACCTATCAATACTTCCAGACCTTTACCATCATTGCAGTGATTTACTTTGTCCTCACCTTCACTGTGACCCGTATCCTACGTTTTATCGAACGCTATATGGACATGGATACTTACACTACAGGTGCTAACCAAATGCAAACGGGGGATTTGAAAAAATGACACAACCAATCCTTGAAATCAAACACCTAAAAAAATCCTATGGGCAAAACGAAGTGCTAAAAGACATTTCTCTCACCGTCCATAAAGGAGAGGTTATTTCCATCATCGGAAGCTCGGGAAGCGGAAAATCAACCTTCCTTCGTTCAATCAATTTACTCGAAACACCTACAGGAGGAGAGATTCTCTATCGCGGAGAAAATGTCCTAGAAAAAGGCTATAACCTCACCCATTATCGTGAAAAGCTCGGTATGGTTTTCCAATCTTTCAATCTCTTTGAAAATCTGAATGTCCTTGAAAATACTATCGTTGCCCAAACGACTGTACTCAAACGCGACCACTCTGAAGCTGAAAAAATTGCCAAAGAGAATCTCGAAAAAGTTGGTATGGGAGAACGTTACTGGCAAGCCAAGCCTAAACAACTTTCAGGTGGACAAAAGCAACGTGTAGCTATCGCTCGTGCACTCTCCATGAATCCTGACGCCATTCTCTTTGACGAACCTACATCTGCCCTTGACCCCGAAATGGTCGGAGAAGTCCTCAAAATTATGCAGGACCTAGCTCAAGAAGGCTTGACCATGATTGTTGTAACCCACGAAATGGAATTTGCTCGCGATGTTTCCCATCGTGTCATCTTCATGGACAAGGGAATCATTGCAGAAGAAGGTAAACCTGAAGAACTCTTCACAAACCCTAAAGAAGAACGGACCAAAGAATTCCTTCAGCGTTATCTCAATTAATAAATAAAGACTGCATACAGAATGCAGTCTTTTTAGTTTGTAATTGTAAATAAAAGGCAGACTCGATTCAGGAATCTGCCTGTAACCACAGTTCAATCTTCAAATTTTTCATGATTTTTTTCATAGAAATCGATTAAACTAAGAGCTGTTTCAAATGAAATATTTTTAACTTTTGCGCGTCCTTGCGCTAGGGCAATTATAGACATTTCACGCGCATTCGTTTCTTTAGAGATACGGTAACCTGTGATCTTCTTATCACGGACCCAGCCAACAACTGCTTCTACCTTTTCAAAGTTTGACTTAACCATGTTCTTCTCCTGAATTATTCTTTACAATTCCTAATTGTATACGTTTTTATTTTATCTGTCAATAAAAAAACATATATTCGTCACAACTATATTATTCTGCATATTTTTATTTGGCTTTTAAAGCCGATAATATATGAGTTCTTATATCTTCAACTCCATTAGGATTTGCTGGTAGGAAGATTGTATTATTTCCTTCTTTTTCTGCAAAATTATTCAATGTGTCTAAATACTGGTTCGTTAATAGGATAGACATGATTTGTTCTTCAGTCAGCTCAACATTAGCTCCCTTTAACTCTTTGATAGAATCAGCTAGTCCGTCAACAATTGCTTTACGCTGCTCTGCAATCCCTACACCATGTAGGCGATCTTTTTCTGCTTCTGCTTCTGCTGCGGTCACGATTTTAATCTTATCTGCTTCAGCAAGTTCTTGCGCTGCAACTCTCTTACGTTGAGCTGCGTTAATTTCATTCATGGATTGTTTTACTTCAGCATCAGGTTCAACCTTAGTAATCAGCGTTTTGACAATGATATACCCATACGTAGACATTTCTTCAGCCACTTGTTTTTGAACTTCTAAGGCGATTTCATCCTTCTTCTCAAACAACTCATCTAGGGTTAGCTTTGGTACAGATGAACGCAAAGCATCTTCAATATAGGATTTAATTTGGGCTTCTGGACGCATCAATTTATAATAGGCATCTGTGACGTTGTTTTCATTTACTCGATACTGAGTTGCTACATTCATCGTTACAAATACATTATCTTGCGTCTTTGTCTCTACAACAATCTCACTTTGCAACAAGCGTAGTTGAACTCTTGCCGCAATCCTATCAATCCCAAAGGGAGCCCGCAAATGAATACCACTATTGCTCAACTTTTGGTATTTACCAAAGCGTTCTATGATAGCGACAGATTGTTGTCGAACCACATATACAGAACTAATCGTAATCACTGATGCAATCACCACTAAAAACAATAAAACAAGTAAAATTTGTAAAACCATGGGAATCTCCCCCTTTCATCACCCTCATTATAACACCATCGTTATCATTACGCAAATAATATGATAATAATTTTATTTTAGTTTAAACTAACATGTTATACAATGTTTCGTTTCCATTCAAATTAATATAAGACGGGTCAAACTTTTCCATACGATGAATCAATCCAGCATAATCATGCTTATTGGCAAGAGCAATCCCAATCAATACAGGGCCTGTCCCCTTGCTTGCTCGTTTGATATATTCAAAACGAGTGATGTCATCATTTGGCCCCAAAATGTCATTTACAAACTCTCGGAGAGCTCCTGGACGCTGTGGGAAATTCACTACAAAGTAATGCTTGATTCCATCGTAAATCAAGGCACGTTCTTCCATCTCTGGCATGCGGTTGATATCGTTATTTCCTCCAGAAATAATACAACAAATCGTCTTGCCTTTGATATAGTCTGATAAAACTTCCAAGGCTGCAACGCTGGCAGCTCCGGCTGGTTCTGCTACAATACCTTGTTTGGAATAAAGATCAATCAAGGTTTCAGAAATCAATCCCTCGTCCACCCCAATCAGCGTTTCAACATTCTTTCGGGTCGCTTCATAGGTCAACTGTCCAACTTTCTGTACAGCTATCCCATCAGCAAACTTATCAATTTCTTTGAGTTTAACTGGTCCCCCAGCCTCAAAGGCAGCTTTCATAGAGCGGGCTCCATTGGCTTCTACCCCAATCACTTCAATAGTCGGGTTGGTTTCCTTGATGTAAGTTGAAACACCGGCAATCAATCCACCACCGCCTACTGGTACAAGTACTGTATCAAAATCAATAGACTCTTTACGGGCTTCTTCAAGAATCTCATAAGCGACAGTCCCTTGACCAGCCTGAACATGCGCATCATCAAAAGGATCAATGAAGGTGCGGTTTTCAGAAACTGTAAATTCTTGTGCTGCCTTAGCAGAAGCATCAAAGGTATCCCCAACTAACTTAATTGTCACAAAATCACCACCAAAAAAGCGGACCTGTCCAATCTTTTGTTGCGGTGTTGTGATGGGCATAAAGATGGTTGCAGGAATTTTCATCTCATTACAAGTATAGGCGACACCTTGGGCGTGATTTCCTGCAGAGGCACAGACTACACCACGCTCACGTTCTTCTTTTGATAGTTGAGAGATGGCATAATAGGCTCCGCGAATCTTAAAGGAACGAACACGCTGGGCATTCTCCTTCTTCAAATAAATCTTAGCACCATACTTCTCCGATAAATAATGATCATAATCAAGCGGAGTATTGACTACTACACCACTCAATACTTTGTGGGCTTTCACCACGTCTTTTGCACTTAGCATTGTCTCCTCCTCAAATACTTTTTAAGATAAAAAGCGAGTTAGGTACCCCCAACTCGCCTTCTGTTTTTCTTCACAAGAATTAGTTGTAGATTTTGAATGCGTCGTCGTCGTTTTTACCAACGAAAGGCATTGCTTTACGCAATTCAGCACCAACTTTTTCAATTTCAAGGTTAGCTGCTTGTTCACGGTAAGCAGTCAATTTTGGACGTCCAGCCTTGTAGTCATTTACAAAGTCATTTGCAAATTTACCATTTTGGATATCTGCCAAAACAGCTTTCATATTTTCTTTGACTTGCTCAGTAATCACACGTGGACCTGATACATAGTCACCGTATTCAGCAGTGTTAGAAATTGATTGACGCATTTTCTTGAATCCACCTTCATAGATCAAGTCAACGATCAATTTCATTTCATGAAGAACTTCAAAGTAAGCCAATTCTGGGGCGTATCCTGCTTCTGTCAAGACTTCAAAACCTGCTTCGATAAGGGCAGTCAAACCACCACAAAGTACAGCTTGTTCACCAAACAAATCTTCTTCAGTTTCTTCTTTGTAAGTTGTTTCAAGCAAACCAACACGAGCTGCTCCAACACCTTTACACCAGTCCATAGCAATATTTTTCGCATTTCCTGTAGCGTCTTGGTATACTGCATAAAGAGCTGGAACACCAAAACCTTCTTCGTAAGTACGACGTACCAAGTGTCCTGGTCCTTTAGGAGCACACATGAAGACATCTACATCTGCAGGAACTTTGATAAATTCAAAGTGGATGTTGAAACCATGGGCAAATCCAACTGCATTTCCTGCTTCCAAGTTTGGAGCGATTTCTGCTTCGTACAATTCTTGTTGGATTTCATCTGGTGCCAAGATCATGATAACGTCAGCCAATTTAGTTGCTTCTGCTACTGTGTAAGTGTCAAAACCATCTTCTTTTGCTTTGTCAAAAGATTTACCTGGGCGCACACCGATGATGACATCACGACCTGAATCACGCAAGTTTTGCGCATGCGCATGTCCTTGTGAACCATAACCGATTACGGCGATTTTTTTACCGTCAAGCGCTGCTACTTTAACATCTTTTTCGTATTCCATTTGAACTGCCATAGTTTTTCTCTCTTTTCTATTATTTATTGCCTTTTAGGCTGGTTTAACAAATTTATGCTGGATTTTATACTCAATAAAAATCAAAGAGTATTAGTCGCGGGTAAATCCAGTTGCACCCGTACGAGCGATATTTTTGATACCATATGGTCGAATCACTCGCAATAAAGCTTCACTCTTTTCAGCATTTCCAGTCATCTGAATAGTGATGGAGCTTGGAGCCACATCTACTACCGTTGCACGGAAAGGTTGGATAATGGCCAAGATTTCTGCACGCTTTTCAGCAGGAGCAGATACTTTTACCAAGATAACTTCTCTTTCCAAGTGTGGTTTATCTGTGATATCTCGAATGCGAATCACATCAATCTGACGATTCAGCTGTTTAATGATTTGCTCTACTTCATCGTGTGAAGCTACATCGATAATGATGGTAATTCGTGATACATCAGGATTCTCTGTCGCACCAACTGAGATACTCTCAATATTGACTTGGCGACGTGAAAGGACACCTGTAAAACGATTGAGGACTCCTGAACGATTTTGTAGTTTTGCTGTTAACATTCTACGCATGGAACTTCACCCCCAACATCTCATGATTGCTCTTACCAGCTGGTACCATCGGTAAAACCTGTTCCTTACGAGAAATATCCACCTCGATAAACATGGGCACATCCTCCAGAATGACTTCTAGATCCTTCTCTAGCGTCTCCGGATTATCAAATTTATAGTTTTTGATGCCGTAAGCCTGTGCCATCAACTGGAAATCAGGAAGTGTATCAAAGACTGACTCGGAAGTTCTACCCTCATAGAAGGATTCCTGCCACTGACGAACCATTCCTAGGGAGTGGTTATTCAACATGACAACCTTAATCGGTACCTTGTAAATGTTCAAAATAGCTAGTTCCTGATTGGTCATCTGGAAGCCACCATCACCAACAAAAAGGATGACTTCTTTTTCCGGATTGGCAATCTTAGCTCCGATAGCTGCAGGAACTCCAAATCCCATGGTACCTAAACCACCTGAAGTGACTAACTGGCGCTCATTTTGGTAAGGATAATACTGAGCCGTCCACATTTGGTGTTGACCAACGTCAGTTACAACAATGGCATCTCCATTCGTCAACTCACCGATGCATTCAATAACAGCCTGAGGTTGAACCACACGTTCTTTCTTATCATAAGAACGAACTCGATTCTTGTCCTTGGTGACTTTTTCAATCCATTTCTCAGTATTGTTATGAACAGTTGGTTCTGCCAACAGCATCTGCAAGGCTTTCTTAGCATCGCCCACCACAGGAATATCTGCTCTGATAATCTTACCAATCTCGGCTGGATCAATGTCGATATGAGCAACCTTGGCATTTTTAGCAAAGGTCTTAGGATTTCCGGTCAAGCGATCATCGAAACGACAACCAATACTAATCATAAAGTCGGCTTCCGTCATGGCAATATTAGCCGCGAAAGACCCGTGCATGCCTCCCATTCCAAGAAAGAGCGGATGATTCGTTGCAATCGTACCTTGCCCTAAAAGACTGGTTACTACTGGGATTTGGTAGCGTTCAGCAAACTCATTGAGTTCTGTAGCTGCTTCTGCATAACTAACTCCACCACCTGCTAATAAAACAGGTTTCTTGGCTTTTGACAATTGCTTCAAGATCTTCTTGATTTGCATGTCATTTGGCTCCAGAGTCGGCTGATAGCTTGGTAAATTCACTTCGGGTGAATAGATGAAATCTGTCTCTAAGGCAGATACGTCTTTTGGTAGGTCAATCACGACAGGCCCTGGACGACCTGTCGTTGCGATATGAACAGCTTCCGTAATGATGCGAGGAATATCTGCCGTCTCACGAACTTGGTAATTGTACTTAGTGATTGGCATGGTAATTCCCACGATATCCGCCTCCTGAAAGGCATCCTTTCCAATCCCTGCTCGCGCCACCTGACCCGTAAAGACCAAAAGGGGAACGCTATCGCTCATGGCATCTGCAATCCCTGTAATGGCATTTGTCGCTCCCGGTCCGCTCGTGACGACGGCAACACCCAACTTTCCAGTTGATTTGGCATATCCTTCAGCTTCGTGCAAACAACCTTGCTCATGGCGTCCTAAAATGTGGCGAATGCCTTTAAAATTATATATCGCATCATACAAAGGCAAGACTGCACCACCAGGATAGCCAAATATGGTATCAATTCCTAAGTCGCGAAGTGTTTCCAAAACTAGGTCCGATCCCGTATTAGGAGATTCTAAACTGATTTTCTCCATTGTTCCCCTTTCTCTTCTCTTAAAAATAGCTTGTTACTATCATACCATTTTTTCAAAAATTTTCAAGACAAAAGAAGCAATTTTCTGAATTTTCTATCTAAAAGTGTATTTATGAACTTTTTTATCATTTTTATTAACATATCATCAAAATAAGGAACTTTCCCCTGCTTTCATTTATTAAATCAGTCTAATTTCTTCGTACATGGGATGGAAGTTGGCAAGATTTTCATTTAATTCCTAAATTTCCATAATATATTCAGCAAATATGCGTGTAATAAAGATAATAAAAAAGGAAGCCACTAAGTGACTTCCTTCTATTGCGAAGAGAGATTATTCTTCACCTTTGTTTTTCTTAATGATTTCTTCTTGTACTGACTTAGGTACATCTTCATAGTGGTCAAATACCATCATGAATGTACCACGTCCTTGAGATGCAGAACGAAGAACTGTTGCGTAGCCGAACATTTCAGCAAGTGGAACGTAAGCACGAACGATTTGGCTGTTACCGTGTGCTTCCATACCATCTACACGTCCACGACGAGCAGTTACGTGACCCATAACATCACCAAGGTTTTCTTCTGGAACAGTGATAGTTACAAGCATCATTGGTTCAAGGATAGCTGGTTGTGCAGTCTTAGCAGCTTCTTTAAGTGCAAGAGATGCAGCAATCTTGAAGGCAGTTTCAGATGAGTCGACATCGTGGTATGAACCATCGTAAAGTTTAGCTTTAACGTCAACAATTGGGTAACCTGCAAGGACACCGTTAGCCATTGCTTCTACAAGTCCTTTTTCAACCGCTGGGATAAATTCACGAGGAACCACACCACCGACGATTGCGTTTTCGAATTCGAATCCTTTACCTTCTTCGTTTGGAGTAAATTCAATCCATACATCACCGAATTGACCTTTACCACCAGACTGACGTTTGAAGAATCCACGTGCTTGAGTGGAAGCGCGGAATGTTTCACGGTAAGATACTTGAGGAGCACCTACGTTCGCTTCAACTTTAAACTCACGACGCATACGGTCAACAAGGACGTCAAGGTGAAGCTCACCCATACCAGAGATAACTGTTTCACCAGTTTCAACGTTTGTTTCAACACGGAATGTTGGATCTTCTTCAGCCAATTTTTGAAGGGCAATACCCATCTTGTCTTGGTCTGCTTTAGATTTTGGCTCAACCATCAATTGGATAACTGGTTCTGGAACGTCGATTGATTCAAGGATGATTTTAGCTTTTTCATCAGTCAATGAGTCACCAGTTGTCGTATCTTTCAAACCAACGGCAGCAGCGATATCACCTGAGTAAACTGTGTCGATTTCTTTACGGCTGTTAGCGTGCATTTGAAGGATACGTCCGATACGTTCACGTTTACCTTTAGATGTGTTTAACACGTATGAACCTGATTGAAGAACACCTGAGTATACACGGAAGAAGGTCAAACGACCTACGAATGGGTCTGTCATAATCTTGAAGGCAAGAGCTGCGAATGGCTCTTCGTCAGATGCTGGACGAGTTTCTTCTTCGTCTGTATCTGGATTAATACCTTTGATCGCTGGGATATCAAGTGGGCTTGGAAGGTAGTCGATAACCGCATCAAGCATCAATTGAACACCTTTGTTCTTGAAGGCAGAACCACACAATACTGGGAAGAATTCAACGTTGATAGTCGCTTTACGGATACCCGCTTTCAATTCTTCGTTAGTGATTTCTTCACCTTCGAGATATTTCATCATCAATTCTTCGTCAGTTTCAGCAACTGCTTCGATCAATTTTTCACGGTATTCTTGTGCTTGTTCAAGATATTCAGCTGGAATATCCTCTTCAAGGATATCTGTACCAAGGTCGTTTGTATAGATTTCAGCTTTCATCTTGATCAAGTCGATGATACCACGGAAGTCATCTTCAGCACCGATTGGCAATTGAATTGGGTGTGCATTTGCTTGAAGACGATCGTGAAGTGTGCTTACAGAGTAAAGGAAGTCAGCACCGATTTTGTCCATTTTGTTGGCAAATACGATACGTGGAACTCCGTACTCAGTTGCTTGACGCCAAACTGTTTCAGTTTGAGGCTCAACACCTGATTGTGAGTCAAGAACAGTAACCGCACCGTCCAATACACGAAGAGAACGTTGTACTTCAATTGTGAAGTCCACGTGCCCTGGTGTGTCGATGATGTTTACGCGGTGGTTGTTCCATTGAGCTGTTGTCGCAGCAGATGTGATAGTGATACCACGTTCTTGCTCTTGCTCCATCCAGTCCATTTGTGACGCACCTTCGTGAGTTTCACCGATTTTGTGGATTTTACCAGTGTAGTAAAGAATACGCTCAGTAGTTGTTGTTTTACCGGCATCGACGTGAGCCATGATACCGATATTACGAGTTTTTTCAAGTGAAAATTCGCGTGCCATGAGGTTTGTTTCTCCTATTTATTTTTGATTTCTATTCTATTATAACACGATTTTAATAAAAACGGATAGGCAGGACCTACCCGTTCTCAATGTTTATCTTGTTTTTGTTGGTTTCAACTTGTGAGATGGGAAGTTGAGTTGAACCTAAGAGCGGACCGAGCTCAATTGAACCCGGGCTAAAAGCTCGGAAAATAGATAAACTTTCCTAGAATCTTCGATTCTTCGTCAAGCTTCCTAATTTTCAATCGCTTTTCTAACGCCCTTAGTATCTTAGTTGAGCTCAAGCTAAAAGTCTGGAGAAAAAGATGAATCTCATTGGTTGCAATCGCAACCTGCTTTGATTCCCTATTTTCTCTGGGACTTTCTTAACGCTTTCGCATCCTATATTACCAACGGAAGTGTGCGAAGGCACGGTTAGCTTCAGCCATACGGTGAGTGTCTTCACGTTTCTTAACTGCTGCACCTGTGTTGTTCGCAGCATCCAAGATTTCTTTTGCAAGACGGTCTTGCATTGTGTGTTCACCACGAAGGCGAGCGATGGTTACCAACCAACGAAGTCCAAGTGTTGTACGACGTTCTGGACGAACTTCAACTGGGACTTGGTAGTTAGATCCACCAACACGACGTGCACGTACTTCAAGTACAGGCATGATGTTTTCCATAGCTGTTTCAAATACTTCAAGTGCATCGTTGCCAGTAGCTTCTTTGATTTGCTCAAAAGCACCGTAAACGATTGAAGCAGCTGTACCACGTTTACCATCAAGCATAACGCGGTTGATAAGACGAGTAACTAGTTGTGAATTGTAAAGCGGATCTGGCAATACGTCACGTTTTGGAGCTCTATTTTTACGACTCATTTCTCTTTATCCCCTTTCCTTATGCTTTTGGACGTTTAGTACCGTATTTAGAACGGCCTTGTTTACGATCGTTAACACCTGCAGTATCAAGTGCACCACGTACGATATGGTAACGTACCCCTGGAAGGTCTTTTACACGTCCACCGCGAAGAAGCACCACGCTGTGTTCTTGCAAGTTGTGTCCGATACCTGGGATGTAGGCAGTAACTTCGATAAGGTTGCTCAAACGTACACGAGCAAATTTACGAAGGGCAGAGTTAGGTTTCTTAGGGGTCATTGTTCCAACACGAGTTGCAACACCACGTTTTTGTGGTGAAGAAACGTTTGTTTGAACTTTTTTATGACTGTTGTAACCAACGTTCAAAGCTGGTGATTTAGATTTTTCTACTTTTGATTTACGCGGTTTGCGAACCAATTGGTTAATTGTAGGCATCTACATTCTCCTGTGTTTTTTTATTTTTGGTGATGATACACTTGGTGACAGCTACCATCTGTGTGTACTTTTGCAACATTTGTCAGCACGTCCCTGTACACTTTTGAGAGACCAAAAGTAAAAAGTACCGTCTATTATTGTAACACAATTTTTCCTTCATTGTCAAGATATTTTTCATTTTTATTCTAATCTTTTCACTCTTTGATACTAGCTTTCACCCCTTTTCTAAACCAGAAAAGGAGGCAATTTGCCTCCTCCTTTCTAGTATAGTTTTCCTTTGATTCAAGTTGTCATTTCGGAATTTTTTAACCCTTCTTATCAAAGCCAACCAGACTCTTTTGCAATATTGGCTGCCTCTGTTCGATTACCAGCATCTAGTTTCGAAAGAATATTGGTGACATAGTTTCGGACGGTTCCATTTGATAGATAGAGTTGGTCTGCGATTTCTTGATTAGACAAGCCCCGAGCGATTCCCTTTAAAACAGCGATTTCTTGCTCTGTTAACGGATTGGGGTGCGCCATCACCACTTCCATCAATTCAGGCGAATATTCCTTACGTCCTTCAAGAACAGTGTGCAAGGTTTGCATGAGGTCTGCAATGCTTCTTTCTTTTAAGACATAAGCATCCACTCCAGCCTTGACCGCACGTTCAAAATAGCCAGGGCGTTTGAAGGTCGTCACCACAACCACCTTTGTTTCTAGCTTTTCTGCTCGTATCCACTCCAAGACTTCGAGGCCTGTCTTAACAGGCATTTCTACGTCAAGAATGGCGATATCGACAGACTCTTTTTCTAAAAGTTGGATTGCTTCTTGGCCATCCTTGGCTTGTAGGACAGAATCTACATCTGGTTGAAAGGTAAGCAACTGGCACATAGCATCTCGCAACATACTTTGATCTTCTGCAACAAGTAATTTCATCTTAGTTTCTCTCCTTATAAGGTAGCCGAACCTGCACTTCAGTCGGATGTTTCTGACTGATCACCTTTACTTCTCCTGAAAAAGGAAGGACACGGTCTCGAACGGTATGGAGTTCATCCCCTTTTAGAGAAGCAAAGCCACAGCCATCATCTCTGACTGTTAAAATGAGTTCTTTCTCTGTCCGTTCTAATTTTAAGTAGGCTTTAGACGCTTTGGCGTGTTTGATGATATTGGTCACTAACTCAAGCAAAATCATGGAAGCTGTTGACTCCAATTCTTGAGTTAAGCTAGCTGTATCTAGTTGATTAGCTATTTCCACCTCAATTCCAGCAATTTCTAACATCTTTTTCACAGTCTCTAGTTCTGATGTCAGAGTTCTAGACTTAAGATTTTCCACAATGGTTCGAACTTCACGCATTGATTCTTTGCTAATTTGCTGTATTTCTCTTAATTCCTTTTCCACCTGTGGATAAGCCTGCATCTGAAGAAGTTGGAGGGCAAGGTCCGTCTTCACACTCAACATAGCAAAGGTATGACCTAGACTATCATGGAGATCCTGACCGATACGATTGCGTTCATTTTCAGCCAAGAAAAGATTAAGCTTAGCATTTTGTTTCATCTTTTCTTCTTTTATTTCCTCCGACACTCGAATTCGATAAAGACCAAAGGTCAGTGCATCGGAAAAGACAAAGGTCACCAAGAAAAAGAGGAGGTCCCAGGGACTAACATGATTGACCATATAGATTCCGGTCAGAATGAACGGTTGCAAGACAACAAAACTGACAAAACGCCAAGAGTGAAAAGAAATCTCATCCAGCTCATAAATAAGGAGATTGGATAAATAGAAGATAAACCAGGTGAAACCCGAACTCAGCCAAACCGATGTATAAAAAATGTAGGCAAGCATGATCCACCAAGCCATCCACAGCACAGTGCGACTCTGACTGGCTAAAACCGAATAGAAGGCAAGTACAAATAGTAGGGTCCATAGCAAGGTTAAAAGCGGGTAATCTCCAACGATAACACCCGCTATAGGAAAGATGATAAACACAATTGAAATATGAAACATATAATGAATGTTTTTAAATTTTTCCAACATAGATTTATTTTACCTCAATCCGTTTTTTCAGCTGGATTACCAGTACACCAAAGAAAACTGTATAACCTAGTACAACCAAGGCAGCAAGAATATTAAATTCGTGGTGCTCCAAATAAGTAGAGACAACCTGCATCAGTTGATAGGTTGGGGTCAGTTTTCCAATGGATTGGAGCCATTCTGGGAAGGAACTCAAAGGGAACCAGAGTCCACCTAGGACAGCCAAAGCAATATAGGCAATATTTCCAATAACCGTCATCAATTGAGCACTAGGAAGCAAGCTCACCAAGACCCCCATGCTGATAAAGACCACGCTTCCGACCAGCAACATAACTCCAATCACCAACCAGTCAATCCAAGGTAGAGTAACCCCGCGGACAAAATGACCTACTGAAAAGACAACTATAATTGATAACAAGAAAGTTAGCAGAGTGCTGAACAGTTTTGATACATAATATTCTACCATAGAAACAGGAGAATGTTGAATCAATTTTTGCCAGTTGTTCGTCTTATCAGACTCGAGTGTGCTTGGGATACTGAAAAAAGCACTTGACATGATACTAAAGAGCGTCATGGCAAAAAGATAGGCTTGAAGAGCAATTTCTGGAATATCTGACCCTAACATCATACCAGAAAAGATAAGGTAAAACACACTTGGAAGTCCGATGGATAGCAAGTAGTAGACTGCTTGCCGTTTCATCAGAATGATTTCCACTTTCATGAGACTTGTCATATTTTTCATCGTCAATCTCCTTTAGTCTTGAGTCGTTTCGAAGATACTGTCTAAGAGAGTTCGATTGCGAACTTCAATTTCTTCGATCATGCAGCCCTGTTCTTGCAAGACTTTCCATACCTGGCTGGCTTCTTTGGTTGTGAAGGAAAGAGCATTTTGCTTGATTTCAAGCTCTTGAATCTGGTCCAAAGTGCTGATAACTTCCTGATAAGTTAGTGGTACCGTAAAGTGTTTTTCTTGTTCTTCACCACGCATAGCATAAGGCGTCGTATCGCGAATCAATTCACCCTTGTGAAGGACTAAAATGCGGTCAGCCGTATGCTCTACCTCTTCGATATAGTGAGAAGAATAGACAATGGTGACACCATTTTGCTTTAACTGATTGACAATTTCCCAAAAATGCTGACGTGTAGAGGTATCCATTGCAGCAGTCGGCTCATCTAAAAATAGAATTTTTGGACGACCTATTAAAGACAACACAAAAGAGAACAAACGTTTTTGCCCACCAGACAGCTTGCCCGCTAACTGATTTTTCTGCTTGTCTGAGAATCTTAGCAAGTCATCAATTTCTTTGTCTGAAAGACTGTTTGGATAGATTGATTGAAAGAAGGATAAGAGTTCTTTCACTTTCAAGTCTTGAACCACCGTATTTTCTTGAGGCAAGACAGAAATAAGCTGCTTTAATCGAGGATCTGTTGGCGCAAATCCTTGAATGGCGACCTGACCTGAGCTCATGAACTTGTCGCCCAAGAGACAATCAATCAAGGTTGTTTTTCCTGCTCCGTTAGGCCCGATCAAGGCGACACATTCACCATCGTTGATTTCAAAGGAGATGTTCCGCAAGATCTCCTTGTCTTTTATCTTCTTACTTAATTTCTCAACTTTAATCACAGTCATGAGATTCTCCTTTCAACCACTTCATTCCCATAGGGAAAACGACGAAAATCATAAATCCAAAACCCCAGGCACCACGAATGAATTGGCGAAACAAGGTTTGGTCAAACCAACCAGTAAACATTTCCACTAACCATACCAAGAGTGACAGGCCGATAAAGAAATAGATGATTGCTTTTTTCATTCCTCAAACTCCTTTTTCACATCTCTGACCAATTTCAAACCTTCTCTGACAAGCCAAGACATCATTCCAAAGCCAGCAAAGAGCTCCCAAGGAAAATGGTAGAAACCCTCGTCCAATCCTGAAAACATGAGATAGGTCATAACTCCTGCTGCTACTAAACTCACTGCGACAATCATTTTATTTTTCATTTCTTCTTCCTCCATTTCATACTTCAATTATAGACTTTTGAAGTTGGCGGAGCTAGATGCTTCTGTCACTAGGAAATATGACAAATGTCATAAAAAAAGAAAGTTGCAAAATCAACTTTCTTTTTAATCGATTAAATTTTTATTCCACACTGAAAAGATATGGGTATACAGGTTGTTGACCTTGGTGGATTTCGACTTCAACGTCTTCGAATTCTTCTGCGATTTCTTGGGCCAATTCATTGGCAAGTTCTTCGCTTCCGTCTTCACCGACATAGAAAGTCACGATTTCACTATCTTCGTTCAACATATGTTTCAATGTTTCTGTCAAGGTTTGGTGCATGTCAGGATTTGACACGAGGATTTTCCCATCGACCATACCAAGATTGTCATTTTCATGAATTGCTAATCCATCGATAGTTGTATCACGAACGGCTGTTGTTACACTTCCGCTTACGACATCGCCAAGGGCTGCAGTCATGCGTTCTTTATTTTCTTCGATTGATTTACTTGGGTCAAATGCAAGAAGACTCGTCAATCCTTGAGGAATTGTACGTGCTTCTACCACAACAGCAGGTTGTTCAAGCACTTCAGCCGCAGACTGAGCTGCCATAAAGATATTTTTGTTGTTCGGCAAGAAGATGATGTTGCGAGCATTGACCTGTTCAACAGCCTTGATAAAGTCTTCTGTTGAAGGATTCATCGTCTGACCACCTTCGATGACATAATCCACACCTTGGGCACGGAAGATATCTGCCAAGCCTTGACCTGCTACTACTGCGATAAGGGCGTACTCTTTTGTTTCAGCGGGCTTATTTCCTTGAGTCGCTTCTTTTTCAACTTGCGCCTCGTGTTGATTACGCATGTTGTCCACTTTGACCTTGATCAAGCTACCATATTTAAGACCTTCTTGCATGACAAGACCTGGATCTTCTGTATGGACGTGAACTTTGACGATCTCATCATCGTTGACAACAAGTAGAGAGTCTCCGAGTTCATTCAAGTAGTTACGGAATTCATCGTAGTCAAAGTCCTTAGAATAAGTTGGACCTTGTTTGAGGGCTACCATGATTTCCGTACAGTAACCGAAGGTAATATCCTCAGTTGCCACATGACCTGCCACAGACTTGTGGTGCTCTGCATTGATCATTTCACTCATGTTTGCAGGAGTCGCTACAAAGTCTTCAGAAGCACTGTATTCACCAGTAAGAGCTGAAAGGAATCCTTCGTAGATGAAGACCAAACCTTGACCACCTGAGTCTACCACACCAACTTCCTTAAGGACTGGAAGCATTTCTGGTGTCTTAGCCAAAGCTGCTTTTGCACCTTCCAAGGCTGCACGCATGACCTCAACAGCATCATCTGTCTCCTCGGCTTTTTTCTTAGCCCCAATAGCCGCTCCACGAGAAACAGTCAAAATGGTTCCTTCAACTGGTTTCATAACCGCTTTATAAGCTACTTCGACACCAGATTGGAAGGCAAGAGCCAAGTCTTGACCTGTTAACTCATCCTTTTCCTTGATAGCTTGGGAGAAGCCACGGAAGAGCTGAGAAGTGATAACCCCTGAGTTCCCACGCGCACCCATCAAGAGCCCTTTGGCAAGAATGCTCGCTACTTCTCCAACTGTAGAAGCAGGCTTGTCTGCTACTTCTTTCGCACCATTTTCAATGGTCATTCCCATATTTGTCCCAGTATCTCCATCTGGAACCGGAAAGACATTCAATGAATTGACATATTCTGCTTGCTTATTCAAACGAGTTGATGCAGCTTGCACCATCTCTTGGAATAAACTGGTAGTAATTTTTGACACGATTATTCTCCTACAACTTTGATATTTTGAATGTAGACATTCACAGTCTGAGCAGTAATTCCTAGTTGATTTTCTAGACTAAAACGAACACGCTCTTGAATGTTTTTTGACACTTCGCTTATCTTTATTCCGTAGCTCAACACGGTATAAACATCAACTGCGATGCTACCATCTTCGGCTGCCTTCACGACAACACCCTTAGAATAATTTTCCTTACCAAGGAGGGCTTGGAAATTGTCTTTGAGGGCATTTTTACTAGCCATACCGACCACACCAAAAATCTCAGTTGCGGCACCACCTACTACGGTTGCAATCACTTCATCTGTCAGTTCGATTTGACCATCTTTTGTATTAATTTTTACAGTCATTTTTTTTACCTCAACTAGTTGATACTCTATTTTATCATATTTCAGCCCAAGTGTAAAAGCAGAATGCTGTATCGGCGGATATTTACTCTATTTTTCAAATGGTTTTATCTCTAGAGCAAAAGAAAAAGACCTAAGCGGTCTTTTCATTTTTATTAAACGCGTTCAACTTTACCTGATTTCAAAGCACGAGCTGAAGCCCAAACTTTTTTAGGTTTACCATCGATAAGAACAGTAACTTTTTGAAGGTTTGGTTTTACGGCACGTTTTGTTTGGTTCATCGCGTGTGAACGGTTGTTTCCAGATACAGTCTTACGACCTGTAAAGTAACATACTTTAGCCATTGTGTTTTCCTCCTATTAGATCTAATATAGCGGATGTGCTAGCACCACATACCGTACTATGTTATCACACTTTCTCTATTTTGGCAAGGAAATTCGAAGACTTTTTTTATTTAACGTAAACAACTCCAAGTTTACCAAAAGCAACTTCCCCACGAATAATCAAGGTTTTGTTTGTTGGTGCTACAGGAGCATCTGCCTTAGCTGCACCAAAGGATGTTTCTACTTTCAGATCGACTCGCCAGTGTTGTGGGACATAGACTGTTGCATTTCCGAAGGCCACTTCAATATTTAAAGTCGCAAAATCACCTAACATCTCTGCATTGTCATAGTAGATTTTAGCGTCCCCAAAAGCGACTTCCACTTGGTCGTCTACAATATCTTGATCTTGTTTATAGAAGGTTCCACTGCCAAAAGTGACTTCCTTATCTGTGATGACTGTTCGTTCACCGTTGTACCACCATTTTTTCTCATGCCAGAACTTACTTGAATGTGTCAGATAACCAACACCGAGTACTACTAAGATGCTAGCCCAGATGAGAGAATGATTTGTAACTGGCAACAACTCATAAGCGTAATTTGCAATGATGAGCGCCAGTAAACCTGTAAAAACTGCCGAAGTTAGATGGCGTCTGAGGATGGACTCAATGGACTTATAAGCAAAAAAAACAATTCCTAGCAAAGGCCATATCTTACCATCCAAAGAAGGAATGCCAAAATTTCCTTGCAGCAAGATCCAGGCTGCTAAAACCAATAAAATAATACCAAATGCTTTCTTTTTCATGTCTTTTACCTCATGTTTCTTAGATTTTCTTTTAGGAGGGACTGGTAATGTCGTGACACATGAACCTCCTTGTGCGTCTGATAAAAGGAAATGGTGCCCGTTCCTGAAAAGGACTTGTCCACTGAGTAAATCTGACGGATGTTTGCGATAGTTGACTTGGACACTCGGCTAAAATAGCGAGGCAAGATGGTCTCCAACTCATAGAGTTTGAGACGGACTTCATAGGCTTCTTTCTGAGTGTGGGCGTAGATTTTGCTACCGTCGGTTTCAAAGAAGAGAATTTCTGACAGGTCTAGATAATATTCACCTGTTCCCTTGTAAAAAGTTAACCTCGGAGTTGTTGACTCTTGCAAGAGCCGTTGCAAGTCCGCAATTTCATCTGTCAAATCAGGGGCCTTGATGACAATTTCAGTTTCTTCTAAATTGCCGTCAATCTCAATTCGTAACTTCATTACATCTCCTTTCTGACTCTACTATATCAAAGCTAAGTTAGGAATACAAGGGCAAAAAAGCAAGTGGTCAATTTAAAGCAGTAAGTGGTTGTAGGACTAGCTTAACTTACATATCAGAATAGGAAAAAAAGGAATCCCCACACCAGACCACAAGCATAGCCAACCAAGACATCCTTTGGATAATGCACACCACCTAAAACCCTCACCAAGCTCAGCAAAGCTGAAAAGAGCAAACATACTAAACCAACAAGTAGACTAGCATGCAGACAGGCCATGGAGATGATAGTTGCCGAAAAGACATGGCGACTGGGCATCGACTGTCCCGAACTATCCTTGTCAAGTAAGGGTGCGATGTCCCAAGTTTCATAAGGTCGCGGGTGATTGATTTTCTTACGAAAAAGGGACAAGATCACAAAGCCTGTTGCAGGGATGAGCACATAAACCCCAACTTGCTGACCCAGTCCTAGCTGCAGGTAAGTCGTGACTAGCAAGGTTAGGTATGCCAGGGGCATGGAGACTGTCATCAAGCGATTGAAACTGCGTAATAGAAATAAAAGGGTTGGATAACTAGTGAGTCTGGAGCTGATATTTCGATACCATTCTTGATAATTTTTCATTTATAATTCTCATTATCTTGTTTTTGTCTATCGGTGAGACGTTTGTCTTCTAGTATAGTGCAGAAAAAGAAGGCCGTCAAGCCTTCTTTTGATTTATTCTTCTGCTTCGTCTTCTGTAAATTGGCTATTGTACAAGTCGGCATAGAAGCCACCTTGCGCCATCAGCTCCTCGTGATTGCCTTGCTCAATAATATTACCATCTTTCATAACAAGAATCAAATCAGCATTACGAATAGTTGACAAGCGATGGGCGATGACAAAGGAAGTTCTGCCTTCCATCAAACGGTCCATGGCTTTCTGAATCAATTCCTCTGTACGTGTGTCAACTGAGGATGTCGCTTCATCCAAAATCAAGAGCGGTGCATCTTTCAACAAAGCACGAGCGATAGTCAAAAGCTGTTTCTGTCCAACAGACAAGGTCACAGTGTCATCCAAAACAGTATCGTAGCCATCTGGCAAAGTCATGATAAAGTGGTGAATTCCCACAGCCTTGCTGGCTTCCATCATCCGCTCATCGCTGATACCTGTCTGATTGTAGATGAGATTTTCCCGAATGGTTCCTTCAAAGAGCCAAGTATCTTGTAAGACCATTGAAAAGGCATCATGTACTTCTGAGCGCTTCATATTCTTGGTATCGACTCCATCGATACGGATACCTCCCTTATCAATCTCATAGAACTTCATCAAAAGATTGACAATGGTTGTCTTACCAGCTCCAGTTGGCCCAACGATAGCGACCTTTTGGCCTGCATGAGCTGTCGCAGAAAAGTCATGGATGATGGTGCGTTCTGGTGTATAGCCAAAGGATACGCGATCAAAGACCACTTCTCCCCTCATGCCAGTCAATTGTCTTTCCTTATGGGATTCATCCTGCATCTCAGCTTCACCTAGAAATTCAAAGACACGTCCCATGGCTGCACTGGCTTGTTGCAAGCTGGTAATCCCTTGAGCAATTTGTGATAAGGGTTGTGAGAAGGTACGAACATAGACCATAAAGGCTACAATAACCCCGATAGTGATATGCCCTTTTAGAGCAAGCGCGGCCCCAACGATGATGACCAAAACATAGCTAAAATTCCCAACAAAGAACATGGCTGGCATCATGATACCAGAGATAAACTGAGATTTCCAGATGCTGTCGTGCAAGTTCTGATTCAAACCTGCAAATTTCGCTTTAGAGGTGTCTACTGCGTTGTAGCTCGTTACAACATTGTGTCCCGAATACATTTCTTCTACATAACCATTGACAGCCGCCAAGTTGTTTTGCTGAGCTCTAAAGTACCCTTGTGACTTAGCCATAATTACGGAAACTGCCGCAAAACCAACAAGCGTAGAAACAACCGTTACCAGAGCTAAAATCCAGTTCATGCTAAACATGGTCACCAAAACAGCAATCAACAAGAAGCTAGCTGAGAGTACTGTTCCCAAACTTTGATTGAGAGATTGAGCGGCCGTATCAACGTCATTGGTCACGCGCGAAAGGGTATCTCCTTGAGAATGACGATCAAAATAGCCAAGGGGCAAACGATTGATTTTTTCAGCAATTGCCGTCCGCAAGCGTTTTGAAAAATGTTGGATACTTGTTGAAAAGATATAGGCCTGTGTATAGTTAAGGATAGCACCAAGTACATAGAGAATCACTAAAAAGCTAGCAATACTTGAAACAGCCTCTAGGTCAATTCCCGTCATCAAACCATCTGAGATTAAGTTGGTGATTTCTTTTATCTTAGTCGGTCCATAAACCGTGATGATGCTTGAACATACAGCTGCTACAACCGCTACTAGTAGGGGAAGTTGGAGACCTGCTAGAAAAGGTTTAGAGTGTTTCCAAAAAGACATTTTCTTATTTTCCATGTTCCAATTCCTCCTTCGATAGTTGTGAGTAGGCAATTTCTTGGTAGACTTCATTGGTAGCTAGAAGTTCCTTGTGGGTGCCTTGCCCCACGACTTTACCTTGATCCAATACTAAGATCAGGTCGGCATCCATGATGGTAGAAATCCGCTGTGCTACGATGAGCTTGGTCATAGATTTTGTTTTCTCTGCTAGCTCTTGGCGCAAGATCCGGTCTGTCTTGTAGTCCAAGGCTGAGAAAGAGTCATCAAAGATAAGAATCTCTGGCTTACGAGCCAAGGCACGCGCAATGGCCAAACGCTGTCTTTGACCTCCTGAGAAGTTGGTTCCGCCTTGGGCTACTTCAGAGGCCAGACCTGCTTCCTTATCCTCGATAAAGTTTTTAGACTGGGCTAATTCCAGAGCTTGCCACATAGCAGCTTCGCCTAGAGGAGTTTCTTTGCTCTTACCAAAATCTAGATTGTCCTTAACATCTCCTGAGAAGAGGACTGCTTTCTGCGGAATATAGCCAACCTTATTGTGCAAGTCTACCAAGTCGTAATCTTGCACATTAACACCATCTACTAGAATTTCTCCCGCGGATACATCGTAAAAACGAGGTAGTAGGTTGACCAGAGTAGATTTACCAGAACCAGTTGAACCGATAAAGGCCACAGTTTGACCCGCTTCTGCTTTGAAAGTGACATGTTCCACGACTGCTTCAGAGTTTTTAGAGTAGCGGAAAGTCACATCACGAAATTCCACTTGTCCTTGAACTGAAGGGTCCGCTGTCTGTGCATGACTAGGATTTTCAATAGAAGAATGCAAATCCAATACTTGATTGATACGTCCTGCAGAAACCAAGGTACGAGGAAGAACGATAAAGAGTGCTCCCATGAGAAGGAAGCCCATCACGACCTGCATAGCATAGGACATGAAGACCACCATATCACTAAAGAGTGGCAGACGTTCTGCCAAACTTGCATCGTTGATGATATAGGCACCAATCCAGTAAATGGCTAAGGTCAAACCGCTGGAAATCGCCATCATAATAGGGTTCATAATCGCCATCAATCGATTGACAAAGAGATTGAGACGAGTCACCTCATCATTGGCTTCTTCAAATTTCTTATCTTGGTAATCCTCGGCATTATAAGCACGAACAACCCGAATCCCAGTCAAACTTTCGCGAGTGATGCTATTGAGTTTATCTGTCAATTTTTGAATGACAGATTGTTTTGGAAAGGCTAGAGTAATGAGAACAGTGGTCATCAAGACATTGACAATGACGGCCACCACTACTGCCCAGAGCCAGTATTCCGACTTCCCAAGGATTTTTCCAATGGCCCAGATGGCCATGATAGGCCCACGAGTCACTACCTGTAAGCCCATAGTAAAGAGCATCTGAACCTGCGTAATATCATTGGTCGTTCGAGTCAAAAGACTGGGGATTGAAAAACGTTTGATTTCCGTTTGCGAAAAATCTAGAACACGATTAAAAATATCTCTTCGCAAGTGAGTCGTGTAAGACGCTGCAACACGAGAAGCAAAAAATCCAACTGTTACAGAAGAAAGAAAGGCTAGGAGAGATAAGCCCATCATCTTGGCAGCAGGAGACCATAGTTGTCCTAACTCCGTACCCGGTGTTCCAATCAATTCTGTTATTTCTGAAATGTAGGTCGGTACCTCTAACTCGAGATAGACCGAGAAACAAGTGAAAAGAACAGTGAGTAGGATCATCCCCCACTCTTTTCCTGTAATACGTTTAGCAAGTTTCTTCATTCTCTCCTCCTATTCTTTCTACATTAGCCTGTAGTTGTCCGAGAACTTCTTCAAAAACGGCTAGCTTTTCCTTTGAAATTCCTTCCAGTAGGCCACTGGCAATCCGATCAAAAAGCGCCTTAACTTCTTGCATCTGAGATCGTGATTTATCGGTCAAACGAACAAGTTTTGCTCGTTTATCACTTGGACTGGCCTCTAACTCGACCAGACCATTTTGGACCATACGCTTGACCAAGTTGCTAGCAACTGACTTGGTGATATTGAGTTCTGTCTCAATATCCTTGATAAGCGTTAATTCTTGATCATGCTCACGACGATCTAAAAACTGCAGGACCTGTCCTTGCGGTCCCCCCATAAATTCAATACCGCAACGTTTGGCTTCTTTCTGCAACATCAGGTGGATCTGATACCCAAAACGTTTAAAAATCAACAACGATTTGTCCATGATTGCTCCCTTCTCATGATTTTATATAGTTCTCTGGAGAACTAATTTAGTTTTCATGAGAACTATTTTACCACTTACAGAGAATATGTCAAGAAAAAAGTTTCCTAGAGAACTATTTTTTGATAAAAAATCCCAAGTGAGCTTCTCACTTAGGATTATGTTTTCTAGATTAAATGTCTATCTTGCAAGTTTTAGTTTTGCTTCAAAATCATTGATCACCTTTTGCAGATTGAGCCTGCCTCTGTAGATGCCATAACCAAACAAGAGCATGGCTAAGACACCCAGAAGGGCTAGGACAATTCCTGCAATCAGTGCTAATAGATTAGTCTCATGAAAGAAGTAAATCAGAACAAGACCGATACTGGCAATGACAAAGAAGAGACTAAACCAGCGTCCTAGATTTTCAATCATATGCTTCTGGTAGTGAATTTCTGTTTCATAACCTTGAATCAATTCTTGTTCTGTCATGATTTTCTCCATTCTTTATTTTAGTCAAACAAATTGATACTAGACTAGCAGCATATCGGACTTACTGCCAGTCTGAAACTTGAGTAGGAATTAGTATTTCAGTTGAGGATCAAAGATGCCCAGTGCTACACCAATCAAAGCAATGACAACCAAGAGGAGCATAACAAGGTTTGGTGATACTTTTTTCTTGGCCATCAGCCACCAGCAAAGGGTGATAAAGCCAGCTGTTAAGAGACCTGGATAAACACCGTCAATCTTTTCTTGTAGCTTCAAGAAGGCTTCGCCATCCGCATTTTTCAGCTCAAATGAAGTCGTTACAGATACCCAAGTTGCAGCAACTGCCCCGATAACCATACCACCAATGACACTGATTGCCTTACGAAGGGCCTGTCCTTTAGGTCCTACAAGGAATTCTACCGCCTTGTCCCCTAATTCATAGCCTTTGAAGTAGGCAAAGCGCATCCCGCCATAGATGAGAGCATTCCAAACAAGGATATAGAAGAGAGCCCCGATAGGATTTCCACCTTTCGAGAGGCCAAGGGCAATCCCCAGCAGAACTGGAATTAAAGTTCCGACAACCAAAGAGTCACCGATACCTGCGATAGGCCCCATGAGACCAGCACGCATACCATTAATAGTTTCTCCATCAACTGCATCACCATTGGCACGCGCTTCTTCCAAACCAGCTGTAATCCCCACTACCAAAGCTCCGAGCTGAGGTTCTGTGTTGAAGAAAGCTGTATAGGTCTGCATAGCTTCTTTCTGCTCTGCTTTGTCTTTGTAGAGTTCTTCCACAATTGGTAGCATAGAGGTCAAGTAACCAAAAGTCTGCATGTGCTCTTGGGAGAAGCAAGTCAAATGACCATAGTACCAATGGTGGAATGATTTCGCTAAAGTCTTTTTAGTTATTTTCTTTCTTTCAGCCATCTTAGATATCCTCCTCATCGTCATCAAAGTCAGCCCCACCAGCCGGCGCGGTCACACGAGCTGATTTGATTACTTCCAATTCATAGTAAATTACTGCAAAAATCAATGAAACAACTGCACTGGCAACCAAATTAAGACCAAGTGACTTAGCCAAGGTGAAGCCCACAAAGAATGGGATAAAGTCAGCAGCCTTGGTAACGATTTGTTTCAAGAGAATGGCAATACCTACACATGGGAGAAGAGCTCCGACTGTAAAGAGGGATTTCATGATGAAGCCATCCATTGGCAGGTGAGTCTTCATCAGCTCAACCATATCGGGGCCAAACTTAGTGATAAGCATTGTTGGAAGGAAAGAGAAGACAAAGTGGGAAATCCAAGGATAAACCCAGTCAACAGCGTAAAGCTTTTTAAATTCGCCTTTTTCAACGGCTTCCCAACCAATGTGCTGCCATATCAGGTTTGTAGTGGCTGTTCCATAGAAGAGAACTGTACCGATAGTACCAACTGCTGCTCCGATTGGTGCAGCTGCTGCAGCGATAGCAGATTCAGACGTGATTCCTTTAGAATGAACAAATAAGATTGCGAGAGGAATCCCAATGTAAGAAATCGCCCGCACATCAGCAGAAACTGTACCACCTGGTGTTACTAGAGCGATGTAGAGAACCTGAAGGGCTACCCCAACCATAATCCCTGTTTGTAAGTCTC
The DNA here is from genome assembly GCF_058556195.1 of Streptococcus sp. A69. Lineage (NCBI taxonomy): Bacteria > Bacillati > Bacillota > Bacilli > Lactobacillales > Streptococcaceae > Streptococcus > Streptococcus sp. A69. Next base: position 243,108 of record NZ_JBZUJU010000002.1, on the reverse strand, counting down.
CGAGAATCAGCCCGCTAATCAAGCCCCCGACCAGAGGACGTCCCAAAGTGTAGTTACCAATACTAGAACCACCCATACCAGGCATAGAAGCTAAACTAGCGAAAAGACCCAGTAAAGCGGCTTGCAGCCAAGAAATTGTCATAATAGACTCTCCTTTTTATTATTATAATTAAAAACCAAATTTAGACTTGAAATCGCTCCAATAACCGATGGAAACATCTGGTAGAAGCTGGAATTTGACTTTGTAGCCTGCTTTTTCGATCGCCTCAATCGCTTCTGCCTCTTCCTGGGTAATGGACTGGTTATTCCCCAGCTTAATAGCTCCAGGACGGTCATTAGCAGGGCCAATGATGATTTCCTTAACATCACCAGGTACAAAGCCTTGGTCCACTAGGATTTCTTTCATGTCCACAGGATTTTTCGTAATGAGGAAATAGCGGCTGTCTGACTCTATGACCTTGCCTGATTTTTCCTTGAAAGCTTCCTTGGTCCAAACAAAAGTCTTCTTGTCAGAAGCTCCCTTGTAGGCCTGAATCAAAACCTTGTTTCCTGCTGCAGCATTATTTACTGCAATCAAGCCATCACAAGGGTATTCCTTGGCCCAGCGAGTGACTGTTTGACCGTGGATCATGCGGTCGTCAATCCGTACAAATGATACTGTCATCTTTAAAATCTCCTTTTATCTTTTAGAATGTATGGCGGAAGTACTAAATGTCGTCTTCATCTTCGTCAGCTGCATCACTTACGACTTCAAATTCCTGCAAAGCAGCTGTAGCCTCGGAAAGGATAGCCTGAGCTAGCTCTTTTCCGTCTAATATGTCTTTCATAACCAAACCAGTCAATCCCATGGTCAGGTTCAAACCACCCAAGATAACTGCTGAGTCGAGCTTACACATGTCAGCTAAGACACTAGCTGCTGTCGTCAGAGGACTGCCTCCTACAATATCAGCCAGAACTAAGACACTGTCATCAGCGCTTAAGCCAGCCAAGGCCTGAGTAAAATTAACTGCAAAATCATCAACTGACTCGCCTTCCTGAAGACCAACCGCAATGACCTGATCCGTCTTGTCTCCGGCAAACATCTTTAAGGAACTCTGCACGCCTGCAGCCAGTCCCCCATGGCTGACCAGTACAAGGTATTTCATCTTTCCTGCCTCCTTTTTCCTTCTAGCTCTTAGCCAAGTAAGGCTTTAAATGATGAAGGATTTATTGATGATTTTATTTTACAAATTTTGAAACCGATTTCATATTGTCAAATGTCATTTTGCCCAGATGACATTTGTTAGGAAAAATATGACATTTGTCATATTGGTCTAGGCAGCTGTGCTTTTTTCTGACTTAATTAGAAATAAAAAAGAAAGCAGATTATTTTCCGCTTTCTATTTCTCTTTGAATGCTCGGCAAGGCACTGTCAATCTCTTGATTCTGCATAGCATTTTGAATCAGATAGTCCATCCTGTCCATGGTATGACGGTCTACTTCAAGACTGATGTCAATGATGGAGCGATTCATCATGTGGTCTAACCTCTCAGAAGTCAAGGAATCCAGGCCAAAATCATCTGCCTGTAAGATTTCTCTGGCCTGTTGACTTTTCACCACAGATGGTAAGACTGAGGTCCCCTGCGATTTTTCAAACAAAGCCTGCTGGCTTTCTTTATCCTGTGACAGCAAGAGCATAAATTCCCAAGCCAGCTTCTCTTGCTTGGTATTGGAAGACATGGCAAAAAGCGAGGTCTTGACCTGTGTTCCCATCACCTGACTATTGGCTGTCGGCATCGGGATACAGGTCCAAGAAAAGCTGGAATATTTGGCAACATGGTAAGGGTAAGGCTTGTAGGTCCGATACTGGGCCAGACTCATAGGATAGAAGGCCACCCGTCCCTCATCAAAGTCATTAGAAGTCACCTTATAGTGTTGGCTGAGCATATCTAGCTTGCTCATAAAGGTCAAGGCTTGGTGCATCTCTGCGCTGTCTACATTGATACCGGATTTATCGATAAGATGGCCGCCGTAAGCTACCAGAGCCTGCTGCCAAGTGTAATCTGTTATACCGTACTGATCCACCACACCATCGCCATTGGTATCCTTGGTTACTTTCTTGCAAATCTCATAGAAATCCACCAGGGTCCAGCCCGACTCAGGAATGCTAATTCCTTCTTTTTCAAGCAGGTCTTTATTGACACACATCATAATAGGATTGCTCTCAACTGGAAGGGCATAGCTGACTCCCTGATATTGCCCAGCCTCATAAGCCACTGGATAAAAAGCCTTTCGCTCATCATCCGTTAGGAGGGTATCCAAGGATTTAAGCGCGCCAGTCGAAGCCAACATACTAAAGTCGTTTTCTGGTACCATAAAGAGATCTGGCTGCTTGCCTTTCAAGACTTCCTCTGCCAGCCAGTCAGCATAATCATCCTTGGGAATACCGCTTTCGTAGACGACCTTGACATGAGGATGCGTCTTTTCAAATTTTTTAATCAGGCTGTCCAAGACCTTGTTTTCGCGGCTGTTAGGCACATCCCAGCTAGAGCCAGCATAGATCCCGATACGCAGGACTTTTTCCTGAGCTGAATCCCAAAATACAAAAGCCAGAGCAACAGATATAATCAAGACAACCAGCAGGGACAAATTTCTCAATCTCCACTTCATTTGTCGCTTTCCTTACTAAAATCTCTCTGGGTGACTCCAGTCTGTACGGCCCAGATAGCCAGTTGGGTCCGGTCACGCAGGTTGAGCTTGGCTAGGATACCCGACAGATAATTACGGACTGTCCCTTCTGATAGAAAGAGTTTGGCTGCAATTTCCTTATTCGAAATCCCAAAGCCAATCTGCTGGATAATCTTCCACTCCGTCCGGTTCATGTCCTCCACATTTTCCTCTGTCACTGTGATGGCAAAGTTGGACTGGGCCATCTGTGAAAAGATTTTGAAGACCTTGGTGGCAATATTGGGATTGATCATAGCTCCGCCTCGATAGACTGTTTGAATAGCTTCATGAAGCTCTTCTGTCGAAACCCCTTTAAGAATATAACCAGAAGCACCGTATTTGAGAGCTGAGAAGATAAATTCATCATCGTCAAAGGTCGTTAGGATGATAATCTTGACATCTGGATACTGCTCCTTGACAGCCTTGGTACAGAGAACACCGTCCATGACTGGCATGCGAATATCCATCAAAATCACATCTGGGCGCACCCGATGAAGCTTTTCCATCACTTCCTTGCCGTCTCCGACCGTCCCGACTACCTCAATATCTGCGTGGGCAGACAGAATGATTTGCAGAGACTCGCGAATCAAGGCCTGATCGTCTGCTATTAAAACCTTAATCATGTCTTCCTCCTATTTTTGGAATTTCGATATGCGTGTAGAAACCGTCCTGATTTTCAAAGCGGACGCTTCCGCCAATAATCATTAGGCGCTCCTGCATCTGCTTGAGGCCATAGCCATAGTGGAGTTCATCAAAGCCAACACCATCATCCTGAATGGTCATTACATAAGCTTCTTCTTCCTCTAGTAGCTCAATCCAGATAGTCTTGGCATGCCCATGGCGGACAGAGTTGGTAATCGACTCCTGGATCACTCGGAAGACAATGTCTTCCTTGGCAATATCCAAGTCAATATTATCCCATTTGTAGAGGAGATGAATCTCCAAGTTGGAGATGGCTTCATACTCACGGGTAATCTTAATCAGAGCTTCCTTCAAAGTGTTATTTTCCAGAGCTCCCGGGCGCATCTTATTGAGCGAGCCTCGGACGTCACGGATACCATCTCGAACGACGACTGAGACATTATTAAGCTGCTCCTTAGCCCGATTGGTATCAATATCAACCAATACCTTGACCGCATCAATACCCGCTGAAATTCCTGTCAGGGCATGGCCCAATGTATCGTGAATCTCTCTGGCAATCCGCTTCCGCTCTCGATCTTCTGCTATTTTCTTAGACAAAGCCAGGTAAGAGTTCAGCTCGCGATTGGCTTGAAAAGCCATGCGAAGCTCTTCCTCAATACGATGGCGCTCCGTAATAGCCGACAAGATATAGAATAGCAAGGAAATCATAAAAACGACAATATTAAGCGAGTAGAGAAAGTTCTTGCCAAATAAGAGCAGAAAGCGTACAGACTCAGGATAAAAACGAATATAGGTATCCAAAGACGGCAGATTGATAAAGAGCGACATGAGGTTATAGTTGGACAAGAGCAGCATGCCAAAGCTCAAAATAATGAAAGAAAACCAGTACTTTTTGTCCTTGGAAGCATTGAACTCCTTAGAGCCATAGAAAATATCCGCAAACACCAAGAGAATCAAGCCATTGTAGGACGAGTGCAAGACGGAAAAGATGACCAGCATGAGCAGGATTTCAATAATGGTCACCTTGTCATAGACGGACAGCTGATTGGGGTGACGCTCCCGATAGTACATGACTAAAAGCAGACAGGCATACAGACTAATAGATACCCAGAAGATTAGGCTAGGAGAGCCCGGAATGGCATCCAAACGCTCCAAAAGCGAGTGACTGAAGCCCTTAGCCGCTACATAGTTGGTCGCAAAGAGATAGATGGATGCATTATAGACAATGGCAAGCAGATTGATGACCATTAGGGCTATTTTGCTGTAAAAGATACTTTTTTGAGGTCTCATTATTGCCACCCTGTAACTGTGTATTGACTGATATTATCTCTATTAACCAGATGAACAGGAATCAGGTATTGGCTGTCGTAGGATTTCCCCTCCTGCATCAGCTCAATTACTTGCGCCACCTTGCGTCCCATCTGAATGGGCGATTGAGCCACGGTTCCCTCTATATCACTAGTCGTAGCCAAAAAGTTTTTGATATCAGGCGATCCATCCACGCCGTAGATGGAGATTTTCTTATCAAGACCTTGATTTTTAATAGCTGCTAAGGCGCCGATAGCTGCCCGATCATTGAGCGCCATGACTACATTAAAGTCCAAACCTTCGTCTAAGGCACTTTTTACTTGCGGCATGCTTTCCTCTGTCTGACCCAATGTTTCTTTCTGGGAAATAATCTTGTAGCTAGGCTGTTTTTCAATCGTATCAATAAATCCCTGAATCCGGTCCATGGCAGAGACGGCATTGCGGTGCTCTAGAAGGAGAATATTAGCAGAAGGCAAGCGCTTCATCATGTCCTGGGCAATCAGGACGCCTGCTTGGTAGTTATCCGACACAATAGTCGTATCCACTTTTACATCCTGACTGATAGGCGCATCCACTACGATGATTTTAATCCCAGATTTCTTGGCCTTTTGAAGAGAGGAAATAATGCTTGGACTATTGCTTTTTACCGGATTGATAACAATGACATCAACCTTTTCTCGGACAAAAAAGTCAATCTGCTGGCTCTGCTTGCCCTCATCCAACTCAGGATCCCGCACGTAAAGCCGGCTGCCCTGCTGGTTGGTTTTCTTCTCCAGCTCCGCATTTAATGTCTTATAAAAATCATTATTCATGGTCATGTAGGTTGCCCCAATCTTGACCTGCTTCTCACCTGGCATAACGCCCTTGAAATAAACAAAAAACAAAGCAAAAATAAGCAGAATGAAAAGCGGCCAGAGAGCCTTCTTCTGATAATGCTGAACCCGTTTTTTGACATTAGCTGCTACCATTTCCCCCCCTATGCCGTAAGCGCCTTTATGAAACATATAGGATTATTATATTACAAAACCGCCAAAAAGCAAAATCTTTCCAAAATGACTATCATAAAAAAAGCGAGACAGAATCTAAAAATTCATTGATTTTTGATTCTTGGTCCCACCTCGGCAATCATAATTAAACTTTTAAAAGCTTGAGAGAAATAGAATTCAGTCAAACAGATCTTGCATCTTACAAAACTGAATGCTGATTTTTTAGAGCTAGGTCATTTCCCACTCTTTGCTTCTTGCTTAAAAGGGAAGTTCCTCTTCTTCCAACACTAAATCTGCCAAATCACCTCCGCTGTCATTTTCACGCAGAGCACGCTGGGCGCGACTTCCAGGAGATGGAAGCTATGACAGAGCACCTCTGTCACATAATGAGTCGCCCCTCCTTCTCGTAGCGACGAGTCCGCAACTCACCATTCAGGGAAATCAAGCTGCCCTTACTTGCATAGCTGGCTAAAGTCTCAGCTAGGCGTCCCAGACAACCACATTTACAAAATCCGCTTCACGCTAACCGCTCTGAGATTGGTGGTACGAGTTAAAAGACTGGGAATAGAGAATTTCTTAATCTCTGTCTGCGAGTAGTCTAAAACTCGGTTAAAAATATCACTTCTTAGCCTACTAGTATAAGAAGCAGCCACTCTGGACGTAAAAAATCCAACTGCAACTGCGGACAAGAAGGCCAGAAAAGACATTCCCACCATCATACCTACTGGTTGCCATAACTCATCTAAATTAGTTTCTTTAATTCCCAACAAATTCGTGATTTTCGAGATATAGGTCGGTACTTCCAACTCCAGATAAACCGAAAAGCAGGTGAAGAGAATGGCTAGTAGGATCATCCCCCACTCTTTTCCTGTAATACGTTTAGCAAGTTTCTTCATTCTCTCCTCCTATTCTTTCTACATTAGCCTGTAGTTGTCCGAGAACTTCTTCAAAAACGGCTAGCTTTTCCTTTGAAATTCCTTCCAGTAGACCACTGGCAATCCGATCAAAAAGCGCCTTAACTTCTTGCATCTGAGATCGTGATTTATCGGTCAAACGAACAAGTTTTGCTCGTTTATCACTTGGACTGGCCTCTAACTCGACTAAATCATTTTGTACCATACGCTTGACCAAGTTGCTTGCAACTGACTTGGTGATATTGAGTTCTGTCTCAATATCCTTGATAAGCGTTAATTCCTGATCATGCTCACGACGATCTAAAAACTGCAGGACCTGTCCTTGCGGTCCCCCCATAAATTCAATACCGCAACGTTTGGCTTCTTTCTGCAACATCAGGTGGATCTGGTACCCAAAACGTTTAAAAATCAACAACGATTTGTCCATGATTGCTCCCTTCTCATGATTTTATATAGTTCTCTGGAGAACTAATTTAGTTTTCATGAGAACTATTTTATCACTTTCGGAGGAGATGTCAAGAAAAAAGTTTCCTAGAGAACTATTCTAGTCTAAATTGACATTGGAGAATATTTTCTCTATAATAAGCACTAGCTACCATGGATAGGAATCCATTCACTCGATGAAGGGAGAAGACTTTCAAATGAAACCAGAAGAACAAAAAGTTTTAGGGATTTTAGCAACCATTTTTGGATCCATCGCACTTTTAGGATCTTGGATCCCGTTTATTAATTATCTATCGTTTTTCATCGCTATTGTCGCTTTGATATTAGGTATTATCGGACTTATTGCCAATCTCAAAAAACGGAAAACAATGGCCATTATCGGAACATCCTTGTCAATTGCTTCTATTATACTCTTCCTTACGACCCAAATGTTGTATGCTAATGTCTACAAAGAGTTTGTCAGAGAGTTTAACCGTTCCTATAGAGAAGCCAGTTCCTCAATGGAACGCGACTTGACAGATGATACCATTGATTCACTCCCTGAAGAGGAGGAAGAGGATTCCTTCACTTGGACCCAAAAAGAGTTCGACGCCTTAATCGAAGGTGACCTTGACAACAAAGGAAAAGGTGGTACCAACTACAAGGATATTATCAAAAAGCATGGACTACCAGATTCCGAGTTTGATTCAATCATTGAGGGCTACGACACCAAGAAAATTACCTATATTGGCATTGATGATAAAATCAAGACCGTTACTCTGACCTTTGTAAAACAGGATGATGGTCAACTCTTACTAGTTCATAAAATAGCTGTAGGCCTAGGAGAAAGACAGCAGCAAAGAGATTCTGGAATCAGAGTCTAATCTCAAATATAAAAAGCGAACAGCTAGCAAGTCTGTTCGCTTTTTTATTAGAATCCATCGACATTTGTGTAGATCTTTTGGACGTCCTCATCATCTTCAAGAACGCTGTAAAGTTTTTCAAAGGTTTCAAGGTCTTCACCTGACAACTCAACTTCTGACTGAGGAATCATTTCCAGTTCAGTAACTTGGAATTCTTCGATACCAGACTCACGAAGGGCAACGATAGCCTTATGAAGGTCTGTTGGAGCTGTGTAAACAGTGATTGTTCCTTCTTCCGCTTCTACATCATCCACATCAATATCTGCTTCAAGCAACAATTCAAAGATAGCATCCGCATCATCACCAGCAAATACGATAACACCCTTGTTGTCAAAGAGGTAAGAAACAGAACCTGAAGCACCCATGTTTCCGCCATTTTTACCAAAAGCAGCACGAACGTTCGCAGCTGTACGGTTGACGTTTGAAGTCAAGGTATCCACAATCAGCATAGAACCATTTGGTCCAAATCCTTCGTAACGTCCTTCTGTAAAGGTTTCGTCTGTGTTTCCTTTTGCCTTATCGATAGCCTTATCAATAACGTGTTTCGGCACTTGCGCTTGTTTGGCACGATCGATAACGAATTTCAAAGCAGTGTTTGATTCTGGATCTGGTTCCCCTTTTTTAGCTGCTACATAGATTTCTACACCAAATTTTGCATATACTTTAGAGTTAGCTCCATCTTTAGCCGTTTTCTTGGCTACGATATTGGCCCATTTACGTCCCATTAGGAATCTCCTTTTTCACATTTTAATCTTTCTTATTATAACACAAGTCTTTTCGATTTTCACTAGAGGAAATGGATTTTCTTTTGCAAAGCAAGCTAGGCTTTCCCTCCGACTGCCACGATTTTCTTGCCTTCTTTTATCCAAGGATGTCGGGAAAGGGAGAAGTAAAGTTGGACAGTCATCACAACCCAGAGTAGCGGTTCACAGAGAATAACACCTGTATAGCCTGTCCAAGGAATAATCCAAGCTACGAAAATAATTTTCCCAAACAATTCTATAAAGCTAGATATAAGTGGCAAAAGTTTTTGGCCTAGTCCCTGCAAGCTATTTCTATAAATCAATAAAAGACTTAAAAATGGATAAAATACAGAACTGATACGTAAGTACAAGGTCCCGTTTTCTACCAAATAGCTGTCTGTCGAACTCGCCAAGAAAGAGACTAGGCTAGGACTGGCAAAAAATAGGAAAATACAGGCAAAGGCTGCCCAAGACATACTCAAATAGCTCCCTAAACGAAGACCTTGGACAATACGTTCGGGACGTTTTGCACCAAAGTTTTGAGAGATAAAAGTCGTCATTGATGCTGAAATAGCTGTCATTGGCAGCAAGGCAAAGGCCATGATTCGCCGTGCTGCCGTTTGAGCACTGATAATGACTGCACCAAAACTATTGACAGAGGATTGTAAAATGACACTCCCGATAGAGACGATCGACCCCATCAGACCCATGGCTAGTCCCTGCTCCAAGAGATCCACATAGAGAGCCTTATTCCATTTAAAATGTTTGAGACCCGGAAGAAGCTCTGGAACACTCTTACGAATATAAAAATAACAGAGGATTGCTGACAAACCCTGCGAGATAATGGTTGCAAGACCCGCAGACTGAACTCCCAGATGCAGTTGCGTAATAAAATACAAATCCAAGATCACATTAACGATAGCTGAAAAGATAAGAAAAGCAAGAGCCGCAAGGCTATCGCCAATCGAGCGCAGTAAGCCTGCAAAAAGATTGTAGGCGAAGCTGACGCCTACACAGGTAACAATCATGGAGATATACTCGTAGGATTGAGGAAGGATTTCTACAGGTGTCTCTAAATATTGCAAGAGTGGATACAGGCCGAAGAAGCCCATCAGCATGACAAGAGCACTCAGGATGGCACCCAGAAGCCAAGTTGCCGCAACAGCCTCTTTAATCTTAGCAAAATTACGAGCCCCATAATAGCGAGCAATGACAATCCCCATGCCATTGCCAACACCAAGCGTAAAGCCTATAATCAAGTCAAAAACGGCCGTTGTCGCTCCTACTGCTGCTAAGGATTCTTGTCCAAGGAACCGCCCTACAATCAAGACGTCAGCTGTATTATATAGTTGTTGAAAGATATTGGACAACAGAATTGGAAGGGCAAAGCTCAAAAGTGAGGGAAGAATGGGGCCATGAATCAGGTCCACTGTTTGTTTTTTATTCATAAAGATATTATATCAGCTTTCCAGAGGACCGACAAGATTCTTTAACGAATACCGAAATCAATTGCTTACAGAGAGACAATTTGCTATAATCAAGAAAAGGAGGTCATTTATGAGTTTGACCAGTCAATTAATAACCGATGTGTTTCCAGATCTTGATAAAGTTGAAAAGCTAAATAACGAAGCTTTCCCCGAGGAAGAACGGGTCCCCCTTTCTGAGTTTTTGCGCTATCAGGACCGAGATGACGCCCACTTTTTTGCTTTTTATAACGAAGAAGAATTTGTTGGCTTTGCTTTTGCCATCTCCAACCAAAAGGCCTTCTATATTAGCTTTTTTGCCATCATGCCTCACTTAAGAAGTCATGGGTATGGGAAGGAAATTATCGACAAACTAACTGATTTTTACCAGCGAACCATGTTGCTTGAAGTAGAGCGACTGGATGAAGAATGCGATAACTTGGAACAAAGAAAAGCTCGTATGAGCTTCTATCAACAAAATGGCTTCAAAACAGCTAACGCTTTTCTAGAGTATGATGGCTTGAGTTTTGAAATTCTCTACCGCGGTGACCATTTCGACGAGGAAGCCTATCGCGACATCTTCCAAAAATTACAAGATGAACATTATTTTGACTTTCACATCAAATACAGGCGCTTTAGTGATCATTAGTTGTTTCAAGGAAGAGAAATCTAGAGAGTTTTCTCACGATAAAAACGCATAATACCAAGGTTCTGAATACCTGATATTATGCGTTTTTATGATTTTGAAAACTTTCCCTAGTTTTATCTTTAATCTTCAATTTCGATTTCAAGTCCATCACCTAGGTCAAGCGTCACTTCTTGGTTAGGTGCCAAATCTTCAGCGACAGAAGTAGGAGTGGATCCCTCTTCATCTTCAATCAAACCATATTGAACACGAACCTGATGGTCAATCTCATCAAAAATCTCTGGGTGATCTGCCAAGTATTTCTTAGCATTCTCCGATCCTTGCCCGATTTTTTCACCCTTGTAAGAGTACCATGCTCCTGCTTTTTGGATGATATCGAGATCACTTGCGATCTTCAAGAGTTCACCAGTCTTAGAAATCCCTTCTCCGTACATGATTTCAACGAAGGCTTCCTTAAATGGTGGAGCCACCTTGTTTTTCACGACCTTGATCTTGGTTTCTTTACCGACATTGGTATCTTTTTGGTCACCAGTTCCTTTGATTTGTGTGCTTCCACGAACATCCAAACGGACTGAAGCGTAGAATTTCAGAGCACGTCCACCAGGTGTTGTTTCTGGATTTCCAAACATAACCCCAACTTTTTCACGCAACTGGTTGATAAAGATGGCAATTGTTTTGGTTTTATTGATAGAAGCACCAAGTTTACGCATGGCCTGGCTCATCATACGAGCCTGCAAACCAACGTGGCTATCTCCAATATCACCATCAATTTCTGCACGAGGTACAAGGGCCGCAACTGAGTCGATAACGACAAGGTCAACTGCACCTGAGTCAATCAATTTTCCAGCAATTTCAAGACCTTGCTCTCCTGAGTCTGGTTGTGACAAGAGCAATTCGTCAATGTTCACACCAAGGGCTGCAGCATAGGCTGGGTCAAGAGCATGTTCCGCATCGATAAAGGCTGCAATACCACCTTCTTTCTGTGCTTGCGCGACAGCATGAAGGGCAACCGTTGTCTTACCAGAAGACTCTGGTCCATAGATTTCGATGATGCGTCCCTTAGGATAACCACCTGAACCAAGAGCAATGTCAAGAGCCAAGGACCCTGAACTCATGACTTGCACTTTTTGCTCCGCGCGCTCACCCAAACGCATGATTGATCCCTTACCAAAGTCTTTCTCAATCAATTTAAGAGCATCGTTCAAGGCTTTTTCACGATCCGCTCCAAACTTTTTTGAAATTTCATCTAATTTTTTTGGTTTTTTCGCCATTCTGTTCTCCTATATTCTACTGGTCCTTAGACCTATCTACTATTATATCAAAATTTAGTCACTTAATAAAGCCTTACGAGCTAGGTTAAAGGCATGCATAACCGCGATGTGACGTACATCTGCTCGACTCCGTCCTGCGATATTAGCCTTGATCACCTCTGTCCCTTTTGCATGTGCCAGTCCAATAAAAACTGTGCCGGCGGGATGCCCCTCTAGGCTATCTGGCCCAGCTACACCTGTCAGACTGACTCCATAATCAGACTGAGTCTTGAGCCGTGCCTGCTCTGCCATTTTTCGAGCCGTAAACTCAGAAACGACCCCGTGTTCTTTTAGCTCTTGCTCGGAAATATCCAACATCTTGGACTTTTCTTCTAGGCTGTAGGTGACAAACCCTCCATTAAAGATAGCTGAAACACCTGAAAAGTCTGCTAAAGTAGCCTGAAAGAGACCTGCCGTCAAGCTTTCTGCCGCAGTAATGCTTTTCTGTCTCTTCTTTAGCTCTTCTACAACGACACTTGCGAGGCTGGTTTCTTCCCCATATCCATAACAGATGTCGCGCAGAGAAATTCCCTCAAAAGTCTGGCGATCCAAGATTTGATTTTCTAAGATATCTAGTACTTGATCAGCCTTTTCTTGACTAACTGCTTTTGTAGACAGGCGCAAAGTCACTTCTCCCGTCTTGGCATAAGGAGCCAAGGTCGGATCCGTTTGCTGGTCAATCAAGTCCGCCAAAATGGTCACCAACTGACTCTCACCAATTCCAAAGAAACGAAGCACTCGGGAATATAGTTTGGTGCCTGTCATCAGCTTGGGTAAAAGTTGATTTAAGACCATGGGTTTCAACTCACTTGGCGGTCCCGGAAGGACCACGTAGGCTACGCCATCCACTTCTAAGATTCCTCCAACAGCCAATCCTGTTTCGTTTGGTAGTGGAGTCGACCCTGCTACAAGTTGAGCTTGTCTTTCATTATTTGGTGTTCTCGCATAGTCTGGTCTCTGAGCAAAAAAGACATCCAACTTTGCCTGCGACTGAGGATCGAAGGCTAATTCTTTCCCTAAAAATTTAGCTAGAGTTTGTTTGGTCAAATCATCCTCAGTTGGTCCCAAGCCCCCTGTCAAAATCACAAGATTACTACGTTGGCTCGCAATCTCAAGCAAGGACAAAAGACGAGCTTCATTGTCTCCGACAGCTGTTTGGAAGTAGACATCTACCCCAATTTCGGCTAGCTTCTCTGATAAAAACTGAGCATTGGTATTGACGATTTGCCCTGTTAAAATTTCTGTTCCAACAGCAATAATTTCTGCTTTCATATTTCCTCCTACTTATCTATTCGAATTCTTTTTGAAAAAATCGCAGGAAATTTCCCACGATTTGATTCTTTTCTTATTCTGCTTCTTCGTTTGAAGCGTTAGTACTGGTTGAAGGCGCTGTCCGACCAAAGGCTGTTTCGTACAGTACCGCATTGGTTTCCAATTCTGTCACTGGCTCTTTACCTAGTGAACGACGCAAGAGATTTTGCATCTCGAGCATATGTTCTGAAGTGACAATCTGATAAGAAATTCCCTGTAGCTCAGCATCTTCCCCACGCAATTGATGCGTTTCGATATTCTTGAAAGAATCTTGATAGCCGAGCAATTGTGGAATACTCTTGGCTGAAAGATCTACGTTGGTCTGCATATTGTTGCTCAATGCTTTGAGGATGCCTTGATAGTGGCTCACACTGTTTAGGCTCAAAACTTTCTCAACGATTTTTTGAATGACTTCCCGTTGACGTTTTTGACGACCATAGTCTCCTTCAGGGTCTTGGTAACGCATCCGTGAATAAACCAACGCTTCCTCACCATTCAAGGTTTGTTCTCCAACACCGATGGAGATCTTATTAAACTCTTCTTGGTCAGTTATGGAAATTGGGAAACCAAGTGTATTGTTGACGGTGATTCCACCAACTGCATCCACCAATTGTTGAAGGCCTTGCATGTTGACCATTACATAGCGGTCAATGTGGATATTCATCATCTTTTGAATAGTAGAAATTGCAAGCTCCGCACCGCCATTGGCATAGGCCGCATTGAGTTTGGCTTCCTGAACTTGGCCATTTCCACTCTCGATCTTGGTCAGAATATCCCGTTCCAAACTCATCATAGTGGTTTTCTTTGTTTTTGGATTAACCGTCAAGAGAATCATGGAATCACTATTCCCTGCCCACGGATCTGTACGTTCCGAATTTCCCGTATCTACCCCCATTAGGAGAATCGTTAGAGGCTCAGTTGCTTCGATAACGTTGGTTTCTTCACCGATTTTTTTGTAAGTTTTTTGACTCAGGGTTGCAGTTCCCTGCTGATAGATTGTGTAGGCATAAATTCCTACACCTACAACTGTTACGGCCAGGAAACCTAGCACCATTCCAATTAATTTTTTGATCATCTCGTTATTTATCTATCAATTTGCCCATCAGACAAACATCTAAAAATATCCCTTCTGCTAAATAGGCTCCTCTTTCTTGCAAGCCTTCTGTGATAAATCCCATTTTTGAATAGAGGTGGATAGCAGCCTCGTTTCGTTTTTGTACACTGAGTTGCAAGCGGCGCAAGACACCACTGGCCTTAGCCCACTCGATGCCTTCTTCTAGAAGTATTGTAGCCAAGCCTTGGTTCCAAAATTTCTTGCGAACTGCTAGAAAAACATCTCCAATATGCCGAACTCTTAAATGTTGATCCGATGTGATATTTAAGATACCTGCAATCTCATCATTCAGTAAGGCGAGAAGAGTAATTTGATTCTCCGATGCAACTTGTTTTTCGATAAAAAGAGCCATTTCAGACGCTGTCATCATGATACCATTTTCATCTAGGCTAGTGAGGTCTGTTTCTTGACCGACACAATCTAAAAATGCAATCAAAGCTGTAGCATCTGAAGTCTCTGCCTCACGAATGCACAACTCATACTCCATCATGAAGCTCCTTGATGAGTTGTTCAGCCCGAGGGCCATGAGCCGTAAAATGAAGACAACGACCCTCTGCTTCTTTCAAAATTTCCAATTCCAAATAGGAATCTGGTAAATCCTCACCCAAAAGATGCCCCCACTCAATAACAGTCACACCGCCACCAAAGAGAAACTCATCCAAATCAATAGAATCAGCGTCCCCTTCGATACGGTAGACATCCAAATGGTAAAGTGGCAGACGCCCTTCATACTCTCTCACGATAGTATAAGTTGGACTTTTAATCATCTGACGGATATCCAAACCCTTAGCAAGGCCTTTTGTAAAGGTTGTTTTACCCGCACCCAACTCTCCCGTCAAGATCAGAACATCGTCTTTTTGAAGCAAATGACCTAATCTTTCTCCGAGAGCTAGAAGCTCTTTTTCATTTTTTGTGTACATGCTACTATTATACCAAAAAGTTTCCTTTTGTGTGAATTTTCTTTATAGACTTACTATGCTAAATTTACAG
The DNA here is from genome assembly GCF_058556195.1 of Streptococcus sp. A69. Taxonomy (NCBI): domain Bacteria; kingdom Bacillati; phylum Bacillota; class Bacilli; order Lactobacillales; family Streptococcaceae; genus Streptococcus; species Streptococcus sp. A69. The sequence goes on along the minus strand of NZ_JBZUJU010000002.1, from coordinate 227,629 downwards.
TTTTCCTTGCCTTTCTTAGAAAAAGGTAAAAATACAAATAACAAATAAAACATCGCGAATCACATGTCCATAAAATGAAATTTCCCTTTGCACGGATTTTGGAAAGAGGAAACGCGCACATAAAAAACCGAGACCGATATAAAGGAGAATGGAGGAGATTGTTACGGGATTTCTCAAGAAAATAATCGTGCCTAAAACGGAAATCACAACCGTTCTCTTCTTGTTCAGATGGTTGTCCATATCCCGAATATATTTATCAAAAGGTAAGAAAATCCATAGATCTACTCCCAGCAAGAAAAAGAATGAAGGCAAAAAGAGGTCAACCAGATCCTGCTGCAATTTGCTAGTAGTTTGGATGCTTTCTGTGAGAACCAGACAGGTTGCCAGAAGATTGACTACTAAAAGAAGGCTATAAACAAGGCTTACTTTCTTTTGAACACGCAAAATACTATGACTTTTCTGACCCAAGGTATGGAAGTAATTAATCCCGGCACAAAAGCCTGAAACTCCCACTATGAGAATTAAAAAATAGACATTTCCTTCTCTTAAAGATAAAAATGATTCCTTCCACAATAAACAACTTCCAAATAAAATTTGAGCGACAGCTAATAATAATAAAACACGAATTGATTTCATCATTTCCTTTTCTTCCTCCGTATAAGAAATTATACTCTGACAGGATTAGAAAATGATAAATGACTTCCAAAATGTCACATTAGGACGCTGAACGGTACAAAAAACAGTTCCGTCATTCACAGAACTGTTCTCTTCTAATCTAATCCCTAAACCAGAGAGCGATTTCTCGTTTAGCTGACTCTTCTGAATCTGATCCATGTACCACGTTTTGAATGGCTTGATTTTCTCCTGCCGCCTTAGCAAAATCTCCCCGGATGGTTCCTGGTAGTGCCTCTTCTGGACGAGTGGCCCCCATCATGTCACGCCAGCTTTCAATTACCTTGGGACCTGAAATGATTCCAACAATTATTGGGCCTGAGGTCATAAATTGACGGATAGGAGGATAAAAACTTTTTTCAACTAAGTCGCGATAGTGTTGGTCAATCAAATCTTCTGAAACTGTTGAACGTAACTCTAATTTTTTGAGTTTGAAACCACGTCGCTCAATTCTTTTCAAAACCTCGCCAACTAGACCTCTCTTCACACCATCTGGCTTAATGATAAAGAATGTTTGTTCCATATAAATCCCCTTGTCATTTTAGTTCTTCTATTCTACCACACTTTATGGAAAAATTGGAAAATTTTCTGAAACAAAGAAAAGAGAACCCGGAGGTTCTCTTATTTGCTTTTATTCTACAGTTTCTTCAGATTGGATTTCCACAGTTTCATCTACTGGAGTAAGTTCTGCCTCTTCTTGTTCAGGAGCCAGATATTCTGCGTCATTGATTGCCTGTGGTTCAAGGTTACGGTAGCGAGCCATACCAGTACCTGCTGGGATGATCTTACCGATGATAACATTTTCCTTAAGTCCAAGGAGATGGTCTTTCTTACCACGGATGGCTGCATCTGTAAGGACACGAGTTGTTTCCTGGAAGGAAGCCGCTGACAAGAAACTGTTTGTCTCAAGCGAGGCTTTGGTGATTCCCATAAGGACTGGGCGACCTGTCGCTGGGACTCCACCGGCGATAAGGACATCTTTGTTCGCATCTGTAAAATCGTTGATGTCTAAAAGGGTACCCATGAGAAGATCTGTATCACCTGGATCCATGACACGGACTTTACGGATCATTTGACGAACCATAACCTCGATGTGTTTGTCACCGATTTCTACCCCTTGGCTACGGTAAACTTTTTGGACTTCACCGAGAAGGTAAGTTTCAACTGACAAGACATCACGAACAGCAAGGAGATGTTTTGGTTGGATAGAACCCTCTGTCAATGCTGCACCACGAGAAACTTGGTCTCCAACTTCAACACGCATACGTGCTGTAAATGGAACGACATATTCTCCTTCGCCAGTTTCACCCTTAACAAAGACTTTCTTCGTACGAGTTGACGCGTCTTCTTCGATGGCTGTAACTTGTCCTTTGACCTCTGTAATAACCGCTTCCCCTTTTGGATTGCGGGCTTCAAAGATTTCTTGGACACGAGGAAGACCTTGAGTGATATCGGTATTTGAGGCAACCCCACCCGTGTGGAAAGTACGCATGGTAAGCTGTGTACCAGGTTCCCCGATAGATTGGGCAGCGATTGTACCAACTGCTTCCCCAACTTCAACCGCATCACCAGTCGCCAAGTTGATACCGTAACAGTGACGGCAGACTCCATGACGAGTGTTACATGTAAATACGGAACGGATAGTCACCTCTTCCACACCAGCATTGACAATCTCGCGCGCCTTGTCTTCTGTGATTAACTCATTTGGACCAATGATAACTTCGCCAGTTTCTGGGTGTTTAACAGTTTTCTTCGTGTAACGACCGTTGAGACGTTCTTCGAGTGACTCGATCATCTCTTTTCCTTCTGCGATAGAGCGGATTAAGAGACCACGGTCTGTTCCACAGTCGTCCTCACGGATGATAACATCTTGGGCAACGTCGACCAAACGACGAGTAAGATAACCTGAGTCGGCTGTCTTAAGGGCCGTATCGGTCATACCTTTACGGGCACCGTGAGTTGAGAAGAACATTTCGAGTACTGACAAACCTTCGCGGAAGTTTGAAAGGATTGGCAATTCCATGATACGTCCGTTCGGAGCGGCCATCAGACCACGCATACCGGCAAGTTGTGAGAAGTTCGAGATGTTACCACGGGCTCCTGAGTCCATCATCATAACGATTGGATTCTTCGGATCTTGGTTGTCGACCAAGCGTTTTTCCAATTTCTCACGAGCTGCACGCCATTCAGCTGTAACGGCATTGTAACGTTCATCATCAGTGATCAAACCACGACGGAACTGTTTTGTGATTTGCTCTACACGCTTATGAGATTCTTCGATGATTTCAGCCTTGTCTTCAACCACTGGGATATCAGCAATCCCCACTGTCAATCCAGCAAGTGTTGAATGATGGTAACCTAAGTTTTTCAATCGGTCCAAGAATGCAGAGGTTTCTGTTGTACGGAAACGTTTGAAAATCTCAGCGATGATATTTCCAAGGTTTTTCTTCTTGAATGGAGGATTGAGTTCAAGGTTGCGAATTGCTTCCTTGATATCGCCACCTAGTGGCAAGAAGTACTTAGCTGGGAGTCCTTCTGTCAAGTTCGCATTATTCGGTTCTTGCAAGTAAGGCAGACCCTCTGGCATGATGTCGTTGAAGAGGATTTTACCAACTGTTGTCAGCAAGACCTTGTGTTTTTGCTCTTCTGTCCATGGTTTGTTGAGGCTGTCTGTCGCGATACCAACACGTGAGTGGAGGTGAACATAACCATTACGGTAAGCCATAACAGCTTCATCACGGTCTTTGAAAACCATTCCTTCACCTTCACGACCAGCTTCTTCCATGGTCAAGTAGTAGTTCCCCAAAACCATATCCTGAGATGGAGTAACAACTGGTTTACCATCTTTCGGATTCAAGATGTGCTCAGCAGCAAGCATCAAGATACGAGCTTCTGCTTGAGCTTCTTCTGAAAGCGGTACGTGGATGGCCATTTGGTCCCCGTCAAAGTCGGCATTGTAGGCTTCACAGACAAGTGGGTGCAAGCGGAGGGCCTTACCATCAATCAAGACTGGCTCGAAAGCTTGGATACCCAAACGGTGAAGGGTCGGTGCGCGGTTCAAAAGCACTGGGTGTTCTTTGATTACTTCTTCAAGGATATCCCAGATACGTTCGTCTCCGCGTTCCACCAAGCGTTTAGCTGCTTTGACGTTTTGCACGATATCACGAGCGACGATTTCACGCATGACGAATGGTTTAAAGAGCTCAATAGCCATTTCACGTGGCACACCACATTGGTACATCTTAAGAGTTGGACCAACGGCGATAACGGAACGTCCTGAGAAGTCAACACGTTTACCGAGCAAGTTTTGACGGAAGCGTCCTTGTTTCCCTTTAAGCATGTGGCTCAATGATTTCAATGGACGGCTACCTGGTCCTGTGATCGGACGACCACGACGACCATTGTCAATCAAAGCATCAACCGCTTCTTGAAGCATACGCTTCTCATTCTGAACGATGATACCTGGTGCATTCAACTCAAGCAAACGAGCCAAACGGTTGTTACGGTTGATAACACGGCGGTAAAGGTCGTTCAAGTCAGATGAGGCAAAACGGCCACCATCCAACTGCAACATTGGACGAAGATCTGGTGGAATAACTGGAAGGATGTTGAGAACCATCCATTCAGGTTTGTTTCCAGACTTGTAAAAGGCATCCAAAACATCCAAACGACGGATGGCTTTGACACGTTTTTGTCCAGTAGCTGTTTTCAACTCTTCTTTGAGTTCAGCAATTTCTTTTTCAAGATCTACTTGTTTCAAAAGGTCTTGGATGGCTTCGGCACCCATCTTGGCAACGAATGATCCATAACCATATTCACGCAAGCGCTCACGGTATTCGCGCTCTGTCATGATAGACTTGTGCTCAAGTGGTGTATCCTTAGGATCAATCACCACATAAGCCGCAAAGTAGATCACTTCCTCGAGGGCACGAGGGCTCATATCAAGGGTCAACCCCATACGGCTTGGAATCCCCTTGAAATACCAGATGTGAGATACAGGAGCTTTCAACTCGATGTGTCCCATACGCTCACGACGAACTTTTGTACGCGTTACTTCAACCCCACAACGGTCACAAACAATCCCTCTGTAACGAATGCGTTTATACTTACCACAAGCACATTCCCAGTCTTTTGTAGGACCAAAGATGACTTCGTCAAAGAGTCCTTCACGTTCTGGTTTCAACGTACGGTAATTGATTGTTTCAGGTTTTTTGACTTCTCCATAAGACCATGAACGGACTTTGCTTGGAGAAGCTAGGGTGATTTGCATACTTTTAAAACGATTTACATCAACCACTATTTCTTCCCTTTCTATTCTAAGTGAACTGCTTATTCTTGTTCAGCAGTTTCTTCTGTTGCTTCCGCTTTTGTTGCTTTCTCTGCTTCTTCAGCTTCAAAGGCTGCTTTAGCCTCTTGGGCTGCTTTTTCGCGGGCTTTTTCAAGGTCATCTACGTGGATGACATCTTCGTCCATTCCTTCATCCAAGTCGCGAAGTTCCACTTCTTGGTCATCTTCGTCAAGGACACGCATGTCAAGACCAAGAGATTGCAATTCTTTCACAAGAACTCGGAATGATTCTGGAACACCTGGTTTTGGAATTGGTTTTCCTTTTGTGATAGCTTCATAAGCTCTCAAACGTCCGTTAATATCGTCAGACTTGTAAGTCAAGATTTCTTGAAGAACATTTGACGCACCGTAGGCTTCAAGAGCCCAAACCTCCATCTCACCGAAACGTTGTCCACCAAACTGAGCTTTACCTCCAAGTGGCTGTTGAGTAACGGTTGAGTAAGGCCCGACTGAACGCGCATGCAATTTATCATCAACCATGTGGTGGAGTTTGATCATGTACATGACACCAACTGATACACGGTTGTCAAATGGTTCACCAGTACGTCCATCATAAAGGATAGTCTTGGCATCGCTATCCATACCTGCTTCTTTGACAGTGTCCCAAAGGTCTTCCGAACTTGCTCCGTCAAAGACTGGTGTTGCGATGTGGATACCAAGAGTACGTGCTGCCATACCAAGGTGGAGCTCCATAACCTGACCGATATTCATACGTGATGGCACCCCAAGTGGGTTCAACATGATATCGACTGGAGTTCCATCTGGAAGGTAAGGCATGTCTTCTACAGGAACGATACGAGAGACAACCCCCTTGTTTCCGTGACGTCCGGCCATCTTATCTCCGACCTTGATCTTACGTTTTTGAGCAATGTAGACGCGAACTAGCATGTTAACGCCTGATTGCAACTCATCTCCATTTGCACGTGTAAAGATCTTGACATCACGAACGACACCATCGGCACCGTGTGGTACACGAAGAGAAGTATCACGCACTTCACGAGACTTGTCTCCAAAGATAGCGTGCAAGAGACGTTCTTCAGCTGAAAGGTCCTTTTCACCCTTAGGTGTGACTTTACCTACAAGGATGTCCCCTTCTTTAACCTCGGCACCAATACGGATAATTCCCATTTCGTCAAGGTTTTTAAGGGCATCTTCTCCAACGTTTGGAATTTCACGAGTAATTTCTTCAGGCCCAAGCTTTGTATCACGCGTTTCTGATTCGTATTCTTCGAGGTGGACAGATGTGTAGACATCGTCTTTCACCAAGCGTTCGCTCATGATAACGGCATCCTCGAAGTTGTAACCTTCCCAAGTCATGTAGGCAACGATTGGGTTTTGTCCAAGCGCCATTTCTCCTTTTTCCATAGAAGGTCCGTCAGCGATAAAGTCGCCTTTTTCAACGACATCCCCAACTTTAACGAGGGTACGTTGGTTGTAGGCAGTGCCTGAGTTTGAACGACGGAATTTTTGAACGTGGTAGACATCTAGGGAACCATCTTCACGGCGAACTTCTACCTTGTCCGCATCTGCGTAGGTAACTTTACCGTCATGCTGAGCAATAACCGCAGCTCCAGAGTCGTGAGCTGCTTGGTATTCCATACCAGTACCAACGTAAGGTGATTTTGGATCAATCAATGGCACAGCCTGACGTTGCATGTTGGCACCCATGAGGGCACGGTTGGAGTCATCGTTTTCCAAGAAAGGAATACATGCAGTCGCAACGGCAACTACCTGTTTTGGTGACACGTCCATGTAATCAACGACTTCTGCTGGATACTCTTGGTTGACCCCTTGGTGACGTCCCATGACAACTTTCTCAGCAAAAGTACCGTCTTCATTGAGGCGAGAGTTGGCCTGCGCTACAGTAAATTCATCTTCTTCATCGGCTGTCAACCAAACGATTTCGTTTGTGACTACACCTGTTTCACGGTCAACCTTACGGTATGGTGTTTGAACAAAACCATATTTGTTCAAGTGTCCGTAAGATGACAAGTTATTAATCAAACCGATGTTAGGTCCTTCAGGTGTCTCGATTGGACACATACGACCATAGTGAGTGTAGTGTACGTCACGGACTTCATATCCAGCGCGATCACGTGTCAACCCACCAGGTCCTAAGGCTGACAAACGACGTTTGTGTGATAGTTCTGATAGCGGGTTGTGTTGATCCATGAACTGTGACAACTGTGATGAACCAAAGAATTCTTTAACCGCAGCTGTTACAGGACGGATGTTAATGATTTGTTGCGGTGTCAAAACTTCATTGTCCTGAACAGACATACGCTCACGGACATTACGTTCCATACGAGAAAGTCCCAAACGTACTTGGTTGGCAAGCAATTCACCAACTGCACGGATACGACGGTTTCCAAGGTGGTCGATATCATCCACACGTCCGATACCTTCAGCCAAGTTGAGGAAGTAGCTCATCTCAGCAAGGATATCTGCAGGAGTTACAACACGAACCTTGTCATCTGGATTTGCATTCCCGATGATGGTTACAACACGATCTGGATCCGTTGGTGCAACAACCTTGAATTTTTGAAGGACAACCGGTTCTGTCAGGACAGCTGCATCATTTGGAATGTAGACAATCTTATTCAAGTCGCCGTCCAAATGGCTTTCAATGCTTTCAATCACACTACGAGTCATAACGGTTCCAGCTTCTACCAAGATTTCTCCCGTTTCAGGGTCTACCAATGGCTCCGCAATGGTTTGGTTGAGCAAGCGTGTCTTGATGTTCAATTTTTTATTAATCTTGTAACGACCAACGGCTGCTAAGTCATAGCGACGTGGATCAAAGAAACGTGCCACAAGCAAACTACGTGAGCTTTCAGCAGTTTTAGGCTCACCTGGACGAAGGCGTTCGTAAATTTCTTTCAAGGCTTCGTCTGTACGAGAGTCCATTGGATTCTTGTGGATATCTTTTTCAACGGTATTGCGAACCAATTCACTGTCACCAAAGATATCAAAGATTTCATCATCACCTGAGAAACCAAGCGCACGAACCAAGGTCGTAAATGGAATCTTACGAGTACGGTCGATACGAGTATAAGCGATGTCTTTTGAGTCGCTTTCAAGTTCCAACCAAGCTCCACGGTTAGGGATAACAGTAGAACCGTAACCTACTTTACCGTTCTTGTCTACTTTGTCATTAAAGTAAACACCTGGTGAGCGAACCAACTGAGAAACGATAATACGTTCACCACCATTGATGATGAAAGTACCCATCTCAGTCATGATTGGGAAATCACCAAAAAAGACTTCTTGAGTCTTGATTTCGCCTGTTTCTTTATTAATCAAGCGGAAGGTTACAAAAATTGGTGCTGAGTAGCTAGCATCGTGGATACGAGCTTCTTCGAGCGTATATTTTGGTTCCTTGATTTCATAGCCAACAAATTCCAACTCCATTGTGTCTGTGAAGTTTGAAATTGGCAATACATCTTCAAATACTTCCTTAAGTCCGTGGTCTAGGAAATCTTTGAATGAATCCGTTTGAATTTCAATCAAATTTGGTAAGTCAAGAACTTCTTTGATTCTTGAAAAACTACGACGGGTACGATGTTTCCCGTATTGAACGTCATGTCCTGCCAAGATGATTCTCCTTTGTAAATAAGTTCCAAGCCTTGTCGATCAGGCTTTTCTAATCGTCATATGGTTTTAAAAACCCCTATCACCGTGTCCCTTTGATGAATTTTCAGAATCTTTAAATCTTTGTTACAAACACTCAAAAACCTGAAAAAAAGCACAAAAAGAGCAGCTAAATCTGACTTTTTCAGAAGATTTAACTGCTGTGAGCCTTGTCTGGACAATATTTCAGACAAAACCTACGACAAATGATTATTCAAATTATACCTTATTTAGCTAGATTTTTCAAGGTTTTTTTACTATTTTTTAAACAATCTTTTCCTATAAAACGGTTTAAAATTTCAAAAGAATGAAGCATAAAATTTTCTTTTAAAAATTAGGAAAACGCTTGCACTAATGTTTACCTCATGCTATACTGTTAGGGAACAACTACATAAGGAGAATTGTGATGAAAAAGATCCCATCTCAAACTGAGAAAAAAATGATTTACGGTATTCGTTCCTTGAAAAATGGAACAAGCTCTGTCCTTATCGGTGCTAGCATTGTCCTGCTTTCTGCTGCAATGCCAACCATTTCGGCTAACGAAAACCTCCCTCAAGCTCAGGAAAATACTAGTGTTGTGGCTAAGGCTCCTACCGAGACTGAAGCAAGTCAAACACAAGAGCAAAGCCCCAATTCTGAGCAAAATAATGCAAACGCTTCCCTTGACACTAAAAAGGAAGCCCCATCAACTGACGCTCCTCTAGCAGCTGAAACAGCTAAAAAAGAAGAAGCTACTACAAGCCAGCCTAACAGCAAGGAAGAGAAAGTAGATACTCGCACTTCGACGCCAAGTTCTGATCAAAAACCTCAAGCAGACACTAGTTCTGAATCACCAATCGAAGACAACTACTTCCGCATCCATGTGAAAAAACTTCCTGAAGAAAACAAGGATTCTCAAGGCCTTTGGACTTGGGACGATGTTGAAAAACCTTCTGAAAACTGGCCCAATGGAGCCAAGTCCTTCAAGGATGCCAAGAAAGACGACTACGGCTATTACCTAGACGTCAAACTCAAAAATGAGCAAGCCAAGAAAGTCAGCTTCCTTATCAACAATACCAAGGGGGATAACCTGACAGGGGACCGTTCTGTAGAGCACCTCTCTCCAAAAATGAATGAGGCTTGGCTAGATGAAAACTACAAGGTATACAATTATCGACCTCAACCAGCAGGAACCGTCCGTGTCAACTACTACCGCACCGATGGCAACTATGACAAAAAATCTCTTTGGTATTGGGGCGATGTTAAAAACCCAAGCAGTGGAGAATGGCCTGACGGTACTGACTTTACCGCAACTGGAAAATATGGTCGTTACATTGATATTCCACTCAATGAAGCTGCAAGAGAATTCGGATTTTTATTACTAGACGAAAGCAAGAAGGGCGATGATGTGAAAATCAGAAAAGAAGATTATAAATTTACTGATCTAAAAAATCACAGTCAAATCTTCCTCAAAGATGATGACGAGACCATCTACACCAACCCCTACTATGTGCACGATATCCGCATGACTGGTGCCCAACATGTGGCCAAGTCTCGTATCGAAAGTAGCTTTTCTACCCTTGTTGGAGCTAAGAAAGACGATATTCTTAAACGCTCCAATATCACCGATCACCAAGGGAACAAAGTAACCATCACCGATATCGAAGTTGATGAGGCAGGTAAAAAAGTGACCTACATCGGCGACTTCTCTGACACACAACACCCTTACACAGTCAGCTACAATTCAGACCGCTTTACCACACGTTCAAGCTGGCGCCTCAAGGATGAATCCTACAGTTACGATGGTCCACTCGGCGCAACCCTAAAAGAAGATGGCAAGCGGGTCGACCTCACCCTCTGGTCTCCGAGTGCCGATAAGGTTTCCGTTGTCGTCTACGACAAGAAAGACCCTGAAAAGGTAGTCGGAACTGTCGCCCTTGAAAAAGGAGAAAAAGGAACCTGGAAACAAACTCTGGATGCAAACTCTGGTCTCGGTATCAGCAACTATACTGGCTACTACTACCACTACCAAATCGAGCGCCAAGGCAAAACTGTCCTCGTTCTTGACCCTTATGCCAAATCATTAGCGGCCTGGAACAGTGACCTAGCAAAAACAGATGCCGCTCATAAGATCGCTAAAGCTGCCTTTGTCGATCCAGCGAAGTTAGGTCCGCAAGACTTGACCTATGGGAAGATTCGCAACTTCAAATCTCGTGAAGATGCCGTCATCTATGAAGCTCATGTTCGTGACTTCACTTCGGATCCTGCCATCGCAAAAGACTTGACCAAACCATTCGGTACCTTCGAAGCCTTTATCGAAAAACTAGACTATCTCAAAGACTTGGGTGTGACCCACATCCAGCTCCTTCCAGTCTTGTCTTACTACTTTGTCAATGAATTGAAGAACCAAGAACGTTTGTCTGCCTACGCTTCAAGCAACAGCAACTACAACTGGGGATATGACCCTCAAAACTACTTCTCCTTGACTGGTATGTACTCTAGCGATCCTAAGGATCCAGAAAAACGAATCGCAGAATTTAAAAACCTCATCAACGAAATCCACAAACGTGGCATGGGGGCTATCTTGGATGTGGTCTACAACCATACTGCCAATGTTGACATTTTTGAGGATATTGAGCCAAACTACTATCACTTTATGGACGCAGACGGAACTCCACGTACTAACTTTGGTGGTGGACGCTTGGGGACAACCCACCATATGACCAAACGGCTCCTAGTTGACTCTATCAAATATCTAGTCGATACCTACAAAGTGGATGGTTTCCGTTTCGATATGATGGGAGACCATGATGCAGCTTCAATCGAAGAAGCTTACAAGGCTGCACGCGCACTTAATCCAAACCTAATCATGCTAGGCGAAGGTTGGAGAACCTATACTGGTGATGAAAATACGCCTGTACAACCTGCTGACCAAGATTGGATGAAGAAAACAGATACTGTCGCTGTCTTTTCAGACGACATCCGTAACAACCTCAAGTCTGGCTATCCAAACGAAGGTCAACCTGCCTTTATCACAGGTGGCAAACGCGATATCAATACCATCTTTAAAAATCTCATTGCCCAACCAACTAACTTTGAGGCTGACAATCCTGGAGATGTTATCCAGTATATCGCAGCCCATGATAACTTGACCCTCTTTGACATTATTGCTCAGTCTATCAAAAAAGACCCAAGCAAGGCGGAAAACTACGCTGAAATCCATCGTCGTTTGCGACTTGGAAACCTCATGGTCTTGACCGCCCAAGGAACACCGTTTATCCACTCTGGTCAGGAATACGGACGTACCAAACAATTCCTTGACCCAGCCTATAAGACTCCTGTCTCAGAGGATAAGGCTCCACACAAGTCTCACTTGTTACGTGACAAGGACGGCGAACCATTTATCTATCCTTACTTTATCCATGACTCTTACGACTCTAGTGATGCTGTCAACAAGTTTGATTGGACCAAGGCAACAGATGGCAAAGCCTATCCTGAAAATGTCAAGAGCCGTGACTACATGAAAGGCTTGATTGCCCTTCGTCAATCTACAGATGCCTTCCGACTCAAGAGTCTTCAAGACATCAAAGAACGCGTCCGCCTCATCACTGTCCCAGGACAAAATGGTGTTGAAAAAGAAGACGTGGTGATCGGCTACCAAATCACTGCTCCAAACGGTGATATCTACGCAGTCTTTGTCAATGCAGATGATAAGGCTCGTGAATTCAACTTAGGAACTGCCTTTGCTCACTTGAGAAAGGCTGAAGTTCTGGCAGATGAAAACCAAGCAGGACCAGTAGGAATCGCTAAACCTCAAGGTCTCGAATGGACTGAAAAAGGCTTAAAATTGAACGCTCTCACTGCCGTTGTTCTCCGCTTATCTCAAGGTGGTGCCATCGTTGCCCCAGCTGTGGAAGAAAAACCAGAATTTGATCTTTCTAGCTTAAAACAAGAACAAGGTCACAATAATGACCAAGACAATATTTCAAACCGAGTAGTCAAACCTGAACATCAAGATCCAGCTCCACAAGCTAGACCTGATTCTACTAAACTAGATAAAAAAGTAGCTGATGCAAAAGATAAACCTAGCCAAGCTACAACTGATTCACAAGCTACACAACTAGCACAAGAAGCATCTGTAAAAGAAGCTCTTCAAAACGGAGCAGTAGAAAACTCCAGCAAAGAGAATATACCTGCAACCCCAGCTAAACAAGCTGGACTTCCAAATACAGGAATCAAAAACGATAACAGACTCCTGTTTTCAGGAATCAGCCTCCTTGCGCTCCTTGGCCTCGGTTTCTTACTAAAAAACAAAAAAGAAAACTAAACTAGCCCTCCTATAGAAAAATCCCCCGAGCCTTAACGCACGGGGGATTGATTTTTTATATCCTAGGTTGTCAAATTAAGTTAGACTTTTCAAGTAACTCAGAAAAACTTGGTATGGTGATTGATAATTCAATGATTTCCTAGGAATTCTATTTCTTTTATCAGCTATAGCTGATAAATAATTTTGAGAAATATTCGTAAAATCCATTTATTTCGGAAGTCCATTTCGTCTTAATAAGCCATTAGAATGTTCATTGAGGCCTCGTTGACCAGGACATCCTGAATCCGCAAAGAAAATATCAATATCATGTGCATTCGAAATAGATTTCCAATTAGAAAATTATTTCCCACAATCAAAAGTTATCGACTTAAAGAGATGACTGGGAACTTGAGACAACCATTGATTGATGGAGGCCTCAATATCACTTGCTTTTTGTCCCTCAGTTTTCAGTGTGATGATGGCTTTTGAGAGGCATTCTACTAAGGTAATGATTGCTCTTCTGTGTTTTCTTGATAGTAAGCCTCTATCATTACAAGCTCGTTTGTAGTAAGATGAGTATAGGTCATTTATGTTAGTTCCTTTCAGACAAATGTGGTGGTTTATCTGAGCCTAACATAGATGGCTTTTTCTGTCTAACTTTTGGAGTGCAGTACAAAATGCTAAGAGTAGTGGCCACTTGCGAAGCATTTGGCTAGTAAAGGGTAGAAAGTACATGATTGTTTATAGAAGATTATATTCAAAATACGTAGACGATTACTATGATTACTTAAATCAGTTGGACACTGAAACTGATTTTATGATGTTTGAGCCCAAAGAGCGAGAGTTGAAAGTTGGTAAAGAGAAAATAGCAAGCTGGCTAATAAACTGGTAGCTATTGACAATCACAGAATCATTGGCCATATTTCAGCTGAGAAAGAGAAGGTTAATCGTACCGCCCACTTGGCTTATATTGTGCTAGGCGTGTTAAAAGATTATCGCGGACAAGGTATCGGAACAGAATTTTTCAAACGTTTAGATTTTTGGGTGCAAGAAAATAAAATAGTCCGTTTAGAGTTGAGCATAGAAACAAATAATGATGTGGCTATTCATCTATATCAAAAGAATGACTTTGAAGTTGAGGGAAGAAAAACTAAAACAATGTTGGTTAAAGGGCAATATAGAGATGAGTATGTCATGGCGAAAATCAATGAAATATTCTAATTAGCAAAGTAGGTAATAAAATGAGTATACAGCTAAAAAGCTTAGACAAAAATGATTTACTACCACTCTGACAACTTGGTTTTTGTCAGGAGAAGCCTATGTGGAAAGATTTTGATGCACCTTATTTTAATGATTATCAGGCTTTTTCGACTGTTGATGAATTTTTGTATAGTGATCGTGCGGCATCTTTCCTGAGCGACATTGCTGACGGGAAATTCGTCCTTCTTGCCTCAGATGCTAGCTATGCTAAAAAATCATGGTAGGGCTTGATTTTACCGGGAATTTCCTTGGATAAGGACAAGCAGATGACCTCGCTCAAGTGGGCCAAGGAAGAAAGCCAAGACCCCAACTGCCTGCAAGTCATTGCCAACCACGATACGGCAGTGGAGCCTGGTATCATTGAATTTTAAGTTCACACTCTTTTCTTAGGAAAGGAGCTTTTTTTGAAAATTCTTTAGACTTTCACTAGATTTTCCCAGTTGAAAAGAGTAGAATGAGGGAGGAGGTCAAAAAATGTCTACAATACAAACAATTTTTATCTATCTTATATTTGTTCTTATTGTGCTATCAGAAATATATATTAAACATCACACTAAAAAGAATAAGGCTGAACATTCAGCTGATGACGGAACACGCTATGTGATTATCGCTAGCGTCGTCTTGTCCTTGCTATCGGTTAATCTTGACAATCTAGCAGTTTTTCGTGTGGAACTACCAAGCATTTTTCTTTTTCTAGGTTTTCCTTTGGCTATCTTTGCCATAGCCTTGCGTCTGTATGCGGTCAACTACCTGGGCAAGGCTTTTACCTTAGCGGTGCAGACGACAGACCAGCAAAAGCTGGTAGATAGCGGACCTTATGCGGTTGTGAGAAATCCTGCCTATACAGGCAGCATCTTGTCCCTGCTAGGTTTGTCTCTCATCACACTGAATCTCTACAGTTTTCTCTTGTCTCTCTTAGTTTTGGTTGTTGGCTACGCTATTCGCTTACGAGTTGAGGAGAAGGTCCTAGGAGAGCATTTCGGGCAAGCCTATCAAGATTATTGTAGCAAGGTTAAATATCGAATTTTCCCTTTTATTTGGTAGGACAATATCAGAATACAACATCTTATGAGACGAATAGAAAAGAATGATTGAATGAGGGATTCGCTAGATATTCTAGCGGATTTTTTCTCATAATAAGATGTGAATAGTTATCAGAAAGTTCTATAATATAGGGAAGAAAGGGTTTTCAACAAATGATTTCCTGATAATTGGGGCTTCTCACACGGGGAAGACGCTTTTGGCGCAGAAAATACTAGAAGAGTTTGGTTATCCTTATTTATCAGTGGGTTTGCTGAAAATGGGTTTGATTAGAAGCGGGCAAACGGAGCTGACAGCGGCAGATAGCGACTTACTGACCGATTACTTGTGGTCTATTGTCAAAGAAATCATCAAGACAGCGCTTGAAAATCGGCAGCATTTGATTTTTGAAAACCCAAATTGTCAAATTAAGTTAGATTTTTCATGTAACTCAGAAAAACTTGGTATGGTGTTTATCTGAACCTAACATAGATGGCTTTTTCTGTCTAGCTTAATTTTACAAATTGGGATCTATAAAGAAAAAATCCCTGAAAAGCTTGATGTTACTAGCCTTTCAAAGATTCACTTTATTTTCATCTATTTTCCAAAAAGAAGCTGATATAGATTTTCTATCAAGCCGATTGAGTTTTTTTATATCCATCTTCATTCCCAAATTAAGTACATAATTTTATCCTAATACCAAATTACTACTGAAAAATTTATTTTTTCTCGATATTTCCTTGCACAAATCCCATGAAAACGCTACAATGTTAATAGACTATTATTAGGGGGATCGGATTATGAAAATATCCAAAGTTACTATTACAATTGCTTCTACACTTGCTTCCGTCATTTTACTGACTGGCTGTGGCACAAATTCGGCAAATTCACAGACAACACAAAGTAGTACATCTGACAATCAGGTTACAATGACCTATGATCAGTTGCGTTCAAGAGAGAACACTATGTCAACTCTTTGGTATCAAAAAGCAGCTGAAACCAAGGCACTCTATCTACAAGGTTACAATGTCGCTACTGATCGTTTGAAAGAACTACTAAAAACACAGACAGATAAACCCTACTCTATCGTTTTGGACTTGGACGAAACTGTATTAGACAATAGCCCTTATCAAGCGCAAAATGTCAAAGATGGAACAGCATTTACCCCAGAAAACTGGGATGTCTGGGTAAAAAAAGCCGCAGCCAAGGCTGTACCAGGTGCTAAAGACTTCCTCCAATTTGCAGACAAAAACGGTGTCCAAATTTACTATGTATCTGACCGCACGATAGATCAGGTGGATGATACGGTCAAAAACCTAGAAAACGAAGGAATTCCTGTACAAAGCCGCGATCATCTCATGTTCTTAGAAAAAGGCGTCAAATCTAAAGAAGGTCGTAGACAAGCAGTCCAAGAAAAAACCAACTTAGTCATGCTACTAGGAGACAATCTTGTGGACTTTGCAGAGTTTTCAAAGACCTCTGAAACTGAGCGCGACCAAAAATTAGAGGAATTACAAAAAGAGTTTGGTGAGAAATTCATCATTTTCCCTAACCCAATGTATGGATCATGGGAAAGCACTGTTTACAATGGTAATAAATTGGATGCCAAGGGTCAAACTGAAGAGCGCCAAAAAAACTTACAAGGGTTTGATAAATAAAATAAGGGAGCTATATACCAGTTTACACCAACCACAAGATATCGTATTTGTGAGAATATCAAAAAAAGACGATTTCCACTTGGATAATCGCCTTTTTTGCTATTTTATCTTGTACTTGGTATAAACTGGTATATATTCCACTAGATAGTATGCTCTACCCCTTGTACCACTTCCACCTGTTGCTGAATCCATGGGTGTTCCTCACCAATCGACTCAACTGATTGAATTTTTTATAACCCCTCTTTCATGGCAAAGTAAGAACGTACTTTGGGCGCCACTTGCGTGCCAAAGAGCTCAATAGCTCTCAGAACTTGATCATGAGGCATGGAACCAAGCGGTAGATGGAGCATAAAGCGGTCCAAACCTAAACCCTCAATCATGCGAATCAATTTTTCTGCCACCTGATCTGGATTGCCCACAAACATGGCACCATTTGGTCCAACCTGTTCAAGATATTGCTCATAACTCAATTCCTGCCAGTGTGGACGGTCTTTGGAAATTGCATCCACCACTTGCTTGGTCGGATGGAAATAATCTTTGACAGCCTGCTCGCCATCTTCAGCAATCCACCCCCAAGAATGAGCGCCCACTTTCAGGTCTTTATCCGCATGACCGGTTTCCCTACCAATCTCGCGATAAGCTTGAATCAGCTTTTTAAAATAACGCGGATTGCCACCGATAATGGCATATACAATCGGCAGCCCCGCCCGAGCAATCTTCACTGTTGACTCTACATGACCACCTGTCGCCACCCACAATGGCAATTTCCCCTGAACTGGACGAGGATAGACTCCTTTGTCAGAAATCGTTTGGGTCAATTGACCTTGCCAGTCTATCTTGGTCTTTTCATTGACTAACTGGAGCAAGTCCAATTTCTCATCAAAAAGTGCTTCGTAGTCTTTCAAGTCATAGCCAAACAGTGGAAAGGACTCGGTGAATGAACCACGCCCAGCCATAATCTCTGCCCGTCCATTTGACAAGGCATCAATGGTAGCATATTGTTGGAACAAGCGAATCGGATCCACACTCGAGAGAATGCTGACCGCACTAGTCAAACGAATCTTTTTGGTATTGACTGCCCCAGCTGCAAGAACAATCTCTGGCGCCGATACCGCAAAGTCCTCCCGATGATGCTCCCCCATCCCGTACACATCCAAACCAACCTTATCAGCCAGCTCAATTTCTGCCACCAACTGACGAATGCGTTCATCATGACTGTAAATCTGTCCAGTCGCCTCCAGAGCTGTTGTTTCACCAAATGTTGAAATTCCTAATTCTACCATCCTGTTTCCTCGCTATCTCTTTTAGTTTTTAGGGCATTTTATCACTAATTAGTTTTATTTTCAATGAATTTGCTCATTAGAAAAAGTCTAGATGAACTAGACTTTCTTGGTTTATTCTACTGTTACTGACTTAGCAAGGTTACGTGGTTTGTCCACATCAAGGCCACGGTGAAGTGTTGCAAAGTAAGCGACCAATTGTGTTGGCACGACCATCGAGATTGGTGAGAGGTAAGGGTGGACGGTCGTAAGGACGATATCATCGGTCTCTTTAGCAACATTTTCTTCTGCGATTGTAAGGACCTTGGCACCACGGGCTGCGACCTCTTGGATATTTCCACGAGTGTGGTTTGCAAGGACTGGATCTGACAAGAGGGCCAAGACAGGTGTTCCTTCTTCAATCAAGGCAATGGTTCCGTGCTTGAGTTCTCCTGCCGCAAAGCCTTCACACTGGATGTACGAAATCTCTTTGAGTTTGAGGCTGGCTTCCATGGCTACATAGTAGTCTTGACCACGTCCAATGTAAAAGGCATTGCGAGTGGTTTCAAGAAGATCACGAACTTTAGCATCGATCGTTTCTTTTTCTGAAAGGGTTGATTCGATAGACTGAGCTACGATTGACAATTCATGAACCAGGTCAAAGGCTTGGGCTTTGGCATTGCCGTTTGCTTCTCCGACTGCTTTTGCAAGAAAGGCAAGAGCTGCAATTTGTGCTGTGTAGGCCTTGGTTGATGCCACAGCAATTTCAGGACCCGCGTGAAGAAGCATAGTATGGTTGGCTTCACGAGAAAGAGTTGAACCTGGTACGTTTGTCACTGTCAAGCTTGGAATGCCCATTTCATTAGCTTTGACCAAAACTTGACGGCTGTCAGCTGTTTCACCAGACTGGCTGATAAAGATGAAGAGTGGTTTTTTGCTGAGAAGTGGCATCCCATAGCCCCACTCAGATGAAATTCCAAGTTCAACAGGTGTATCCGTCAATTCTTCCAGCATCTTCTTAGAAGCAAATCCTGCGTGGTAAGATGTTCCAGCTGCGAGGATATAGATGCGGTCTGCCTCTTGAACAGCCTTGATGATAGCTGGGTCAACGACAACTTGACCGGTCTCATCTGTGTAGGCTTGGATGAGTTTACGCATAACCGTTGGTTGCTCATCAATTTCCTTGAGCATGTAGTAAGGGTAAGTTCCCTTACCGATATCTGACAAGTCAAGCTCCGCAGTGTAGCTAGCACGTTCACGGCGATTGCCATCATAGTCTTGCACTTCGACGCTATCAGCCTTGACAATTACCAATTCTTGGTCATGGATTTCCATGTATTGGTTAGTTTCACGAATCATAGCCATAGCATCTGAGCATACCATGTTGTAGCCATCTCCAAGACCAATCAAAAGTGGTGATTTGTTCTTAGCGACATAGATGACATCTGGATTTTCAGAGTCAACCAAGGCAAAGGCATAGGAACCGCGGATGATGTGAAGGGCTTTTTTGAAGGCTTCAAGAACTGAGAGACCATCCTCTTCCGCAAATTTTCCAATCAAGTGAACGGCGATTTCCGTATCTGTTTGCCCCTTGAAGTGGTGACCTGCAAGGTATGCTTCCTTGATTTCAAGGTAGTTCTCAATCACGCCATTGTGCACCAAGACAAAACGTCCTGTCTCAGAGCGGTGTGGGTGAGCGTTATCTTCCGTTGGTTTACCATGAGTCGCCCAACGCGTATGTCCGATACCAGTTGTTCCCTCAACGCCAGCTGTCTTGGCAGACAATTCTGCGATACGACCGACAGCCTTGACTAGGTGATTTTCAGCACCACCTAGGACAAAAATCCCCGCAGAATCATAACCACGGTATTCGAGCTTTTCAAGCCCTTGAATCAAAATATCAGTTGCATTTGTGTTTCCAACAACACCAACAATTCCACACATAATATATACGACACAGACCAGCTGTGCTTTCTCCTTAAATTGGTATAGTCTGATTTCCCCTTTACAGAATCAGCAAAGACAGTATATACTTGTTTTTCTCACTTGTCAAGAAGAAAAATTGGTATAGTTTTTCTATCTGGTATTTTATCAGAATTTCACTTGATACCTGACAAGTCAGCATCAATTACTTATAATAAAAAGAGGAGGTATTTGCCATGTGGTTTTTCTTCGCACTTTTATCTGCTATCTTTGCAGCCTTAACATCAATTTTAGCCAAGATTGGGATCGAGGGTGTTCCATCCAATCTAGCAACTGCTATTCGTACGGTCGTCGTCATTCTTATGGCCTGGGCCATGGTTTTCTTGACCAATAGTCAGACCGAAATTGTCAACATCAGTAGAAAAAGTTGGCTCTTTCTCATCTTATCAGGCTTGGCCACTGGCGCCTCCTGGCTCTGCTACTACAAGGCCCTACAGATGGGCAATGCGACTGAGGTATCTGCTGTCGATAAATTCAGTCTCGTCATTACCCTCGTTCTAGCCTTTTTCTTCCTACAAGATATCCTGACGTTTAAAACAATTGTTGGCTGTATCCTGATTACGATCGGAACCTTGGTGATGATATTGTAATAAAAAGTGAGATGAACACCATCTCACTTTTTTTATTCTTAAAATCCATTATGGTCGCTGAGTTCTTTGAACCAGTGACCTGATTTCTTCAGGCGACGTTCCTGTGTTTCCAAGTCAAGCTCAACTAGACCATAGCGATTTTTATAGCTGTTGAGCCACGACCAGCAATCAATAAAGGTCCAGATTAAGTAACCCTTACAGTTGGCTCCGTCTTCAATGGCACGGTGGAGTTCACGAAGATGCCCTTTGACAAAGTCGATACGATAGTCGTCCTGAATCATGCCATTCTCACGGAATTTTTCTTCACCTTCAACACCCATGCCATTCTCTGTCAACATCCACTCAATATTACCATAGTTTTCCTTGATAATTTGGGCGATATCATAAATCCCCTGCTCGTAGATTTCCCAACCGCGGTGAGGATTGATTTTACGGCCCGGCATGATATAAGGCTCGTAAAAATGTTCTGGCAAGAGGGGACTGTCTGGATGTTTAGCAAAACGCGGCGCCATAACGCGCAAAGGTTGGTAGTAATTGACTCCAAGAAAGTCCACAGTATGATCGCGAATGAGCTCCAACTCTTCAGCTGTAGAATCCGGCAGCAAATCTTGCTCTGCTAAAATCTCTACTAACTCTTCTGGATAAGCTCCCAAGACAGACGGGTCTAGGAAAGATTGTGCTTGGAAGAGATCCGCAATGCGAGCAGCCTTGACATCCGCGGGGTGCTGGCTACGTGGGTAAGCTGGTGTCAAGTTAAGGACAATCCCAATCTTAGGATCAGGCAAAATCTCATGACAGGCCTTAACCGCAAGACTGCTAGCCAATTGCGTATGATAAGCAACCTTAACCGCCGCCTTAGCATCTACCTTGTGAGGATAATGGGCATCATAAAAATAACCAAATTCTATAGGAACGATGGGTTCATTGAAGGTAATCCATTGGTCCACCAAGTCACCATAAGTCTCAAAACAAAAACGAGCATAGTCTTCATAAGCCTTGACGGTTGTCTTATTTTCCCAACCATCCCCATCTTCTTGGAGGGCAAAAGGCAGGTCAAAGTGATAGAGATTGACTAAGAGACGAATTCCCTTGGCCTTAATGGCTTCAAAGACCTGACGATAAAAAGCCACCCCTTGTGGATTGACCTCTCCACGGCCTTGTGGGAAAATGCGAGACCACTGGATAGAAGTTCGGAAGGCTGTGTGACCAGTCTCTACCAGAAGCTCAATATCCTTTTCCCAGTTTTCATAGAAAGTCGATGTTTTGTCGGGTCCAATCCCATTGTAGTAGCGGTTTGGCTCCACCTGATACCAATAATCCCAGAGATTATCTCCCTTGCCATCATCTGGCACTCGTCCTTCTGTCTGTGGTCCAGAAGTGGAGGAACCCCAAACAAAATCCTTTGGAAATTTTAGCATTGTTATACCTCTTCGTTTACTCATTTTTCCCATTATACAGAAAAAACAAGGTAAAAACTAGTTACATTTTTGCCTTGTTTTTCTTCTGATTATAGTTTTTATTTCTTACTAAGGATTTCAAGCGTTTCGAGCAAGTTGTCTGCGTGAACTTCGATGGTGTCACCAGTCGCCTTAATCTTAACTTCTACAATGCCATCGGCTGCTTTCTTCCCAACAGTAATGCGAATCGGCAACCCAATCAAGTCGCTGTCGCTAAACTTCACTCCGACACGTTCGTTACGGTCATCTGTCAAGACTTCGTAACCAGCTTCCATCAAGTTGGATTCAAGTTTTTCTGTCAAGGCTTGCGCTTCTTCATCTTTGACATTGACAGTGATCAAGTGCACATCAAATGGTGCCAATTCTTTAGGGAAGTTAACCCCCCAAGCGTAACGGTATTCACCTTTTGGCGTTTTGTTAACAAAGAGGCGAGCGTGTTGCTCTATAACGGCTGAGAGGAGACGGCTAACACCAATACCGTAACATCCCATGATGATTGGCACAGCACGACCATTTTCATCCAAGACATCTGCTCCCATGCTTGCTGAGTAACGAGTTCCGAGTTTGAAGATGTGCCCAATTTCGATACCACGCGCAAAGTTAAGAACACCTTGTCCGTCTGGTGAAATTTCACCCTCACGAACTTCGCGAATGTCTACATATTCTGCAGTAAAGTCACGACCTGGGTTCACACCCGTCAAGTGGTAACCATCTTCGTTAGCCCCCACAACAGCATTGCGAACATCTTGCACCTTGCGGTCTGCAATGATTTTCACATTTTCTGGCAAACCAACTGGTCCTAGTGAACCAAAGTCTGCTGGGACGACACTTGCGACTTCTTCCTCGCTAGCAGCGTCAAAGAAATCTGCTCCCAAGTGATTTTTCAACTTGACTTCGTTAAGCTGGTCATTTCCAACTAGAAGGGCTGCAACAAGCTCCCCATCTGCCATGTAGAAGAGGGTTTTGATGGTTTGCTCTTCTGGCACGTTAAGGAAGGCTGCCACTTCATCGATTGATTTAACATCTGGTGTTGCAACACGAGTCACTTCTTCTTCGGTAACAACACGGTTGCTTGGTTTGTACTCGTTTGTTGCCATTTCTAAGTTAGCTGCATATCCAGACTCACTTGAGTAAGCAATGGTATCCTCACCAGAAACCATCCATTTGAGCAATTCTGACTTGATTTCTTCTTGCACTTCTGCAGGAATTTCATCAAATGAGGCAACTGATTTGTCTAAAACAACCCAGCGGTCGAGGTCTGTACGGGCTGGTGTGATGGCCATAAATTCTTGGCTATCCTTACCACCCATGGCGCCACCATCACCGATGATGGCCTTGAAGTCCAAGCCACTACGAGTGAAAATACGTTCGTAGGCTGCCTTGTACTCATCATAAGTCACATCCAAACTATCGTAATTAGCATGGAAACTATAACCATCTTTCATGATAAACTCACGTGTACGGAGAAGTCCGTTACGTGGACGTTTTTCATCACGGTATTTCGGTTGGATTTGGTAAAGGTTAAGTGGCAATTGCTTGTAAGATTTCACAGAGTCACGAACAATAGCTGTAAAAGTTTCTTCGTGTGTCGGACCTAGGATAAAGTCTGACTTTTCACGATTTTTCAGTTTATAAAGGTCTTCACCATAGGTTTCATAACGACCTGATTCGCGCCAGAGATCGGCACTGAGAAGGGCAGGAGCCAACATCTCAACAGCACCAATCTTATCAAACTCTTGGCGCATGATATTCTTAGCCTTTTCAATCACACGGTTAGCGAGTGGTAGGTAAGAATAAACACCAGCAGAAACTTGACGAACATAACCAGCACGCAACATAAGGGCGTGGCTGATAACTTGAGCATCGCTTGGCATTTCGCGAAGCGTTGGGATTAGCATTTTACTTTGTTTCATAATATTCCTCGATTATCTAAAAGAAGAGTCGCATAATGTCATTCCAGGTCACAGCTAGCATCAAGACAACCATGATAACTACACCAGCCATGGTGACATAGGTTTCAATTTCTTGTTTAAGGGGTTTACGACGGATAGCCTCTAGGATATTGAGCACAATCTTTCCACCATCCAAAGCTGGGATAGGAATCAAGTTAAAAATTCCGATATTGATGGAAATCATAGCTAGGAAGTAGAGGACATTCTCAATTCCATTTTTAGCAGCATCGCTACTTGCCTTAAAAATGGCAACGGGACCACCGAGTTTATTCAAATCTGGATGGAAAATCAAGTTTTTCAGAGCCAAAAGGATACGGAGTCCCGAGTCAGCAGCGGTTGTAAATCCACCAACAAACATGGATAGAAAGTCTGACTTAACCCCTGGTTGAACCCCGAGAATATAACGTCCTTGATTCTCTTCTGGAGTAACAGTGACTTGTTTTTTACTCCCATTTTCAGAAATGGTCACATCTAAGGTCGGAGCGGTCTTATCCTTGGTATCTGCTTCCACAGCCTGGGTCAAGTCTTGCCAATTCTTAACTTCATGCAAGCCTACCTTGGTGATTTGAGCTGTCTCAGCTACGCCTACCTTAGCCAAAGCTCCCTCTGGCATGACATGAAAGAGATTGGTCTGAGTGTCTCTAACACCACCTTGCAAAAAGATCAGGATCCAAAAAACAACAACACCTAAGATAAAGTTATTCATGGGACCTGCAAAGTTGGTAATGAGTTTGCCCCAGATAGAAGCATTTTGGTACTGTACATCTAGAGGGGCAATGCGCACTTCGGTTCCGTCTGCCTCAACAACTGTTGCATCGTGATCTACTGCAAAGGTCTTTTCTTCTTCCAAGACCAAGCCTTTAATGAAGAGCTTGTCTTCAAAGTCAAACTGGGTTACCTGCATAGGGAGGGCTGTTTGATCCAGTTTCTTCCCAGATAGATTGATCCGTTTGACCTTACCATCCTCTGCAAGTGTTAAACTGACCGGAGTTCCTGTCTTAATCTCCGTCGCATCGTCACCCCAACCAGCCATACGAACATACCCTCCTAAAGGAAGGATCCGAATAGTATAAGCAGTGCCGTCCTTACCGATATGGGCAAAAATCTTAGGGCCCATACCAATAGCAAACTCACGAACTAAAATGCCTGATTTCTTGGCAAAATAAAAATGTCCAAACTCATGCACCACCACGATAATCCCAAAAACGAGGATAAAGGTTAGCAATCCAATCATTCAATATTCCTTTCTTTAGAAGAGGCCAAACAAGTGCATGATAGGAAAGACAACTAACATACTGTCAAAACGATCCAACACTCCACCATGCCCCGGGATAAACTTCCCAGAATCCTTGACACCGAAATGGCGTTTCATAGCACTCTCAATCAAGTCACCAAACTGACCTGCCACACTGAAGAAGACGGCAAAGAGGCTCATTCTATAAATTCCATAAGGGAGAGCAACTGTGCTGTCTACAAGCATGAAGATTGCTGTTACCAGTACCGCACCTAGAATACCACCGATAAAGCCCTCAATGCTCTTATTAGGAGAAACTCTTGGTGCCAACTTATGCTTGCCAAAATTCATCCCTATCAGGTAAGCTGCGCTATCTGTCGCCCAGACGATAAAGAGGGCCAGAAGAACCTTATCAAATCCAGCTATACGAGCATCTAGTAAGGCATTGAAACCAAAACCAACATAGAAACTCATAGCAATCGGAAAGGCAGCATCTTCAATCGTATAGTTTTTACTGAAAACAGTCGTTCCTAACATAATTGTAATCAAAACACTGTAGGCAACTACATTGCCATCAACCGGCAAAAAAGTTAGGTAATTTTCTAAGGGGATTGTGAGTGCAAAGGTTGCAAGGAGGGTCAAGGTGCCCTCAATGGTCATAGTCTTTAGTCCCTTCATATGCAGAAGCTCATGAACAGCCAGCATAGCTATCAAGCCAATTCCTATCTGCAACAAGAGCCCACCAACAAACAAGACGGGAAGGAAGATAAGCAGAGCCAGTCCAGCAAACAGTGTTCTCTCTTGTAAATCCTTGGTCATATTTTCTCCTAAACTCCTCCAAATCGGCGTTGTCGACGATTGTAGGCAAGAATTGCTTCCTGCAAGGCTGCCTCGTCAAAATCAGGCCACAGGGTATCCGTAAAATAGAGCTCACTATACGCCCCCTGCCATGGAAGGAAATTGCTCAAGCGTAATTCTCCACTTGTACGAATAATCAAGTCCGGATCTCGCACATCCTTAGGCAAATGTTGGGTGAAGAGATAGTTGCCAATCAATTCCTCTGTGATATCACCCGGATTGATTTTCGCATCTAAAACATCCTGAGAAATTAGCTTAACAGCCTGTGTAATCTCAGCACGTCCACCATAGTTAAGAGCAAAATTGAGAATCAAACCCGTATTGTTCTTAGTCAATTCCTCTGCTTTTGTCAAAG
The DNA here is from genome assembly GCF_058556195.1 of Streptococcus sp. A69. NCBI lineage: Bacteria > Bacillati > Bacillota > Bacilli > Lactobacillales > Streptococcaceae > Streptococcus > Streptococcus sp. A69. The sequence continues at coordinate 201,069 of NZ_JBZUJU010000002.1, read as the reverse complement.
CTTCAAAAGTCGGCTTAGGCAGACGGTCCGTCTCCCCAATCATCTGAATTTTAACATTATTTGCATGCAATTCAGGAACATAGTTATCATAAAACTCGACTGGTAAGTTCATGATAAACTTGACTTCCTGATCCGGACGAGTCCAATTTTCCGTAGAAAAAGCATAGACCGTAATAACCTTAACGCCCAGCTTGTTGGCCGCCTTGGTCACCTTTTGAAGTGCTTCCATCCCCGCCTTATGACCAAAAACCCGTGGTTGCATGCGTCTTTTAGCCCAGCGACCATTCCCATCCATGATGATGCCAATATGATTAGGAACCTGTATTGGAACCTCTACTTCTGCAGCTTTATCTTTCTTAAAAAATCCAAACATGATCTTATTCCTATTCAAAAATCTATCGTTTTATTATACCATACTTCCCTATTTTCTTCTATTGCTAAGTTACTATCATTTCTTGTAAGTAACAAAAAATAAGCCGCCTGATTGGGCGACTTTATTTTATAGGGAGATTATTATGAAAAAGTTTTAGGAGTTTAAGTTAAGTTTCTCTTAACTTATGGACTTAGTATACCGTTCCTAACTTAAACTTTCCTTAAGTTTTTTGAAAAAGTGAGATTTTCCCATTTTTCTTGCCAATTTTTCTTGGACAAGCGTTCTTGATAGAGCTTCATCCGGTCCTCATTCTCTAAAAAATGAGGAGTTGGGAAAACTTGAAACTTTAAAATATCCTCTAAACCATAGGGCGCAAAGAGCTCTAAAGTTGCATCTGCATGCAAGCGAAGGCCTACTGCCGTACAACGCTCAGGATATTTACTCATAGCATCACAAGAACTGGTATAGGGAGCTGTGTGGGGACTGTGCAGATGCATATAGACCTGATTTTTCAACTCCCACTGATACTGAGGGAAATCTTCTCTCAGCTTTTTCTCTAGGGATACTGTTTCCTCATAAGAAATATCTAGATCAAAGAAAATCACATCCACATCCGTTTCATGATCAAAAGGGGATTTGTCTGACAAGAGATTCCAGATAAAATTTCGGACCGAACCAGCTGCCAACCAGGAATCATTCAACTCCAAGTCACGAATGATGGTCAGAATGGTCATCATATCCGGATTTTCTCTGAAAGCATCTAGAATTTCTTGCTCATTTTTCATTGTATTCATACCCTAAATGCTCATATGCCTTAGCTGTCGCCACCCGTCCAGAACGAGTTCGCATGATAAATCCTTTCTGGATGAGGTAGGGTTCGTACATATCTTCGACCGTCTCACGCTCCTCGGCAATATTAACAGAAAGAGTTCCTAAACCGACAGGACCACCACCGTACATCTCAATCATGGTACGAAGAATCTTTTGATCCACATAGTCCAAGCCTTCATGGTCAACATCTAGCATGGTTAATGCCTTATCGGTAATCACATCATCGATAACCCCATTCCCCATAATCTGGGCAAAGTCGCGCACGCGCTTAAGGAGACGATTGGCAATACGAGGAGTTCCTCGACTGCGTAAGGCCAGCTCAGCAGCCGCCTCATGAGTGATTTCCATCTCAAAAATATCTGCTGTTCGCTCAACAATTTCCGTCAAGTCATCATGAGCATAGTATTCCATATGACCTGTAATCCCAAAACGTGCCCGCAGAGGATTTGAAAGCATCCCCGCACGTGTCGTTGCACCAATCAAGGTAAAAGGTGGCAAGTCCAGATGAACACTTCGACTGCCTTCACCAGCCCCAATCATGATGTCAATGTAGAAGTCCTCCATGGCACTATAGAGTACCTCTTCCACCGACATGGGCAAGCGATGAATCTCGTCAATAAAAAGGACGTCTCCAGGTTCCAAATCATTCAAAATAGCTACCAAGTCACCCGCTTTTTCAATGACAGGACCAGACGTTTGCTTGAGATTGACTCCCAGTTCATTGGCAATAACAAAGGCCATGGTCGTTTTCCCCAAACCTGGAGGCCCAAATAAGAGTACATGGTCCAGCGCTTCATCCCGCATTTTGGCAGCTTCGATAAAGATTTGTAGCTGGTCCTTCACCTTATCCTGTCCGATATATTCGCGTAAGTATTGAGGACGGAGGGTACGTTCTACTAACTCCTCGTCCCCTATTATCTCATTATCTAAAATTCTACTCATGTTCCTATTATAGCAAAAATCCAAGCCACAAACAAAAAAGCCACCTGATTGGGTGGCCTCTTTAGGGAGATTATTATGAAAAAGAAAGGATTAGGATTTCATTAAATAAAGTTAGGAGGTCTTTATCTAATGACTATATGATACACGAGGAGACTTAAAATTACCTTAACTTTTTTCTGATTTATCATTTTTTTAGAAAAATTTTTTCCAAATGAAATTTTCTTTCTCAAGTCACAAAAAAGCCACCTGATTGGGTGACTTCTTTAGGAGATTATGATGAAAAAGAAAAGTTTAGGATTTCATTAAATAAAGGGTACTCAATGAAAATCGAAATCAGACTAGGTAGATAGACGCAAGCATAACGATAGTTAGCTAAGTCGACTCTAACGAAGGTTGATGAGATTTTCGAAGAGTATTAGGAGGTCTTTATTTAATGACTATATGATACACGAGGAGACTTAAACTTTACTTAAGAAAAAATAATTTTTTTATCTTTTTCGATCCACCCAAACCATTCCTGTACAATCATAAGTAGATAAGGTTTCAAATCCCAGAGAACGATAGAATCCCAAGGTTTTTTCTGTCTGTTCGGTCACCAGTTGGACTTGATAGGCATCTTTGAAATCCTCTAAAGCCTTTCTCATTAGGGCACTACCAATCCCTTGGCGCTGATAGCTAGGCAAAACGATCAAATCCTGGACAAAAATTGATGAGAAACCATCTCCAACCAAGCGAACCAATCCCACAACAGCATCACCATCAAGTGCCAGGTAAATCGCTAATGAGTGAGACAAAGCCTGCTCCAGCATTTGGGGTTGATTCGTATAATTGGTCCAACCGACTGCTTGATAGAGATGCAAAACATCATTTATATTTACTAATTCTTGCTTTCTAACGGTAATCATGTCATCACCTTTTAGATTTCTCTCAAACTCTTGTACTGCCGTCCATTCTTGTCAAAATTTTTAGGAGTCAGCCATGCTTCCAAACGAGCTTTGGTTTGGGGCCAGTCCTTATCAATCATAGATAACCAATCCGTATCTCGAGTGCGCCCCTTATAAACGACTGCCTGACGGAAGGTTCCTTCATAGACAAAGCCCAAACGTTCTGCCGCTCGTCTTGATGGGAGATTTAGAGAATCACATTTCCACTCATAGCGACGATAGCTAAGCTCCTCAAAAACATAGCGTGCCAAGAGATATTGGGCTTCTGTCCCTATCCTCGTACCCTTAAGAGCAGGCGAAAAAGTGACGGCACCAACTTCTATTACTCGGTTATTCTGGTCAATGCGCATGAGTGAAAAAGTTCCCAAAGCCTTACCAGTTTCCTTATCTATAATCGCATAGTAAAAACGGTCCTTACGAGCCAACATCTGATTTAAGACGGTAACCAGTTCCTCCATATCTGCCACTGGCTCCTGAAAGAGGTAGGTCCACATCTCACGAGGCGTATCAGGACCATAAACAGTTAGCAAATCCTCCGCATGCTTTTCCACCGAAAGAGCCTCTATCCGAGCGTAGCGCCCTTCTAAGAAATCAATGGAAGGCAATTCACCTGGTGTATAACCTTCCATTGACTCACCAATTATCTGACCATATTCATTTACTGGCATCGTTTTTCTCCTTGTTTTACGCTGAAAATACTATATCATAATTTGCTCTATATGGAAACTAGCACTCTCCCCAAACCTCATCCTCAACACTACATTAGTGATTCGTTTTCTTTCTTTTATCTTCTAAGGCTTGATTAATTCGTTGAGTGAGCTTGTGAGTTTGCCAGATCTGGTACAACCATATCAGTCCATAAATTAATAAGAAAAAGAACCAAAGCAAGGGACTCAACAATGCTGAACCCCAGCCAAAAAATAGGTAGGTCAATACTAAAATAGTAGCTGTCGCTAATAAATGAACTCCTACACGCATACTATAAGCAAGAAACTCTAGCCTTTCAAGGATTAAGGTCAATACTCCCATAATTCCACTCATCAAAAACAAAGCTAGAATATTTTTTGTCGTTGGTGCAGGATAGGTAATACCTGAATAAAACTGAGCCAATAACACCAAACTCAAATAAATAAAGGAGGCCGTCCGCATTCCCGATACAAAATAAGCAATCAATCGCTTCATGATTCTCTCCTATAAACCTAGATAATCCATTAAGGACTTAACGTATTTCCGACTCACACTAGATTTGATACCCCGAGTCATTTTAGCCATCATGTTCCCTGAAAAGCTATCCGATAATGACTCTAGATGGTCAATGTTTATAATTGAATGACGTGATATCTGTATAAAGTTACGCCGGTTAATCCTATTCTGAAAGTTTGTCAATGTTTCCTTAGTTTTATAAATCCCGTCTACCGTATAAATGGTCAACAAATTCTTATCGATATCTGCTAGAATAAGATCCTCAATTTTTACCATAACCAGATGATCATCCGTTCGAATAGGAATGACCACCTGATTAGTCGTTGAAAATTGTTCTAAATACTCCATGACTTCTCTTGCTTGGTCAGTTAACTGAGCTGCCTGAATTAAAATGTGTGGGTCTTTTTCTGAAAACTCTGTCTTCATTTCAAAACGAATCTTCATTTTCTCTCCAATACACCTTTATTTTCTCTTGCTAAACACTTTAACAAATAACATCCAAAGAAGAATAGCGACGAGACTGATAATAACCACTATAAAGTATGTTTCTTCCTTTGTCAATAGTTCTTGCCAGTTGATTTGGATTCCCATTTTGTCTTGAAATTCCTGTAACAGACTGTTATTTCCTGAAAATGCGGTCTCTAACTGCTCTTTCATCAAGACTTGTCGATAGAGAGAAGCAATATAAGTTGCAGGGGTACATTTCATGAAAAGCTGTGCAGAATCAGGTAATACTCCAATGGGAATATAAGTTCCTACTAAAAATCCAGAAGCAGTTCCCACTATCGTTGCCAGTTTACCAAGGCTATCTACAGATTGAAAACGATAAATCAAGAGAACATTTACCAAACTTGAAAGCAGACTGCTTAACAACATAATCAAAGCGATTTCCGGTAAATGACTGATAACTGGGCTCTCTTTAAAATAAAAACTCATAACAGCATACATAAACACCTGCATGATAAAAGAAATGACAATACTACTGATTAGATAGGACGCCTGTAAGCCCCAGTTACCTAAATCTGTCAAGAAGAGATCTTGATCCACTTGATTTTCACGATCCTGTACCATTTGTGTAAGAGCCGTAAAACTGGTTGTCATCCCAGTCACAGCCAAGGTCCCACCCATCAGCCAGTCATTTAAAAGGTTCGTATTATCAGGGAGTTGGGACCAAGAATCCGTCAGGTTCTTCTGCAAAAAAATGATATAAAGGAGGAAGGAAATCAATGCCCCCAATAATGAGAAAAATACTCCCGAACGATTACGAAAATATAAGATAAAATTCCGTTTCAATAAAGCTAGCATTAGCGAACCTCTCTTCCTGTAAGTGCAATAAAGGCATCATCCATAGTACCTGGGCGAAACTCAAAAGAATCAATTTCTTCTCGAACTTTTGCCAAATATTCAATGGCTTCCTGTGACGTCCTTGGATAAAAAAGATATTCCAACTCGTTTTCTTCCTCGACTGTCATTCCGGTCTGTCGCAATTTTTCTAGATCCTTCATTTCCTTAAAACGAATTTTTAGGATATTAGATGCATACTGACTTTTGATAGCAGTCGCAGAACCTTGCGCGATCACTTTTCCATGATCAACGATATAGATCTGATCCGCTTCATCTGCTTCATCCAGATAATGAGTCGTTAAGATAATCGTCATACCTTCATCCTTTTGTAGTCGATACAGCAGATCCCAGATGGATTTGCGAGTCTGAATATCAAGACCTGTCGTTGGTTCATCCAAGAAAAGAATATCTGGTCGCGAAAGAAGAGCACGCGCAATATCAACCCGACGTTTTTGCCCACCTGACAAAGTTCCATAGAGTTGTTTCTGGAAAGCAGTCAAACCCAGTTGATGAATCAAATCATCCACACGACTTGCCGCAATCTCCTTATACTGTTGAGCACGAATCGTGAGATTTTCCCTAACCGTCAACATCTCATCCAGTACACTAGCTTGAAAAACAACTCCGATTTTCGTATTTGGCGCATATCGAATCTGACCTTGTGTCGGCTTTTTCAAACCGATTAACATGGAAATAGTGGTTGATTTCCCTGCACCATTGGGTCCCAAAATAGCATTGAAACTTCCTTTTTCAAACTCTAACTGAATATCATCGACAGCCATATGATTACCGTACCGTTTAGTCAAATGTTTAGCTTGTAAAATCATATTTTCCCCTCCTCTTTACCTCACTAGTTTAACAAAAAGAATGAAAGAAAAATCGACTTTTGAGATAAGCAGTTAAAATGAAAGGCCAAGTGGTAAAATAATGGGGATTAAGTTAAAGTAGAGCAGGCTCGTTTTTCTCCTATCGAATCACTAGAGGAAGTTTAAAATCACTTACAACCAAACATTATTTTTTAAAACATGCGCTATAAAAGAGGTGTTTTACCACATCTAGCAGAAAAAGCCAAGAGTCGGTAGTATTGTTCTCACCAAAGCAAACAATAAAAAATGAATCAGAAATCATGACACACACTCCCTTCTAGTAAAATGAAAATGCTGAATGGGGCAGGATTGAATTTGAAGTAAGCAAGTATGGTCCTGAATTTGAAACTGCCATTAACGATAAGTCTATCTATTAGGAAAGAAATCTTCAATACAAGCAAAAACAGCTCTTGTTATCCAAGAAGAGCTGTTCTATTTTATGAAAGAGAGAGTCACTAGTGCCCCTTGTGCTTCTCTCTACGTTTTTGCTGTTTGCGTTCAAATTTCTCTTGCTTGAGCAATTGCTTTTGGAGACTGGACTGTTGTTTTGAATGCTTTTTCCGTTCCTCATACTGCAACTGTAAGAGCTCTTGTGACTTAGAAGAAACTTTCTGCTTCACCTGTTTCTTTACAGCTCGCTGCAAACGCTTCGGATTCTTAATCTTCACATGCTGTTTGACTGTTGCCTCTGGACTAAAAGATAACCGAACAAACTGAGTCTGTAAAAGTTTCAAAATTTCATCCTCTTTTGGTTCCTGACCAAATGTCACTCGACAAACTTGATAAGTTCCCTCATACTCTTGTTCAAACAATCCATGCCAAAATCCATCTTCAAAATAAACTGTCAAGCCAATTGAAACGATTTCCATGACAGCACCTCCTTAAATCTATCCCTAAGAATGGACAACCAAGGAGGAAGGTTACTGATAGGCTTGCCTACGTCTGGACTACCAACCAGAACTGTGTTTTTATCTTAGTTGGGACTATTATAGCATAATCCAATTTACAAATCCCCCAGATTCTACTCTGAAGGATTCCTATCTTATTTCAAAACGATATTAACGAGTTTGTTAGGTACCGCAATCACTTTCACAATTTCCTTACCATCAATCTCTGCTTTGACTTTTTCGTCAGCCAGAGCAATTTCTTGCAATTCTTCGCGTGACAGGTCTTTAGCGACCATGAGTTTGGCACGGACTTTTCCTTTGATTTGGACGACGATTTCAATTTCGTCTTCAACCAATTTGCTTTCGTCCCAAGTTGGCCAAGCTACGTAAGAGATTGACTCACCTGTTGCTGCGACTGTTTGCCAGAGCTCTTCTGCCAAGTGTGGCGCAACTGGGGCAAGCAATTGGATAAATCCTTTGGCGTAGTCTACATAGAGCTTGTCTTCCTTGTTAGCCGCGTTGACAAAGACCATGAGTTGGGCAATGTCTGTGTTGAACTTCATCGACTCGATTTGCTCAGTAACAGCCTTAACAGTTTCGTTGTAGACTTTGTCAAGAGCACCGCTATTTTCCGCAACAATTTCTTTGGTTGTCATCAAACGGTAAACACGGTCAAGGAACTTACGGCTTCCTTCCAGACCTTCTTCTGACCAAGCGATCGAAGCATCAAGTGGTCCCATGAACATTTCATAGACACGAAGAGTATCGGCACCGTATTGTTCCACCACATCGTCTGGGTTGACCACGTTCTTGAGAGATTTAGACATCTTGGCTGGTGCTTGCTCCAACTCTTCCCCTGTTTCCACATGGAAGAAGGAACCGTCACGTTTTTCAACCTTGTCAGTCGCCACAAGAGCGCCACGGTGGTCACGGTAGCTAGTACCCAAGATCATTCCTTGGTTAAAGAGTTTTTGGAATGGCTCTTTAGTTGGAACGACACCGAGATCATAGAGGAATTTGTGCCAGAAACGAGCGTAGAGCAAGTGAAGAACGGCGTGTTCTGCACCACCCACGTAGATATCGACTGGCAACCATTGTTTGAGAAGGTCCTCATCAGCCAATTTCTCTGTGTTGTGTGGATCGATATAGCGGAGGTAGTACCAACTTGAACCAGCCCATTGTGGCATCGTATTGGTTTCACGACGACCTTTGACCCCATCTTCACGAGTTACTTCAAGCCAGTCTGTCAAGTTAGCCAATGGGCTTTCACCCGTACCTGAAGGGCGGATGTCCTTGGTGACTGGCAAGACAAGTGGGAGTTCATTTTCAGGAACAGCCGTTGAAGTCCCATCTTCCCAATGAATAATTGGGATTGGTTCACCCCAGTAACGTTGACGGCTAAAGAGCCAGTCGCGGAGACGGTAGGTAACCTTCTCTTGTCCACAACCTTTCTCTTCCAACCAAGCTACGATTTTAGCAATGGCGTCTTCTTTGTTAAGACCATCTAGGAAATCTGAGTTAACGTGAAGTCCATCTTCTGTGTAGGCAGCTTCCGCCACATTACCACCTTCAAGCACTTCTACGATTGGAAGACCAAACTGTTTGGCAAATTCCCAGTCACGTTGGTCGTGGGCTGGCACAGCCATTACCGCACCTGTTCCATAGCTAGCAAGAACATAGTCCGCAATCCAGATTGGAATTTCTTTGCCATTGACAGGGTTGATGGCATAAGCACCGGTCCAAACCCCTGTTTTTTCCTTGGCAAGGTCGGTACGAGCCAAGTCAGACTTAAGACTAGCTTGATGTTTGTAGTCTGCTATGGCTTCAGCTTGCTCTGGACTTGTGATAGCGTCAACTAGGTCATGTTCAGGAGCCAAGACAGTGAAAGTCGCACCGAAAAGGGTATCAGGACGAGTTGTAAAGACTGTAAATTCCTTGTCGGTTCCTTTTACTGTGAAAGTTACATTGGCACCAGTTGATTTCCCAATCCAGTTGCGTTGCATATCCTTGATAGACTCTGGCCAATCAAGTTCATCCAAGTCATTGAGCAAGCGCTCTGCATAGGCCGTGATTTTGAGCATCCATTGGCGCATTGGTTTGCGGACAACTGGATAGCCTCCACGCTCAGAAGTTCCATCAGGAAGGACCTCTTCGTTGGCAATGGCCGTTCCCAATTCTTCCACCCAGTTTACTGGTACTTCGGCTTCATAGGCCAATCCTTTTTCGTAAAGTTTGGTGAAAATCCACTGCGTCCATTTGTAGTAGTTTGGATCTGTTGTGTTGACTTCACGATCCCAGTCATAAGAGAATCCAAGTGCATTGATTTGACGTTTGAAGTTAGCAATGTTTTCCGCTGTAAATTCTGCTGGGTCATTCCCCGTATCCATAGCGTATTGCTCTGCAGGCAAACCAAAGGCATCCCATCCCATTGGGTGAAGGACGTTGTAGCCTTGCGCACGTTTGTAACGGCTGAGAATATCCGTTGCTGTGTAACCTTCTGGGTGTCCTACGTGCAATCCAGCTCCTGAAGGATATGGGAACATGTCCAGAGCATAGAACTTCGGTTTTGAGGCATCTGTTCCTGTCTTAAACGTATGATGTTTCGCCCAGTAGCCTTGCCACTTAGGCTCAATTTCCTTATGATTGTAAAAACTCATGCTATTTCTCCAATTTTATGATGTTACTATTATACCATTTTTGGGGGAATTTGGTCTCGTTCTATTCTATACTTTTCTATTTTACCTTGCTCTAGAATTTTTAAACTGCTATACTTATAACAGAAAACCCTTCCAAGGAGGTAGCAGATGTCTCATTCCTTTAAAAAATCTCTCCAAAAAGAAATCCTCCATAGAAGCTCTATCGCAGCCTTTGTGACCTCTCTTTTACTACTCATTTTACTTTTTGGTTTTTCCTATTTTTTACAAAAGCAACAACTCTCCAAAGACACGAGACAGATTGTCAAACAAGTTCAAGAGATGAAAGAAGCAAATAATGAGCTCCTGGCCACTATGAACTATAAAATGATTCCTGGATTTTTGGACGGCAAACACACAGAGCGAGAAGTCTTTAGCTTATTTTACGAGACAAAAGCTAAATTAAAACTTAGTTCTGACCTCATTATCCTAAGTGATACAGGTGAATTACTATTTAGTACCAATCGAGATCATCAAGAAAGTATTTTATCACCCTACTATCTAAAACTGCTTATTCAAAATCCTTCTCAAGATAAAGTTACAGAAAAAATTGCACTCTCTTCAGACAAGCAACACTACACACTCTTTATCAAACCACTACTTCAAAACCAACGAGTTAAAGCCTATACTATTGCTTTCGTAACTGAGAATGATTTCATCTCAAGTTTCCCAATGATAAATTCTAAATACATCATTACCGATAGCTTTGGAAATATGTTTTCCAACAATACAAATCAATTTACTCGTTCCACTCTTGAAAAATTTGATGAGAAACTCCTACACTCTCGCACCCACTGGTATGCGAACGAACCGCTTATTGTTCAAAAAGAAAAAGTCGGTGCTATTTTTTCAATCTATACTTTTCAATCCTTCTTTCCTATTCCTAGCTTACTCGGCCTAGCCTCCATTCTCACCTTATGTATATTCTTCCTCTACTTCTCGCAAGCAAGACGAATTGCTCATAAGATTGCTACACACAACGCTGTTCCTATTGAAAGTTTAGTTTACCAACTTCAAGAAATTCCCAAACAAGCAGAAAAAAGGCTTTATCTACAAACAGGTGATGAGTTTGAATTTATGGCCGAAAAAATTAATAATATGTTGTATGAATTAGATCAACTTCATCAGAAAATGTTGACCATCGAAAAAGAAAAGTGGATTTTTGAAAGAAAAATGCTGGAAGCTCAGTTCAATCCTCATTTTCTCTACAATACGCTTGAGACGATTAAAATCACTTCTTTAATGGATGCAAGTCTCACACAAGACCTAATCCAAAATCTCACGCGCATTCTTCGCTACAGTATCACCGATTTAGAAAAAGAAACAACCATTTGTCAAGATTTAAAGATTATAAAGGATTACCTTATTATTCATAAAATTCGTTTCGAGCACTTTTCCTATGATATTGTCTGCCCAGAAACTGTCGATAATCAGCCTATCCCTAAACTTTTCTTGCTTCCCTTAGTAGAAAATGCTATAAAATATGGGATGCAATACCGTATTGATCTTCATATTGATATCCAAATTACCTTGGAAGCAGATTCTCTGACTTTTTGGGTCAAGGACAATGCCGGAGGACTCACAAAACAAGAGCGAGTCGCTATTTTAGACTCTTTAGATAGCCCTCATACCCAGCATGGCATTGTTAACAGCTACAAACGATTGAGCAATTTTTTTTCTGACGTCCAGCTAGATTTAGGAGTCAATCGTCAAGGAGAAACTTGGGTCAAATTTGTAACGAAAGGACTAACTCATGTTTAAGCTCATTATCGTAGAAGATGAACACCTCATTCGAAAATGGCTAGAGATTGCCGTAGACTACTCTGCCTTAGGCATCCAAGTTGTAGGAACTGCCAGTCACGGTCAAGAGGGAATGAAACTCATCCAAGAAAAAGAACCTCATATTGTCTTAACAGACATCACAATGCCAATTATGGATGCTTTTATGATGTTCGAAGCCACTCGTACCCTTTCTTATGAAAAAGTTATCTTATCTGGTTATAACGATTTTCAAAATGCAAAAAAAGCCATGCAATATGGGGCAGTTGATTTCTTATCCAAACCAATTGACACAAAGGAATTGACAGAATGTCTTCAAAACATTGTTTTGCGATTACAAGTTAGCACCTATCAAGAAACTCCTTTTTTAGAAGAATATCAAACTTTACTCTCCTCTATCCAACAAGTTGATACACAAAATCAAATCATTCAGCAAATTATTTCCTTTGTCCACAACCACTATGCAGAACATTTTACTATTAGTAAGCTAGCAGAATCGCTGGGATATAGTGAAAGTTATCTATATAAGGTTATCAAAGAAGACTTCCCCATGACACTAAATGAATATATCTTACGCTACCGCCTCAAGCAAGCTATAGATAAAATGGCCGAGTCCCCCAATGCCCCCTTAAGCGATATCTCTGAACAAGTTGGATTTTCAGACTATAAATATTTTGCCAAAGTCTTTAAAAAGTATCTCCATATTTCTCCAAAAGAATTAAAACTTATGGATAAAAATCATTGATGTAAAAGGATTGCTTAACTTTATTGTAGCAATCTTTTTATTTTATACTTACCATCAAAATCCTATCCACAGTTCACGCATCCTTACTCTAGGAGCTTAATTCCTATTTTTCGTTTTAGATTTCTTTAAGGTTTTTATTATATTCTGTAGGACTCTACAAATTATAAACGTTATAAAAGTTGTAGAGCAAAAACGTTCGTAAAAAAGGAGACTCTTATGAAAAAACTACTATTCTTTCTCTCTTGTGGTTGGATATTTCTTACTTTATCAGGATGTTCTTCAGCTATAGGAGCGGAAACTAGCACTGAAACAGATTCGAATAACACTTTGGTTGTATACTCGCCTAACCCTGAAGATCTTATCGAAGAAACAATCCCAGCCTTCGAAGAAAAATATGGCATCAAGGTTGACTTAGTCCAAGCTAGTACTGGTGAATTATTCAAGAAAGCAGAAGCTGAGAAAGAAGCTCCCGTAGCCGATGTCATTTTCGGAGGTTCCTACGCACTCTTCTCTTCTAACGAAAAACTCTTTGAGCCCTATATCTCCCAAGAAAACGACCAAATTATCCCTGAATATCAGAATAAAACAGGATTCTACACTCCATACACTCTTGATGTCAGTGTTCTAATTGTCAATTCAGCTTTAACTAAAGATATTAAAATTGAAGGCTATAATGATTTACTTAATCCTAAATTAAAAGGAAAAATTGCTACTGCTGATCCAAGTAATTCTTCTAGTGCCTTTGCTCAATTAACAAACATGCTTGTGGATCAAGGTGGCTATGAAAATGAGCAAGCTTGGACATATGTGAAAAATCTATTTAGCTTAGTAGACGGGAAAATTGCTTCTAGTTCTTCAAATGTCTACAAATCTGTCGCTGACGGAGAAATGGCTGTAGGACTTACCTATGAAGATCCTGCATTGAAACTCTTAAACGATGGCGTTGATGTAAAAGTCATTTATCCAAAAGAAGGAACCGTCTTTTTACCTGGTAACGCAGCTATTATCAAAAATGCCAAACACATGGAAAATGCTAAAAAATTTATCGATTTCCTTCTTTCTCAAGACATTCAGGATAAACTAGGAACTGAAACAACCATCAGACCCATTCGAAAAAATGCTAAAACCAATAAAAATATGAAATCAATGACAGAAATCAATATCGCTACTGAAGATTCAGATTATGTCATCCAAAATAAATCAGCTATTCTTAAAAAGTACAATGATATTTTTACAGATATCCAATCTAAAAAATAAAATTTGACTTTTCAATTATTAACTGTCGAACCCTACTATAAAATCAAAAAGATTACTTCCGTTTTTGTAGAGAATTTTACTCTAATAGAATAGAATTATTAGTTTTAAAAACGCTTACATTGTTTTAAAATAAACTTAAATAACATAACGGAGGTATCCATCATGAAAAAGAAATGGATGTATTATGCTGCTTGCGGACTAGCTCTTTTTGGTCTTGCTGCTTGTTCTTCTAATGAATCTGCCGATGACAGTTCATCTGATAAAGGAGACGGCGGTTCGCTAGTCGTTTATTCACCAAACTCAGAGGGCTTAATTGGAGCAACTATTCCTGCCTTTGAAGAAAAATATGGTATCAAAGTAGAACTGATTCAAGCTGGTACTGGAGAACTTTTCAAAAAACTAGAGTCAGAAAAAGAAGCTCCTGTCGCCGATGTCATCTTTGGTGGTTCTTATACACAATATGCTACCCACGGAGAACTCTTTGAAAACTATACTTCAAAAGAAAATGATAATGTTATCAAAGAATATCAAAACACAACTGGCTACTCTACTCCTTATACGCTAGATGGTAGTGTTTTAATCATCAACCCTGATTTAACTAAAGGCATGAACATTGAAGGATATAGTGACCTCCTCAAACCTGAACTAAAAGGAAAAATCGCAACTGCTGACCCAGCAAACTCTTCTAGCGCCTTTGCTCAATTAACAAATATGCTCCAAGCTCAAGGTGGCTACAAAGATGATAAAGCTTGGTCTTATGTAAAAGATCTCTTCACACTTATTGACGGTAAAATCGGTTCAAGCTCATCTGGTGTCTATAAAGCAGTAGCTGATGGAGAAATGGCTGTTGGTCTCTCTTATGAAGATCCAGCGGTTAAACTCTTAAATGATGGAGCTAACATCAAGGTAGTCTATCCAAAAGAAGGAACTGTTTTCTTACCAGCGAGTGCTGCTATCGTTAAAAAAGCTAAAAACATGGAAAATGCTAAGAAATTTATCGATTTTATTATCTCTCAAGAAGTACAAGATACCCTTGGTACAACCACTACTAACCGTCCTGTTCGTAAAAATGCTAAAACAAGCGAAAATATGAAACCAATTGACAAAATCAAAACACTCACTGAAGATTATGATTATGTTATCAAGAATAAATCAGATATCGTTAAGAAATACAACGAAGTCTTTACAGATATCCAATCTAAACAGTAAAAGAGGTTCACTATGAGTGAGATCAAAATTATTAACGCAAAAAAAATCTACCACGACGTCCCTGTTATTGAAAACTTGAATGTTACTATTCCCAAAGGAAGTCTCTTTACTCTCTTGGGACCTTCAGGTTGTGGGAAAACGACTCTTCTTCGTATGATTGCGGGTTTTAACAGTATCGAAGGTGGAGAATTTTACTTCGATGATACAAAAATCAATAATATGGAACCCAGCAAACGCAATATTGGAATGGTTTTCCAAAACTACGCTATTTTTCCACATTTGACTGTTCGAGATAATGTTGCTTTTGGTCTCAAGCAAAAGAAAGTTCCCAAAGAAGAATTGATCCAACAGACCAATAAGTATCTTGAACTCATGCAAATTGCTCAATATGCGGATCGAAAGCCAGATAAACTCAGTGGTGGACAACAACAACGTGTCGCCTTGGCACGCGCCTTAGCTGTTAATCCAAGTGTTCTCCTCATGGACGAGCCACTTAGTAATCTGGATGCCAAACTGCGCTTGGATATGCGTCAAGCCATTCGAGAAATTCAACACGAAGTGGGAATTACAACTGTTTATGTGACCCACGACCAAGAAGAAGCTATGGCTATTTCAGACCAAATTGCTGTTATGAAAGATGGGGTTATCCAACAAATCGGCCGACCAAAAGAACTCTATCATAAACCAGCTAATGAATTTGTTGCAACATTTATTGGTAGAACAAATATAATCCCTGCTCGTCTAGAAAAACAAGCTGACGGAGCTTACATAGTCTTTGAAGACGGCTATTCTCTTCGTATGCCAACTCTTGATCAAGTTGACGAGCAAAACATCCGTGTTAGCATTCGTCCTGAAGAATTTATCCGTGATGAAAATGGTCCAATCAATGGAACAATCACCGACAGTGTTTACCTTGGTCTTAACACTGAATACTTCATTGAAACTGGATTTGCTCCAAAACTTCAAGTAAGTGAAGAATCAACATTCGAAGAAGATTTAGAAAAAGGAGATTGTGTTCGTTTGAGAATCAATACTCAAAAACTCAATGTCTTCTCTGAAGACGGTTCGCGCAATCTCATAAAAGGAGTCAGCCATGGAACGTAAAAAACTAAATATTTGGACAGCCTCCTCTTTCTTCATCTTTCTTTCCTACCTTGTATTTCTCGTTTATCCTATCGTTACTGTTCTCAAGCAGGCACTCATACATGAAGGACAATTCTCACTAGCTAATTTTGTTACTTTCTTTAGTAAAGCATATTACTCTGAGACACTTGTCAACAGTTTCAAGGTTTCCATTACCGCTACTGTCACTTCCTTAGTTGTAGGAACCTTATTAGCTTATCTCTTCTCTATGTATGACTTCAAGGGGAAGAAATTTCTACAAATATTGATTATCATTGCTTCCATGTCAGCTCCTTTCGTGGGAGCCTACTCCTGGATTCTCTTGCTGGGACGAAATGGGGTTATCACTAAATTTCTGACAAATTCCCTTCATCTTCCAGCTATCGATATTTATGGATTCAAAGGAATTGTACTTGTCTTTACACTGCAACTATTCCCACTGGTATTTCTATACGTTGCTGGGACAATGAAAAGTATTGACAATTCTCTACTTGAAGCCGCTGAAAGCATGGGGTCCTTCGGATTTAAACGTATCGTAACGGTTGTTTTACCTCTCCTAGTTCCAACCTTACTAGCTGCTGCCTTGCTTGTATTTATGAGAGCATTCTCAGACTTTGGAACGCCTATGTTGATTGGTGAAGGATATAGGACTTTCCCTGTCCTGATTTATACCCAATTTATTAGCGAGGTTGGAGGAAATTCTGCTTTTGCATCTGCTTTAGCAATTATGGCGATTATCATTGCCTTAGCAATTTTCCTTATCCAAAAATACATTTCAAATCGCTACAGTTTCAGCATGAATTCGCTCCATCCAATCCAACCTAAAAAAACTACAAAAGGAAAAATGGCTGCTATTTATGCAACAGTCTACGGAATTATCTTGTTCTCTGTTCTACCTCAAGTCTACTTGATTTATACTTCTTTCCTAAAAACATCAGGTATGGTATTTGTCAAAGGCTATTCTCTAAACAGTTACAAGGTAGCTTTCAATCGCATGGGGTCTGCTATTTTCAATACCATTCGTATCCCTTTGATTGCCTTAGTTCTAGTTGTCCTATTTGCAACATTTATCTCCTACCTAGCCGTTAGAAAACGAAATTTGTTTACAAACTTAATTGACAGCCTCAGTATGGTACCTTATATCGTACCAGGAACTGTTCTCGGTATTGCATTTATCTCTTCTTTCAATACAGGAATCTTCGGAAGTGGCTTCCTTATGATTACAGGAACAGCCTTTATCCTAATCATGTCCTTATCTGTTAGAAGACTCCCATATACTATTCGATCTTCAGTAGCTAGCTTGCAACAGATTTCTCCGTTCATTGAAGAAGCTGCAGAAAGTTTAGGAAGTAGTCGTCTTAATACCTTTACTAAAATCACCACCCCAATGATGCTTTCAGGTATCATCTCAGGTGCAATCTTATCATGGGTAACAATGATTTCAGAACTTTCTACTTCAATTCTCTTATACAATGTTAAGACTAGAACAATGACTGTAGCTATCTACACTGAAGTACTTCGTGGAAATTATGGTGTGGCAGCTGCTTTGTCAACTATCCTCACTGTCTTGACAGTTACTTCATTATTACTATTTATGAAAATTTCTAAAAACAATAGCATTACCCTCTAGTTTTCCTCTATCAAAAACAGCCGAAAGGATATCCCTTGGCTGTTTTTTCTTATTTTGATATGGTTATCAAATCTCTAGTTTATAGCAAGCCGTTCTATTTTGACTGAATAGAGATTTCTCCCATCTTCTCACGCCCTAGTTCTCGGTAACTACGGTCACCAACGACATCGACTGTAAACTGACCGTTCTCGTATTCTAGAACGGTCACACTACCATTATCTAGACCATGCGGATGCATGCCATTGATGAGATAAACCATCGTACCAATGGTCATCCCGTGACTCACAACCAGGGCATTGCCACCACCTTGTTCTTCCATTTCTTTGGCAATCGTTTCGAAACCTTCTCTGATACGACCACTGAGTTTTTCCCAACCTTCAGCCCAACCAGCAGTATCAACCTCTACCAAACCTTCTGCTAGCTCCGCATAGGATAACTGATGAACATGATCCACCTTGAAAACACGAGGAATGACCCCCATAAAGAGGTCTCCATCATAGGCCCCATCAAAACTACCAAAGCACCACTCACGGATTCGCTTATCCATGCGGTAAGGGATTTTCCCTTGTAAGCCCAGTTCTTCTAGGATAATTCCCATGGTCTGAATGGTACGCCCTGAATCACTGGAATAAGCTCGGTCAAACTGCAAACCAGACTCTCTCAAGCCAATTCCCAACTCATGAATTCCCAACTCACCTTCTGCAGTTAGAGGCGTATCACTCCATCCTTGAGCACGTCCAATCGTGTTAAACATGGTTTTCCCATGACGGACTAAGTACAATCTTACTTTAGACATTTTCTATCCTCCATTTTCTTCTATTATATCATGGATCAAAGAAATATTTGGCTTTCAAAAGCAAAGCTCCTTCTCCTAATTTTACCACAAGAAAAGCTACCCTCACGGTAGCTTCCCTAGGAGATTATTATGAAAAAGTTTAGGATTTCTATTAAATAAAGTTAGGAGGTCTTTATTTAATGATTATAGTATACACAGTCATCCTTAAACCCAACTTAAATCCTCTCTCTTTTTTATTAATTTTTAAAACTATGGATTGGAGCTGGAATTTGGCCACCACGAGAGATGAAATCAACAGACGATGCTCCGTTGACCTTCATAACTGGAGCTGTTCCTAGCAAACCACCGAACTCAATCATATCGCCTTCTTTGCCCTTTGGAATAATACGGACAGCCGTTGTTTTCATGTTAATAACACCGATTGCCGCCTCATCCGCAATCATAGCCGCAATGGTTTCAGCAGGCGTATCTTCCGGAATGGCAATCATATCCAGCCCAACAGAACAGATAGCCGTCATGGCCTCTAGTTTTTCTAAATTCAGAGAGCCATTTTGCACTGCAGCAATCATCCCCTCATCTTCAGAAACGGGGATAAAAGCACCTGACAAGCCACCGACTTGGTTACAAGCCATCACTCCGCCCTTCTTAACTTGGTCATTCAAAAGAGCAAGGGCAGCCGTCGTCCCATGCGTTCCTACTGTTTCTAGACCCATTTCCTCCAGTACTCGAGCCACAGAATCACCAACTGCCGGAGTTGGTGCCAAACTTAGGTCTACGATCCCAAAGTCGACTCCAAGCCGTTCACTTGCCATTTGACCAACTAACTGACCAATACGAGTAATCTTAAAGGCTGTTTTCTTGACCGTCTCAGCTACTACATCAAAGCTCTGTCCACGAACTTTCTCCAAGGCGCGCTTGACGACACCAGGGCCTGAAACTCCAACATTGATGATGACATCTGCTTCACCGACACCATGGAAGGCCCCCGCCATAAAAGGATTGTCCTCAACAGCATTAGCAAATACGACCAGCTTGGCTGCACCCATATCTGATAGCGCAGCTGTTTCCTTGACGATACGTCCCATATCAGCAATCGCAGTCATGTTGATACCTGACTTAGTTGAGCCAATGTTAACAGACGAACAAACCTTGTCTGTCTCAGCTAGAGCGCGTGGGATAGAATTGATGAGAATTTCATCTCCTTTTTGGTAGCCTTTTTGTACCAAAGCTGAGAATCCACCAATAAAGTCAACACCAATCTCCTTGGCAGCCTTGTCAAGTGCCTTTGCCAAAACAAGATAGTCTGTCGCATCAGTCGCAGCTCCAATCAAGGAAATTGGAGTCACCGATACCCGTTTATTAACAATAGGAATCCCAAGTTCTGCAGCAATTTCGTCTCCTACAGTCACTAAATTTGCAGCTTTAGTGGTGATTTTTTGGTAAATCTTTTCAGCAGCACCATTGATATCTGGATCAATACAGTCCAAAAGGGAAATCCCCATGGTGATGGTTCTGATATCGAAGTTCTGCTCCTCGATCATGGCAATGGTTTCTGTAACTTGTCTAATATCCATAGCCACCTCCTAGATATTATACATAGCGTCAAAAATCGCCGCACTTTGAATATTGATTTTGACATTCAAGGTCTGACCGAACGTTTCAAACTCATTTCGGAGAGTTGTAAAATCCTGTTTTTCATCACTAGATACGACTGCCATCATGGTAAAATACTCATCCAGTACTGTTTGAGAAATATCATCAATATTCAAACCCAATTCTGCAATTTTAGTAGACACGCCTGCAACAATACCAGCCTTGTCCTTGCCAACCACTGTAATAATAGCCTTCATTTTTAGACTCCCATTCTACGATTATTAGAAAACCTGAACGTTTTTGATTTTCTT
The DNA here is from genome assembly GCF_058556195.1 of Streptococcus sp. A69. Lineage (NCBI taxonomy): Bacteria > Bacillati > Bacillota > Bacilli > Lactobacillales > Streptococcaceae > Streptococcus > Streptococcus sp. A69. Next base: position 180,544 of record NZ_JBZUJU010000002.1, on the reverse strand, counting down.
TTTTCCTAGTATAGCATATTTCCATTGAAAATACTAAATAACGCCTGCTTACGAAGTTGTTCTTAAGAAAAAACAATTTCGTAAACAAGCGTCTACCCTATCAAATGATGATGAGTGTTCCCGCTAGGACCAAAGTCCCAGCGGTAGACCAGAGCTAGACTAAGAGCACACGACTCCATCATCATAACACTCAACAAAATTGATGATTTTATACTAATTCGATGATTGCCATTGGCGCAGCATCACCACGACGTGGTTCAGTTTTAAGGATACGAGTGTATCCACCGTTACGTTCAGCATAACGAGGTGCGATTTCTGAGAACAATTTTTGAAGTGCTGTAGTAGAAGTGTACTTATCAGTTGCTTCATCATAGTTTTCAGATGCGATTTCATTACGTACAAAAGCAGCTGCTTGACGACGTGCATGCAAATCACCACGTTTACCTAGAGTAATCATTTTTTCAACAGTTTTACGGATTTCTTTAGCACGAGCTTCAGTTGTCACGATTGATTCGTTGATCAAAAGGTCAGTTGTCAAATCGCGAAGCATTGCTTTACGTTGTGAGCTAGTGCGTCCTAGTTTACGGTAAGCCATGTATTCCTCCTTTATTTATCTTTTAATCCAAGACCCAAGTCAATGAGTTTGAGTTTCACTTCTTCCAAACTCTTGCGTCCAAGATTTCGTACTTTCATCATCTCTGCTTCAGATTTTTCTGTCAAATCATGCACAGTATTGATACCGGCACGTTTCAAACAGTTGTATGAACGCACAGACAAGTCCAGTTCCTCAATCGTCCGATCCAAAATACGATCGTCAGATTCAGTATCAGCTTCTTTCATCACTTCAGTTGACTTAGCAATCTCAGTAAGATTTGTAAACAAATCAAGATGTTCTGTCAAGATACGTGCTGAAAGCCCTAAAGCATCTTCTGGAATAATTGTTCCATTAGTCAAGATTTCAAGGGTTAATTTGTCAAATCCATCATTGCTACCTACACGAGCAGGTTCAACTTGATAGTTGACTTTTGTAACTGGTGTATAAATAGAATCTACAGCAAGTGTTCCAACTGGTGCATTATCTTTTTTATTTTCATCAGCAGGTACATATCCACGACCACTGTTAACAGTCATTGTCGCTTTTAGGGAAGAACCTTCTCCGATTGTAAAGAGATAATGATCTGGATTTACAATCTCAATATCACTGTCAGTCAAAATGTCTCCAGCTGTAATTTCAGCAGGACCTTCAACGTCAAGTTCAATGATTTTTTCGTCTTCAACGTATGATTTCACTGCAATCCCTTTAATGTTCAGAATGATTTGCATCACGTCTTCACGAACACCTGGAACTGTGTCAAACTCATGCAAGACACCTTCAATGTTGATAGATGTCACTGCTGCTCCTGGTAGAGAAGCTAGTAGTACACGACGAAGAGAGTTACCAAGAGTTGTACCGTAGCCACGTTCAAGTGGTTCGATTACAAACTTGCCATAATCTTTATTTTCATCAATTTTTGTTATATTTGGTTTTTCAAACTCAATCATTTAGTTACTCCCTCTTAAACGAAAAGCAGTGTAATGCGATGATTATACACGGCGACGTTTTGGAGGACGAGCACCATTGTGTGGCACTGGAGTCACATCACGAATTGCTGTTACTTCAAGACCAGCGGCAGCAAGCGCACGAATAGCTGACTCACGACCAGAACCTGGACCTTTTACAGTAACTTCAACTGATTTAAGACCGTGTTCTTGTGCAGATTTAGCAGCAGCTTCAGAAGCCATTTGAGCAGCGAATGGTGTAGATTTACGAGAACCTTTGAAACCAAGAGCACCAGCTGATGACCAAGCAATTGCATTACCATGCACATCAGTAATCATAACAATAGTGTTATTAAATGTAGCGTGAATATGAGCAATACCAGATTCGATATTCTTTTTCACACGACGTTTACGTGTTGGTTTAGCCAAGACTTTTACCTCCTATATTATTTTTTCTTACCAGCAATCGCAACAGCTTTACCTTTACGAGTGCGAGCGTTATTTTTAGTGTTTTGTCCACGGACAGGAAGTCCACGACGGTGACGAATACCACGGTATGAACCGATTTCCATCAAACGTTTAATGTTCAAGTTTACCTCACGACGAAGGTCACCTTCAACTTTGATTGCATCCACTTCACGACGGATAGCATCTTCTTGATCTGATGTAAGGTCACGTACACGAACATCTTCTGAGATTCCAGCAGCAGCCAAAATTTTCTTAGATGTTGAAAGTCCGATACCATAAACGTAAGTCAATGAGATTACTACGCGTTTGTCATTTGGAATGTCAACTCCAGCAATACGAGCCATGTTTTCTCCTTTCTATCTTATCCTTGACGTTGTTTGTGTTTTGGATTTGCTGGGCAAATTACCATAACACGACCATTACGACGAATTACTTTACAGTATTCGCAAATTGGTTTGACCGATGGTCTTACTTTCATTTCTTATCCCTCCAAGTTTTTCGATTATTTAAAGCGGTAAGTGATACGTCCACGTGTCAAGTCATATGGACTCATCTCGACAGTAACACGATCTCCCGCTAAAATACGAATATAGTTTTTACGAATTTTACCAGAAACTGTTGCTAAAATCTGATGTCCATTTTCAAGTTCAACCGTAAACATTGCGTTCGGCATTGTATCGACTACTTTGCCTTCAACTTCAATCACATCGTCTTTTGCCACGCAAAAGCACCTCCATAAATTTCGATTCGATGCCTCTGAAAACAGAGACAACAATTATAAGTCAGACTATCTCAGTATAACATTTGTAGCGATTTTTTGCAAGTGTGAAAAACGCTTTATTTCAAATTTGTCAATACTTTTTCGATGTCTTTGAACACATCATTGATATCTTGATTTCCTTCGATATCGTGGACCAAACCTTTGGCACGGTAGTGAGCAATGATTGGTTCACCTTGTGCGATATTGACATCCAAACGACGCTTAACTGTCTCAGGTTTGTCATCTTCGCGTTGGTAGTAATCTTCTTCTTTGTAGTCAACTGGTGGGTTGAAAACTTTATGGAAGGTTTCACCTGTTTCGCGGTGGATGATGCGGCCACTCAAACGTTCCAAGAGACAGTCTGGGTTCACTTCGATGTTGATTACACCTTCCAGTTCGATACCAAGTTCAGCCAATGTTTTGTCCAAGGCATGCGCTTGTTCAATCGTACGTGGGTAACCATCCAACAAGAAACCTGTTTCCTTGATGTCGTCCTGTGAAAGGCGTTCTTTAACAATTCCATTTGTAACTTCATCTGGAACCAACTCACCTTTATCAATGTACGACTTGGCAAGTACACCCATTTCAGTTTGATTAGCCATAGCAGCACGGAACATATCTCCAGTTGAAATGTGTACCACGTGGAATTGCTCCACAATTTTAGCTGCTTGTGTTCCCTTACCTGCTCCAGGTAAGCCCATAATCAAAAGATTCATGATAGGATCTCCTTATTTTGTATTTAAATAGAAGCAGAAATTTGTTTCAACCCCTATTTAAAAACAAAATAGAAGAGGGGAGACGAAAATCTCTCTAATCGATAGACCTTCATACTCCACTCTCTAAGCAAAAGTAATCTTGCTTTTATTCTGTTTTGTCCATGAAACCAACATACTTACGTTTCAATAGGTAACCTTCTAATTGTTTGATTCCTTCGATACCTGTCGAGATGATAATCAAAAGACTAGTTCCCCCAAAAGCAACTGCTTCTGAAAGTCCAAAGACATCTTTTGCCACAATCGGCAAAATTGAAATCACACCAAGGAAGAGTGATCCGACTGTCGCAAGACGACGAAGAAGTTTCGACATGAATTCTTCAGTACCCTTACCAGGACGGACCCCATGAATGTAGGCTCCACTCTTTTGCAAGTTTTCTGCCGCTTTCTCTGGATTAATCTGTACAAATGTATAGAAGAATGTAAAGAGAATGATTAGCAAGGCATACATGGCAACACCTGTCGGAGCTGTTGTAGATAACATTTCCTGTGCTGTACGTACCCAAGCCCAATCGTGACCTGTAGCACTCAAAAATTGAAGAATGGCTGCAGGTGCTGCTGTAATGGAGCTTGCAAAGATAACTGGGATAACCCCTGCTGGGTTCACCTTCAATGGAAGGTATGAACTAGACGGGGCACCTTGAGCAACTTTTGTATATTGGATTGGAATTTTATACTCTGCCTGTTGAACATAGGTTGTAAAGTATACAATCAACAAGACAGCGATAATCAAAATAACGACAAAGATAATGGATGAAGTCAAACGGCTACTTGGAATATTGACGAAGTAGTCAACGTAGATGCCTTTAATCATCTCAGGAATTGAAGCGACAATACCTGCAAAAATGATCATAGACACACCATTTCCGTATCCTTTATCCGTAATTTGTTCTCCAAGCCAAGTTACAATCATACTACCTGATGTGAGGATAATACCAATGGTAACAAAAACCTGTGGAGTTAAAGCTGTCGTTAATAATTTGGCTCCAGATAGAGTATTAAACCCTGCTGTGATCCCGATAGATTGAACGAATGCAAGCACAAGTGCAATATATCGAGTAGCTTGGTTTAGTTTTCTCCGTCCTACTTCTCCTTGTTTGCCCCATTCTACAAACTTCGGTAAAATATCCATTTGTAGCAATTGAACAACGATTGAAGCAGTGATATACGGACTTACCCCGAGTGCAAAAACGGAGAAGTTCTTCATGGCATTCCCTGAAACAAGACTAAGCATGTTCAAAAAAGATAAACCACTAAGAGCTTCCAAACTTTTTGCATTCACACCTGGAACTGTTATACTTGTCCCAATACGGAAAACAAGAATGATAAAAATCGTAAAGAGAATTTTTGATCGAACTTGTTTAACCTTGAGCGCTTCTTTTAGTAATTTAAAAAACATGGGTCACCTCTCTTAGATGACTTCTACAGAACCACCTTTAGCAGTGATAGCTTCCTCAGCTGATTTAGAGAATTTAGCTGCTTTCACAGTCAATTTCTTAGTCAACTCACCGTTACCAAGAATTTTAACTCCTGATTTTTCAGCTTTCACAATTCCTGCTTCGATAAGCACAACTGGAGTTACTTCTGCACCGTCTTCAAAGACGTTCAATTGGTCAAGGTTTACAATTGCGTATTCTTTAGCGTTGATGTTAGTGAATCCACGTTTTGGCATACGACGGAACAATGGAGTTTGTCCACCTTCAAAACCAAGGCGAACTCCGCCACCGCTACGAGCTTTTTGACCTTTTTGACCGCGTCCAGATGTTTTACCATTACCAGATGAAGTACCACGACCAACACGGTTACGTACTTTACGAGAACCTTCTGCAGGTTTCAATTCATGAAGTTTCATTATTGTTTTCTCCTCTTTTGTAAAATGCTAGCGCCGATAGGGGAGAAAAGGTTGTCCCCCATATCAACTCGCCTATACGGTTGTCATCTTTGATGACCATATCTAGTTTTAGGGGATGGTATACTGCACATCCCCTAAAAATCATTAGTTTACTTCTTCAACTGTTACCAAGTGAGATACTGCAGTGATCATACCACGGATAGCAGCGTTGTCTTCTTTGATAACAGAGCTGTTCAATTTGCCAAGTCCAAGTGCTACAACAGTTTTACGTTGTGATGGAATGCGTCCGATTGGAGACTTAGTCAAAGTAATTTTAATTTGAGCCATTTTATCCCCTTTCTTATGCCAAATCAGAAACTGAAATACCACGAAGGGCAGCAACTTCTTCAGCGCGTTTCAATTGTTTCAAACCTTCAACAGTTGCACGAACAATGTTGATTGGAGTGTTAGAACCAAGTGATTTAGATGTAATATCTGCCACACCTGCCAATTCCACAACGGCACGAACTGCACCACCAGCGGCAACTCCAGAACCTTCTACAGCAGGTTTCAACAATACTTTAGCTCCACCAAATTCTGAAAGAACTTCGTGTGGGATTGTAGTTCCAACCATAGGAACTTCAATCAAGTTTTTCTTAGCATCTTCTACTGCTTTACGGATTGCTTCTGGAACTTCTTGAGCTTTACCAGTACCAAATCCTACGCGACCATTGTGGTCACCAACAACAACAAGAGCTGCGAAACGAAGACGACGTCCACCTTTAACAACTTTTGTAACACGGTTGACAGCAACTACGCGTTCTTCTAATTCAACTGCATTGTCTTTAAATGCCATTTTCTAGTGTCCTCCTATTAGAATTTCAATCCGTTTTCACGAGCTGCATCAGCCAAAGCTTTCACACGTCCGTGATATAGATATCCACCGCGGTCGAACACCACTTCTGAAATACCTTTAGCGTTTGCACGTTCTGCAACGAGTTTACCGACAGCAACGGCTTGTTCAGTTTTAGTTCCTTTTGAAACTTCTTTGTCAAGAGTTGAAGCACTTGCGAGCGTTACACCCGCTACGTCATCAATCACTTGAGCGTAGATGCCTGTATTAGAACGGAATACGTTCAAACGTGGGCGATCAGCAGTTCCAGAGAGTTTTCCGCGAACGCGACGGTGGCGTTTTTGGCGGAGTTTGTTTTTATCTGGTTTAGAAATCACAGTTTTCACCTCTTTAGTTTTAAATCGCGTGCTATGCACAAAGTTGGAAAATAGGTTGGTGGTTGAAGATCAACCACTCAACATTATTTACCTGTTTTACCTTCTTTAAGACGAACGTATTCGCCAACGTAACGGATACCTTTACCTTTATATGGTTCTGGTGAACGAAGGCTACGTACGTAAGCAGCTGTTTGACCAACTACTTCTTTTGAAATTCCGTTAACAACGATTGTTGTTGGGTTTGGAAGTTCAAAGGTAATCCCTTCTGGAGCTTCAACTTCATCTGGATGAGATTTACCAACAGCCAAAACAAGTTTTGATCCTTGAAGTTGTGCACGGTAACCAACCCCACGCATTTCAAGTTCTTTCTTGAATCCTTCTGATACACCAATTACCATGTTATTCAAAAGGGCACGAGTAGTTCCGTGGATAGTTTTCATTTCTTTTGAATCGTTTGGACGGTGAAGAGTTACTTCAGTACCTTCCAAGCGAATTTCAATATCTTTTGAGAACTTACGAGTAAGTTCTCCTTTAGGTCCTTTTACAGTTACTACGTTGTCATTGTTAGTGACTTCAACACCAGCAGGCAACACGATAACTTTATTACCAATACGTGACATGTTTATTTTCTCCTGTTAAATTGTCAGGCCTCGACGGCCAGTTTTCACGGGGGGCATTCGGATTAGAGCAAACCTAGTTTCTTTCGAAAAGCTTTGACAAACTCCTGATATTCTGTCAATACATCAATAGCCGCAGGACTATAACCAATTTCACATAAAAGAGATACAAGGTCATCTTTTGACAATTCAGCCAAAGCGTCTTCTGCAACAATAAGTTTTTCATTCAATTCAGTAGCTTTCATCTTTTTCTCCTAAACTAATTTACTCTCTATTTAGCTGATCAGTAAATCAGCTAAATTGAACACGAGCTATGGTCTGTGTGAAAAAGACAAATCTTCCTAGAGTGTTAACACTCTTTGTCAGATTTCCTATTTTCACATTGCCCATGACGCTCTTTGTATCTTGATTTTACCAAACGTAAGCGATAACTTCTCCACCAACGTTTTTTTGGCGAGCTTCTTTATCAGTAAGCAAACCTTCAGAAGTTGAAAGGATAGCAATTCCAAGTCCGTTAAGAACTTTTGGAAGATCTTCACGTTTTTTGTAGACACGAAGTCCTGGTTTAGAAACACGTTTCAAGTTAGTGATAACTTTTTCACCGTTTGGTCCGTATTTAAGGAATACACGGATGATGCCTTGTTTGTCATCTTCGATGATTTCAACGTTTTTTACAAAACCTTCGCGTTTAAGGATTTCAGCAATCCCTTTTTTGATGTTTGATGCAGGTACTTCAAGTACTTCGTGTTTCGCTTGGTTAGCGTTACGAATACGAGTTAGGAAGTCTGCGATTGGGTCAGTCATAACCATTTTGTTTTTCTCCTCTTACTAGTAGTTTGCAAGTTGCACTTGCTAGTTAATGATTGAGCTGGGCTCAGATAGTATTGACACATTCAAATGAGAGAACTCTTATTTGAAAACGAGCTACAACCTGTGCAAAAAAGATAAATTTGTTTTGGGGCATCGCTCCTTCTCCAAATTTCCTATTTTTGCTGTGGTTGTTACGCTCTTTGTATCATGATATTACCAAGATGCTTTTGTTACACCAGGAATTTGTCCTTTGTAAGCTAATTCACGGAAGCAAACACGGCAAAGTTTAAATTTGCGGTAAACTGAATGTGGACGACCACATTTTTCACAACGAGTATAAGCTTGAGTAGAGAACTTCGCTGGACGTTTGTTCTTAGCAATCATTGATTTTTTAGCCATTAGATTTACCTCCTATATTATTTTGCAAAAGGCATTCCAAGGCCTGTAAGCAATGCACGTGACTCTTCGTCAGTGTTAGCAGTTGTTACGATAACGATGTCAAGACCACGAGTTTTGTCAACGTCATCAAAATTGATTTCTGGGAAGATCAATTGTTCTTTCACACCAAGAGTGTAGTTTCCGCGTCCATCAAATGATTTTGTTGGAACACCGTGGAAGTCACGCACACGTGGAAGTGAAACTGAAACCAATTTATCCAAGAATTCATACATACGTTCACCACGAAGGGTAACTTTTGCACCGATCGCTACACCTTCACGAAGACGGAAGCCGGCGATTGATTTTTTAGCTTTAGTGATAAGTGGTTTTTGACCTGAGATAAGTGCCAATTCTTCAGCAGCTTTTTCAAGGCTTTTAGCGTTTGATACAGCTTCACCAACACCCATGTTCAAAACGATCTTATCTACTTTAGGCACAGCCATCACTGATGAGTAGTTGAATTGTTCTGTCAAAGCAGGAACTACTTCATTAAGATATTTTTCTTTTAAACGATTTGCCATTATACTTCTCCTTTCCTTCGTGATTAATCAAGCACTTCGCCTGATTTTTTGTTGTAGCGAACTTTTTTACCGTCTACAAATTTGTAACCAACACGACCAGCTACACCGTTCTTGTCCAAAACTTGGACGTTTGATACGTGGATAGCTGCTTCTTTCTCGATGATACCACCTTGAGGAAGCTCGTTAGTTGGACGTTGGTGTTTCTTAACGATGTTAACACCTTCAACGATAACTTTGTTTACTTTTGGAAGGGCAGTAAGGACAACAGCTTCTGTTCCCTTATCTTTACCAGCGATTACGCGAACTTTGTCGCCTTTTTTTACAAACATTAGGTTTCTCCTTGATTTTTCTTACGCCCACAAGGGCACCCTGGAGTCAATTCCAGGGGACTAGTTTGTTTGTTTTTACTCTACGAAAATCAAAGCAAATCTTCGTCAGTTTCAACTCACCTAACTCAAGTTATGCTTTCGTTTCACTTCCTAGACTTGTTTTAATTTTCTTTGAGCAATTTATTAAAGTACTTCTGGAGCAAGTGACACGATCTTCATGAAGCCACCTTCACGTAATTCACGTGCAACTGGACCAAAGATACGTGTTCCGCGAGGAGTTTTGTCATCACGGATGATAACTGCTGCATTTTCGTCAAACTTGATGTATGAACCATCAGCGCGACGAGCACCTGATTTAGTACGAACGATAACAGCTTTTACAACGTCACCTTTTTTAACCGCACCACCAGGAGTAGCTTGTTTTACAGATGCAACAATAACATCACCGATGTTCGCAAATTTACGTTTAGAACCACCAAGAACTTTGATAGTCAAGATTTCGCGTGCACCGCTGTTGTCTGCGACTTTCAAACGAGTTTCTGTTTGAATCATTTCAGTTTTCTCCTTTCAGGCTTGATTAGATGATAACCGCTTCTTCAACAACTTCTACAAGACGGAAACGTTTTGTAGCTGAAAGCGGGCGAGTTTCCATGATACGTACGATATCACCTTCTTTGGCAACATTGTTTTCATCATGTGCTTTGTATTTTTTAGAGTAGTTAATACGTTTACCATAGACTGGGTGGTTACGTTTTGTTTCAACTACAACTGTGATTGTCTTGTCCATTTTGTCAGATACAACACGTCCAACAAGAACTTTACGATTATTGCGTTCCATTGAAATTTCTCCTTCCCTAGTCTATTATTTTGCTTCAGATTGAACTGTTTTGATACGAGCGATTTGTTTTTTAACTTCTTTCAAGCGAGCTGTTTGTTCCAATTGACCAGTAGCAGCTTGGAAACGAAGTTCAAACAATTCTTTTTTCAATTCGTTTTCGCGCTTCGCGAGTTCTTCTTGAGAAAGACCACGAAGTTCTTTAACAAATTCTTTTACTTCATTAAGTTTCATGCCTTCTCCTTATTCTGCTTCACGTTTTACGAATTTAGTTTTAACTGGCAATTTGTGGCTAGCAAGACGAAGCGCTTCACGTGCAATCTCTTCAGATACACCAGCGATTTCGAACATCACTTTACCGCGTTTAACTGGTGCAACCCAACCTTCAGGTGCCCCTTTACCAGATCCCATACGCACACCGATAGCTTTAGCAGTGTATGATTTGTGTGGGAAGATTTTAATCCAAACTTTACCACCACGTTTCATGTAACGAGTCATGGCGATACGAGCAGCTTCGATTTGGCGGTTAGTAATCCAGTGGCTAGTTGTAGCTTGAAGACCGTATTCACCGAATGCTACTTCTTTTCCACCTTTTGCTTCACCGCGCATTTTTCCACGGAATTCACGACGGTGTTTAACACGTTTAGGTACTAACATTGGTTATTTACCTCCTTTAGTGTTTTTACGAGCTGGAAGAACTTCACCACGGTAGATCCATACTTTAACACCAAGTTTACCGTATGTAGTATCTGCTTCTTCCCAAGCGTAATCGATATCTGCACGAAGTGTGTGGAGTGGAACAGTTCCTTCTGAGTATCCTTCAGCACGGGCAATATCTGCACCGTTCAAACGACCTGATACTTGAGTTTTGATTCCTTTAGCTCCGGCACGCATTGCGCGTTGGATTGCTTGTTTTTGTGCACGACGGAAAGCAACACGTTGCTCCAATTGACGAGCAATGCCTTCACCTACAAGGTGAGCATCCAAATCAGGTTGTTTGATTTCGATGATGTTGATGTGTACTTGTTTTCCAGTCAATTTGTTAAGTTTTGCACGGAGTGCATCAACGTTAGCGCCACCTTTACCGATAACCATACCTGGTTTAGCAGTGTGAAGTGAAACGTTAACTTTGTTCACTGCGCGTTCGATTTCGATAGTTGAAACTGCTGCATCAGCAAGTTCTTTTTGAACGAATTTACGGATTGCAAGATCTTCATGAAGGTAATCCGCGTATTCTTTTTCAGCATACCATTTGGCATCCCAATCACGGATGATGCCGACACGCATACCAATTGGATGTACTTTTTGACCCACGATGTTACCTCCTTATTTTTCTGCAACAGCTACAGTGATGTGAGCTGTACGTTTGTTGATTGGTGAAGCTGAACCTTTCGCACGTGGACGGAAACGTTTCATAGTTGGTCCTTCGTTTGCGAATGCTTCAGATACTACCAAGTTAGCTTTATCCAAACCAAAGTTGTTTTCAGCGTTAGCTACAGCTGAATTCAAAACTTTCAAGATGATTTCAGCAGCTTTGTTTGGAGTGAATGTCAAGATTGCAATAGCGTCGGCTACGCTTTTACCACGAATATTGTCAAGAACAAGACGTGATTTACGAGGTGAAACACGTACTGTACGAGCCATTGCTTTAGCTGAAGTAATTTCTGCCATTTATGTTCTCCTTATTTTCTACGTGTTTTCTTGTCGTCTGCAGCGTGACCTTTGTAAGTACGAGTTGGTGCGAATTCACCAAGTTTGTGACCTACCATGTCTTCTTGGATGTAAACAGGTACGTGTTTACGTCCGTCATAAACTGCAATAGTGTAACCAATGAAACTTGGGAAGATCGTTGAACGACGTGACCAAGTTTTGATAACTTTTTTCTTTTCGTCGTTAGCTTGAGCTTCAACTTTTTTCATCAAATGCTCATCGACGAAAGGTCCTTTTTTAAGACTGCGTCCCATTTTTATGTTTTCTCCTTTAAATATTGTACCACAGCGGCTTGCGCTCACATGGAGCGCTACCGAGCTGGCGGATTCCCTAGTTGCTTAAGCGACTAGTTTACTATTATTTCTCGTTGCGACGACGAACGATAAGTTTGTCAGATTTCGCTTTCTTGTTACGAGTTTTAAGACCAAGAGCAGGTTTGCCCCATGGAGTAGATGGCGCTTTACGACCAACTGGTGCTTTACCTTCACCACCACCGTGTGGGTGATCGTTAGGGTTCATTACAGAACCACGAACTGTTGGGCGGATACCTTTCCAACGGCTACGTCCTGCTTTACCAAGGTTTACAAGTCCATGTTGTTCGTTTCCGACAACACCAACTGTTGCACGACAAGTTCCAAGAATCATACGTACTTCGCCAGATTGAAGACGAACAAGAACATATTTACCTTCTTGACCCAATACTTGAGCAGAAGCTCCAGCTGCACGCACCAATTCTCCACCACGACCTGGTTTCAACTCGATGTTGTGGATCAAAGTACCAACTGGAATGTTAGCAAGTGGAAGAGCATTTCCGACTTTGATATCTGCTTCTGGGCCTGAAACGATACGTTGACCAACCTCAAGACCTTTTGGAGCGATGATGTATGCTTTCACACCGTCTGTGTAGTGTACAAGAGCGATGTTTGCAGAACGGTTTGGATCGTACTCGATAGTTTTAACAACTGCTTCAACGTTGTCTTTGTTACGTTTGAAGTCAACCAAACGGTAGAAACGTTTGTGCCCACCACCTTGGTGACGAACAGTGATACGACCGTTGTTGTTACGACCAGCCTTGTTCTTCAAAGCAACAAGCAATGATTTTTCAGGAGCGCTTGTTGTGATTTCAGCGAAATCCAAAGAAGTCATATTACGGCGACCGTTTGTTGTTGGTTTATAAACACGAATTCCCACGATATTTCCTCCTTAGATTATTCAGCTTCAGCAGCAAACAACTCGATTGCTTTTGAATCAGCTGTAAGTGTGATGATAGCTTTTTTAGTTTTGTTAGTAAAACCAGTGTAACGTCCAACACGTTTAGCTTTAGGTTTTACGTTAATTGTATTGACATTTGCAACCTTAACACCTTCAAAAGCAGCTTCAACAGCTTGCTTAATCAAAAGTTTGTGCGCACGAGTGTCAACTTCAAATACATACTTTCCTGCTTCAAGTTGAGCCATTGAGCTTTCAGTGATAACAGGTTTTTTGATAACATCATACAAATTCATTATGCAAGAACCTCCTCGATTTTAGAGATAGCTGCTTGAGTAACAAGAAGTTTGTCACTATTTGCGATGTCAAGAACACTTGCAGTTGTAGCAGTCGCAACTTTCACGTTTGGAAGGTTACGAGCTGAAAGAGCTGCGAATTCGTTTCCTTCTTCAAGAATAACAAGGACTTTAGAATCGATGCTCAAAGCTGCAAGAACTTTTGCAAATTCAGCAGTTTTTGGAGCTGTAAATTCAAGAGAATCAACGGCTACAAATTTGTTTTCAGCAACTTTTTCTGAGTAAACAGATTTAAGCGCAAGGCGACGAACTTTTTGAGGAAGTTTGTACGCATAGCTACGTGGAGTTGGTCCGAAGACAGTTCCACCACCACGCCATTGTGGAGAGCGGATAGAACCTTGACGAGCACGTCCAGTTCCTTTTTGACGCCATGGTTTGCGTCCACCACCTGAAACAGCTGAGCGATTTTTAACTGCGTGAGTTCCTTGACGAAGGCTAGCACGTTGGCTGATGATCACATCAAACACAACAGATTGGTTTGGTTCAATACCAAAGATTGCATCGTTAAGAACAACTTCGCCAGCTTGTTTACCAGTTTGGTCGAATAATGTTACATTTGCCATTTTGACTGTATTCCCCTTTCCTTATTATTTACCAGCTTTAACTGCTGACTTGATGGTGATAAGAGATTTCTTAGCACCTGGTACGTTACCTTTGATAAGGATAACGTTCTTTTCTGGAACAACTTGTACAACTTCAAGGTTTTGAATTGTCACGCGGTCGCCACCCATACGTCCTGCAAGGTTTTTACCTTTGAACACGCGGTTAGGTGCAACAGGTCCCATAGAACCTGGACGACGGTGGTAACGAGAACCGTGAGCCATTGGTCCACGTGATTGCCCATGGCGCTTGATAACACCTTGGAAACCTTTACCTTTAGAAGTACCAGTTACGTCAACAACGTCTCCAGCTGCGAATGTTTCAACTGTGATTTCAGCACCAACTTCCAAGCCTTCAACGTTTTTGAATTCACGAATGAAGCGCTTAGGAGCCGTGTTAGCTTTCGCTACATGTCCTTTAGCAGGTTTGTTGCTCAATACTTCGCGTTTGTCGTCAAAACCAACTTGGATAGCGTTGTATCCGTCTGTTTCAACAGTTTTAACTTGAAGAACAACGTTTGGAGTTGCTTCAATAACTGTTACAGGGATCAATTCGCCAGCTTCAGTGAAGATTTGAGTCATTCCCACTTTTTTCCCTAAGATTCCTTTTGTCATGAGAAAATAGTTCCTTTTCTATATTTTTTATTCAAAAAGTTTTTAACGAGCGTTTTTTATGCTCAAGGTATCAAGCTTTAAATTAAAGTTTGATTTCTACGTTTACACCACTTGGAAGATCCAATTTCATCAAGGCATCAACTGTTTTTTGAGTTGGGTTAACGATATCGATCAAACGTTTGTGTGTACGCATTTCAAATTGTTCGCGAGAGTCTTTGTATTTGTGAGTCGCACGAATGATTGTGTAGAGGCTACGTTCAGTTGGAAGTGGGATTGGACCCGCAACTTGTGCACCTGTACGAGTAGCTGATTCTACGATTTTTGCAGCCGCTGTATCAAGCGTACGGTGTTCGTAAGCTTTCAAACGGATACGGATTTTTTTGTTTGCCATCTTTTTCTCCTTTTCGTCTATTTAAGATAATAGGCTAGCTCCACAAGAAAACCGACGCGTGTTGCGTGGCAATGCAACCGAGCGTGTCGCAACCTCTTGCATCAAAGCTAAGGCTGTAATTTACAGCACCATAATAGAATAACACAAAGCCCCTGCGATTGCAAGGGATTTGTTAGGTTTTTTTCGTTTTTTTAGGATGAAACTGTTTTCCTATTTCATCTTTCTAAGATTACTGATTTACGTCTATAAAAATCAATCTTTTCTTCTATATAATGTGTGTCATTTTGACCTTGAATTTATCTTGCGATTGATCCACTAAGATATCCGCTTTAGACTCGTTTTCTCTATAGTATCGCAGATACTGCTCCCGTCTCATTTGATGGCTAGCTAGTACAAAGGAAGCATTGCGATTTCTCATAATCGTATCTCGAGCTAGACGCCTTTTTATTTCTGTTTCTTTGTCCGCGTAGAAGCAGATGGTTTTGTCAAAGAGTTCCTTGGGTAGGAACCCCACAGACATCCCTTCAACAATCAGAATCGGTTTGGCTCCAGATAAGATCTCGCTAGCCTTCCAAGGTTCATCGATTGTTAAGACATCCATATCTGCCTGCAAAGCGAGAATATCTCTCTGCAAACTTGCCAATTCATGCGCCACTGGCAAACAAGCTGTCACCTTTTGATCAAGTGCTTGCTTTGGTACTACCAGGTGACGTTCTGAGGTGATATAGGGGTCTGTTTCTAGTAGGTTTACTTTTTCAGCATCTAGGGCTTGAAACAATTCTTGAGCAAAGGTAGACTTACCTGACGCTCCGTGACCGTAGATCCCCAGTGTTTTGACTTTTCCAGTTTCGATCTCTGAGACCAGTTGGTCTATTAAGTCTTTTTTCTTCATTCTCTCTTCACCTGTTCATAGCTTTCTTTTCCGTCATTGAGCTTGTCCCAAATCACTACTTGACCACTTTTGAGGGATTTTTGCACATCGATAATTCGTTGATTAGAAGACCCTCGAAACTGGAGCATAAGATTGCGCTTGCTTTTGTCATACCGTCCATCGACAAGGATGTCAATCAATGATAAGAGTTCCAGTTTATCTGGAGTCTCCAGCATCATTTCCTCCCAAGTGTAGCCGGTCCATGACCAGATGTCTTTGTCTGGCAATTCCTTTCGAATGCGTTTAACGAGTGGTAAGAGAATGCCCGTATTAAGAAAGGGCTCTCCTCCTAGCAAGGTCAAGCCTTGAACATAGGGCTGGGCAAGGTCTTCCATGATCTGTTCTTCTAACTCTGGCGTATAGGGAATGCCTGCGTTGAAAGACCAAGTCGCAACATTATAGCACCCCTCGCAGTGGAACATACAGCCTGCGACATAGAGGGAGTTGCGCACGCCTTCTCCATCCACAAAGTTAAAGGCCTTGTAGTCAATGATTCGCCCTTTACTAAGTTCCTCACTTTTCCATTCACCTGGTTTTGGTGTATTCCATGTCATCCTTCTACTCCAAATCTATCCAGTAACGTTCTACGCCATTGCGAACACCCTCAAACGCCCCATCATTTGCCACAATCACCGCTCTACTAGCTGGGTTTTCCGCACTACAGGTCACAAGCGCTTTTTTGATGTTCTTTTCCTTGGCAACTTGCAGGCCTTGTCTGAGTGATTCTTTCGCATAACCTTTGCCTCTTTCAGATGGACGAATGGAGTAGCCAATATGGCCCCCATTTTCTAGTAAGTAGTCATTTAATCGGAGACGAAGGTTGAGAAAGCCAAGAGCCTGGCCTGCTACGTCAAAACTAACCAGCTGGATAGCAGGAACCCAGTTTTCAGGAATATTGAGTCCCGCTTCCGCTTGAAGATTATCTTCTAGCCACTCTTCATAAACAAAATTGTTGGCGTTCCAAAACCCACCATCGTGGGCTGATTGAGTCTGTTCAAACTCTGCCATCATCTCTAAAACTGTTTCTTTATCTGCCAATGTTGGCCTGCGTAGTATCATTTTCACCTCCAATTAAGAGAAAAGCGAGAGCGGACTCTCACTTTTCTTTTTTCTTGTTCTTGTTTAAAAACTGTTCTCTAAGATTGAGCAAGCGTTCTTTTTTGCCCGTCCCACCTTTAGAATGTTTTTCATGATAACGAGTCACTTGAGCGCGTCCCTTATCATCCAATTGGTATTTCCCCATTCCGTCTCTTTCTAGTTTGTTACTTTATGTCCAGGTGTCTTAATGGTTGAACCATTCATATGTTTCACACGCGCAGCGATTTCCTTATGGCGCCCGTTGACCATCGGACGAGCCTGAGGATTGCCCAGATAACCACACGTCCGTTTGACAACGTCTACTGTTTTAGGGTCACTATTGCCACAGTTCGGACAAGCAAATCCTCTTTCAGTTGGTTCAAAATCCCCTTCAAAGTCACACTTGTAACAATGGTCAATCGGAGTATTGGTCCCTAGATACCCTACACGATCATAGGCGTAGTCCCAGACAGCTTCCAAGGCTTTTGGATTTTGTTGGAGAACTGGATACTCACAGTAGTGGATGAAACCACCTGTTGCACCTGCTTCTGGATAAGCCTTCTCAAAGTCCAATTTTTCAAACGGTGTTGGATTTTTACGAACATCGTAGTGGAACGAGTTGGTGTAGTATTCCTTGTCTGTAATATCAGGAATAGAACCGAACTTTTCTGTATCCAAGCGACAGAAGCGATCTGTCAAGCTTTCAGACGGTGTTGAGTAGATAGAGAAATGATAGCCATATTGGTCAGACCACTCTTCTACCCGACGTTTCATATCGCGAATGATATCCAGCGTGAATTCCTTGGCTTCTGGATTGCTTTCCCAGCTATTGCCAAAGAAGACTGTCGCTACCTCGTACAAACCAATGTAGCCCAGCGAAACTGTCGCACGACGATTCTTAAAGAGCTGATCAACGCTCTCGTCTTTTCCAAGACGGCGTCCGAAGGCCCCGTACTGATAGAGAATAGGGGCGTTTGCTGGCATTGCTTCCTTGGTCCGTTCAACACGGTAAACTAGAGCATCTTCTGCGATATTCATCCGCTCGTTGAAGATTTCCCAGAACTTATTCATGTCGCCCTCAGACTCAAGAGCAATGCGAGGAAGGTTGACCGTCACAACACCTAGATTCATCCGACCAGAATTGACCTCAACACCATTTTCATCTTTCCAGCCTTGGAGGAAAGAACGGCAGCCCATAGGTACCTTGAAAGAACCAGTCAACTCGATAATCTTATCATAGGATAAGACATCCGGGTACATCCGTTTGGTTGCACACTCGAGGGCCAACTGTTTGATGTCATAGTTTGGAGTCCCTTCTTCCAAGTTAAGGCCTCTTTTAAGCGTAAAGATGAGTTTAGGGAAGATGGCTGTGCGGTGTTCTGAGCCAAGACCCTTGATACGAATGGTCAAGATAGCTTTTTGAATTTCCCGTTCAAAACGACTAGTTCCTAGACCAAAACCTAGTGAAGTAAAAGGTGTTTGTCCATTTGAAGTGAAGAGGGTGTTGATTTCATACTCAAGAGATTGCATGGCATCATAGATATCTTTTTGGGTTTTCTTCCAAGCATAATCATCCCGTTTTTCAGGCAAGACCCATTCTTCCGCATCTTTGAGGTGCTTTTGGTAATTCTTCTCTGCATAAGGTGCCAAGACTTCATCAATACGGTCAGCTGAACAGCCCCCGTATTGGCTAGAAGCAACGTTGGCGATGATTTGTGAAATCTGAGCTGTCGCAGTCTGGATAGACTTGGGACTCTCTACCTCTGCATTCCCAATCTTAAAACCATTTTCCAACATCCCTTTAAAATCAATCAAACAGCAGTTAGTCATCGGAGTGTAGGGGCTGTAGTCCAAGTCATGATAGTGGATATCCCCTTTCTGGTGAGCATTGGCTACGTGCTTAGGAAGCATTTGCAATCCGATTGATTTCCCCACAATCCCTGCTGTCAAATCACGTTGAGTATTAAAGACATCGCTGTCTTTATTGGCATTTTCATTGACAACCGCTTGATCTTTATTGAGAAGTTTATGAATGCTAAAGTTGATATCTGTCGCTTTTGAGCGCTCAAAATCCCTCTGTGTCCGATAGGTGATATACTCTTCAGCCAAGGCATATTCTTTGGCTTCAAGAAGTTCATGTTCTACGATATTCTGAATCTCATAAATCTTCACACCTTTAGGGAAACGACTGTGAATTTCGGTAACGATTCTTTCAACTAGACCATTTAGGCGTTTTTCTACTAGAGGCGTAACGTCCATAACTTTTTCTGCCGCCTTGTGGAGAGCCTTGTCAATCTTGTCTACATCAAATACTACACGTCTACCATCTCGTTTTTCAACGAACAAGGTGGGAACGGTTGCAAGCTTTTCTTCTAATACAATCATATCCATGCTCTTTTCTAAAATATTGTTAAATAGTTTATATTCAGTATTATACCACTCTAAAAATAAAAATCAATATCTTGTGTTAAAAATACTAAAATTTTTAAAATTCCACAAGATATTGATTTTTGTTATTTGAATTTATAAAGCTTAAACTCGCTAGTATCTGTCTGAACAAGCTCATAGTTTTCACTGAGCCAGCTCTCTACATCTGACCACAAGGCAACTTTTTGATTGACCACAATCATCTTCGGTTGATTCTCTTTCAGGTCATTCATCAGTTTGGTTTTATTTTCATCGCTTGCAGTATAAAGTGTTGGAGTTGATAGAGAAGTCGGCGCCAAGCGTTCACTTGTACGGTAGAAATCTGGACGATCATCCCAAGCATAGACACGATCCTCAGAACTCGTTTGTTGTTTGACCACGCTGGCAAGACGTTCTCTCTCCTGATAAGTCGCTGGGTGCGAAAGGTAGCGACTCACAATAGGAAGAACAATGAGGTAGGCAAGGGCAATCAGTGGTAGATAGAAATTTCCTTTAAGGAAAGAAGTTTGTTTCTCACGTCTTCTTCTACGACGACTCCCTCCCTCAGAAACATCTTCCTTGATTCCTGTCAGAAGGAGCAAGACCAAGAAAGGAATTAGCACCACAAGACGAGTACCGTGGATAGGTTCTTTGGAGAGAATCAAGATTCCCAAAGAAACCAACAATCCCAAGCTAGCAGCAATCGATAAGGCATATTGCTTGGCTGGTTTTGACTGGAATAAGCCAGTAAAGAGCAAACTAAGGGAACCTAGCCCAATGGCAAGTAAGCCGTAGAAGGCTGCATTTTCAAGTAAATGCGAATTTGAGAAAAGGCTAAGAGTATTTACTGGATATAAGGTCTGGCTAATGGCATCCCCAAAACTACCTGTCCACACTGTATAGTAGCCTAAAGGATAGAATAAGAGTGAGAATCCTAAGGCTGACGCAAAGAACTGATATAATCCGTGAACAAAGCGGCCTTTGCCTAGATTAAAGCCAATGATACCCAGAGCCAGTACAGCCGCAAACAAGGTTGTAGGAAGCGGTGCAAGGAAGAAAGCGAGAGCAAGGCTCATCCCTACTCTTACAAATCCTTTGTCGTCATTTGGATAAGCCAAATAGTTCGTAACAATGCTCAATGAATAAAATAGGAAAGGCAAGGCTAGCAAGAGAGCATAGCCACCACCAAAAGCGAGTCCTGCCACTAACAAATAGAATACAAATACCAGCTTCTTGGCTTCTTCTGCTTGACTAGTAAGAGCATCTGCAGATTTAAAAAGAAAAACACCTGCTCCAAACAAGGCCAACCACTCAACCAAAGCAAGCAGAACACTTCCTAGAGAAAGATAGGTTAGCAAGTAATAGAGCAATCCATTCGTTCCAAAGTAATCTGTATACATTTGACCATTTTGATGTAAAGCCCACCTGGTATAGAGATCCTGAGTTTGTTGCGGACTGACTAAACCAAAAACAAAAGGCAGGACAACCGAAATGGCTGTGGCCACTAAACTCCAAAGCATGATACTAAAAAAGGGAATCGGAGCTCCTTCTCGCTTTTCTGGAACGGACCAGTCTTGGTAATGAGATTCTTCTTGTTTCTCATCTATTTTCCCATATACATTCATTCAATTTCTCCTCTAAGTTTATCTGTTTTAGTATATCAAAATCTTACAGGAATGTCAGCTTGGGATTGATATTTGCTGAATTTCTTATCCAATATCGCAAAGCGTTCGATTTCACGAAAACGGTGGAATCGACAGTCTCTATACTCTCTAATGAAATCGTCATCTTCTAGATTAAGCATGTTTTTCTCCTTTACCTATCTATTCGTAAGAAGACAAAAAAGATCCAGCCTTGGGCTAGATCTTGATGGATAGTTAGAGCATAGGTGCAAACAACTGGACAATTTCCTTGATCAGGCTTTGATACCAGCTTGTTTTGATGGTGTGGGGATAAATTTCTTGAGAAACTTTAAAAATCTCTTCAAAGTCCCTTTCAATATCGATGATGGACTGCGTTCTATAAAGCAAGACGGCATTTTCATAGTGGTGAAGCAAACTCCGATAGTCAAAATTGATGGTTCCCACAGTAGCCGCCTCTCCATCAACAAGCATTTGCTTGCTATGAAGGAATCCCGGGCTATACTCATAAATACGAACCCCCGCAGATAGCAAGTCTGGGTAGGCTCCTCGAGTAACTAACTGAATAACCTTCTTATCTGGGATACACGGCGTCACAATTCGCACATCTACCCCTCTCAGAGCTGCATTTTTGATACTTTCAGTTAGATCGTAGTCGGCGATCAGATAGGGAGTCGTGATGTAGACGTAATCTGTAGCTTGATTGATAAGATTTTGATAGACCGTTTTTCCAACCTGGGCTCGGTATATGGGTTTGGGACCGCTACTGTAGGGAATACAGAGCCCCATCCCATCTTTTGGTTGATTTTCGAGATGGTATTGGTCAAAGTCGCTAATTTCTCCACGGTTGATATACCAGGTTGATAAAAAGAGTCTAGTAAAGGCCTTGACCGCTGATCCATCTAGGCGAATACCGCTATCTTTCCAATAACCAAAGCGTTCGATATGGTTGATATACTCATCTGCCAGATTGACACCACCTGTATAGGCAATTTGACCATCAATAACCATGATTTTACGGTGGTCACGGTTGTTATAGGCAACGGTCAAGCGTGGAATCACCTTGTTAAATTTATGGGCTTCAATCCCTCGGCTACGAAGCTGGATGGTATAATCCCCAGGTAAGGTTGCCATGCATCCAATATCGTCATAAAGAAGCTTAACTTCTACTCCTTGAGCTGCCTTTTCTTCCAAAATCTCCAAAATACTATTCCACATCAAACCTTCTTCGATGATATAGTATTCGAGAAAGATAAACTTCTCAGCTTTCTTGAGATCCTCTAGCATCTGATGCCACATACTTTCCCCAGATGCAAAAAATTGTGTATCCGTTCGATCATAGACATCAGCATTCGTGTCCATACTGAGGAGAGATTTGATAACCCCGTAAGCCGACTTGTCTTGTTCTTTTAACTCCAAACGGAGAGCCCTGCTATTGTCCTCTCGGTAAACCATTGATTGGAGCTGCTTTAGCTGCTTCAATTCTTTTTTAGATAAACGGCGCTCTCCAAACATGATATAGAGCAAAGGGCCAAAAACTGGCACAAAGGCTACTAACAACCATGTTACCTTACTCTCAGGATTCATAGATCGATTAACAATCGATACAATGGTCGCTAAGCTTACTAAAATGACAAGGATAATCCAGAGAATCGGAGCCATCTGCCCTAGATAGAGAAATAAACCAAAGATGATAAACAACTCTGCCAACATGATAGTAATACTAAAACCATACTTGGACATGAGTAGCTGCATTTTTCTAGCTGTCATACATCCCCTTCCTTTTCTAACATTCTCCTTAACTGCTTAATAAACTAATCTTTCTACTAGTATACCTCAGTTCAGGGGTAGATAGCAACCTTTTACTCTTGCCCTTCCATTTTCAGATGTGTATTACAGTTTGAGAGCCAACATATTGACTGTCATACCTGCTGCAGTTCCCATAAGGTAGACGGTATCTCCTTCTTTAACCAATCCATGGTCCAATGAATAGGCCAAGCCAAATGGCACAGAGACTGACACCATATTTCCATAGTCCGTGACGAGATTGAGGTATTGATTCTCAGCCACACCTAGCTTTTCCATAACCAAAGGAAGAGCACGACTTGCTTGGTGAGGAATGATATAGTCCACGTCTGCCAAGGCTAGCTGGGTCTTTTCTTGAAACTCTTCAAACATGACTGGGATTTTACGAGCTGACAAGAGGAGGATTTTCTTTCCCTTCATATCAAACATATAGTTGGTCTTAGTCGCTTCAGAGTACTCTTTTGGTTGAAAAGAAGTCAGACCTCCACAAATTTCCGTATCGTGAGCTCCTTCTGACCAAGTACGTTGGAGACTAGCAATGACCCCTTTTTCCTGATGGCTTTTTTGGAAAATAAAGGCTGCCGCCCCATCACTAAAGAGTTCAAAACTTTCTTTTTGCTTGGGATTGAGCCCTAAACTTCCAACCTCACTGGATACAATCAAGACACGATTGTATTCACCCGCCTCAATCAAGTGGGACATGGTCGATAGGGCAGAAATAAAGCTGGTACAGGTCGTATTGATATCCATAGCTGGAATAGAGAGTCCTTTTGCCACGCGCTCATGAATCAAGGCAGCCGTACAAGGAATAGGCTGAACTCCAACTGCACTAGCTGATACAAGGCAATCGATATCTTCAATCTTCAAATTTGCCTTTTCAAGTGCACGCTGGATAGCTCCTTCTGCCAAGTCAAGTTGCGTTTCTTCATTTTCAACTACACGATAACGAGTCTGGTCTTTGAATTGGACGGTATGCTTGGGAAGGCAAACACCATAACCAGCGATTTCTACATGTCTTTTTACTTCTGTCATTGTTTATTATCCTTTCATAAACGTTGGATTCGTTTGAGTTTACGGCTAGTATCCCAGTGATAATCTGAAAATTGGATTTGAGGAACCGCAAACTGCTTTTGCTGGGCCAGGAGTTGAAACTGGGCTAGAATAGATGCTTCCACTGCCTCATCTCGTTGGCTTAGGCAAACTTCCACTAACTTCTCAGAATGTTGCTTGACTTGGTAATCCCCTACATTCTCCACAAAGAGTATGCACCGTCTGATAAAGTCAGGATAGATGGTCACTTGACCCCCATCCAGTCCATCGAAATAGAAGATGTCGTCAGAGCGTCCTTCGACCTTGTCAATCCGTGTATAGCAGGAGCCACATGGACAGGGCTCCGGATTTTCAACCAAGATATCATTGAGCTGGTAGCGATAAACAGGCTGACTGCTTCGTTTAAAGTCCGTAATGATTGGATAAAAACGGCGATCATCCAGATACTGCTTTTCCACATAGATAATGTCTTCGTTGAGATGCAGATTGCCAGCTGAGCAAGTACATGCTAGAAAACCTTCAGTTGCCTGATAAACCTGGTCAATAATGGATAGAGAAAAGGCTTCTGCGATGCGTTCCCTATCCTTATCTTCCAAAATTTCTGCCACCGAAACGATTTTTTGTGGATGAATGGCTAACTCTCCAGCCTTTAGTCGTTTGCTCAACTCGAGCAGCATAGAGGCAGGCGCCACCACTATGGTCGGTTGGTAGCTATTGAGACGGCCGATATGGTCATCCGTATTTTTAAAAATATCAAAGTACTCTAGACGAATGAGCGCTGTATTGATGGTCTGATAGAGTTCATTATCGGCTCTCAGGAAAAAGGCGATGCGGTGGCAAAACAGCTGGCCCTTGGGCAACATCTTGGCTAAGATAGCCGCAGCCCACATACTGCGCTCTTTCTCTGTTGTGATAAAGAGCCCCCGATGTCCAGATGTCCCTGAAGATAGACCGACGGCCACTTCCCCTTTAAGTTCAGTGAAATCACGGGTCTTCTCGCTTTCAATAGCCAAGGATAAGGCTTCATCTCTATCCACTCCTTGGGTGTTGAGCTCATTAAAATGTTCCATCATAAAAGCCTTGTCCATATGGTCAAAGTTGCTAGGAACCCCATTTTTAAAGTAGGGAGACTCTCGCTTTAAAAAGTCCATATAGTTGGCTAATTGCTTTTTCTGATAGTTTTCTACAGCTTCTCGAGATTTGAAATGATGAAGCCAACGAGTTTGGATAAAGGTTTTAAGAAAGGTTATTTTTTTCATGTAAGATTGACTCTATCCTTTCTACAGGATCATGGCTAACAACTACCTCAATACCGGCTTTTAAGACTTCCTCCAGAAACTCTGTCCCCCTGATATAGTCGGTCTTATTATCCTGCACCAGGGAAGGAAGCAGGTGCATCTGCTTGGTGTAAGGCAAGAGATCAATTCCCCAACAGAGGTCTGCTGCAATGAGGAGATTAAAATCTGGAAGGTACAGACAAGCTTGCCCCCTAGCATGCCCATCAACAGAGGCTACTAGGATACTGCCATCTCCGAAAAGATCACAAATCGGACGATAGGGAAAAGTTGAAACTTGCTGGTCAGCTCTGATAATGGTTAGATTTTTCTCAAAAGAAGCTGGTAAAAACTCCTTGAAAATCAAGTCTTTCAACTTGGGTTTTTGGTAGACTTCATATACTTCTTTTGTCAAGATAAAGGTTGCATGAGGAAAGAAACTAGCTCCTCCCAGATGATCTGGATGTAGGTGTGATAGAAGAACATAGTTAATTTCTTCTGGTTTGATTCCCTTCGCTTCCAGCAAACGTGAAATCTGGTCCTTCTCCGTCATTTGAACGGGCGTTCCTAGCCGATAGAAACCATAGCGAAGATGGGTCTTAATATCGTAATGATAGCCTGTGTCATAGAGGAGATAGCCCTTGTCCCTGTGTTTGATAAGAAAAACACCTGCTGGAAAGGTCATCTTTTGATTCTTGACTCCCTTAAATAGCAAACCTGTGTAGCTGGTACAGTAGCCTGCTGGGAAATAATCAATGCTTTCGATAATCTTTGACATACTGGTCAATCCCTTCCGAAATACTGATTCGAGGGCAATAACCCAAGTCTCGCTCCGCCTTGCTGATGTCCAGCGTCTGACTATAACGGAGCAGATAATAGGTATAGCGTGTCAGAGGCGGTTCACCTTTGAGTTTCAAGACCTTATACAGAAACTCTAAACTAGTAGCAATAACTGAAAGAAGAGTAGCTGGCACTTTTCTGTATGTTATTGGATAGCCCAACCCTCTCAAGGTTTCTTCTATCAAATCCTTAAAGGCTCTTGGTTCCCCATTGGTAATATTATAAACTTCGCCACTAGCTTGAGGGGTCTCTAGTGCCAAGCGAATGGCCAAAGCAACATTTTCCACACAGGTCATATCCATGAGCTGACGACCCTCCCCTATCAAGGGAATGCCAATCTTCTGACTGAGTTTGAGAACTCGGGGCAAAATACTGGTATCCCCAATCCCAAAAAGCCCACGAGGTCGTAAAATAATACTCGAAACATCGGGATAATCCTTAAACAGCTTCTCCGAAGCCAGCTTACTACGAATGTAGTTGTTCAGATTATTTTCCTGAGGCGCAGCACTTTCTTTGATAGCTAGCTGATCTCGAGGAGCAGCATAGATGCTAGGCGAGGACACATAAACCAAACGCTGAATACCAGCCTCTCGGCAAGCATCCAGAACATACTTGGTCCCCAAGACATTTGTCTGGTAGAAATCCTCCCAAGGTTCCCAAACGGTAGAAAGAGCAGCCGCATGCACAACCATGTCCATCCCCTGACAAGCCCGAGCCAAGTCCTCTTGCTTGGTCAAATCTCCCTGAAAAAATGCCACAGAGGAGTTTTCTAAAGACTGACCCACCTTGCTATTGCGTCCAAAAGCGCGTACCTGATAGCCCTGCTGACTGAGCTCTTCAACAACATACTTGCCTAGAAAGCCCGTAGCACCTGTTACCAATACTTTCTCCATTTTTTACCTCTCCTTGTCCCCTAAGAGCCGATGTATTTCGCTCTTCAGAATCTCTGTTGGCTGATAGATTTGAGCTGCACGACTAAGTTTGTTCAAGTCTGCCCAGTCATCTCTAGCCAACAACTCATCAAAGGCGCGTCCAATCTCTTCCGTATCCTCTCGTTTAGCAGTCAAGGCAATCCCTGCCTCTAATCCACGAACTGCATAGTCATACTGATCATAGTCATGGGGGAGAATCAAGGCAGGCTTACCATAGATGATACACTGGTAAAAAATACCTGCACCACCATGATGAATCACATAATCCATCTGAGGAATGTACTCCTTATAGGGAAGATAGGATACCACAGAAACATTGTCCATGAGCTCTTCACATTGGAAGTCTTGTCCGCCAAACCCCAGAGTCACAAAGAAGTGACAGTCCGGATGTGCTTCTGCCAATTGTTGTGTCTGATAGAGGAGATTGTCTTTAGCCCATGCTAGCTGAGTGCCACAGGAGACAAGGACCTTCTTATAACCTGCATAAGGAGACAAATCGAGGGGATAATTTTCTGCCCTCTCAATCGAAGAGCCAAAAGGTCCCACCCAAAGGTAGTGCTCTGGAAAACCACTTTTCAGCTCCAACTCTTTCATCCCAATCCCCAAGATGGAATAGGGTGAATAGATGGTTTCCTGACCTTTCTGATTGTAGAGCTTAAAATCGTAACGTTTCAATCGTTCTCTCAATAAAAAGCTTACGATTCGCTTCCCTAAACGAGTCCCTTTTCTTCCTAGCCATTGCTGAGCAGATTGGAAAGATGTTTTTGGACTACCCATTCCTCCAAAGAAACAAGGCGGTCCATCTGTCGTTTCAATGGCAAACTGTGTCGCCATCGTAGTAATCCAGGGAATATTCAACTGTTCCGCTACAAGTCCTCCAGAGAGGGTTATAAAATCCGCAATCACAATATCAGGTCGATTTTCCTGCCACTCTTGCATTAATTGATCTGAAACCACATTGATCAAATCAAGACTAGCTGACAACTGTCGATAAGCAGAAATAAGATTTAACTGCCCTTCATTGTTGGCTACACGCTCAAACTCATCTACACAATTTTCTAAAATGGGAATCACCCGGAATCCCATCTCCTCTGCTACATTTTTTCGTTGCGGTCCTGTAAATAATCGAATCTCATACAAGGGATCCTTCAACAAAGGTGCAAGTAAATTAAGAGTTGGGAAGAGATGTCCACTCAAGGGAACTACAACCACATCAATTTTGATTTTTCTCATATGTCTAGGATAGCAAATTTTTAAAAAAAGAACTACCAAAATGATAGTTCTTTCCAATATTATTTATATTTTGAAGAATAAGTCCCTTCCACTCTACTTGATATTTAGAAGAGTTCTTTGTAGAGAGCAATGGTTTCTTCTAAAGTTGGCATAAATGGATTTCCAGGTGCACATGCATCGATCAAAGCATTCTTAGAAAGGTAGTCAAAGTCAACGTCTTTTTCTTGGATACCAAGTTCAGTAAGTTTCTTCGGAATACCAACCGTTTCAGACAGTTTTTCAATTTCAGCAATAGCATAGTCAGCACATTCTTGGTCTGTTTTCCCTTCCACATGGAGTCCCAAGGCCTTGGCTACATTGCGGAAAGCTTCTGGTACACGTTTGGCATTTTCACGCTCTACAACTGGGAGAAGCATGGCACAGCAGACACCATGTGGCAAGTTATACACCGCACCGAGTTGATGAGCCATGGAGTGAACATAGCCTAGACCAGCATTGTTAAAGCTCATACCACCGAGGAAGATGGCATTGACCATCCCCTCACGCGCTTCAATATCTTGTCCATTAGCCACAGCACGAGGGAGGTACTCCTTGATGAGTTCAATCGCTCCGATAGAGAGTTTCTTGGTCACATTATAAGCACCTGGTGTTACTAAAGCCTCGACAGCGTGAGTAAGAGCATCCATACCTGTCGCCGCTGTCAATCCTTTCGGTTTTGAAAGCATGAGTTCTGGATCATTGACAGAGATGAGGGCGAGGCTGTTCTTATCAACCATTACCATCTTGACCTTGCGTTCTTCGTCAGTAATAACATAGTTAATGGTAATTTCTGCAGAAGTTCCAGCTGTTGTATTGATCGCAACCACTGGCAAGCCTTTTTTAGCAGACTTGTGGAGACCTTCGTAGTCCTGTGGTTTTCCACCATTTGTAGCGATGATAGAGATACAACTAGCCGCATCCTGAGGAGATCCTCCTCCAAGACTGATGATGAAGTCGCATCCATGCTCTTTCAGGGCAGCCACTCCGTCTGTGACATTCTTGCAAGTCGGATTTGGCTCCACATCGCTAAAGATGACATATTCGATCCCTTCAGCATCTAGTGGTTTTAGAACCTTAGGTAAAATATCACTTCCCTCGATGAACTTGTCTGTCACCAAAAGAGCCTTCTTATACCCCAGTTCCTTGATATACGGACCTACTTCATTTACAACACCTTTACCAATAAGGTTAACTGATGGAACGTAAAATGTAGCCATATGCATTTCCTCCTGCGCCTCTGCGCTATTTGATTATTCACTATAAGTATACGACCTTATAAGAAGTTTTACAAATGTTTGTAAGCGTTTTAAATAAAAAGTTAGTAAAGAACCGCCAGCCATTTTTTCAAGAAAAAAAGCTCCAAAAAGATAGCTTTCGTCTCATTGGAACTTTTACTTAATCATTATTGCTTCGTTAAGACTACTCGGTCAGATGCCTCTCGGTCCATATCATCGATAATCATTTGATTACCATTAACCGCATAAATTTTAATATCATCTCCGATAATGACACGTTGATTTTCTGGCTCAAAGGTGACTTGCTTGATTTCCTTATCTCCATCTGGTTCGACCTCAGTCCATGTACCAGTTTTGCCTGTTACAACAAGAGTGATCTGGTCGTTCTCGTCTTTTCCAGTATAGGTAGCATCAATATTAGTCGGTTGAGCTGCCGCAGTAGTGTCCTGGCTTGAGGACGCCTGTGGTTGACTAGCACTGGTAGCAGCACTAGTAGATGATTGTTGAGCAGATGGCTGGGTAGACGCTTGTTCCTTAGGTCCACAAGCTGCTAAAAGACTAAGAATTGCTAAAGAAGCAATAGAAAGTGTGAATGCTTTCGTTTTCATAGCGACTTCCTTTCTTTTGTGCTAATGTATTTCTGAAATCGTTTGCGAGTTTTCCTATCCCCAGTATAGCAACTTAAGTCTAGAAGGTCAACTAATCTCATGATCTCCCACCAAACCCGCTCGTACTTCCGAGATAAAATAGAGAGAGCCCGTCACAAAAAGCAAGTCCTGATTGTTGGCATTTTCTTCAAATTCGCTGATAAAATCGCGATAAGAGTCAACCAGTTTATAACCAGAAACATCGCTTTCTTCTAGAGATCCTTGGTAGTCAAAGCCTGTTACCTTAAGTTCCACCTGAGGCAACTGCTCTGTTAGATAGGCTAACATCCCTTGGTAATCCTTGCGTTTAAGAGCGCCAAAAAGGACATGAACCTGGTATCCTTGCTGGATTTCCCCCTGGATAAACTCGACCAAACGAGTTAAAGCTGGAAGATTGTGAGCCCCATCTAAGTAAATCTGCGGGCGAATCCGTTCTAATCGACCCGCCCAGTGTGTCTCCTTCAAAGCCTGTCTGACAAGCTCTTCTTCGACTTTTTCCTCTCTTGACGTCATAAACAGAAGAAAAGTTTGTAAAGCCAAGGAAGCATTTTCTTGCTGATAAGCACCTTCCAACCCGATTTCAAGCTGGGAAAAGCTTGCTAGTTTACTTGAAAAATTCCCAGCTTTCAAAGTGAAGTCTCGCCCAGCTTGATAAAGTTCAACATCTAACTCTCTTGCTCTTTTTTGACAGACGAGCTCAGCTTCTGGAGCGAGCTTAGCAATGACCGCCTTCTTTCCAGCCTTGAAAATACCGGCTTTCTGCTCGGCTATTTCCTCCAGACTATCGCCCAAGGTCTCCTGATGATCTAGACCAATCGAAGTAATAACTGCAATCTCGCCTGTTACGACATTAGTCGTGTCAAGCAAACCACCAATTCCCACCTCTAGCAGGACTAGATCCACTCCCTGCTCTTTAAAGTAAAGCAAAGCAATCAGGGTCAACAACTCAAAGAAAGACAATTGATCATGTGTTTCTAAGAGAGTTTTTTCCATCTCCTTGACTTGGTTAGCTATACGGACAAAGTCTTCATCAGCGATTGGTTGCCCATTGATACAGATTCGATCATGGATACTGATGATATGAGGAGAGGTAAAAGTACCAACTTTTTTACCATGAGTAACAAACAACTCCCTCATGAAGGCAATAGTTGACCCTTTACCGTTAGTCCCTGTTACGTGGATAATAGGATAAGTCCTCTCTGGATTCCCCAGCAAATCCACTGCTCGCTGCATTCGTCCAAGACCAGATCTAAAGTTTAAACCAATCCGACTATGCAGCCATTCTTCTACTTCAAACATACATGTCTCCTTAACAAAAGTCCAATCAACTACCGCATCAAAGTATGATTACAAATAAAAAGCGAGGTCGGGACTAAAATCCCGACCTCTTACCTGGTTAGCTAATCACTAGCTACTATGAATTTCAACGTAGGCTAAAAACGTCCCCTAGATGTTCCAACTCTCTCCAATTTCTGGGAGTTGGGCTAAAAACATCCACTGGATGTTTTTACTCCTCCATAAAGCTGTTGAAGACTTCTTCAATCATGTTCCATTCATCTTCTGAGTCTTCTGGGATTGGTTGCAATTCGCCTTCTGTTCCGTCTTCATTTTCGATGAATGAGTAAGCTTGGATTTCAACTTCACCATTTTCATCTTCTTCTGCGTTAACTGGCACTAGCAGAACATAGTTTTTACCAAATTCTTCTTTCCCATCAATGGTCAAAAGAATTTCAAACAAGGTTTCATTTCCTTGCTCATCTACTAGTGTAATCAATTCACGTTCTTCGTGGTCATGGTTGTGATCGTGTGACATAGTTTCTCCTCTGTCTTAAAATTTTCTATCTAAATAATTTTGCAAAATCAGCTGAGCAGCCAACTTATCAATAACTTTCTTGCGTTTGTTACGGCTGATATCTGCTTGTTCAATCAACATACGTTCCGCAGCGACCGTTGTCAAACGCTCATCCTGATAGTCTACTGGCAAACCAAAGAGTTCTTCTAGCTTGGCACCATAGGCTTGACTGGCTTCTACTCGCGGACCGCTGGTATTGTTCATGTTCTTTGGCAAACCTACTACAAAGCGTTCCACCTTATAGCTGTCAACCAATTCCTTGATACGGTCAAAACCAAACTGGCCCTGATCCTCATTGATCTGGATGATTTCAAGTCCCTGAGCGGTGAAGCCTAGTGGATCACTAATCGCCACCCCTACTGTTTTTGAACCAACGTCCAATCCCATAATTCTCATAGATTATAGATCGACTCCTTGTCCTTTAAGGTAGTAGCGTACCAGTTCTTCAACAATCTCATCACGCTCATACTTACGGATTTGATTTCGTGCATTGTTGTAACGAGGAACGTAGGCAGGGTCTCCACTCAATACATAACCGACGATCTGGTTAATCGGATTGTAGCCCTTGTCATTCAACGAAGCATAGACGTCTGTCAACGTTTCGCTAATTTCTTTCTTATTGGAATCATCCAATTTAAACCGTACAGTTTCTTCAGTAAATCCCATTCTAACACCCTCTTTCCTTAGAATAGTACTATTATAGCACATTCCCTGACGTTCTACAAATAAGTCAGTCTATTTATTTGGATTTTCTATTGTTCTGTCGCCCCATTTGCCACTCTATCTGCAATATATTGGCTAGGTTCGTTTTTTAAGAGATTTTCAAGACCGATATTTTTTAAATATTCTAGCTGAGATGCCTTTTTGATATCCAAAACTTGAAAATCATAAGTTGTTGTGGTCTGGATTTCTGTCTCGCTGAGTAGCTTGGTTTCCAGTGTAAATCCTGCCAGTTTGCGCGCCTCTTGGATAGTATCATCCTTTTCTTCTGCTTCTTGAAGCGCTTTTTGCGTCTCCTCTAGGCCATTTTCAGAGATAAAGGTCTTGAGTTCATCCCCAACAGGTCGTTTTTGCTGAATGGTTAAGGTTAAAAACTGATTGCCTTTATAAGTAATCGTTTGAGTCTGTTGCGTCCCATTTTCCGACTTTGGCATCAGCAGTGTCTTGGTAATCACCGTATTTTTTTCGGCATTATCCAAAACAGGAAGGTTGGATTGGAGAGGTTCAGACTCCGATATTGAAGGAGAGGTCGCCTCCTTTTTTTGCCCACATCCTGCAAGCAAAAAGAGGAGAGCAAAACTAGCAATTAGTAACTTTTTCATAATTCCTCACATGATTTTTGAAAAAAGAGCAAACAAGGCCAGGAGTCACTCCCAGCCTTGATGTTTTATAGAGCTGCACGTAGACGTGCTTCTGCATTTTCTACATTACGGACAGAGCGTGGCAAGAAGGCACGGATATCATCTTCTTTATAGCCGACTTGTAGGCGCTTCTCGTCAACGAGAATCGGACTCTTTAAGATCCGTGGTGTTTCCATGATTAAGTTGAGCACTTCATTGACACTCAAATCTTCAATGTCAACTCCAAGAGCTTTAGCGTAGCGGTTTTTCGATGAAACGATACTGGCAATTCCATTATCGGTTTTCGTGAGAATGTCTAATAACTCTTCTCTCGTAATTCCTTCTTTACCAAGATTTTGTTCTTTATAACTTAACTGGTGGGCATTGAGCCAAGTTTTCGCTTTTTTACAGCTAGTACAACTTGAGACTGTATAAATTTTGATCATGTACCTACCCCTTTCGCTACATGTTACTATCAGTTTAGTCTATTATACCATAAAAAACATCCGACTTGGGACCTATTTTTAAAAAAATTTAACTTTTTTAGCGATTTTCGTACTTTTTTCTTGACAAATCACAAACTATAGCCATCCCTTGTACTTCTTAATGTAAAATTTCTTAATAACTGTGACACTAAACATATACAAGAAAATAATACAGATTAAGAACAAGAAGTAAGGCAGTCCCAATGGAGCTAAACGAAGGATATGTACTAGCGGTCCATAAGGTAGACTGGTTACAAAAAAGGCAGCAACTAAAGTCATCAAAATCACAAGCCAGGCTGGTCTGCTCTGTACAAAAGGAACTTTTGCTGTACGAAGCATGTGGATGACCATTGTTTGAGACCACATAGATTCGATGAACCATCCTGTTTGGAAAAAGATAATAAACTGAAGGGCTGATTCAGACCCATGAACATAATCATGTCCTGTCATCAATGGAACAATGATAAAGTAAAGGAAGATAAAGGTCAAAATATCAAAGATAGATGAGATAGGCCCCATCCAAACCATAAATCGGGTAATGGATTTTGCTTCCCATGTATGGGGTTGTTTTAGGAAGTCTTGATCCACATTATCAAACGGCAAGGCCACACAAGATAAATCGTAAACTAAGTTTAGGACAATTAGATGAACAGGAGACATTGGTAGAAATGGCAAGAAGATACTTGCAACTAGAAGAGAGAATATATTCCCAAAGTTTGAACTAACTGTCATCTTAATGTACTTAGTCATATTAGCATAGACTTTTCGTCCTTCAACCAGCCCTTTTTCAAGCACCATCAAATCCTTATCTAGCAAAATGACATCAGCAGTCTCTTTGGCAATATCTACTGCAGTATCAACGGAAATGCCAACATCTGCCACCTTCATAGATGGAGCATCGTTAATACCATCTCCCATATAACCAACACCATGACCATTTCTTTTTAACTGTAGAATGATGCGAGCTTTTTGGTCAGGAGACAATTTAGCAAATACTGTTACACTTTCAACCACTTCTGCCAACTGCTCATCTGACATTTGGTCGATATCTACCCCTAAAAGGATGTGTTCAATGTCCAAACCAACTTTCTCACAGATGGCTTGCGTTACTTTTTCATTATCCCCAGTTAAAATCTTAGTTTTAACACCATGTTCAAGTAAAGCCTTGATTGCAGGTGCCGCTGAAGGTTTTGGTGGATCCAAGAAGGCAAGATAACCGGTCAGGATCATATCCTTTTCATCTTTGACTGTATAACTATAGCCTTCTTGTATATCCGTCTTATAGCCAATCCCTAAGACACGTAGCCCTTGTTTATTTAATTGTCCGACTTCTGCTAAGATTTCTGCACGAATGGCATCCGTCAAAGGAGTTATTTCGCCATGATACTCTACACGAGATGAAATCGTGAGCATTTCTTCTAAGGCTCCCTTGGTCACCATACTAACAGTCCCCTCATCATCTTTTACAATGACGCTCATCCGTCTACGTTCAAAGTCAAAGGGAAGTTCATCAATTTTTTGAAATGTTTGATCTAGATTTTGTAGAAGGCTGTGTTCTTTCGCTTCTTTTTCTGTCCGTTTGATAATAGCTCGGTCCATCAAATTCTTTAAACCTGTTTGGAAATAAGAATTTAGATAAGCTCTACGTAAGACAGTAAGGTCCAAATCTCCATGGATATCCAAAGGATATTCCAACACAATCTCGTCCTGAGTTAAAGTCCCTGTTTTATCTGTACATAAGATATCGATGGCACCTAAGTCCTGTATGGCATTGAGTTTTTTAATCACAACCTTTTCTTTAGCCATGATGATAGAACCTTTTGCTAGACTAGCTGTAATGATCATCGGCAACATTTCTGGTGTAAGACCCACACCAACACTAAGTGCAAAGACACCTGCTTCCAACCAGTCACCGTCTGTCAAACCATTGGTGAAAAATACAATGGGAACCATGACCAGCATTAATCGAATGAGCAACCATGAAACGGTGTTCATTTCACGTTCAAAAGAAGTTGGTTCATCATAGGTATTCAGAGTCTGTTCGATAGCTCCCATCATAGTATGATCACCAACTGCCAAAACCATCGCTTTTGCACTACCAGATATGACATTTGTTCCCATAAAAGCGAGGGATTCAGATTCTAGCAAACTATCCAATGAGGGTTGTTGCACTTTTTCTAAAGCAATTTTTTCGACCGCATCACTTTCTCCAGTCAAACCTGACTGTTGAATAAAAAAGTCGCGTGATTCAAATAAGACGACATCTGCAGGAATCATGTCCCCTGCACTTAATTTCACAATATCTCCTACCACCAAATCATCAATCGGTAATTCTTGCACTTGACCTTCCCGAATAACCGTTGCAGTGTTGACAATCAATTTTGAAAGGTTGGTTGTTGCCTTATCACTTCGCAACTCTTGGACAAAACGGATACCTCCTGAAATCAAAATTAAGACAACGATAATGATAGATGTCGTTGGATCTTCTTGACCAGGTTTGGCAAGCCAGACGTTTGTAACGAGAGAAATGAAGGCAATCACAAGCAAAATTATTGTGAATGGATTGATGATAGACTCGTAAATCTTTTTAATGATTGAATCCTCTTGACCCTTGGTGATAGTATTTTCTCCATAAAGATCACGGTTTTCTTCAACTTGTTCTTGGCCCAGTCCATCTAGACTTGTATGATAAAAAGCGAGACTATCTTTTAATGATGTTTGAATAGCTGTTGCTAATCTTTCTTTTGTAGTTTTCATTGGTTTCTCCTATCTGTATGAATGATGTGTTTCATACACAGAGACCAATCACTTTATAAGGGCAGAACGACACAAATCAGCGATTGGCTGTGTATGTGCGGTTCTGGATGATCGTCAATTTGCATCGTTTGTCTCCTTTCCTTGTTCTAAAACAGTAGAAAATCCCACCATAAAATGGCAGGATTAAAAAACTAACTATCTGTTTTTTCGTTCAAGCTTTAACTCCATAGGGCGATGTAATGAGCTTAGTCTTGGCCTTCGCGACCAGGACTGTTGACCAACGAGTAGTGTCTCCACTGCTTTGCGGTAGTCATCCGTATCCCTATGGTAGCCTCACCTACCGTTTTCGTCTATCAGTATAAACCTTTAAAATATAAAAGTCAATGATTTATCTTAATTTTCTTAAATAACAATTAATTCCTTCGGCGCTAGAGTCAACAATTCACAACCGTTATCTGTAATCAGGATATCATCCTCGATACGCACCCCGTATTTTCCATCCAGATAAATACCCGGCTCATCGGTCAAGACCATGCCAGCCTTGATTGGCTCTTCTGACTTGCCAAAGTAAGGAATTTCATGGATATCCAAACCAATCCCATGTCCAATCCCGTGGCTGAAGTAAGGACCGTAGCCTGCATCGTTAATAATCTGGCGCGGAATCCTGTCAAAATCAATTCGACTGAGACCAGCCTTGGCTGCATCTATGAGGGCTTGATTGCTGCGCAGGACAATATCATAAATCTCCCGCTCTTCATCTGTCACCTGCCCCACATGAACTGTCCGCGTCATATCGCTGACATAGTGGTTGTAGTAGCAACCAAAGTCCATGGTCAGGGTTTCACCCTTTTGAATGACCTTGTCACTAGCCACGCCATGTGGCATAGCAGAGCGGTAGCCCGAAGCGATGATAAAATCAAAAGAGGCACCTGAAGCACCTAGCTGGCGCATACGGGCATCTAAAAAGTTCATAACGGCTAGCTCAGTCGTCTCACCGGGCTTGATAAAATCCAGTACATCTAGGAAGGCTTGGTCAGAAATCTGGCAGGCCCTACGAATGGTTGCGATTTCTTGCTCATCCTTGATCATCCGCAGATTTTCAATAAAACCAGTCATTGGAACCAGCTCATGACCAGCAAACACACTTTCCAGCATCTTGAAGTAAGCATAGGAAATCTCGTCATCAAAGCCAATTTTTTCCAGCTTGTCGTCCGCTATAATTTTAGCAATTTCACCAACCGCATCGCGCGTTTCCACAATGTCAAAGCCCTCAACCACGCCCTTGGCAATCAGGGTATAGCGCGCATCCGTCAGGAAAATCCGACGCGACTTGCTAATGAAAACTGTCGCCTCTGTCCCGCTGAAACCAGTCAGATAGTAGATATTCTTCAGATTGGTTACTAGGACAGCATCACACTCTGTCTGTTTTAAGGCTGCTTCAAATTTTTCAACTCTTGATAACATGAGAAAACCTC
This sequence comes from Streptococcus sp. A69, assembly GCF_058556195.1. Classification (NCBI taxonomy): domain Bacteria; kingdom Bacillati; phylum Bacillota; class Bacilli; order Lactobacillales; family Streptococcaceae; genus Streptococcus; species Streptococcus sp. A69. Next base: position 142,494 of record NZ_JBZUJU010000002.1, on the reverse strand, counting down.
CGTAAAATGATTTAATTTATTATAGCAAAAAAATACCGAAAATAATACAATCTATATAGCTAAGATTAGATAAAATTGACATTTGAAAGCGCTTAATGTATAATTTCTGTTAAACAAGAAAGAATGAGGTATCGATATGAATAAAACAGAATTGCTGTTACAAAGACTAGATGATATTGGTCAGTCTCTAAAAAATTCGAACCAAGCACTAGCTTTGCTGGCACTTGGTTCTTGCGGAACAGAAAGAGAACGATTGGATCAGTACTCAGATTTAGACTTCTTTGTTATTGTAAAAGATGGCTACAAGCAGACTTATATCCAAGACCTAACCTGGTTAAGTAAGCTAGAACCAATTGCATTTCACTACCAAAATACAGTGGATGGACATAAAGTTCTATTTGAAGATGATGTTTTTTGTGAATTTGCTGTCTTTGAAGCTCACGAACTAGTAAACATCCCCTTCTCTGAAGGCAAGATTATCTGGAAGGAGGTCGGTTTTGATGAAACAATCTGTCAGCCACAAAGACTGCCATCAAAAGATAACAGAGACCGTGAATGGCTGTTGGGAGAAATTTTATGTAATCTATATTTAGGGCTAGGTCGCTATCAGCGAGGCGAAAAATTAGCTGCTTATGATTTAATACAAAACAGAGCCGTCAAGCTTTGGACTGAACTAATCAGTTTGGAAACAACTTCTAAATCTAATTTTATAGATATCTTTAATACCAACAGACGATTTGAAGAAGGTTATCCAAAGGAAGCCAAGCAATTGCCTCACTTTTTGCAAGGTTACGAACGCATTTCTGAGTCTGCTCAAGCACTCCTAGAATATCTGGATAAACACTATTCTCTTAACCCATTTATAAAAGAAAAAATTCGTGATTTATTATAAAAAAGACTCTGCCTAAAAAAGCAGAGCCTTTTAAATCTTATTTTAACTTTCCTTTCAAATACTGCCCTGTGTAGCTGGCTTCGTTGGCCGCTACTTCTTCTGGGGTTCCTGTTGCAATGATGGTTCCTCCACCAACACCGCCTTCAGGTCCCAAGTCGATGATATGGTCTGCTGTTTTAATAACATCTAGATTGTGCTCGATAACGAGGACTGTATTGCCATCGTCTACAAAACGTGCTAAAACCTTGAGCAGACGAGCGATGTCCTCCGTATGAAGTCCTGTCGTCGGCTCATCCAGAATGTAGAAGGACTTACCTGTTGAGCGTTTGTGGAGTTCACTAGCTAACTTCATACGCTGGGCTTCTCCACCTGAAAGGGTGGTAGCTGGTTGTCCTAAGGTTACATAGCCCAGCCCTACATCCTTGATAGTCTGGAGTTTACGTTGAATCTTGGGAATGTGTTGGAAAAATTCGACTGCGTCATTAACCGTCATGTCCAAGACTTGCGAGATATTCTTTTCCTTATAGTGGACTTCTAAGGTTTCACTGTTGTAGCGAGTCCCATGGCAAACTTCACAAGCCACGTAAACATCTGGCAAGAAGTGCATCTCAATCTTGATAATCCCGTCACCTGAGCAGGCTTCGCAACGACCACCCTTGACGTTGAAACTGAAACGGCCCTTCTTATAGCCTCGAATCTTAGCTTCATTTGTCTGGGCAAAGAGGTCACGTATATCGTCAAAAACTCCCGTATAGGTAGCTGGGTTGGACCTCGGCGTCCGTCCGATCGGGCTCTGGTCAATGTCAATCAAGCGGTCTACATGCTCAATCCCCGTAATCGTTTTAAATTTACCAGGTTTATCTGAATTGCGATTTAGTTTCTGAGCGATTGCTTTTTTGAGAATACTGTTGATTAGGGTCGATTTCCCTGAACCTGACACCCCTGTCACTGCGATGAATTTTCCTAATGGGAAGCGAGCGGTAATATTTTGCAAGTTGTTCTCACGCGCTCCTGTCACCTCGATAAAGCGACCATTTCCGGAACGGCGCTCTGCTGGCACTGGAATCGCTCTTTTTCCTGACAAGTACTGACCAGTGATAGACTTGCTGTTGCGAGCCACCTGTTTGGGCGTTCCTGCAGCAACAATCTCTCCACCAAAAACACCGGCACCCGGACCAACGTCAATCAGATAATCCGCCTCGCGCATGGTATCTTCGTCGTGTTCCACCACGATGAGAGTATTGCCCAAGTCACGCATCTTTTTCAGACTAGCAATCAGGCGGTCATTATCCCTCTGGTGAAGACCGATGGACGGCTCATCCAGGATATATAGGACACCTGATAGGTTGGATCCAATCTGGGTCGCCAAGCGAATACGCTGACTCTCCCCACCTGAAAGGGTTCCTGCCGAACGCGACAGAGTCAAATAGTTAAGACCTACGTTATTGAGAAAGGTCAAGCGATCCTTGATTTCCTTGAGAATGGGACGGGCGATAATGGCTTCATTTTCAGACAGAGTCAACTGGCTCACCAAAGCCAAGTGGTCTGCGATAGACAGGTCTGAAATCTCTCCGATATGGGGTCCTTTCTCCCCACCCACACGGACAGACAAGGCCTGGTCATTGAGACGGTAGCCGTGACAAGTCCCGCAGGTCAGCTCATTCATGTAGAGACGCATTTGGGTGCGCGTGTAATCACTATTGGTTTCGTGATAACGACGCTTGATATTATTGACGACTCCCTCAAACGGAATGTCGATATCACGCACACCACCAAATTCATTTTCATAATGGAAATGGAATTCCTTGCCATCTGAGCCATAAAGAATCAAGTTCTTATCTTCTTCTGACAAGTCTTCAAAAGGCTTATCCATATCTACTCCAAAGGCTGTCATGGCCTGCTCTAGCATGTTTGGATAGTAGTTAGATGAGATAGGATTCCAAGGTGCCAAGGCTCCCTCACGCAAAGTTTTGCTGGCGTCTGGCACTACCAAATCAGTATCCACTTCTAGCTTGATACCCAAACCGTCACACTCACTACAAGAGCCGAAAGGAGCATTGAAAGAGAAGAGACGAGGCTCTAACTCTGGAACAGTAAATCCACAAACTGGACAGGCATAATGCTCAGAGAAGAGCAACTCAGAATCGTCCATAGTGTCGATAATGACATAACCTTCTGCGATACGAAGGGCAGCCTCAATGGAATCAAAGAGACGGCTACGAATGCCCTCCTTAATGACAATACGGTCGACCACGACATCGATATTGTGTTGCTTGCTCTTCGACAACTCTGGCACTTCGGTCACATCATAAACTTCCCCATCCACACGGACGCGGACATAACCGTCTTTCTGAATCTTTTCAATGACGCTCTTGTGTTGCCCTTTTTTCTTACGAATGACAGGAGCTAAGATTTGCAGACGTTGGCGTTCTGGCAATTCCAAAACCTTATCCACAATTTGCTCCACAGAAGAAGCCTTGATAGCCCCATGCCCGTTGATACAGTATGGCGTCCCCACACGTGCGTAGAGGAGACGCAAATAATCATTGATTTCAGTCGTCGTTCCAACGGTCGAGCGCGGGTTTTTGCTAGTCGTTTTTTGGTCGATGGAAATAGCTGGGCTGAGGCCATCAATGGCATCTACATCTGGTTTTTCCATGTTGCCCAAAAATTGACGGGCATAAGCAGATAGACTCTCCACATAGCGACGTTGACCTTCAGCATAGAGGGTATCAAAGGCCAGACTGGATTTCCCAGAACCTGACAAACCAGTCACAACAACCAGCTTGTCTCTTGGAATCTCCACATCAATATTTTTTAAGTTATGGGCACGCGCCCCATGAATCACAATTTTATCTTGCATCTTTGTTCTTTCTAGTCCATTATTGCTTTCCATTATACCAAAAAATGTGAAATTCTATTACCCAAAAAGCTGTTTTTATAGTATAATAGTACGGTGCAAAAAATGAATCACTGAATAGTAGGAAAGGATAGGGGATATGAAACAAGTTTTTCTCTCAACAACAACTGAATTTAAAGAGATCGACACGCTTGAACCGGGTACTTGGATCAACCTCGTCAATCCTACACAAAATGAATCGTTGGAAATCGCTAACGCCTTCGACATTGACATTGCCGACCTTCGAGCACCGCTCGATGCGGAAGAAATGTCCCGTATTACCATCGAAGACGAGTATACTTTGATCATCGTGGACGTTCCCATCACAGAGGAAAGAAACAATCGTACCTACTACGTTACGATTCCGCTGGGGATTATCATCACCGAGGAAACCATTATCACCACCTGCTTGGAATCCCTCCCCGTTCTCGATGTCTTTATCAACCGTAGACTGCGCAACTTTTACACCTTCATGCGTTCACGCTTTATCTTCCAGATTCTCTACCGCAACGCCGAACTTTACCTTACGGCCCTTCGTTCGATCGACCGTAAGAGTGAACAAATCGAAAGTCAACTTCACAAGTCTACTCGAAACGAAGAGCTGATCGAGCTCATGGAATTGGAAAAGACCATCGTCTATTTCAAGGCCTCACTTAAGACGAACGAGCGCGTGATTAAGAAATTGACCAGCGCAACTAGCAATATCAAGAAATACCTAGAAGACGAAGACCTACTCGAAGACACTCTGATTGAAACCCAACAGGCCATTGAGATGGCAGATATTTATGGAAACGTCCTTCACTCTATGACAGAGACCTTTGCCTCTATCATTTCCAATAACCAGAACAACATCATGAAGACCCTGGCTCTCGTGACCATCGTTATGTCTATCCCAACCATGATCTTCTCAGCCTACGGGATGAACTTTAAGGATAATGAAATCCCTCTAAACGGTGAGCCTCACGCCTTCTGGTTAATCGTCTTTATCGCCTTTGCTCTGAGTGTTTCGCTCACTCTCTATCTCATCCATAAAAAATGGTTCTAAGAGGAATCCCTATGTCTCAGATTGATTTACAAAAATTAACTAAGAAAAACCAAGAGTTTATCCACATCGCTACCCAACAATTTATCAAAGATGGTAAAACAGACGCTGAAATCAAGGCTATCTTTGAGGAAGTCATTCCTAAAATCCTTGAAGAGCAAGCCAAAGGAACGACTGCACGTTCCCTCTACGGGGCTCCAACCCACTGGGCTCATAGCTTCACTGTCAAAGAGCAATATGAAAAAGAGCATCCAAAAGAAAATGATGATCCAAAACTCATGATTATGGACTCAGCCCTTTTTATCACCAGTCTCTTTGCATTGGTTAGCGCTCTGACTACCTTCTTCTCTACAGATCAGGCTATTGGCTATGGGTTGATTACCCTCTTGTTGGTTGGACTTGTAGGAGGACTTGCCTTCTACTTGATGTACTACTTTGTCTACCAGTACTATGGACCAGACACAGATCGTAGCCAGCGCCCTCCTTTCTGGAAATCAATCCTCGTCATCCTCGCTGCTATGGTTCTCTGGTTGGCTGTCTTCTTCGCAAGAAGCTTCCTACCAGCAGCTCTCAATCCAATTCTTGCTCCACTGCCTTTGGCTGTCCTAGGAGCGGCCCTTCTCGCCCTTCGCTTCTATCTCAAGAAACGCTTCAATATCCGAAGCGCAAGCGCAGGCCCATCACGTTATTAAGAAAAGTGAAAAGCTATGGCATATAGTCAATCTTTAGCTCAGCAGATTCGAAAAATTCTAGCACTCAAACTTCCTCCCCAAATTTTCGAAGAAGAGCTAGAAGAAAAGAAACTGTTTGGTGGCCTTGCCTTTATGATTCGTGGGAAAATGGTCCTTACAGTCAGTTCCAGAAAGGACGAACTGGTTATGGTCAGAATTGGCAAAGAAATAGAAAAGCAAGTTCTACCCCGAACAGGAGCTCATACTACATTGATGAGGGGACGCCTTTATCACGGCTATATAGACTTAGATATAGAAGGTCAAAAAGAACTTCCTTACTGGATTGATTTGGCCCTCTCTTATAATCAAGAGTTGACCAAGTAACTCATATCTAGCGAGATTAGAAAAACGAAAAGCAACTGCAAAGGCGGTTGCTTTTTTTCTTGCTTTCTTGAGATTCAATAGCACTTCTGAGTCTCATTATTGTAGTTTTCTCTCACCTTTTGTGATAAAATAGGCTCAATCAATTTCTAGGAGGATGAGGTATGGTTTCTACTATTGGTATTGTTAGTTTGTCTAGTGGTGTTATCGGAGAGTATTTTGTCAAACATGAAGTGGAGCTAGGTATCCAGCGTCTCAAGGATCTTGGACTCAATCCTGTCTTTTTGCCCCATTCGCTAAAGGGCTTGGACTTTATCAAGGATCATCCCAAGACGCGTGCAGAGGATTTGATGCAGGCCTTTTCGGACGATAGCATCGACATGATCCTATGCGCCATCGGTGGGGATGATACCTATCGCTTGCTACCCTACCTTTTTGAAAATGACCAACTACAAAAAGTTATCAAACAAAAGATTTTTCTTGGCTTCTCGGATACCACTATGAACCACCTTATGTTGCATAAACTAGGAATCAAGACTTTTTATGGACAATCCTTTCTAGCAGACATTTGTGAATTGGACAAGGAGATGTTATCCTATAGCCTTCACTACTTTAAAGAACTGATCGAGACTGGGAGAATCTCAGAAATCCGCCCTAGCAACCTTTGGTATGAAGAACGAACTGACTTTAGTCCCAAGGCTCTGGGAACAGCTCGTATCAGTCATGTAAATACAGGCTTTGACTTGTTACAAGGAAATGCTCAGTTTGAGGGAGAAATCCTCGGTGGTTGTCTTGAGTCCCTCTATGATATCTTTGACAATTCTCGATACGCAGACAGCACGGAGCTCTGCCAAAAATACAAACTCTTCCCTGACTTATCCGACTGGGAAGGAAAGATCCTCTTGCTAGAAACAAGTGAAGAAAAGCCTGAACCGGAAGACTTCAAAAGAATGTTACAGGCTTTGAAAGAAACTGGGGTATTTGAGGTCATCAGTGGACTCTTGGTCGGGAAACCTATGGATGAAACCTTCTATGACGACTATAAGGAGGCACTAATGGACATCATTGATAGCAATATCCCGATTGTCTATAATCTAAACGTTGGGCACGCCACACCAAGAGCTATTGTGCCCTTTGGCGTCTATGCTTATGTGGATGCAAAAGAGCAAGTCATTCGCTTTGACTATAACGAAAAATAAACAATTTCTCCATTTTTGTGCTTTTGTATTGATTTTCGTTACAATTTGTGTCTGAATTTATTGCATTTCGCTAATTTCTATGATATCTTTTTAAAGGAGGTATATATGACAAAACAAAAAATTAATCGAATTGTCGGTTCAATCGGGGCCTTTATTGGAATTATTGTATTTATCGCCTACATCCCACAAATTTTTGCCAATTTACAAGGCAACAAAGCTCAACCATTCCAGCCTTTATCCGCAGCAGTATCTTGTTTAATTTGGGTTATTTATGGATGGACAAAAGAACCTAAGAAGGATTGGATACTAATCATTCCAAATTCAGCTGGTGTTATTTTAGGTGGAATCACTTTTTTGACTTCACTTTAACAAATCTAATAGTATGTATAAAAAGCTGAGAGGAATTTCTCAGCTTTTTTATATATTCTCAGATAATTAAACGCCTGCACTCACTAATTTCCGTTTTTCCACTCACAATCATTCTCATGGTCATCAACCAGACCTGCAGCCTGAAGAAAAGATAAAACGGCAATTGGGCCTGTGAACTTGAAACCTTGTTTTTTTAGATCTTTAGCTAATTTTTCAGACAAGGCTGTTTTAGCAGGTGCTAGGTGATAGTCAGGAACATCATTCACGATCGTTTTCCCCTCAACAAAAGACCAAAGATAGGCATCAAAAGAGCCATATTCTGTCTGTAATCGTAGAAAGGCTTGGGCGTTAGCGCGTGTAGCAAAAATCTTGGCTCTATTTCGGATGATGGCTGGATTATCCAGCAAGTTTTCCAATTCGGTGTCGGTCATCTCTGCGACCGCTTGAATTTGATAGCCATGAAAGGCTTCTCGGAAAGCTTGGCGTTTGTTGAGCACCGTTTCCCAAGACAGGCCTGCCTGATAGGTTTCCATACACAACAACTCAAACAATGCTTGGTCATCATGGAGGGGCTGCCCCCACTCCTGGTCGTGGTAGGCGATGTAGAGCGGATTGGTCATCTTAACCCACGAACAGCGTTTTGTCATATTATTCTCCTATTTCACCAACATTTTAAGGGCCGACTTGATATAGTTCTCTGCTGTATCCGTCGTCCCTTCAAAGAATTTCTTGATTTTCTTAAGCTCGGTCGCCTTGTAGCCCAGTGCCAACATGGCTTCCATGGCTTCTTCCAGTTCTTGGTTTTCAATGCTTGCTTGCACTGCCACCTTAGCAGGAAGGTCATCACTAGCCACAACTACCTTGCCTTCCAAGTCCAGCACCATCTGCTGGGCTGTTTTCTTGCCAATTTTAGGAAACTTGGTCAAGTAGGTGATGTTCTTGCTTTCGATGGCTTGAACCAAGCCAACATTGTCATCAGCAGCGATAATAGCAAGAGCTGACACAGGCCCAATCCCAGATACCGAAATCAGACTGAGAAAGAGCTTTTTCTCATCTTCTGAGCGAAATCCATAAAGTAGATGGGCGTCCTCACGCACAACCTGATGCACATAAATTTGAGATTCTTGATTGACCTGTCCCGAGTAAGCATAGGGATTGGCTACATGCAGGATATAACCGATACCGTTGGTTTCAAGAACAATGTATTTGGCAGTAATTTTGGTAATGATTCCTTTTAAATATTCGTACATAGTTTTCCTTTTCTCTTATTTCGTTTATCTAGTATATCATATTTTCTTTATCCGAGGAGTGAGAATCGACTATCACAAATACAGTATATCAAAAATAATTTATGCTTATCTATTGACATATTGAAAATTAAGTACTATAATCACCTGTAATTGAATAACTATCTTCAGGGCAGGGTGAAATTCCCTACCGGTGGTATAGCCCACGAGCCGAAAGGCATGATTTGGTGAAATTCCAAAGCCGACAGTATAGTCTGGATGAAAGAAGATAAAAGTATATTTGTGCTTTTTGCGTGCTCTGAAATGATTACTTGTCATTTCAGAGCATTTTTGTTAATCGCATAAGTTTTCTTTTGTATGCCTTGAATAGTCCCCTATTCAAGGTATTTTTTTTGGAGGTAGTGAGATGAGCGACTCAAAATATATGAAATTAGCAATAAAATTGGCACAAAAAGGAGCTGGTTACGTCAATCCCAATCCTATGGTTGGCGCAGTTATTGTAAAAGATAATCACATTATCGGACAAGGTTATCATGAGTTTTTTGGTGGCCCACATGCTGAGAGAAATGCTCTAAAAAACTGTAGAGAATCCCCTGTCGGAGCAACGCTTTATGTAACACTTGAACCCTGTTGTCACTTCGGGAAAACACCTCCTTGTATAGACGCTATAATCGATAGTGGTATTACAAGAGTAGTCATTGGAAGCCTAGACTGTAACCCTATTGTATCTGGAAAAGGAGTAAAGATACTTGAGGAAAATAATCTTCAAGTTACTGTTGGAGTTTTAGAAAATGAGTGTCTTAACTTAATAAAAAGTTTTAGAAAGTATATTACCCAGCATGTACCCTATGTTTTTATGAAATATGCAATGACAATGGATGGAAAAATAGCCACTAAAACAAATCAATCCAAATGGATTACTGGAGAAGAGGCAAGAAAGCATGTACATCAGTTACGACACCATGTTAGTGCGATTATGGTGGGAGTCAATACTGTTATTCAAGACGATCCTTTGCTGACATGTAGATTGGAGGAAGGGAAAAATCCTATCCGTATCATATGCGATACACATTTACGAACTCCTCTTACCTCTAAAATCGTAAAAACAGCAAATGATATTAAAACTTACATTGCCACTTCCTCTGAAGACAAAAATAAAATGAAGCTATATCAAAATCATGGCTGTGAAATACTTCCCATAAAGAAAAAAGGCAATCATATAGACTTATCAAGTTTAATGCAACATCTAGGAAATATGCAGATTGATAGCCTACTTCTAGAAGGGGGCAGTCTAATGAATTGGAGTGCTTTGGAACAACAAATTGTTGATGAGCTGAAAATATATATTGCACCAAAAATTTTTGGAGGCAGTGCCAAGTTTCCTGTCGGAGGTGAAGGTATTTCTTTGCCAAATGACGCTATTAGCTTGAAGCCTTATGCTTTTTCTCAAATAGGAGATGACTATCTCATAGAAAGTGAGGTGATTTATCCATGTTCACAGGAATAATTGAAGAAATCGGAAAAGTTGAAAGAATACAGAAAGACTCTCGTAATTGCAAACTATCAATTAAAGCCTCAAAAGTATTAACGGATATCCATTTAGGCGATAGTATAGCAGTAAATGGTATCTGTCTTACAGTTACTCATTTCAATCATCAATCCTTTACAGTTGATGTAATGAATGAAACATGGAGCCGAACAACTCTTACACTATTAAAATATGGAAGTGAGGTAAATCTAGAAAGAGCCTTATCTGTCAACGGTCGACTTGGAGGTCACGTCGTTACAGGACACATTGATGGTACAGGAAAAATCTCGTCAATAAAAAAAGATGATAATGCTGTATGGTATCAAATCAACACACAAAAAGAAATTTTAGATTTAATAGTTGAAAAAGGATCTATTACAATTGACGGCATTAGTCTGACTGTCGCTAAAGTCTCCAAACTAAACTTTTCAGTATCTGTTATCCCTCATACTTTGGCACAAACCATTCTTAAGAGTAAACAAGTCGGGAGTACAGTAAATCTTGAAAATGATATCTTAGGCAAATATGTGCAAAAACTGATGGATAACTCTCTGAAATCAGAGATATCTAAGGAACTATTATATCAAAATGGATTTTAGCAGAAAGGATGATTAGTCAATGGAATATCGAAAAATACAAGAAGCATTAGAAGCATTGCAGAAGGGACGACTTGTTCTTGTTATAGACGACAAGGATAGAGAAAACGAAGGAGACTTAATTTGTTCCGCACAAGCAGCCACAACAGAAAATGTTAATTTCATGGCTACTTATGCCAAAGGATTAATTTGTATGCCTATGAGCGAAAGTTTAGCTAATCAATTAATGCTTTCACCTATGGTTGAAAACAATACAGATAATCATAAGACTGCTTTTACAGTTTCAATTGATTATAAGGAAACGACCACAGGTATTTCTGCCGAGGAAAGAGGATTGACCGCACGTATGTGTGTCTCCGAAGATATAAGACCCTCTGATTTTCGCAGGCCAGGACACATGTTTCCTTTAATTGCGAAAAACGGTGGTGTTCTAGAAAGAAATGGACACACAGAAGCAACTGTTGATCTATTAAAATTAGCAGGACTAAAAGAGTGTGGCCTATGTTGTGAAATAATGAATCATGATGGCAAAATGATGAGAACAGATGATTTAATTCAGTTCTCTAAGAAACACAACATTCCATTAATTACCATCAAAGAATTACAAGAATATAGAAAAGTATATGATCAGCTGGTAGAACGAGTTTCAACTGTCAATATGCCTACTAGATACGGTAATTTTAAAGCAATTAGCTATATAGATAAACTAAATGGGGAACATCACCTTGCTCTTATTATGGGAAATATAGAGGATGGAACCAATGTATTATGTCGGGTCCACTCTGAATGTTTAACAGGAGATGTTTTAGGCTCTTTACGGTGCGATTGTGGACAGCAATTTGATAAAGCTATGAAAATGATTGCTGAGAATGGTTCGGGTGTCTTACTTTACTTGCGACAGGAGGGACGAGGAATTGGACTTATCAATAAATTAAAAGCCTATCATTTACAAGATCAAGGAATGGATACGCTTGATGCCAATCTTGCGTTAGGATTTGAAGGTGATTTAAGAGAATATCACATTGGAGCACAAATGATTAAAGACCTGGGACTACAGTCACTGCATTTACTGACAAATAATCCTGACAAGGTTGAACAGTTAGAAAAATATGGAATTACCATTTCCAGTAGAATACCAATCGAAATAGAAGCTAATCCTTACGACAGTTTTTATTTAAAGACAAAGAAAAATCGAATGGGGCACATTTTAAATATGGAGGAAAAATAAATGAAGACTTATGAAGGTAATTTAGTAGCGAACAATATTAAAATAGGCATTGTTGTAGCGAGATTTAATGAATTTATAACTTCAAAATTATTATCTGGAGCACTAGATAATCTCAAAAGAGAGAATGTAAACGAGAAAGATATCGAGGTAGCCTGGGTTCCAGGAGCTTTTGAAATACCACTGATTGCATCAAAAATGGCAAAAAGTAACAAATATGATGCAATTATCTGCTTGGGAGCTGTCATTAGAGGTAGTACAAGTCATTATGATTATGTATGTAGCGAGGTATCTAAGGGAATCGCCCAAATCAGTTTAAATAGCGAAATCCCAGTTATGTTTGGTGTGCTAACGACAGATACAATTGAACAAGCCATAGAGCGAGCTGGTACTAAAGCAGGAAATAAGGGTTCTGAGTGTGCACAAGGAGCTATTGAAATGGTCAACCTAATTCGTACGTTAGACGCTTAGAACAGACTCTACTTTTAAGTGAATAAAGAAACTTGGCAAAATCGCAATTTAATACCCTATAAAAATCATAGAGCAAACTAGGAAGCCAGTCGCAGATTGGTAAAACACAGCTTCGATGTTACAGACAAAACTGACAAAATTAGCTCAAAACACTATTTTGAGATTACTGATAAAACTGACGTGGTTTAAAGAGATTTTTGACGAGTATTCGGAAGAAAAAAGTAAATATTTCTATGATAAAACGCATAGAATCAAGGTTTTTGAATACCTGATTTTATGCGTTTTTCTGATTTTGAAAATTTCCCCCAGATTTTTTTGTATTTTTATACTCAATGAAAATCAAAGAGCAAACTAGGAAACTAGCCGCAGGTTGCTCAAAACACTGTTTTGAGGTTGCAGATAGAACTGACGAAGTCAGCTCAAAGCACTGCTTTGAGGTTGTAGATAAAACTGACGAAGTCAGTTATCTATATATATACGGCAAGGCGACGTTGACGTGGTTTGAAGAGATTTTCGAAGAGTATTAATATTTCCCCAACTCACGAAGACTGGTATGATTTTCCTGAATGCGTCGGAACATTTTTTCCATATCTGACTTGGTAAAATGCACCAAAACGGGACGTCCGTGTGGACAGTTATAGGGATTGTCACACTGAGAAAGCTGATAAAGAAGCTGTCTAGCCGAGTGGTCATCGATGCGATGGTTGGCCTTGATAGACCGCTTGCAGGACATCATAATAGCCAGCTCTGCTCGGTATTTCTTGATCGAAACTTCCTTAGTTAAGAGCAGCATGTCGCACATTTCATAAATGCCAGACTCGATTTCCTCCTCTGCCATCCAAATAGGATGTTCACGCAGGATAAATTGATTTTCTCCGTACTCTGTTAGAAAGACGCCCACTTCCTCTAAAAGTGCCATTCTTTCCTTGAGACGGAGGACATCATCCGCAGGAAATTCAAAGATGTAGGGCACTAGGAGTTGTTGCTGACTCTGGTCAACATTGCCAATACTTTCTCGGTATTCCTCGTACTTAACTCGTTCCTGAGCCGCGTGCTGGTCTATGATGTAGAGTCCATCTCGCCCTTGGGCAAAAAGATAAGTGCCGTGCATTTGTCCAAAAAATTCCAACTCTGGGAAGCTGGATGATTCTTCTCGCTCTAGCTTGTCATAAGCCTTATCGAGGCTAGCAAGATCTAACTCTGGATGGTCTAGTTGGTCGTAGTTAGCAGGCTTTCTCTCTGCAAAATGCAGTTTTGCGGGCTTGATTAGCTGGTCCAAGGTTTCCTTGGCAAACAAGGTTAAGTCCTGTCCTTCATCAGTCAATTCTACTTGATAATCAGCCACCTCAGCTTGACTAGGTTTTGAGAGTTCTGCTTTTTCATAGTAAAGCGTATTTTCTTTGAGTGGGAGAATGGTCTGCTCTACCTTTTGACGATTACGCACGGTCGACTTGGCAAGATTTTCTAAAGCATCAGGTATCAAGGCTTGCTCTTTGAGACTATTAGAAATGGCCTCTGAAAGCAGCGCCATTAGTTCTCTTTCCTTAGAAATCCGCACCTCTTGCTTGGTCGGATGCACATTGACATCAGCCAGATAAGGATCGATATGGATGTGAATGACAGCCAGTGGAAAACGTCCCACCATGAGCTTGCTTCCATAACCGTCAAGAATAGCACGGTTGAGTAGAAAGTTCTTGATATAACGGCCATTGATAAAGAGGCTGATATAGTTACGATTTGCTCGTGTCAATTCAGGCAGAGACACAAAACCTGTAATTTCGAAATCTAAGTCAGAGTTCTCAATTTCAATCATCTTCTTGGCACTCGCCAAACCATAAATCCCTGCGATGGCTTGACGCAGTTGGCCAGTCCCTGCTGTCCGCGTCATTTCCTTGCCATCACTAATCAAGCTAAAAGAAATCTCAGGATGGGCTAACCCTAGACGGTTGACAATATCAATGATATGAGACAGCTCCGCTTGCTGGCTCTTCATATACTTGAGGCGGGCAGGTGTGTTGAAAAAGAGGTCCTCCACACAAACCTTGGTTCCTACAGGACTAGTCGCTGGGATGATTTCCTCAACTTCTCCCCCACGCGCAACGAGCTTGGTCCCATGACTCGCACCATCCACCGCCGTCAACAAAGTCAAGACACTGACAGAAGCGATAGAAGGCAGGGCTTCACCACGAAAACCAAGCGTCCGAATCCGAAAGAGGTCTGCCTGATTTTTTATCTTACTGGTCGCATGGCGACGCAAGGCCAACTCCACCTCATCGTGGGCAATTCCATGACCATTATCGGTGATTTGAATTTTCTTGAGACCAGCTTCTTCAATCTCAATGATAATCTGGCTAGAACCCGCATCAATGGCATTTTCTACCAACTCTTTGACCACACTAGCAGGACGTTCGATAACCTCCCCTGCCGCAATCTGGTTTGCCAACACTTCTGGCAATTCAATAATATGAGACATCTTTCAGCCCCTTTCTGTATCTATTTTCCTAGAAATTGATTAGTGCTATTATACCATATTTCAGATGTTACCAGAAAAAGCAAATACCACATAGACTCCAAATCTCTCCACATAGACAAAAGCTCTTGCCATGGGTCGTAAAATAGTGTTTAATAAAGGTGTACAGGAAGTGATCACAACCTTGTATAACTGAAAAGGAGGGAAATTTATGAAAGTAGAACTACAGATTAAGGAGACTTACGAGGAGGAAAAGCTGATTGTCCAAGCTCCTCAAGAAACTAAAAACGTCCAAAAAATCATCGAATTTGCTGAAAATCTTGACCAAAAAGAAACAATCAAAGGAAAGTTTGAAGATCAGGTCTATCTAGTTAAGATTTGTAAGATACAACGCTTCTATATCGAGAATCGAAAGGTTCTAGCAGAAACTGCATCTCAGACCTACAGCATTGATTTACGACTCTATCAAGTTCTTGAAATCTTACCGACAACTTTTATCCAAATTTCCCAATCTGAAATCGTCAATATCGACTCGATCTCTCATCTCAAACTAACCCCCAACGGCCTGATCGAAATCTTTCTCAAAAACGAAAGCTTCACCTACTCTTCACGCCGTTACCTAAAAACCATCAAGGAGAAATTAGAACTATGAAAAAACAAATCTTTCACGATGCAGCCGCTGGTGTACTCATCGGCCTCATCCTCTCTATCCTCTTTTCACTCATTTATGCACCAAATACCTATGCCCCACTGAGCCCCGAGTCTCTGATCGGCCAAGTGATGGTGCAACATCAGGTTCACGGTGCTCTAGTCTTGCTCTACTGCATGATCATCTGGTCAGCTATCGGCGTTCTCTTTAGCTTTGGTGGTCGTTTATTCAGCCGTGACTGGAGCTTGCTCCGTGCAACACTTTCCCATTTCTTCCTCATGCTGGCTGGCTTTGTCCCACTAGCGACTCTGGCTGGTTGGTTCCCCTTCCACTGGACCTTCTATCTCCAGCTCATTCCAGAGTTTGCGATCGTCTACCTTATCATCTGGGTTATTCTCTATAAAAGAGAAGCTAAAAAAGTAGACCACATCAATCAACTCTTGGCCCATAAAAAGTAATAGAGAAATCCCACTCACAAAGGCGCGAGTGGGATTCTTTTTATAATTTTTGTTTAAACTCAACTAAGACATTCATAGCCTGCATAGGTGTCATATTGTAAACATCCAGTTTAGCTAATTCTGCTAGGATAGGATGTTCTTCAGGCGCATCAAAGAGTGACATCTGTTCTGTGACAGCACTTGTTTCTCTCATCGGAGCAGGACTTTCCGTCCCTTGACTCTCCAGTTGAGTCAATATCTTATCCGCCCTTGCTAAAAGTTCTGCTGGTAAACCAGCAATCTTAGCAACATGGATACCGTAGGATTTGTCAGCTGGCCCTGGTTCGATCTTGTGAAGGAAGGTGACCTGCCCATCCTGCTCCAAGGTTGCCACATGAACATTGACCAAGTGTTCCAAGCTAGACTCCAGACTGGTCAACTCATGGTAGTGGGTCGCAAAGAGGGTTTTGGCTCCGATATGTTCATGAATGTATTCGATGATGGATTGGGCAAGAGCCATCCCGTCATAAGTCGCAGTTCCCCGTCCTAACTCATCAAAGAGAATGAGTGAGTCCTTGGTCGCATGCGAAATGGCATTGTTGGCCTCCATCATCTCTACCATGAAGGTTGATTGACCTGAAACCAAGTCATCTGCTGCTCCGATACGGGTAAAGATAGCATCGAAGATAGGCAAATGGGCGCTTTCTGCCGGCACATAC
This sequence comes from Streptococcus sp. A69, assembly GCF_058556195.1. Taxonomy (NCBI): domain Bacteria; kingdom Bacillati; phylum Bacillota; class Bacilli; order Lactobacillales; family Streptococcaceae; genus Streptococcus; species Streptococcus sp. A69. The sequence continues at coordinate 125,699 of NZ_JBZUJU010000002.1, read as the reverse complement.
GAGCCTAGCTGGGCCATAACCGCTGTTATGGCTAGCTGACGCATATAGGTAGATTTCCCACTCATGTTTGGCCCTGTAATCAGTTGAATGCTGGTATCTTCTGACATCTGAATGGTATTTGGAATATAAGTCTGAGCACCCATAACTTTTTCAACGACAGCATGACGTCCTTTCTGGATATTGATTTGTGAGTCCTCTCCAAACTCAGGTCGGATCAAATGCTGGGTTTCAGCCACAACTGCTAAACTCTGCAAGACATCGACCGTCGCAATTCCTTGGGCTAAAGCCTGTAAACGCTGGATGTACTTGCTGACTTCCTCACGGATGCGCATAAAGATTTCATACTCTAGGTTGGCTGACTTCTCACGCGCCTCCAACATATCCCCCTCGATACGGGCTAATTCCTCGGTACCGAAGCGTTCCGAGTTTTTCAGCGTCGCCTTGCGGAAAAAGTGGGCTGGCACATTCCCCAGTTGCGAATTGGTCACATGGAAATAGTAGCCATCTTTTTTATTGTAGTCAATCTTAAGCGTGCTGATACCAGAGTTTTCTCTCTCCTTAGCCTCAATCTCTGCAATCCAGCTAGTCCCTTCTCTGAGTACTCGGCGGTATTTATCCAAGGTCTCATCAAATCCCGTCCGAATAATACCACCTTCTGTAATCACATGAGGGGCTTCAGGGGCAATCGCCGCGCTAATCAAGCTCTCCAACTCTGGAATGGCATCCAACTGTGCGATGAGATAGGCCAGAGCAGGTTTCTCCATTCCCTCTAAAATCGCTCGAATCCGTGGCACACTAGATAAGGTAGTCGCCAATTGCAAGAGATCCTTAGGATTGGTCTTGCCAAAAGAAACCCGACTAGCCAAGCGTTCGATATCATAAACACCTTTGAGACTGTCCGTTAAATCACTACGCTCAAAGAAGTGGTCAAGAAAGACCTGCACCACCTCTTGACGCTGGACGATTCGCTCCTTATCAATCAAGGGACGATGAATCCAAGAACGTAAGAGCCGCATACCCATAGCCGTTTTGGTTTCATCCAAAAGCCAGAAAAGACTGCCTTGCTTCTTGCCTGAACGGGCATTCTCAACCAAATCCAGACTAGCCTTGGTCGCATAATCCATCTGCAAGAAATCTTTGATTTCATAGCGGATAACTGGTTTGAGATGGTTCAATTCCCGCATCTGGGTACGGTGAACATACTGGAGCAGCTTACTAGCTGCCGCTTGCTCCACAGCTGCCAGTCGTGGATCGAGTAAATGGACATCCTCAAAGCCTTCCTTCTCATAGGAAAGCACAAGATTCATCTGACGGCTGAGGATTTGTTCTTCTTCCTCAGACAAGTCATAACCCAGCACCACTTCTCGAGCCTTGAGGTTACGGATTTCCCCACAAACGAGAGTAAAATCCAATAAACCTGTCACATAAAAATCACCTGTCACTAGATCCATATAAGCCAAGCCAAATTGATTGCCATCACGATCTAAGGCAACCAAGAAATTATTCTGACTATCCGGCTTACTGCTATCGACGACCGTTCCAGGTGTGATGACCTGGACCACCTCTCGCTTGACAACACCGACTGCTTGTTTGGGATCTTCCATCTGTTCGGCTATGGCCACCTTATAGCCCTGCTCGATCAATACGTCGATATACTGCTGGGCAGAATGATAGGGGACGCCCGCCATGGGTATCGGATTTTCTGCATTTTTATTCCGACTCGTTAAGGAAATTTCTAAAATCTGCGCTGCATTGATTGCATCTTCATAGAACAACTCGTAAAAATCACCCATCCGAAAAAGCAAAAAAGCATCTGGGTATTGTTTTTTAATATCCACATACTGTTGCATGCCGGGTGATAGCTTTTCTGTTGCCATTTTCCGTCTCTCCTTGTTAAAAATAAGTCTTGAGAGCAACTCCCAAGACCTTATTTATCTTTCATCAAATCTAGCAAACGATCTTCCATCAGCTTGGCAACGTGCTGGTCTCGACAAATAACCAATAAGGTATTAGCACCAGCAACCGTTCCTAAAATCCATTCATCCTTGTTTGCATCTACAATGTTTGCTAAGACTGCAGCTTCCCCAAGTTTGGTATGAAGTACCAAGGTGAACTCTGCTCTTGCAACTCCTTCTAAATGATGAGACAAAAATTCAACTAAATCAATCTTATCTGTCTCATTTGCTAGTACATAATACACCATATCATTTTTCTTGATCTTGGTCAAGCCGATTTCACGCAAATCACGTGACAAAGTCGTTTGTGTCACATAAACATTACGAGCTTCTAAACGATCTTGAATCTCTTTTTGTGTCCCAAGTTTTTCTTCGGTGATCATCTTTTTAATCAATTGATGCCGTTCTCTTTTTCTCATGTTATCCTCTTAAGTGAATATTTATAACAAATTTTACATTTATTTTATAACTATATTATACCAAAAAAAATAGAGAATTCAAAAAAATTCTTTTCTTTCTCAAAAAATGTAGTAAATTGTGTTAAAATAGTAAAAAAGCCCAAAAGGAGCCCTTATGAATACAAAAGAATTGATTGCTAGCGAGTTGGCTAGCGTCATTGATAGCCTGGATCAAGAGGCTATTTTAAATTTACTAGAAACACCTAAAAACTCAGAAATGGGAGACATCGCCTTCCCTGCCTTTTCTCTAGCAAAGGTCGAGCGTAAAGCTCCGCAAATAATTGCAGCAGATATTGCTGAAAAAATTAATAGTCAGGCCTTTGAAAAGGTTGTTGCTACAGGACCTTACGTCAACTTTTTCCTTGATAAAAGTGCTATTTCGGCTCAAGTATTACAGGATGTTATCACTGAAAAAGAGCACTATGCTGACCAAACCATTGGCAAGCAAGAAAATATCGTTATCGATATGTCTAGTCCCAATATCGCTAAACCATTCTCTATTGGGCACTTGCGTTCAACGGTTATCGGAGATAGCTTATCACATATTTTCCAAAAGATCGGCTATCAAACAGTCAAGGTCAACCACCTAGGAGACTGGGGTAAACAGTTTGGAATGTTGATCGTTGCCTACAAGAAATGGGGAAGCGAGGAAGCTATTAAAGCTCATCCAATCGATGAACTTCTTAAACTCTACGTTCGCATCAACGCTGAAGCTGAAAAGGATCCTAGCTTGGATGAAGAAGCACGCGAATGGTTCCGCAAACTGGAAAATGGAGATGAGGAAGCTCTCGCTCTCTGGCAATGGTTCCGTGATGAAAGTTTGGTGGAATTTAACCGCCTTTACAATGAATTGCAAGTCGAATTTGACAGTTACAACGGGGAAGCCTTCTACAATGATAAGATGGATGCTGTTGTAGACATTCTTGCTGAAAAAGGACTTCTTGTTGAGTCAGAAGGAGCCCAAGTCGTTAATCTTGAGAAATATGGAATTGAACATCCAGCCCTTATCAAGAAATCTGATGGGGCAACTCTCTATATCACTCGTGATTTGGCTGCAGCCCTTTACCGTAAAAACAAATACCAATTTGCTAAATCTATCTACGTCGTTGGCCAAGAACAATCTGCCCACTTCAAACAACTCAAGGCAGTATTACAAGAGATGGGCTACGATTGGAGTCAAGACATTGTCCATGTTCCATTTGGATTGGTAACAAAAGAAGGGAAAAAACTCTCTACTCGTAAAGGAAATGTCATCTTGCTAGAACCGACTATCGCTGAGGCTGTTAGTCGTGCCAAGGCCCAAATCGAAGCGAAAAATCCTGAGTTAGAAAATAAAGACCAGGTTGCCCATGCTGTTGGAGTTGGGGCTATCAAGTTCTATGATCTTAAGACCGACCGTACAAATGGATATGACTTTGACCTTGAAGCTATGGTATCCTTTGAAGGAGAAACTGGACCTTACGTTCAATACGCCTACGCTCGTATCCAATCTATCTTGCGCAAAGCCGATTTCAAACCAAATACGGCTGGCAACTACAGCCTGAATGATGCTGAAAGCTGGGAAATCATTAAACTACTCCAAGACTTCCCACGTATTATCAATCGTGCAGCAGATAATTTTGAACCTTCTATCATTGCGAAATTTGCGATTAGTTTGGCTCAAGCATTTAACAAATATTATGCACATACACGTATCCTAGATGAAAGTCCTGAGCGCGACAGTCGTCTGGCCCTCAGCTACGCAACCGCAGTCGTCCTCAAAGAAGCTCTTCGTTTGCTCGGGGTAGAAGCGCCAGAGAAGATGTGATTCAGTACTAACAATTGGAACTAAAGTTCCTAATTGTTAGACGCTAGCCGCCTTTATGCGGACTAGCTAACTGCTTCACTAGTCATGGCCCCTAAATATAATCGATTTAGAGTCCATGACGTCGTAACTACGGTGATTTGGTTAGGCGCTTCACTAATTCGATCTATTCACTACTATTTCTTTATCATACATGGAGATTTCCTATGAGCCAATATGCTTATATCCTCGTTATAATTAGCTTGGTTTTCCTTTTTCTGCTCAATAAGTACGAGAAAGAAAGACTGCAAAAGCTCTACCAAGAGCAACTCTTGAAGGATGAAATATTTAAGGCTGACATCAAAGAGAAAATTCACACGACTGACAACATCAATGATGTCATTGCACATATCAATAAAACTTACCATCTGGGAATGTTGCTCTCAAAAGACGTCACAGATCAATTGAAATAATCAAAATCCGAGAAGCTTTCTTCTCGGATTTTTATTCGCCCTAGTCAACGTCATCCCCTTGAAACAGCCACAGTTATTTTCATATGATTTTTGTGAATTTTTTCAGGATTTTCTAACTTTTTTCAAAATATTCTTGCATTTCTTTTAAGTTTTTTGTAGAATAGTAGCTATCTATTCAGATTATTCTGAAAATTCAAAAATAGGAGCGTTTATTATGTCACAAGTTACGTTATCAAACCAGTCAACCTGGGCAAGCAAACTAAAGGCAATGGGACCAGGAATCCTCATGGCTTCTGCCGCCGTTGGAGGTTCTCACATTGTATCCTCTACTCAAGCTGGTGGTTCTTATGGTTGGTCACTACTCCTCTTGGTTATCTTGGCCAATGTTTTTAAATACCCATTTTTCCGTTTTGGCGCCGAATATACTGCTGACACTGGTAAAACCTTGGTCGAAGGCTATGCCGAAAAAGGAAAAATCTATCTCTGGATTTTCTTTGTCCTCAATGTTTTCTCTGCCATGGTCAACACAGCTGGAGTCGCTATCCTTTGCTCAGCCATCATCGCTAGCGCCTTCCCAATGATTGGCCTTAGCATCACTCAGTGGTCCCTGATCCTTGTTGCAGTCATTTGGGCCATGCTACTATTTGGTGGCTACAAACTATTGGATGGTATGGCAAAATGGATCATGTCTGCTTTGACTATTGCAACTGTTCTTGCAGTTATCATTGCAGCAATTAAGCATCCAGAATACAGCTCTGATTTTGTCGAGAAGACACCTTGGCAAATGGCAGCCCTCCCTTTTATCGTTTCCCTCCTAGGATGGATGCCTGCCCCTATTGAAATTTCAGCCATCAACTCACTCTGGTCTGCTGAAAAGAAAAAGACTGTCAACTTTAATACAGAGGACGCCCTTTTCGACTTTAACGTTGGTTACATTGGAACTGCTATCCTGGCTGTATTCTTTGTAGCACTCGGAGCACTCATTCAGTATCCTACAGGACAAGCAGTTGAGGCCGCTTCAGCCAAATACATCTCTCAATTCGTGGGTATGTATGCCTCTGTTCTTGGAGAATGGTCCCGTTACTTGATCACCTTCATCGCCTTTCTCTGTATCTTTGGAACAGTCATTACTGTTATCGATGGCTATTCCCGCGTTAATCAGGTTTCCCTACGACTCTTGTTAAGTCAAAAAGAGGATGATAGCAAATCTTTGAACATCTGGATGACCCTCACAGCTGTTATCGGTATCATCATCATCAAGTTCTTTGCTGGTCAAGTATCAACTATGCTTCGCTTCGCCATGATTGGTTCTTTCCTGACAACACCATTCTTCGCTCTTTTGAACTATGTATTGGTGACACGTGAAAATAAAAATCTTCCTTCTTGGCTAAAACTCCTCGCTATCGCAGGATTGATTTTCCTCTTTGGCTTTGCTATTTTCTTTATCTATGCACTTGCCATCGGAAAAGCAGGATAGTTTATAAAATGGCACCCTTACGGGGTGCTTTTTGTATACTCAAAAAGCAGTTGACAATCTCAACTGCCCCTCAGTACTACTTTATTTTTCTGTTTCTAACTCATACAAGTCTGCAATGATCGCTGCGACCTTTTTAATATCTCCCAGCATACCACGCATTTCAAAGTCAGCCAAAACTGGGAAACCAAAGCGCTGACTATACTGCTTGGCTGTCAGGCAGTATTGATTGTTAAAATTACGATTACCAGAACCGACTACCCCAAAACACTTACTAGCATTGTCCCCATAGGCGATAAAGTCGCCCAGTGGAGTTGTTAAAATCTCGACATCGCCGTTATCGACACCATTTCCACCTTCCAGATAGGTCGGCAAGAAAGCGATATAGGGATGTTCCATTTCAAAGAATTCTTGACCTTCCTTGACTAGGTCCTTGATATGGATTTTTTGGACCTCAATCCCTTCGTACTGGGACAAGAGATAGTCCTTGAGTCGGGTTACAAAACTTTCTGTATTCCCACTCAGACTGATATACACTAAGGATATTTTTTTCATGTTGACCTCGATTTTTATGTTTACGATATAAAAAGAACTACCAAAATTGTAACTTGATAGTTCTTTTTTGTCAATACTTAGGCAGCTTCTTCTGCTTCAACTTCCTCAGCCAAGTCCTTTTGTTGGCGCCACATCTTGTAAAAGACTAAGGCTAAAAAGAGAACATTGATGATGATGAACAAAATATTCGTTCCTTTTGCTAATGCTCCCATTCCTAAGCCAAGGGCACTATCTTTGATTAATTGAACCGCATCTTGAACGTTCATATAGCTATAAACCAAACCAACAATAGCTAGTAGAACATAGCCAACATAAGTATAGTTTGCGAATTGTACGTTTTTACGTACGAGAAATACAAAGGCTACTACAACTAAAATTGCAGATAAAATAATCAACAACATATTAAAAATAGAGTGAGAGGATTCTGATACTTTGTAAGTATAGTTGACCGTGTCTTCTAATTGCTGGGCAGTGAGCGTCCCGCTATTTGCCAGGCTAGCACGAAGAGCATCTTTACTTGGCAATGGACTCAAGATTCCAAATAGTGACATAGATGAAATAAGGGCTGATAGAACTAACAAGACCCAAAGATAAATAGGATTCTTTTTCATGTTTTCCTCCATAAGATATTTTGAACATTATAGCATTTTTTGTACAGGAATACAACTTTTACAAGCTGGTTTCAACTTGTTTCCGATAGGCTTTCGGTGATTTTCCGCACAATTTACGGAAAACCTTGTAGAAATATCCAACATTACTGTAGCCAACTGCATAGCAAATATCTTCGATGCTATCACTGGTCGAAAGTAAGAGTTGCTGCGCCGCCTTAATTCGCTGTTTATTGAGCAATTCCGCAAAGGTTGAATTGGTTTCTCTCTTGATTAGCTGACCGAGATAGACAGGATTGATAAAGAGATCCTTGCTAATATCCTTAAGTGAGAGCTCTTTCTGATAATCACGCCCAATCACTTCCAGAACGCTGACCACATTTTCATTCATGTGGTACTGGCCAAAAAACTTGGTCAAGGTTTCTTTGATATAGGCAACCAATTCTTCAAAGGAGTTAATGGCATGGATAGCTTTGACTATCTCGGTCATATCATCTGCTTTTAGATGTTCAAACAAATGAAAGACATCCATGACAAACTGAGTGAAGAGCTGCTTCGTGATGGCCACGCGCGGGGTATTTTCCAAGACGACCTTCTCTAGCAGGGTTAATTCTTCGATGATTTGATTGATATTCCCTTGGATAATCACCCGGTAAATCGGCTCGTAATAAGCAAACAAACTCTCGGATTTTTCTAGATTAACTGAACCGTAGAAGAGGGCTTTTTCAGCGTTGATCTTCCAATTCTCAAAGGACTGCTGGTAGGGTGCTTCAAATGGTGTCACAACGATACCATCGAGCGGTTGATCAGAGATAAAAATCTGCCAATCTTGTCCCAAAACATAGTAAGGAATGGTAAAAGAACCCTGCTTTTCCTTTGAAAGTCCTATCCACCAGTTTTCTTTCCCTGCTAAGAAACTGATAAAGCCTTCTTCATCTAATTCTTGACTGAGGGTCTGACTTTGCTCCACCTTTTCCTGAAGCTGGCTCGCAATTTTTTCTAATAAATTGCCCAACTCCACCTTGTCTACTGGCTTGACCAGATAATCCACGACACTAAGATTCATGGCTTTTTTGACGTAATCAAACTCCTGATAACCAGACAGCAAGATATAATAGGTATCTGGAAGTAGCTCTTTCATTTCCTTAATCATCTCAAGTCCAGTCTTATCTGGCATGTTGACATCGGAAATGACCACATCCACTGGATTTTCCTTGACGTAGTCCAAAGCATCATCTGCGTGATTAGCTGTTGCGACGACTTGCATATCCCATTTTTCAAAGGGGATTAATCGCTTGAGCCCCTCTGTCACCATGTACTCATCGTCTACTAATAAAACTTTATACATTTCTACCCTTTCTATTCATCCTGGATAGTGATATGGTAACGAACACCTTCTTGCTCAGCTGACTCTACACTGATTTGGTAGCGATCCCCAAAGTAGAGAACAAAGCGTTCGTGTACATTTACTATTCCAATTGATTGCCGCTCTCCACTGTAGCTTGCCTCGTGTTCAAAACTTCGCTGAGCTAATTTTTCTTGCAAGCTAGCTAGTTTCTCAGAGGACATTCCTCGACCATTGTCTTCTACTAGGATTTCAACGAAGCCTTGACCCTTCAAGGCTTTGATACTGATGACATTATCCGTTCTGCGATGGTCAACACCATGGGCAAAGTAGTTTTCTACTAATGGTTGGAGTGTAAATTTTGGAATTCTCATTTCTTCCAATTCTGGTGCAATCTTGAAACCATAAGCAATGGATTTAGGATAACGTACCATACAGAGATAGCTATATTTTCGGCAAAATTCCAACTCCTGCTTCAAGGTCGTTTCCCGCTCGTCGGAGATATTGTTGCGTAACAAACTACTAAATTCATAAATAATATCTGCCAGTTCATCCTGACTTGCCATAACGGCATACATCCGTAAAAACTCTAGAGTATTGTACATAAAGTGAGGATTGATTTGAGCTTGTAGAGCTCTCATATTGGCATCCTTTTGACTGAGCTCTAGCTGATAGATATCGTGGATATTTTTTTCCAGGCGATCCAACATATCATTGGTTGTTTCTGCAATGAGAAGCAACTCTTGGTCTTTTTCAGAGGTATCAATTCGAAGTCCTTCTTCTCCTTGAGCAATCACCTCGATAGAATCTACTAGATCTACGACCTGTTTTTGGTAATTTGAGAAAGTCTGTCTAAGAGTCACGTACAAAATGATGATAAAGAGGATACTTAGTCCAATAATAATAGCTGAACTCGTCAAAGTTCCAGTAAGAACAAAATTTTTAGGAACAGCAGCTCGAACCTGATAACCGTGAGAGGTAACACCTACAAACCAGTTTTCTCGCTCGGCTGATACCTTCTCCCCAATATGGAACATCTCGGTCTCAAAAGGAGAAGTTACTGTTACAGCCATTGGGATATGACCCCGAGTATTGTCAATAGCACCATGTAAAACATCTGGCGATAGGGAGATATAGATCACTCCTAAATCCTTGTCAGACACAGGATCAGAAACGGGAATGGCAAAACTGTTGGCTGTCGGCTTAAAATCCTCCGCAGGGACTTTCTCTCCGCTGCGTTTTTCTCTAGTAGAAACATACACTTCCTTATAGTCCTGAAGGACAATAGCCACTCCAGTCACAAAATCATTCCGAACATAGATATTATCAATATTTTCATACAGGGAAACAGAGACATAAGGCGAAGTTTTACGCTCTAATTGCCAATAGAAATAGTCTGGGGTGCTAAGACTGAAATACTTGTAAATCCCTTCAATTCGGGCTTGATTTTCAACCAAAGACTGAGCGAGTTGGGTTGACTCTCTGTGATAATATTCCACTTCACTCACTGTCCGAGTAGTCACACGTTCTGCAACCCGTTGGGCTTCTTTCTCACGTGAATCCCAGTCAGCATACGAGAGCATAATCGCAAAACTGGCAATGATCACAATCATAACCAAACTATAAATCCGTAAAAGAGAGTGAAGCCAGAACTGCTTCATTCTATTTTGTCGCCAATTTTTCATGGATACTTTCATAAATAGGTTCCAACATATCACTGATAAAGAAATGCCACATTCCAATTCCTACAAAAAAGAGCAAGGCAGGCATATAATAACCAACTCCTACAAGGAGAGCGGACCCGAGTAAAACCTTGGTAATCGCAGGTAAGCTCATGAAAATCCCGATAAGGGACAGTTTCAAAGTATTTTGGTAGGATAAATCAAAGTACACCTGAAGTTTCAAGGAAACAGTGTAGGCTAGAAAGACAAGAGCAACTACAAGGACATTGAGAAAGGTCGCCAAGAGGTGGAAAATCGTCTGGTGGGGCAATTGAACTAGAAGATACAAACCATAAACCAGTACAAGATCCACAAACACAAAACTATAGAAAGTCAGATTGCTCTTGACAAAATTGCTCTTATACAATTCCCAAGCTTCCTTCAAATGGTATGCTCGATAGGTATAACCGTGCTCCGCATACAAACTCATAAGGGTGGCACTAGCTGGTGCCAAACCAAAGACCACTCCTCCTGCTAGTGTTAATAGCCAGAAATAAGCTGTCGCAATCATTCCTAAAAAGATACGATTAAAGACGAATTCTAGAAATTTTCCCATGTTACTCTCCTTAAACTAACAATGTAACCATTATATCATATTTCAAGCGTTTTCAAAAATATAGAGTTCTCATTTACAATCCTTAAAAAGCGTGATACAATTGGTTTTGTTAGTTTGCATCAAGGAGATCCTCATGAAGAAAAATATCTTAACCACCCTCTTAGCCGCCGTCCTCTACTTTCTCTGTGTGGGGATTGGAGTCTTCCTAGGACACCTGGTCGACCAGACAGGTAATATGTTCTACGCACCTGCCTTTTCTGCCCTTGTCGGTGGCAGTGTCTACATGCTTCTTTTGACGAAGGTCCCTCGTTTTGGCGCTATCACCACTTTAGGTCTTTTTATGGCACTTTTTTTCCTAGCTAGCAAACATGGTGCTGGTACCTTTCTTCCAGGTATCATCTGTGGTCTTGCAGCAGATGCCATCGCTCGTCTCGGTAACTACAAAGATCGAATCAAAAACACCCTCTCCTTCTTCGTCTTTGCTTTCAGCACAAGTGGCCCTATCCTCCTCATGTGGATCAGCCCCAAAGCTTACGTGGCCACCTTACTCGCGCGTGGAAAATCCCAAGAATACATTGACCGTATCATGGTCGCTCCAGAGTTGGACAAAATCCTTCTCTTTGTCATAAGTATCCTCCTAGGCGCCTTGATGGGAGCTGTTATTGGCCAATTTCTAAGTCAAAAAATAGCTGATAAACTATAAGCTAAAGGCCCTGAAGACTAGCAATGCCTAGTTCCAGGGCCTTTTTGTATACAATCCTAAAATTCACTATAGATAAATTCTTGAATATTCGAAAAATCGGTCACAAAACAGTAAATCACGATGCTTAAGATAACCGTATAGAAAAATAGTGTCCACAAGATTAAACGCTGTGTGTTAGTTAGCTTGGTTTGCAAATTTGTAAAGTTCTTTTTCAACTTCCATCCATCCTTTCACTCCAACGTGCATCACGTCAAATAAAAAGTAATCATCATACTCTCTGTTTCCATAGTTTAGTACCGTTGCACCATGGCTTTTTGCGACATCTTCTATTTTTTTATAAGTTTTTTCTCGCATTTCTCTTGAGACACCAGTGTAGTCGTTCCATTTCCCGTTTACTGGGAAAATAATAACCTCAACTTCAATGCCCAATTCCTTAGCAACTGTCAAGAAAAGTTCCATATCTGAATATTCTGGTGACTCTAGGTAACTCAAATCTTTATTAGAATCTTTCAGTGATGCATAGCGGTCTTTTAAGTAAGTATTGTAGTAGTTATTATCAACAGCATAGTCATTATTGTCTGTTTTCTTTTTGACCTCTTCCACAAACTGATCCGTCATCTTCTGCCAATCATAGTCTGGGGTTTTGTCTCCTAGCGAAGGATAATCTGATTTGGCATGCTTTTGATAAAAAGTCTGTTTGAGCTTAAAGGAATACATCGCGTTATCTAACTCTAATAGTTTTTTATCAACAATAGTTCCTTTTCCATCTATGAAATAACTTTTATATTTTTTATAGATGTCATTTTGTTGCTTGTTTCCCTTGGTGATTTCAATAATACGATTGATCAGTTTTTCTTTCGTTTCCTTACTAATCTTGTCATTATCTAGCATGTGGAAAATATGTTCCTGAGAAGCCTTGTTCAAAAAGGCATCTTGATGGGTCCCATCTTTTTCAAACCACTGAACCGACTCTACTATAGCTACTTTTCGCTTACTCATAGATCCTTCAATAGAGCCCAAGGTCGTAGCCTGAATGATGTTTTGAGAATAACTAGTCCCAATCTGCATGATATTAAAATCGTTGTAGTTAAAAATTTTATTTGGATGATAGTCTTCATTTATCGTCGCAACCAACTCTGAAGAACCCATTAGAACCAGTGTATTGGGGGTGATATTGCTTGTTATAATATCTCTACTTTTATACTTTTCATACGAGGTGCTATAACGAATACTGTTATCCTTGACTTTATAATAATCATCAATCTTCTTGACATACGTCACATTTAAAAGGGCAAGCGTCGCAATTACGAGCACAAGCGATAGTAAAAATGCTTTTAATTTAATCATCTCGTTTTATCCTATCCCTTCGATCTAGCCGATTTCTTTTCAATCTCTTATCTCTTTAAAATCGTAAGCAAGATTTTATAGGGTTCACCTGAAAAGATAAAGAAACCAATCATAACCAAATTCATGGTCACAAACCAACTTAGTAGCTTATACCAGTTTTTGTTTTTATTTTTCTTATAAAAATTGCTTTTCTTTTGATACACTTCAAATCCAGCCATCAAGACACCATGGTAAAAACCATAGACAATGTAACTAACACTAAGACCATGCCAAAAACCCATGACCAACATATTGACCATATAGGCATAGGTTGCATTGTGTAGTCTATTTTTAAACCATTTTTTCCTGATAACCTGCATCAATACTCTTGAAAATACAAAATCTCTCAACCAAGTCGACAAGGTGATATGCCATCTGGTCCAGAAATCCTTGATATCAACACTCAAGAAAGGTTTGTTAAAGTTCATCGGTGTCTGAATACCTAGAATGTTACTACTTCCAACGGCCATTAGACTATAGCCTGCGAAGTCAAAGAACAGATACAAGGTATAGAGGTACATATACTTGATTGAGTAAACGACTGTGCCAGTATTATTTAGAGCGAGTAACATCTGGTAAACATAGGTTGATAAAACAACCTTATAAAGAAGGCCTAGAACGATACGATACACACCGTCCCCTGCTAACTCTAGATACTCTTTTCGGGGCATGACCTCGTTTATCTCTTTTAAAAATCTCCTACTCCGATCAATCGGACCAGCACTAACTGTTGGAAAAAAGAGCAAAAACTGTAGATAATCTTTTACACTGATTTTTTCTTTGATCAAGCCATCCGATATCTCTAGCATGATCTGAATGGTCTTAAAGGACATGTAAGAAATTCCAATAAAGGCCAACAAATGCAGAGAAGTCAGGGCAAAGACTTTATTGATTACCAAAGGAAGAATGGAAAGGAAAACCAGTGGTTTCAGCCGCTTTACCTCTATCCTCTGTGCTAGAAAAACCAGAAAATACTGGTAAACGACAAAGGCGAGCAAATATACCATCATCGCTCGACTCTTACCATAGATAGCTCCTGCAAATAAGAGGGAGAGCGTCAAAATATAGTAGTCCTTACGTTTTTCAAAAAAGTTTACCACAAAACCAATCAGTAAAACTACAAACAAGAGAAGGAAAAACTCATTCCCCTCGAAATAATTCATACCAGACAAACTCCTTTACATTATCATCCCTCCTACAGCAAACTTTCCGATTTGCTAATTGAGAGGCCTTTCTTTATTATAGCATATTTCTAAAAAGAAACTTTACTCTTCTTGCATTTCGGTAAGAAAACAAAAAGGAGTCCCGTTGGGCTCCTTCCATTTATTTATGACTTAATTTCTTGGTCAAGAAATCTCCCAAGAATTGGATTGTAAAGATAATCAAGATGATAATGATGGTTGCCAAGATAGTCACATCGTGATTGTAGCGGTTAAATCCATAAGCGATGGCTACGTTACCAATACCACCAGCTCCGACCGCTCCCGCCATAGCTGTTTCCCCAACAAGGGAAATCAAGGTCACAGTCGTCACACGAATCAAATCTGGCAAACCTTCTGATAGGTAAACACCCACGATGTCCCAGAATGTCGCTCCACTAGCCTGCGCCGCCTCAATGACACCACCATCCAGCTCAGCCAAGACCACCTGCACCTGACGGGCAAAGAAGGCAAAGACTGCAAAAGAAAGTGGGACAAGGGCTGCATTTGGCCCGATACTAGTCTTTACAATCAAGTGAGACAGTGGCGACATGATTGCCAAGAGGATGATGAAAGGAACCGCACGGAAAATAGAGGTAATCTTGTCTAAAATCCAAAAGATAACCTTATTTTCCAAGACACCGCCTGGTGCTGTCAAGACGAGGAAAAGACCTGCAACAAGCCCCAAGAACCCTCCAATAATGAAGGAAAGAACTGTCATATAAAGGGTTAGATAAATGGCTGTTCCCCAGCCTGCTTGACCAGCCCAGCCCATCTTATAGACATTTGGTAAGTAAGTTTGAATCAACTCTGTCATTCTACTGTCCTCCCTTCAATACTTTTAACTGGACACCCGCTTGACGGATAGCTTCTTGAGCACCTGCTAGCGCTGCTTTTTCACCTGACAAGACCACAACCAATTCTCCAACAGGAGTGCTATCGAGAATTTCGATATTTCCATAAAGGATATTAGCCGTTACTTGGTAATGTTTGTACAATTCATTCAAAAGTGGCTCGTCTGTCGAAGCCCCTGCATACTTGAGCTGCACTAAGATACTGTTCTCAGATAAATGCTCTACGATTTCTTGCTTCTCAATCTTGACCATGGCTTCGTCAATACCTGTTGCAGTAGAGATGAAGTCTTGGGTCAAAGATTGTTTAGGGTCTGAGAAGATTTCAAGGACACTACCCTCTTCAATCAAACGGCCATCCTGCATGACTGCCACACGATTAGCAATGTCTTTGACAATCTGCATTTCGTGTGTAATCAAAACAACAGTCAAACCTAATTTTTGGTTCAAATCTTGCAATAAGGTCAAAATCTGCTTGGTTGTCTTAGGGTCAAGAGCAGACGTTGACTCATCTGAAATCAAGATTTTTGGATCATTGGCCAAGGCACGCGCAATGGCCACACGCTGTTTTTGCCCTCCTGATAGTTGTGAAGGGTAGTTTTCAGCACGATCCGCCAAGCCAACCAAGTCTAACAACTTAGCTACTTTGGCCTTCTTTTCTTCCTTGCTGAGTCCAGAGTGTTTAAGGGCAAAGGCTACATTTTCCTCTGCCGTCTTTTGACTCATCAGGTTAAAATGCTGGAAAATCATCCCGATATCCTGACGTTTACGACGCAGCTGCTCTGCCGTCAAGGTCACCTTGCCATCAAAAATGACGTCGTTATCAATGGTAATTTTTCCTGCAGATGGCTTTTGCAAGAGGTTAATCACCCGTACAAGGGTTGATTTCCCTGCTCCAGAATATCCAACGATTCCGTAGATATCCCCTTCTTGGATGTGAATAGTCACATCTTTGACCGCTGTGATGGTTCTTTTCTTTTGGTGAAAAGTCACATCGATCTGATCTAACTTGATAATATCTCTACTCATAGCTTCTAATCAGCTCCTCTACTAATTCAATATGGGTGTAGTAATCGGCGATTCGCACGTTTTCATCTCCACCATGGTCTCGGCTATTGGCATTTCCTAGACCGAAGGCCACCATTGGTACCTCTAGGACATCAAAGACCGTATGCATAGGTCCTGTCCCTGCTGTAGTCGGCAAGACTGAAACGCCCTGTGGATAGAATTTTTTGGCCAATTCGATCACATTGAGAATGGCTGGTGCGCTCATATCGCTTCGATAGCTCATCTCTCCCAAGGTATAGTATAATTCTACCTTATCAAAGCCATTTTTGTCTAGCTGTTTCCGAATTTTTTCCAGGACATTGTGCGGTTCTAGGCCAGGAACCAAACGAACCTCTAGTTTAGCACTGGCTTCTGCTGGCAAAATCGTTTTAACGCCTTTCCCTTGATAGCCTGACTGAATCCCTTCGATATTAAGGGCTGGCTCAAAAAAGAAACGTTTTAGGAAGGCTACACGATCCTCTTGTAAGAGAGGCAATTCCAAACCATAAATGCGACTAATTTCCCCTGGATTTCGTTGGGCGTAAGTATCCACCAAGGCCAATTCTCGTTCATTCGGCTCTTGGACATCCTCATACAAGCCTTCGACCAAGATACGACCATCTGCAGCACGAAGAGACTGTAAGGCTTGAAGGAGATACCAAGGAGCTGATTCCACAACTCCACCATAACTAGAGTGGATATCGACATCAGCGCTTTTTACCTTGGCATCAAAGGTCACAATCCCCTTGTTCCCACCAGAGATTTCTAGCTGCTCCAAGGCGTTCTTGGTCCCTTGTTCCCAGACTAGCAAGTCCGCCCCACGAAGTTTGTCTGCATGTTTCTCTAAATACTTATCTAGATCCATAGAAGCGGATTCCTCCGCTCCCTCCATGATAAAGCTGATATTGACAGGCAGGTCATCATGGTGCTGCATATACTTTCTCAGAGCACTCAAACGAGCCGTGATATGGCCCTTGTCGTCGTCAACCCCACGCCCATACATAAAGCCATTTCGCACAGAAAGGGTAAAAGGATCCTCTGTCCACACCTGGTCACCATCCGCCGGCACAGTGTCATAGTGGTTATAGAAGATCAAGGTCTTGGCATCCGGACGCGAACTCTTGAAATGCGCCATGATAAAGGGAGCCGTGTAGCTCTCATCAATCTCCACTTCAGCCCCCACACGCTTGAAAATCTCACCCAGATAGTTTGCGACTTCCTTGAGTCCAACCTGCTGGGCAAAGACTGATTTCTTGGAAATTAAGGTGCGCAAGACTTCAAAATAATGTTGGGCCACATGATCCTTCTCAAATTTTTCAATCTGCTCTTGTTCGCTAGGAAAAACCATTTTCTCTCTCTTTCTACTACGTACTTGCGTCTTCAAAACGACAACAAGTTCCTCTTTAAAATCAACTCTCTATACAAAAGCAAGAGGTGGAAACTCTCTCCCACCTCCCTGTGTCTTATTACCAAACTGGTTGGTCCAAACCGTCTGATGTTTCTTCGATGACTTTTCTCACTTCATCAGTGTGGTAAGCCGCGATAATTTTCTTGATGGCATCCGCTTTAGGTGATGATTCCCAATCTTTTTTCGCAACGATGATGTTGTACCATTGTTTTGAATTTTCATCAGCTTGTTCTTTGAAGAGTGCTTTCTTGTAGTCCAATTTTGCTTCTGTAACGAAGGTATTGTTTACAACGGCAGCATCAACTGATGACAATGAACGAGCTGTTTGGCTAGCGTCCAATTCAGTAATCTTCAAGTTCTTTGGATTTTCTGTGATGTTAGCAACTGTTGCTAGAGCAGTTCCAGAAACATCCAATTTGATCAAACCAGCTGATTGAAGCAAGTAAAGCGCACGGCTTTCGTTTGTTGCATCGTTTGGTACGGCGATTTCACCGTTATCTGGGATTTCTTCCACTTTAGTGTACTTGTTTTCTTCTCCATTTTTACCTGAGTAAAGGCGGATTGGTGAGATGTAAGTATCTGCAATCGCTACAAGGTCTTTCCCGTTTTCTTTGTTCCAGTTGTTCAAGAAGTTGTAGTGTTGGAAAGCGTTCAAGTCAACTTCGCCGTCAGCAGTTGCCTTGTTTGGTTGAGAGTAGTCAGTAAACTCTGTGAATTCCAATTTAATTCCATCTTTTTCAACCAACTCTTGAATCTTGTCCCAACGTGCTTCTTCAGAACCACTACGGTTAACTGTTGCGATTTTAACAACTGTTTCGTTGTCTGCTTTCTTTTCTGAATTTCCGCAAGCTGCTAGAGTCAAACCTGCGACTGTAGCAAGAGCTGCTACACCGAGCCATTTTTTGATTTTCATGATTCTATCTCCTTTAAAAATAATACCGTACTAGTATCTCATACTTTATTTGATTTAGCAAATTGTTATTAGATAGGCAGACATATAGTTTGAAACTATATACCTAAAAATTGAGAAATCATCCGCCTTTCTCAGACTGGATGATTTCATACGACTATTTAATATCAGCTTCTGCTGGGAGATAAGTGTCTCCGAAGAACTGTTTAGACAACTTTTCAAGAGTTCCGTCTTTGTAGAGTTCTTGGATACGTTTGTCTACAAATGTTTTCAACTCATCTTGACCTTTAGCAAGAAGTGGGTAAACGTAAGGTTGTTGGTCGCTTGGAAGTTCAATGACTTTCAAGTTGTCCAAACCTTGGTCCTTGATGACTGTTTCAACACCGATTTTATCAAAAATCTTGTAGTCAAACTGGCCATCGCTCAAGCGTCCCATGATTTGTTGGAAGTCCGCTTTAGTATACTTTAGGACAGTTGGATTATCTGAATGTTGTTTGTTGTAGTCTTCTAGCTGTTTAGCAGAAGTTGTCCCTTGAACAACTTCTGTTGATTTTCCACCGATATCATCAAGCGATTTGATGCTAGGGTCATCTTTTTTCACTACAAGAACGTTAGGGTTTTTAGCAGTTGGAGCTGCATAAAGGTATTTTTCAGCACGTTCTTTAGTGTAGCTGATGTTGCTAACAGCCATATTGTAACGGTCAGCATCAAGTCCTGCAAAGACTCCTGACCACTCTGTCTTCTCAAACTTGACATCATACTTGTCAGAGTCTTTAAAGATAGCGCGAACCACTTCAATTTCGTAACCAGTCAATTCGCCATTTTCTTCATAGTTGAATGGTTTTGGTGTAGCATTAGTTGCAACGATAATTTCTTTCTTGCTAGCTGCTTCTCCCTCTTTTTTCGCACCACCTGAGCAAGCTGCTAACACACCTACAGCCACAAGTCCTAGAGCAGCAAGAGATGAGTATTTAACGATTTTTTTCATGTCATTTCCTCCAAAATAGAATACTTTACTATCTTAACAGAAAATATTTTTTTTTGCCATTATATGATATCTATCTCGGTGATAGGTTTTTTTTATGGCTGATTTAAAAGACCAGACGCAAGACTGCAATCAAGACTACCCCAAAAAGAACCGTACCTACTAGATTGCGGTAGCGAAAGGCTACCCAAGCCGTTGGAAAGACTGCTAAAAAGTCCAGCCATTTGATTTGAGGGAGACTGCCAACTTTGCCAGTCACTACGCTTGAAAGGATCAAGGCAAAGATAATGGAAACAGGCAAAAACTTCAAAAACCGCTCGACGATAGCTGGCAAGCCCTTGTACTTAACCAAGATGAAGGGAATCATACGGGGAATCCAAGTCACTAGGCCTGAAAAGATAACGGCTAACAAAAGATATTTACTGACCATCTAAGACCACCCCCATGGTACAACCTAGCAAGGTCGCAAACAAAACAGCTAGCGACTGAGACACTACTGTCAAGAGCAAAAAGAAGGACACCGCAACAACGGCTAGGATTAGTAGCAGATTCCGTACAGGAACCCGTCTTTGCATAATCTGAAATTGTGAAGTAAAAATCCCGATAAACATCCCAACAAGGGCAAAGTCCAAGCCAAAGACTTCAGGATTTGGAAGAAGGCCACCTAAAGCCGTCCCCGCCACTGTCCCAATAAACCAGGCTACATAACTATTGAGATTGTTCCCGTGCATCCACATAGGATGGACTTTATCTGTATGGGCTAATTCTCCCATCAAAACGCCATAGGTCTCATCTGTCAGGAGACTAGACATGCCGATATTTTGCCAGAGACTAGTATGACGGAAGTAGGTCGATGCATGCAAGCTCAGCAAAAAGAGTCGCAAGTTGATCAAAAAGACCGTCATAGCAATAGCTGCCACAGGCGCTTGTACCGCAATCAGTGCCAACATGGCAAACTGGGCGCTCCCGGCATAAACAAAGAGGCTCATCAAGCCCATCTCAACAGGTGTCACATAGGGCGCACCGATAATCCCACAAGCCAGACCGATACTAACATAGCCGAGGGCAGTCGGCATGGCCGCATGTACACCTTCCCAAAATCCTTTTTCTTTCATCCTTCTCCTCATATTTTCTCCAGTTGAGGCTGTTCATCATCACAGCCACAGCACGGACTATTATAACATATTCAAAGAAGAGAAAAAAGTCTGCTGATTTTGGCCGTCATAAAAAGACTGGCGATCCAGTCTCAAACACCTATTATACAAATTCTCCTCTAAATGCTCTCACGAATATTCAAGAGCATGACAAATGCGGTTAGGAGTAATAGCAATAGAATAAAGCTGACCGCTAGGACCCCAAAACTTGTAGCAATCGTTACGAAAACGATTGTGAATAGACTTGGTAAGACAACCGTAATAGCACCAATAGAGGATTGAACCGCTCCCATTGACTCCTCAGGTATTTGTTTAAAGACGAGTTCTTGCAATCTAGGAGAGAGTAACCCTGCGATGAAGGCATCCAAGGAGCTGAAAAGCAGAATCAAACCAAAATGAACTGTGGCAAATCCTACTAGAAGGAGTAACTGGATGACGACCGAAGCGTATAGAGCTGTTTTTATAGAAATCGTATTTTTCAGATAGCCACTTACAAGGCTTCCGACAATAAGTGCTAACAATTCTAGTGTTGATAACAAAGCGAGTGATTGACCAGTTTGTAAATCCAAAAACGGTTGGTTTCTTAAAAAAAGAGTTGAAATAGGAACAGTAACATTAATCACCGCTTGGCTGATAGAGACGATAAATAAAATGAAGATCACTCTATCCATATTCCAGATCAATTTTGATGATTGGAACAAATGCTGGCAAAACGATTTTATAGAAAGACCTTCTTGATAGCTAATTGTTTTTTCAACTTTCAAAAGATCATTTTTTATGAGAAGAATACCTACAAATGCTATCAGAAACGTCAGAGCGTTTAGCAAGGAAATGAACTGAATGGAAAGAATTCCTAGTAAAACCCCTCCTAGAATATTACTGATTGTCCGAACTAAACTAACTGTTGATTGTTTAAAGCCAATAGCTTCTGTCAGATGTTCTTTCCCAATGATTCTTATAAAAATAGGAGTAAGCATGGCTCCTGAAAAGTAACTCAATGTATCCGACAAAAGGTTCATTAAACAAATAAAGAATACAAGCCATAAGGAAAAGGGCTGCCCTGAAAGCGAAAGCGCCACTATAGAATAAAGTACAAATTTGACAAAACTAATAACCGTATACTTTAGAACACGATGGTGTTGAAAGTCAGCCAAAACTCCCATAAAAATTTGCAGAACTTGAGGAACAGTCTCTGAAATCGTAATGAGTAAAATTGCCAAGGGGGCAAACGAAGCGTCTGCCACATAATTCAAAAAAGCAAGATAAAAAATCGTATCCCCAACCGTTGAAATCCACTGGTTGATGGTTAATTGCCTAAAATCTCTATTTTGAATAAATACTTTCATCGCAACTCCTTTTTGAGTTCAAATGGGAAGTTCTCCCCAAGGATAGACCGATATTGCCGAGCACCTAAAATTACAGCAACGGTAAAATTTGACCAATGCCATTGTAGACTATGTGCAGCCCAATAGGCCAATAAATGGACTTTGTCACTCTAAATAAGACTGCAAATATGAGACCGCCACCCATATATACGAAAAAGTCCGTCAAGACCCAACCGTGGTTACTAATGTGCAAGATTCCAAACAAAGCAGCCGAACCGAGCACATCCAGTCCCCACTTCTTCCCTTTTTCCAGAGCGGTCATCACCAACCCACGATAAATCATCTCTTCAAAAATAGGACCTGCAATCACAGGATAGAAAAAATACATCAAAAATGCTGTAGCTCCTGTAAAAGTAGGGACATCCAGTTGATAAGCAATTTCATTTTTGGTAGATGGGAAAAGATAAAATGTGACGAAATTCCAAATAACAAAAGCAAGAAGAGCTAAAAAGGAATAAAAAAGATAGGAACCTCTAAATTTTCGACTGTTAATTTTCTGCCATTTACCTGACCAAACCATAACAATAATAGCAAGCAGAACCACAAGAAAATTCAACAGCATATCCGACAAATAATAGGAAAAGTCGGATAGACCAGCAGCAAGATCGGTATGTAAAAGTAAACGAATGAAGAACTGGTCAGCAATGACAAGTAGAATAGTTACAAACAAGTAGTAGCGTGAGATTATCTTTTTCATTTTATTTTCTCCTATACTATGAAATAAAGACAGTATAACACGAAAAATGCCCTATTTTAGAAAATCGCATATTTGACATTTTTTCTTATAGAAATTTCATTTTTGCGATTGTTTGTTAATCGATAAGGTCTTTATATTGCTGTAAGCGTAGTTCAAAAAGAGCTGTTAATTGTGGATTTTCTAATACTTGTAGAGATTGGATAAAGTCTTCAATCTCTTTTTGATTACTTCCTTTGGTTTGAAGGAAAATGCTCAATTTCTTTAAATACTGCAATGATACTTTCTCGAAAACATCATATGGTCGGAGCATGCTCCCCAACTCGGCTTCAAAGATTGGGATATAGGAAAAAAGTTTGCGCTCCATGAGCTCTGAGATGATATTAAGATAACCACTTTTCATATACAATTGATTGTGTACTAACTCTTTAAATTCCTTGGATTTTTCGAGTAAAGAGGTAGATAAAAAGATCAAATCTTGATTACTCAAGAAGGGCATGGTATTGCAAAAAAGATAGAGTTCAAACCAGGTCCAAGATTCAATAGCATAGAGGTAAGTAGTCAAAAACTCGCTATCCTCCTCTTCTAGCAGATAGTTTTTATCCAAGGAATGAATGGCATCTTTGATCACAATAGCATTTAAACGACGATAGGTATGTGCCATCTGTTCTTGCTCGACTTCCTCTAATAGTTTCTCTAAGCCAGCTATATCTTGATGGGCAAAACGATTTACAACCTTTCGACCGATTCGCATATGTGGGGATTCCTGGTAATTATTAAGCTTGTGTCCAAACTCATCGAAGGTCACATTTATCCCTTGGATAGCTAGTATCAGTTTATCCGCAGACAGCATAGACTGCCCTAGTTCAAACTTAGATAGCTGGGATGCTGTTAGACCCTCACAAGCCACATCTGACTGCTTGAGCTTTCTCGCCAGCCGCAATTCCTTGTAAAATTCTCCCAATTCCATTCTCTCAATCATCTGAGCACCTCCTAATTTTTACATATTATATCATCATTTTTACAGTTATGTCAAAATATTCTGACATTTTTCGGAGTTAAAAAGCCAGCCTCTAGCTGACTCTTTATTCTATGGTATCAAAGGCGAGACTCGGTTTGGCATTGAGATCCAAGCCTGCAAAGTTTTCTTTGTTCCATTCGCTGACACTGGCATAGGCAATCATACCTGCATTATCCCCGCAGAGACGCAGGGGTGGAATGATGACCTTGACATCTGTGATTTCAGCTGCCAAGCGTTCTCTGAGACCTTTATTGGCTGCTACACCACCTGCCACAACTAGGGTTTTTACGGGATATTTTTCTAAAGCCTTCTTGGTTTTTGCCATGAGAATATCCATGACAGCAGCTTGGAAGGACGCACACAAGTCCTCTGTAGACAGGCTTTCTCCCTTTTGCTCAGCATTGTGGTGAAGATTGATAAAGGCAGACTTCAAACCTGAGAATGAAAACTCCAGATTATCTTCCTTGATCATAGCACGTGGGAAGTCATAAATATCCTGACCTTGATGAGCTAGCTCATCAATCTCGCGACCTGCTGGATAAGTCAAGCCCATGACACGGCCGACCTTATCATAAGCCTCCCCAACTGCATCGTCTCGTGTCTCCCCAACAATCTTGTAATCACCAGCCTCTGACACATAGACCAACTCGGTGTGTCCACCGCTGACCAAGAGAGCTAGCAAGGGGAACTCCAAAGGCTCCACACTCTGAGCTGCCATGAGGTGCCCAGCCATGTGGTTGACGGGGATAAGTGGCAGACCATGCGCCCAAGCAAAGGCCTTGGCAGCTGACAAGCCAACTAGTAGAGCTCCAACCAAGCCAGGTCCGTAGGTAACGGCAACGGCTGTCACATCTTCTTCTGTAATTCCTGCTTCTGCTAGAGCCTCCTCGATACAGGCTGTAATGACCTCGACATGGTGACGACTAGCTACTTCTGGCACTACGCCCCCAAAACGTTTGTGGCTCTCAATTTGACTAGCAATGATATTGGACAAGAGCTGGTCGTCGTTTTTTAAGACAGCGACACTGGTCTCATCACAGGATGTTTCAAATGCTAAAATATATCTATCCTTCATCTATTTCTCTCTTCATGATGATGGCATCCTCGACTGGGTCATGGTAATAGTCCTTTCTCTCAGCGATGATCGCCATCTTTTCTTTCTTGTAAAATGCTTGCGCTCGGTGATTTGACTTTCTGACTTCGAGGAAAATCTCCTTATCTGTCGGCAATGTTGCAAACAAGGCTGACGCAATTCCCTGACCCTGATAGGCTTTTTTGACAGCGATTTGCAAGACTTCTGCTTCAAAGTTATTCTCCTGAATTGCTAGAAATCCAATCACTTCTTCCCCATCATAAGCCAGAGCATACCAAGTCTGGTCTTGGGACAGGTCTGCTTGGATTTGTTCCAGCGTCCACGGACTGACTGGGTAAACATCTACCATAACAGCATAGATAGCTTGAGCTAAGTCAGGTTGCTGTTGGATTCGTTTGATCTTTATCATAGGCGTTTAATGTAGGACTCGCCAGACTCGGAGTGGTTCTTGAGCCAGTTTTCCTCAGCCTCAACACGTTTGAGGTAATTTGGCACAAAGTCGTGCAAGGAGTCTGCTTCCTTGTCCCAGGCCCAAAGAGCTAGATTAGCTGCATTTGGCAAGGTTTCTTGGTAGCTAGCTTGTGGTAGTTGTTCTTGGATTTGTTCCACAAAGGCTCCAACTTCTCCGACAAAGGTTACCTGTTCAGCATCCTTGACCTGCTCTAGCACTTCCGCAAAAGACAAGTGCGCTTCTGGCAAGACAGGCTGAGCATTTTCATAAAATCCTGCATAGACATTGTTACGACGTGCATCCATCAGGGGAACAAATAAGCCTTCTTGTTGGCGCGGTACCAGAGCCAAGAGGCTAGACATGCCAACTAACTCAATGTTCAGGGTATGAGCCAAGGTCTTGGCAGTTGCTACCGCGATTCGCAAACCTGTGTAGCTACCTGGTCCTTCAGCTACCACGATTCGATCCAAATCCTTGGGTGTCCAATCCAAACTTGCCATCAAAAAATCGATGGCTGGCATGAGGGTAATACTGTGATTCTTCTTAATATTAATCGTCGTCTCGGCAAGAACCTGCTTGTCCTCTAAAATAGCGAGAGAAAGAGCCTTGCTGGACGTATCAAAAGCTAATACTTTCATAACACATTCCTATCTTTTTGTCTGTTTACTATTATACTACAAAAGCCAGCGCATGGGAATTTTCTTTGTTTTGAAACAAAAGGACCTGCCAGTAAATGAGTAGCAAGGTGCAAAAAATTTTTTAGATTTTCTTATTTTTTCGAATAGAATAAGTGAAGGATAAAAAGGAAGGCTTTTCGTAAGAAATTTGGATCAATTATGCTAGATAAAAGACACATTTTTAGAAGGATGAATGTTATTTTCTTCATCTCTTATAGTTTGCTCATCATTTTCAATGATTTAAACATAATCGTTACACCCTTACCAGTTGATTCATCTATTTGCATTATTTTCTTTTTATGTTTTAACTCGATTTTTGCTGAGAAAAAAGAGGGAATTAAAGACAGCAAATTCTTTGACTCTTTTAACCATCAATGTTAAAATATAATTGCACACTGGTAGGAAATGCAGGTTGAATCTTTGATTCTTCGGGTTGCAAGTACTACCCCTGAAACTTTGGTTTCTAAAGAACTGAAATTGCGATTGAATAATTCGCCCCCAGTGTTGTTAGTAGGCTCTTGACTTCGGTTAAGGGCTTTTTCTTTTTTGCTCAAAACAATTTTATTTCATCTTGTCATCCAAGTTTTACGCTTTTGTCAGCCTTTACTTTCTCATTTTCCGTCTTTTACTAATTTTTCATTTTATGGTATAATTGAAATAATTGTAACGAATCAAGGTCAATCTAGACACAAAATGGAATGAAATCAAGCAAATCTCTGCTAAAAGTTTGGAATAAGCTGACCTGTAAATAGAAAGGAACTATATGATTTACAAAGTTTTTTATCAAGAAACAAAAGAACGTAGCCCACGTCGTGAAACAACACGCTCACTTTACCTAGACATCGATGCCAGCTCAGAACTTGAGGGCCGTATCGCTGCTCGCCAACTTGTCGAAGAAAACCGCCCAGAGTACAACATCGAATTCATCGAACTCTTGTCTGACAAATTGCTAGATTACGAAAAAGAAACTGGCGCTTTCGAGATTACGGAGTTCTAATATGGCCTACACTCTTAAACCTGAAGAAGTCGGCGTTTTTGCCATCGGTGGTCTGGGAGAAATCGGAAAAAACACATACGGAATTGAATACCAAGACGAGATTATTATCGTCGATGCTGGGATTAAATTCCCAGAAGATGACTTGCTGGGTATCGACTATGTCATTCCTGATTACTCTTACATCGTGGACAATATCGACCGCGTCAAGGCTGTTTTGATCACACACGGACACGAGGACCACATTGGTGGGATTCCTTTCCTGCTCAAGCAAGCAAATGTCCCTATCTACGCTGGACCACTTGCCTTAGCTTTGATCCGTGGAAAACTCGAAGAACACGGTCTCTTGCGCAACGCCAAACTTTACGAAATCAACCACAACACTGAGTTGACCTTTAAAAATCTCAAGGCAACTTTCTTTAGAACCACTCACTCTATTCCAGAGCCTTTGGGGATTGTCATTCATACCCCGCAAGGAAAAATCGTCTGTACGGGTGACTTTAAGTTTGACTTTACACCAGTTGGTGAACCAGCGGACTTGCACCGTATGGCAGCCCTTGGGGAAGAAGGCGTACTCTGTCTCCTGTCTGACTCGACGAATGCAGAAGTTCCAACCTTTACCAACTCTGAAAAAGTCGTTGGTCAGTCCATCATGAAGATTATCCAAGGCATCGAAGGACGCATCATCTTTGCATCCTTTGCCTCAAATATCTTCCGTCTCCAGCAAGCAACGGATGCTGCTGTTAAGACTGGACGCAAGATTGCGGTCTTTGGACGTTCGATGGAAAAGGCCATTGTCAACGGTATCGAACTTGGCTACATCAAAGCTCCTAAGGGAACCTTTATCGAGCCAAATGAAATCAAAGACTACCCTGCAGGCGAGGTTCTTATCCTCTGTACAGGTAGTCAAGGTGAGCCTATGGCTGCCCTCTCTCGTATCGCTAACGGAACCCACCGTCAGGTGCAACTCCAACCCGGCGATACCGTTATCTTCTCTTCTAGCCCAATCCCTGGAAACACCACTAGCGTCAACAAGTTGATTAACATTATCTCAGAAGCTGGTGTCGAAGTCATCCACGGAAAGATTAACAATATCCACACCTCTGGACACGGTGGTCAGCAAGAGCAAAAACTCATGCTCCGCTTGATTAAACCCAAATACTTCATGCCTGTCCATGGTGAATACCGTATGCAGAAAGTCCACGCTGGACTAGCGGTAGATACGGGTGTCGAGAAGGATAATATCTTTATCATGAGCAATGGTGATGTGCTTGCCCTTACTGCTAACTCTGCTCGTATCGCAGGCCACTTCAATGCCCAAGATATCTATGTCGATGGAAATCGTATCGGTGAAATCGGTGCGGCTGTCCTCAAAGACCGTCGTGATCTATCAGAAGACGGTGTCGTTCTAGCAGTCGCAACTGTTGACTTTAAGTCGCAGATGATTCTATCTGGACCAGATATCCTCAGCCGCGGCTTTGTCTACATGAGAGAATCTGGTGACTTGATTCGCCAAAGCCAGCGCATCCTCTTCAATGCCATTCGTATCGCATTGAAAAACAAAGATGCTAGCGTGCAATCTGTCAATGGTGCTATTGTCAACGCCATTCGCCCCTTCCTCTATGAAAATACAGAACGTGAACCGATCATCATCCCGATGATCCTCACACCAGATGAAGAATAAGTCAACAAAACAGCCCCGTCTTCGGAGCTGTTTTTCTCTATGCTTTCTTTTCTTGATTTTTAGAAATACTACGGTTTTTACCTTCCAAATAGACCATCAAAATAGAAATATCTGCTGGATTTACTCCCGAAATACGGCTGGCTTGGCCGATAGTTTCTGGATTGATGAGTTTAAACTTCTGGCGAGCTTCTGTCGCGATAGAATCAATATCATCCCAGTCGATATTGGCTGGAATCCGTTTTTCTTCCATGCGTTTCATCTTAGCAACCTGATCCATGGCTTTGGAAATATAGCCTTCGTACTTGATTTCTGTTTCAATCAATTCGATAATCTTGTCGTCCAAGTCCTCTGCTGCAGGTCCGATGAAAGCCACCACATCCTGGTAAGAAACTTCTGGACGGCGAAGGAATTCCTTGGCTGTCACCGCATCTGTCAACGGTTTGAAGCCCATCTCCTCAACCTTAGCATTGGTTTCCTTGACTGGCTTGAGTTTGATGCTGTCTAGACGCTTCATCTCATTGTCAAATTGATTTTTCTTGATTTCAAAGCGAGTCCAACGTTCATCGTCCACAAGGCCAATCTCGCGCCCCATCTCTGTCAAACGCATATCGGCATTGTCATGACGGAGGATGAGGCGGTATTCAGCACGACTGGTCAAGAGACGGTAGGGTTCAATAGTTCCCTTGGTCACCAAGTCGTCAATCATGACCCCGATATAGCCGTCACTTCGCTTCAAAATCAACTCAGGCTTGCCTTGGATTTTCAGAGCTGCGTTGATACCAGCAATAATCCCTTGACCTGCTGCTTCTTCGTAACCAGATGTACCATTTGTCTGACCAGCAGTGAAAAGACCTGAGATTTTCTTGGTTTCCAGAGTGGCACGTAACTGGTGAGGCAAGACCATGTCGTACTCGATAGCATAACCAGTTCGCATCATCTCAGCATTTTCCAAACCTTTGATAGAATGAACCAAGTCACGTTGGACATCCTCAGGCAGACTGGTTGAAAGACCTTGAACATAGACTTCCTCTGTATTGCGCCCTTCTGGCTCAAGGAAGAGTTGGTGGCGTTCCTTGTCCGCAAAGCGTACAATCTTATCCTCAATTGATGGACAGTAGCGAGGTCCCACTCCCTTGACCACACCTGTAAACATAGGCGCGCGGTGGAGGTTATTTTGGATAATCTCATGACTGGTACCGTTGGTGTAGGTCAACCAGCATGGCACTTGGTCTTTGACATAGTCCTCATCACAGGAAGTATAAGAGAAGTGATTTGGTGCCTCGTCTCCTGGCTGAATCTCTGTCACATCGTAGTTGATAGAAGAAGCCTTGACACGTGGAGGGGTTCCTGTCTTGAAACGACCAATTTCGAGCCCCAGTTCCTTGAGATTGTCAGCTAGGTTTATAGAAGCTAGACTATGGTTAGGACCTGACGAATACTTGAGGTCTCCGATAATGATTTCCCCACGGAGGGCAGTCCCTGTCGTCACGATAACCGCTTTGGCAGCATACTCTTGATGGGTCGCTGTACGAACACCGACGACCTTGCCATCTTCCACCAAAATCTCATCAATCATGGTTTGACGGAGAGTCAGATTTTCTTGATTTTCAACCGTCTTGCGCATTTCCTTAGAGTAAAGCTCCTTGTCAGCCTGCGCACGGAGGGCACGGACAGCTGGTCCCTTCCCTGTGTTGAGCATCTTCATCTGGATGTAAGTCTTGTCAATGTTCTTGGCCATTTCACCACCCAGGGCATCGACTTCACGCACGACAATCCCCTTGGCAGAACCACCGATAGAAGGGTTACAAGGCATGAAAGCCAGCATTTCAATGTTGATGGTCGCAAGCAAGACCTTGCAGCCCATTCGACTGGCAGCCAAGGAAGCCTCCACCCCAGCGTGTCCCGCACCGATTACAATAATATCGTATTCTTCCGTAAAATTATAAGTCATTTTCTCTCCTATTCCTCAAGATGAATGTGTCTTAGTTGGCCGTCCCAATCGGGTAGGGCTGTTTTTAAAAAGGCTGGAACGAGTTGAATATTCTGGAGCTGATCCAAATCAATCCACTCACAGGGCTGCGTTTTTTCATCTTCCTGCATGGTCAATGGGGCATCCTCAAGCAAGTTCACCAGATAATGAAACTCGATGTTGTGATAGGAAACACCGTCCTGTTCAAAACGATTCTCAACTACAAAGGCTAGTCGCCCAGCCTCAGCTTTGACACCCAGTTCTTCCCTCACTTCACGGACTACCGCTTCTTCCGTTCTTTCATTGACTTGGATCGCACCACCGATAGTGTAATATTTACCCTTGTCTTTGGTAACTAGGAGCTTGCCATTTTGGAGAATCAAGGCTGTCGCCCGAACACCAAAAACAGTATTTCCCACTTTTGTCCGAAAGTCTGGTTGAGTCATTTTTATCCTTTCCCTTAAACGACACAAAAACAGTCAAAACTCGTAAGAAGTGCAGGACAAAAAGACCTGCAACATCCATGAGCTTTGACCATCATTTCTATTGCTTTTATTATTGTAGCAAATTGAGAAAATTTGTCAATCTAAATGTACTGACAAACTTGTCCGTCGCGGTAGGCATTGTCAATCAAACCGCCACCGAGACACTCTTCACCATCGTAAAAGACAACTGCCTGACCTGGCGTGATCGCGCGTTGTGACTCCGCAAAGATGACCTCTGCCTTGTCTCCTTTGACATGGACGATCACCCTAGAATCAGGCTGACGGTAGCGGAATTTAGCCGTGCATTCGAGCGTAAACTCTTCTGGCATCTCACGAGTAAAGTGAACTTGGCTAGCCTCTAGGCTGGTTGACATGAGCGAATCATGGTAGAAACCTTGGCCTACATAGAGGATATTCTTGCTTAGGTCTTTTCCGACAACAAACCAAGGGGCATTGTCACCGCCATGTTGCCCACCGATACCAAGTCCGCCACGCTGACCAATCGTATAATACATAAGTCCTGCATGCTCGCCCATATCACGGCCATCCACTGTCATCATGCGACCAGGCTGGGCTGGTAGATAGTTACTGAGGAAGTTTTTAAAGTTCTTTTCTCCGATAAAACAAATCCCTGTCGAGTCTTTCTTCTTAGCAGTCGCAAGGCCTGCTTCTTCTGCTAGTCTGCGAACTTCAGGTTTTTCCAAATGTCCCAGTGGGAACATGGTTTTTTGCAGTTGTTCTTGCGAAAGTTGGCTGAGGAAATAGGTTTGGTCCTTACTATTGTCCACGCCACGAAGCATGTGAACAGTACCATCCTCATCACGCGCCACTCGAGCATAATGCCCAGTCGCTACATAGTCTGCCCCCAAGGTCATAGCATAGTCCAAAAAGGCCTTGAACTTGATTTCCTTGTTACACATAACATCTGGATTTGGCGTGCGCCCTGCACGGTATTCCGCTAGAAAATACTCAAAGACGCGGTCCCAGTACTCTTTTTCAAAATTGACAGAGTAGTAAGGAATGCCGATCTGGTCTGCCACCGCAGCCACATCCTTGTAATCTTCGGTCGCCGTACAGACGCCGTTTTCATCTGTATCGTCCCAGTTCTTCATGAAGATACCGATCACATCGTAGCCCTGCTCCTTGAGCAAGAGAGCCGTCACCGACGAATCAACACCACCACTCATCCCCACGACAACACGTGTTTTAGAGTTATCACTCATGGTAAGTCTCCCATCTATTCGTTTATTTATACCCCTCAAAATTCTATTTACTATGACTTTCAATAGAATTTCTTTGAGTATAGTCTTTTCGTTTGCTTTTAGGACTAGGCAACGAGTCGCAGGCATAACTTGAGTTAGGTAAGACGAGTTAACGACGTAATAAAAGATAAACGAAATGACTAGTTCACGATTGAAGGTCGTGTGTGCTTAACGATTGAAGGTCGCTTGAGCAGTATTCATTATAACACGCTTGGTTGGAGAAGACAAGAAAGAGGCTGATAAATCATCTCAGCCTCTCTTTATTACTTTGCAAACGAATCAATTTTCCCCTTTAAGTTCTTTCTTCGCTTGTTCTATCTGGTATTTCACTTGCTCAAAGCCGGTTCCTCCTAAGGAATTCCGTCTCTGAACAGCGGTTTCTGGGCGCAAGTAGATATAAATATCCTCTTCAATCAAGGGATGGTAGACTTGCAACTCCTCCAGATCCCAATCTTGGATATTTTTACCATGCTTGATAGAATCTAGAACCAATTTCCCTACAATTTCATGTGCTTCTCTAAAGGGGAGGCCTTTTTCAGCCAAATAATCTGCCAGTTCGGTCGCATTCGAAAAATCATTCTCTGTAGATTGCTGCATTTTAGACTTATTGATCTTCATGCTCGATAGCATACCTGCCAACACATCCAGAGAATTCAAAATCGTTTCTACTGTATCAAACATGCCTTCCTTGTCCTCTTGCAAATCCTTATTATATGCCAGAGGCAAAGACTTCATGACAGTCAATAGCCCAAGTAAGTGCCCGTAAACCCGTCCTGTCTTCCCTCGAATCAACTCGGCCATATCAGGATTTTTCTTCTGGGGCATGATAGACGAACCCGTCGAAAAGCTATCAGACAAGCTAATGTACTGATACTCAAAACTGCACCAATTGATGATTTCTTCACAAAAACGACTCATATGCATCATCAAAATGCTGGCATTTGACAGGAATTCCAAGATAAAATCACGGTCACTCACTGCGTCCAAGGAATTGGTATAGGGTTGTTGGAAGCCCAATAAATCACTCGATAATTGACGATTGATTGGAAAAGTTGTCCCCGCCAAGGCAGCCGCACCCAGGGGAGATAGGTCCGTATGTTTCAGGTTAAATGCGAATCGCTCGCTGTCCCTTTGAAACATATTGTAATAAGCCATGAGATGATGGGCAAAACTAATCGGTTGGGCGTGCTGCAAATGGGTATAGCCTGGCATGATGGTTTCCACATGTTTTTCAGCCAAATCCAGCAAAACACTATTAAGATTCGCCAACTTATCCAAGACATGGCCAAGCTGCTCCTTTAGATATAAGTGCATATCCGTTGCGACTTGGTCATTCCGAGAACGAGCTGTGTGTAGTTTCCCAGCCAGAGGACCGATTTTTTCTGTCAGCAACACTTCCATATTCATATGAATATCTTCATTTGCAATATCAAAATGAAGCTCTCCTGCCTCTAAATCTCGCAATAAAGCTTGCAGACCATCTTGGATCTGCTCTGCCTCTTCCAAACTCAAAATGCCAGTCTGTCCTAGCATTTGAACATGAGCTAGGGAACCCATCAAATCAAATTTTGCCAGCTGGTGGTCAAAGGAAATACTCGCACCGAACTGCTCTACCCAATCTTCCACAGTGCCTTCAAATCGACCACCCCATAATTTTGTATTTCTCGACATATCCTGTCGTCCCTTTCTATCGCGTCACTACTCAACATTTTTCTGAACTTCTGAATAAACCTTAGTCGGAAGCCCCCAAAGCTTGATAAATCCCACAGCCGCATCTTGGTCAAAGGTATCCGCACTGGTATAAGTCGCCAAATTTTCATCGTAAAGAGAATTTGGAGATTTCCGCGCCACTACCTGGGCGTTCCCCTTATAAAGTTTAACTTTTGCAGTTCCATTGACAACTTTCTGTGTCTCCTTGATATAGGCAATCAAAGCCTGAGTTGCTGGGCTAAACCACAAGGCATTATAGATGAGATTGGACAACTCATTTTCGATAATAGGTTTAAAATGAGCCACTTCTCTCACAAGAGTCAAGTCTTCAATCTCCTTATGAGCTGCCAATAAAGTCACAGCACCTGGGCACTCATAAATCTCTCTTGACTTAATACCGACTAGGCGATTTTCCACATGGTCAATACGACCAACACCGTGTTTGCCCGCAATTTCATTTAGCTTTTGAATCAAATCCGCCACTTTCATCTTCTCTCCATTGAGGGATATGGGCACCCCGCAGCTAAACTCAATGTCAATAAATTCTGGACTGTCTGGTGCCTCTTCTGGAGAAGATGTGATTCCAAATGCTTCTTCTGGTGCTTGGTTCCAAGGGTTTTCCAAAACACCACATTCATTTGCACGTCCCCAAAGATTTTGATCGACAGAGTAAGGATTATCAAGGTCAGCAGGAACTGGGACGCCATTTTCTTTGGCATATTGGATTTCTTCTTCACGAGACCATTTCCACTCACGAACAGGCGCAACTACCTTTAGATTGGGATCCAAAGCTGCAATAGAGACTTCAAACCGAACTTGGTCGTTTCCCTTACCTGTACAACCATGGGCAATTGTGGTTGCCCCCGTCTGATGAGCTATTTCAACGAGTTTTTTTGAAATAAGAGGGCGACTCAGAGCAGATACCAAGGGGTACTTTTGTTCGTAGTAGGCATGAGCCTGAAGGGCCACTAAAACATAGTCATTAGCAAATTCTTCCTTAACATCAATGACATAAGACTCAACAGCCCCAACCTTGAGAGCTTTATCATGGATGAACTCCAAATCTTTTCCTTCACCCACATCCATACAAACAGCAATCACATCATAGTCTTTTTTTAACCATGTAATAGCAACTGATGTATCCAATCCACCTGAATAGGCTAAAATAACTTTTTCCTTACTCATTTCTCTTCCTTCTTTCTATTTTTCGATAGAGGCTTTAAAAGCATCGTCAATCAATTTGTCCAACTCCCCAGAATCCTTCAATTTCTGGATGGTTTTGTCAACCGCCTCTTTCAATTCTTTACTGTCTTTTTTCATCGCAACAGCGTAGGAATCTTCTTTGTCATTGTCAAAATCAAACTCAGCGATGGCTAGGTCTGGATTATTCTCTACAAATCCTTTCGCCACTGGCTCCTCAAAGATAACCGCGTCCAGTTGCCCTGATTTCAAGTCTGTTATCAAATTTCCATTTTTAGGAAGTGAAACGAGAGAAGAATTCTGCAAGGTTTCTTTAGCCAGAGTTTCCTGGATAGAACCTTTCTGCGCTCCAACCTTTTTCTGAGCCAAATCCTTGACTGATTGGTAATTCGTTAATTCAGATTTTCTTACGATAACCTTATTTTTCGAAGTGTAGTAGGGAATCGAAAAATCGTAAACTTTACTTCTCTCCTCCGTTTTAGAAACACCTGATATGGCAAGATCGGCCTTACCTGAATCAAGACTAGCCAGTACATTGTCAAAACTCATTGGAGAGAACTCCACTTCTACACCCAGTTCCTTTGCGATGGCTTTGGCTAGTTCAACATCTGAACCTACAATCTGATTTTTCCCATCAACCAATTTCTGGTATTCGAATGGAGCAAACTCTGGATTTAGGGCCACCACCAATTTTCCTTTAGCCTTAATGGCTTCAACACCTTGGGATTGAGTGTTACTACAAGCAAATAATAAGGGAAACATAAGCAAACCAAACATCGCCATCAACACCTTCTTCACTTTATTCATAGAAGAGCCTACTTTCATTTTTATACTTTATTATTGTATAAATAATACTCTTCTCGTTCTCGTTTGTCAAGGAAAAACTGTATTTTATTTCATTTTAATCAAGAAAAACTCATTATATGATATATTTTTACATATAATAAGCTTATTTATACTATTTGATTTTTTAAAAATACAATTGTCCAATTACAGGTAAGATGAAGAGATCAACGAACTCTCCACATTCTCTTTCACAATTCAATGACTCGATGGCACTGTTCGGCCACATAGGCATCGTGGGTAACGATAATGACCGTTTTA
The DNA here is from genome assembly GCF_058556195.1 of Streptococcus sp. A69. Classification (NCBI taxonomy): domain Bacteria; kingdom Bacillati; phylum Bacillota; class Bacilli; order Lactobacillales; family Streptococcaceae; genus Streptococcus; species Streptococcus sp. A69. The sequence goes on along the minus strand of NZ_JBZUJU010000002.1, from coordinate 89,399 downwards.
CCTTCCTTGTTCATATCTAAGAGAAAGTTCAAAACCAAATCTCGATTTTCAGGATCTAGAGAACCGGTTGGTTCATCTGCTAAAAGGAGCTGGCTGGGTTTTAAAATGGCTCTAGCAACTGCGATTCGCTGCTGTTCCCCTCCAGATAACTCTGAAACCTTCTGATGTAGAGTTGATGGCAACCCCACTCTCTCTAAAATTTCTTCTATCCCTTTGACTTTGTCCTTCTTGGACAATTTCACATACTTTAGAGCGAGCATGAGATTATACTCTACCGTTTCATTGTCAATCAGAGCAAAATTTTGAAATAGATAAGAGATATGTTCGCGGATAATCGCTTGCGACTTAACAGAATTGACAGGTACATTTTGCTGACCGAAAATTTCATAATGTCCACTGTAATCGCCATCTATCAAACCCAAAAGATTTAACAAGGTTGACTTGCCACTGCCACTTTTCCCAACAATGGCAACTAAATCTCCTTGGTTAATTTTTAGAGATAAGTTCTCCAAAATAACTTTTTTCCCAATGGTTTTCGTAACATTTTCCAACTTTATCATAAGTGATCCCCTTTCAATAACTGCACTACATTTCTTTGTTCCATCTTAGAGCCCAAGAAAAGTACAAACAGGATATCTAAGCCTGTAAATCCTGCAAAAAGTAGGAGCGGGAAAAGTGCCTGTGTAAAGAATAGCAAGACCATAAAAGGAAGGCTATAGACAGCTAATAGAAGACCCAGCAAGGAACGATACCGATCTATTAATTTCCAGCCCATAAACTTCTTGGTAATAATATCTGTTCGCTTCAACAAGAAAGTTGTTACTAGTAAGAAGTAGGAAATCATCATACTAAGGAGACCAAACAAAGCAAAGAGTAGGTTAAAATTCCGAACAGCATCTCGATAACTATCCACCTTCTCTTGTTGAATGGCTTGAATAGATGAAAACTTAAGATAGTTCCCATCTGACAATTTCTCAACTAACTCTGTAATGTCTTTTTGATATTGTACCGTATTTTCGATTTTAATGGGGTTATTTAAACCTGTTGTTGACAGGGAGGCTTTTTCATCCCACATCATATCAGAATCATTGACCAAGCTAATAATTGGATTGGAGAGATTTTCCTTTTGCTTTTCACTATATGGAAAAAATGACCAATCTCCTTCATAATAGGCAACCTCGACATCCATCTCCTCTATCGTTCGTTTTTGCTGCTCTTCATACTTCATCGAATGATAGGCAATTAACTTCCCCAAGAGCTGATTTTTATCTTCTTCACCTTTCGTACTTGCTGGCATCAAAATAATTTTTTTAGTGCCGGTATCTGGTAGCTTGAATCCCTTGCTCTTTAGAAAATTGCTATTAGCATAGTAAACATCCACCGTATCTGTTAACTGATATTGCTGAATCTGTTCTGATTTGACAAAATTTTTTACAGGAAGACTGCTACTTCGCACATAGCCTGCCTGCGTTTTTTCTACCAAGTCTTGATAAAATCGATAGAAATAATCCACTGCTTGCTCTGAGCCTGCCAACTGCTCTTGCCACAGGTTATCGTTGAGTTGGAAAGTTTCCAAGGTCAGATAATTTCCTTGACTGATCCACTGTTTCTGGTAATCCAACTCTTTGTTTTCTTGCTCCAAACTTTTTCCTACCCCAACTAGCAAGACTGTCAGTAAAATGGTAGTTCCAATTTTCATCAAATAATTAAAGAGTAAACCAAATTTAAAAGATGAAAAACTTTTCAGCAGAGAGCTGATTGTCATTTTTTGGATCAAGAGATAGGTCAACCAACTGATAAAGAGATAAAGTTGCAAAAGCAAAAAATGCGACAACCATAACATTGGGAACAAATCTTTTGGCTTGTAATCAAGCAAGAAACACACTCCTAGATTGATCACAAGCGCCCCACCTAGGAGGAGGTAGAGATTGCCTTTCACAACATCAGCTAAAACAGCCCTGTCTTGAAAACCAAGTAATTTTTGTACCCCAACTCTTTTCATCTCCATCATTGGCTGATACACTGTCACTAACACAAGAAGTAAAATAGCCAAGACAAAAACAATGGTAGATAAAAGCAAATCTCGATTTATGACTTCCACTGCACTTTTGTAGGTCGGCTCTAACAAGGTAACCTGGTCTATCTTGAAAAAATCGCTCCATTTCTGTACAATCCTATCCTTGTCCATCTCTTGTGTAGAAGTTATCGTATAGCGACCATTTAAACTACGAGATGTATCCTTGATATAGGTTTGAAAAGTCATAAGCTGAATAGGCTTGGCTTTTAGAAAAGTCGGAATCGTACCAAGTTTATTGGAAATTTCTTTATTACTGTAAACTCCCTCACCATCTGTGGTAAAATCAAGAGAAGAAATCCCAAACTCTTGGTAGGGAAAGGTATCTTTATCAAAAACACCAGACTTGACCACCTCATCACCACTGTCTGTTTTGATGATGGAGACTTTGTACTCCTTTGATACATCCTCAAAAAATCGAAGAACAGATACTGCAGGTTCGTTAATATCTTTCAAATACAAATCCAAAGAATCTACAGTCTTTCCCATTTCCCGAATCCGAACCACTTCACGTGTGTAGTTTATATTAAAAACAAAAAAAGTGGTACACAACAACAGCAGAGACATACAAAGATGACTGATTTTTTTCATAAAGATACCTCCAATAAAGTTCTCCCTCTCCTAATAGGAGAGGGAAAATTCCACTTAAAATCCATAGAAATATTCTAATCCTGTTGGCGGAATCTTTGTGAGGGAAGCTTGAGCCCAAACCTCGGGAGCTTCACGATCCTTAGAGATTCTACTACCATGTCGGACCGTTGCTGTATGAGAGCGAGTAGAATGTAAATAATCAGAATATCCAAAAGTTCCTGTCCAACCTACTCCATAATTCCATTGACCACCATCAACCCATACTGCTAAAGCATTTGTAGTAGCAAGTAAACCACATACCATTAAAGATGCAACACCAATTTTAACTAATTTTTTCATGATTTATTTCTCCTGTTTGTTGAGAGCTATGCCCTAAAAACAGCTATAATAATGTGTCAACAAGTATCATAGTCCATTGGACTCACCTTCCTTTCGTTTTTACAACTAGCGCATTATATTGGCCAATTCCACGGAAACTGTGAAGCTATGGCAACCAAGAATGCAAGAAAGACCAAAAAACGAAGTACTTTTTTATCCATAATTTTTCTCCTACCTTTTTTATAGCTATATTATAACTCTTTTCTTAACGTCAAAGATTCTTGTCAGCTTTTTCACAAAATTATTGTAGATTTTTACTTTACTTTACTTTTTATGTCTTTATGATACAATATTTTTAATAACACAATAAAATATGTTAACTTTTTTCACGAACAAGGAGGAGATCATGCGATACGATTTTGGAAATGTTTATAAAGAAATCCGTGAATCAAAAGGGTTAACTCAAGAGGAGGTCTGTGGGGATATTCTCTCAAGAACCAGCCTATCAAAAATCGAAAGCGGGAAAACAACTCCTAAATATGAGAATATGGAGTTTCTTCTCCGACAAGTCAATATGAGTTTTGAAGAGTTTGAATATATCTGTCAACTTTATCAACCAAGTCAACGCACAGAAATTATGCAAACCTATCTCAATATGAGCTCAATCCTAGGGACTAATGAACTCGAAAAACTATTTCAAAAATGTCAAGACTACCTCAAACCTCACCACGACCTCCCCATCAAAGAGATACGAGATATGCTAGAAATTGTTATCTATATTCGCCAAAATGGGACTAAAAAACTGTCAATCGAAGTTAACAATACTGTAAAGAAGCTATGGAAGAAGATAGAAAAGCAGGACACTTGGTACGAGAATGACTTAAAAATTCTCAATACCATTCTCTTTACCTTTCCTATAGAACATATCCATCTCATCACTGGAAAAATCTTGCACCGCTTAGAAGTCTATAAAAACTATCAACATTTATATGACTTGCGAATGGCAATTCTACTCAACCTCTCTACCATTTACTTATACAATCAAGATAAAAACATGTGTCAACAAATCTGCTACACTTTACTGGAGGACGCCAAGAACAAGAAAAACTACGATAGACTTGCTATCTGCTATGTCCGTATTGGGATTTGTACGGATGATCCTAAACTTATCCAAAAAGGTTTCTCCCTTCTGGAGCTAACCAATGAGACCTCCATGCTATCTCATCTCCAAAAAGAAGTAGAGACCTATTATCAACCAAAGGAAATATAAAAAAGTCGAGGAAATTCCTCAACTTTTACTTCTTATTCTGTTAGTTCGTTCTTAATACCAACCATTGTTAAGCCAGAAGTTCTTGGCAGCTGTCCATGAACCGTAACGTCCTGCAACGTAGGCATCTGCTACACGTTCTTGGTTTTCAGCTGAGTAGTCACCGTTCAAGTATGAATCTGTCAATTGGTAACGTCCGATGTAACGTCCGTTTGTAGCAGTGTAGCTACCACCTGATTCTTTTTGAGCGATCCATTCTTTGGCTTCTGCTTCAGAACCACTTACAGTAGAAGTTGCTGCAGTGTTGCTTTCTGCTGCTGGTGCTGCAGGAGTTGCAGGTGCAGCTGGGGCTTCATAAGTTGTTGTTGCTGCTGGAGCTTCTTCAACTGTTTCTGTAGCTACTGGAGCTGTTTCTTCCGTTGTTGCTGCTGGAGCTACAGTAGAAGCTGTTCCTTCGATAACCAAAACTTGGTCAACAAAGATAAGGTGAATATCTTTGATGTTGTTTTTTGCTGCCAATTTTTCAACAGTTGTGTTGTACTTCTCAGCGATTTCTGAAAGAGTATCACCTGATTTAACTGTGTAAGTTACAGTTTCTTGTGCAGAGGCAAGAGCTGGGGCAAAGAAAGCAAGCAAAGCTGCTACTCCTGCGATAGTTGTTTTGATTTTTTTAGTTGTTAATGACATATCTAAAAATTCTCCTTCTATTGAATATATCTATGATACCTTTTAAATGTTACTGTTGTTTAACGGTTATATGTAGAAATATTACAAAAATGTTTTATATTTACCGTTTTACGGAGGTTTTTGTCACAAAAGACCTTATTTTATACCATCTTTAATCATTTTGAGGTTTTGATAAGTGAAATAAGCGCAGAGGTTCATTCTTTGATATAATAGATATAAGAATCTTTGTAAGGGGAAACAGATGCAATCACTTCGTTTTCAATCTGTCTTTGATATTATCGGGCCTGTCATGATTGGCCCATCAAGTAGCCATACTGCTGGAGCTGTTCGTATCGGAAAAATCGTCTCTTCCATCTTTGACGATACGCCAACAGAGGTAGAATTCCAATTATTTAACTCATTTGCCAAGACCTACCGTGGTCATGGAACGGACCTCGCTCTCGTAGCTGGTATTTTAGGTATGGATACGGATGATCCCGACATCCCAAACAGTCTCGAGATTGCCCATAAACGGGGCATCAAGATTGTCTGGACCATTCAGAAAGACAGCAATGCTCCTCACCCTAACACCACTAAAATCACTGTAAAGAATGACCATAAATCCATTAGTGTGACAGGGATTTCCATCGGTGGGGGAAATATCCAAGTTACGGAACTCAATGGTTTTGCCGTCTCTCTCAACATGAATACCCCGACCATCATCATCGTGCATCAGGATATTCCGGGTATGATTGCCCATGTTACAGAAGCCCTCTCTCGTTTTGATATCAACATCGCTCAGATGAATGTGACTAGAGAAAAAGCTGGAGAAAAAGCCATTATGATTATCGAAGTCGATAGTCGAAGTTGCGAAGAGGCGATTGAAGAAATCCGAAAAATCCCTCATCTCCACAATGTCAATTTCTTTAAGTAGGAGGAAACATGTTTTATTCTATCAAAGAATTGGTTGAGCAAGCAGATCTAGACTTCCAAGGAAATGTCGCAGAACTCATGATTGCGACAGAATATCAACTAACCGGTCGAGAACGGCCAGAAGTTCTCCTCCTGATGGAGCGCAATCTAGAAGTCATGAAAGCCTCTGTCGAGCTTGGCCTTAGTGAAAATAAATCCCGTAGTGGCCTAACGGGTGGAGACGCGGCCAAACTAGACCGCCATCTCAAAAGTGGCAAGGCCTTGTCGGACTTTACCATCCTATCAGCAGCCCGTAATGCCATCGCAGTTAATGAACACAATGCGAAGATGGGCTTGGTCTGCGCCACTCCAACCGCAGGAAGTGCCGGCTGTCTGCCAGCCGTTCTTACTGCTGCTATCCAAAAACTTGACCTCAGCCACGAAGAACAACTCGATTTCCTCTTTGCCGCGGGTGCCTTTGGATTGGTTATCGCAAATAACGCTTCTATCTCAGGTGCTGAAGGTGGCTGTCAGGCCGAAGTCGGCTCTGCCTCTGCCATGAGTGCCGCAGCCTTGACCTTGGCCGCAGGTGGAACGCTCTATCAGGCTAGCCAAGCCATCGCCTTTGTCATTAAAAATATGCTAGGTCTCATCTGTGACCCTGTTGCTGGTTTGGTTGAAGTTCCTTGTGTCAAACGAAATGCCATGGGAGCCAGCTTTGCCTTTATCGCGGCTGATATGGCCTTGGCAGGTATCGAATCTAAAATCCCTGTCGATGAAGTTATCGATGCCATGTACCAAGTCGGATCCAGCCTCCCAACTGCCTTTCGTGAAACGGCTGAAGGTGGACTTGCAGCCACTCCGACTGGTCGTCGCCTACAAAAAGAAATCTTCGGAGAATAAGCTTATCTATATCTATTAGGAGAAATCATGTCCTCTATCTCAGCTATCTTTTTTGATCTAGACGGAACCCTGGTTGACAGCTCCATTGGGATCCACAATGCCTTCACCTATACCTTTGAACAACTAGGAGTTCCAAGCCCTGATGCCAAAACTATTCGTGGTTTTATGGGCCCGCCGCTTGAAAGTAGTTTTGCGACCTGCCTTCCAAAAGAACAAATCTCAGAAGCTGTTCAAATCTATCGTTCTTACTATAAGAAAAAAGGAATCCACGAAGCCCAACTCTTCCCCCGAATAACGGAATTACTCCAAGAGCTTTCGCAAAACTACCCTCTCTACATCACTACAACAAAGAATACTCCTACTGCTCATGATATGACTAAAAATCTGGGAATCCATCATTTCTTTGATGACATTTTCGGTTCCAGTCCTGAAACGCCTCACAAGGCGGATGTCATCCGTTACGCCTTACAGACGTATCGACTCCCTGCAGACCAAGTCCTCATCATCGGGGACACCAAATTTGATATGATTGGAGCCCAAGAAACTGGCATTAAAAAGTTTGCTGTTACTTGGGGATTTGGAGAAGAGGCTGATTTGCTCAGCTATCAACCTGATTGGATTGCCCGTACCATTGACGATATCATTAGGCAACTATAAATAATACAACGATTTGAAATTACAGAGTAAAAAGGCCAGGGTCCTGTACAAACAGAACCTTGGCCTTTTATTTATAATTAGTTAATTAGTCACCCTTACTCAGCATGGGTTGTCTCATTTGCAAAGGAAATAATTGCTTCTTTGAGCTCATCTCCACTGAGTGAACGGAATTCTTCAATCTTTTGATCGATGGCTTCTAGAGGCATGACGTTAACCTTACCAACGAAAATCTTATCCATGACTTGGTTATCAACCAATTCGGTCGAAACCAAGAGTTCTTCATAGAGTTTTTCACCTGGTCGGATACCGACCTCAACGATTGGAATTTCACTTTCCGTGTGCCCGCTTAGAAGGACCATTTTCTTAGCCAAGTCGTAGATCTTGACCGGTTTGCCCATATCAAGGATAAAGACTTCTCCGTCCTTGGCATAAGCGCCAGCATGGATGACCAGACGGCTAGCCTCTGGAATGGTCATGAAGTAACGTGTCATACGGAAGTCTGTCACCGTTACAGGGCCACCTTCAGCAATCTGGCGTTCAAAAACAGGAATCACGCTACCACGGCTACCAAGAACATTCCCAAAACGAACTGCACAGTAGGTTGATTTGCTACGTTGGTTAAAGCCAGTGACAATCAACTCTGCCACGCGCTTAGTCGCCCCCATAACATTCGGCGGATTAACCGCCTTGTCAGTCGAAATCATGACCATCTTAGGTACTTTGGCCTCATCAACAGCCTTGGCAACATTGTAGGTCCCGAGGATATTGTTCTTGAAGGCTTCTTTTGGATTGCGCTCCATCATTGGAACATGTTTGTGGGCTGCAGCATGGTAGATGATAGCTGGTTTGTACTGTTCAAACACTTGTAAAAGACGATCATAATCCTGAATATCTGCAATGACAGGAACATAATCAATCCCTTGGAATTTACGAATCAACTCATGATAAATAAGGTAGATTGAATTTTCACCATGTCCAAGCAAGACGATACGCTCTGGGTTGAAGCGGCTAATCTGGCGACAAATTTCCGAACCAATCGAACCACCAGCTCCTGTCACCAAGATGGTCTTGCCTGTAATCTCAGTACCCAGACGTGATTCGTCAAGGCGAATTTCCTGACGGCCCAAAAGGTCCGTGATATCAATTTTTTGGAAACCACTACCCGATTGATGTAAACCTTGAACAACCGTCTCAACTTTAGGCATCTTGTAACATTTGACACCTAGTTTATTACACATCTGCAAGATACGTTCATACTCTGATGGATCAAGCGAAGGGATTGCTACGATAACACGCTCGATTTGGTGACGTTTGGCCAATTCAGGTAGATTATCATAAGAGCCCAAAACTGGGATTCCACCTAGTTTTTGTCCCTTTTTCTTTTCATCGTTATCCAAAATCCCCACTATCTCAAGCTCGCTAGTTGGATGTTGGTAGCTGTTCATAAAGAGGGCGCCACCATCACCAGCACCGATCAAGAAGGTACGGCGATGCTCTCCATCTCCACTACCTTGCTTGCGCTTAGAATAAATCAGCTGCCAAGTGATACGAGGAAGCAAGATGAGGAAGGTACTCAACAAAATGAAGAGTACGATGAAACGGATAGAAAACAATGGAAGAAAGGCATAGCAGATTCCATAAGAAAGAACACTGCTGAGCATCACTCCGAAAAAGATTTTCATGAAATCCGTAATCTTGCTATAACGACTGATACTAGCATTTAGCCCCCAAAATGCAATCATGATTTGATAGAGAAGGAAGGCTAAAAGAGTGTAAATCACATAGTCCACAGGCGCAGGATTTATAAGGCCATAAAACAAGATATAAGATACGATGATGGAAACCACCATACTCAGAATATCGAATATCCCCCAAAACACTTGTTTTTGCTGTTTATTTAAAATTTCAACCAGATCAATCACGTAATCTGTTAGTTTTTTATTCATAGGAATTTACTCCCCCTTAAAAGAGTCAAATGATACTATTGTTATGATAACCCGAATCGTTCAATCTATCAGGTCTTACTTGCTCTTTCTTAAAAGTTTGACAAAGATAAACTGACGTACAAAACCTGGACAAAGTGCAACAATTGCCTGAATGAACATACTTTTAGCATATTCTATGTAAGAAATTTGCCCTCGCTCAAGCATCCGTTGGCGAGCTTGACGGTAGAATTTAAGGTAACGCAAGCCACCTCGACGCTCAAACATCCCTGCACCGACACGAACCTTACACAAGATTTGATCTAGGTTGCCAGTCTTGGCACCTGACGTAATCATATTGAGCCAAAGGAGATCATCCTCCATGTAAAGCCCGTCTTCGTAGTTGCCCGCCTTGAGGACCATGTCCTTTTTGAACATGACTGTCATATGGTTAAAGGCGCTTCTCATTCTCTGATAAGCCACAATGTCTGCGTGCTGAGTTGGAACACGACGATAAGACACAATCTCATCTGGATTGTCAATAAACTCTGCAATCTGCCCACCTAAGAGATCGAGATTTTCTTTCTCCATCAGTTGAAGCTGTTTCTCAAAACGATCCGGAACGGCTAAATCGTCCGTATCCATGCGAGCAATAATGTTATACTGGCACTGCAAAACACCGTAACGAAGAGCCAAGCCTAAACCTTGATTTTGCTCTAAGGGGCACCGTTTCACTGGAATGTCTGACTGAGCTTCCACTTCATCTAGCACCTGATAGAGCTCAGGCGTGAGGGGCCCATCCTCAACAAGAACAAGTTCACTCGGTTTCAAGGTTTGATTTTGAACACTTTTGATAGCATCTCTCAAAAACGTCGGGTTTTCCTTTACATAGACCGACATCAAGACGCTGATTTTTTGCTTTTCAGGCACCGTTTTTCTCCAATATATAGATTTCCTTCCACTATTTTATCACAAATTTTCTCACTTTCCTATTTTTATATCAAATCAAGGAAAATTCTAGTAAAGAAATGTATCTCCTTTCACTCTATTCTCGCTTAAATCAATCGAACTTTCTTGGCTATCATTACTTGACATTATAAGGAAAAAACCTTAAAATAAGCTGTTATTAAAATCATCCTATTGAGGTTTTTATGAAAAAACAATCACTCTTTTTTGTTCTAGGAATTGTCTTAATCGGGACCGTTTTACGCTCTCCTTTTACTGCTCTTCCAACTATCTTAGGAGATATCGCTCAGGGACTAGGAGTGGAGGTTAGCTCTCTTGGGATTTTAACCAGTCTCCCTCTCTTGATGTTTGCTCTTTTCTCTGCTTTTGCAAGCCGCTTGGCACAAAAAATCGGGTTGGAACATCTCTTTACTTACTGTCTCCTCCTCTTAACTGTTGGCTCTGTCATTCGGATTTTCAATCTTCCCCTTCTCTATCTAGGGACCTTAATTGTGGGAGCAAGCATTGCGATCTTCAATGTACTCCTCCCAAGTATGATCCAAGCAAATCAGCCTCAAAAGATTAGTTTCCTAACAACGCTCTATGTCACTGCCATGGGAATTTCGACAGCCATCGCTTCTTATCTTTCGGTCCCTATCACCCAAGCTAGTTCTTGGAAGGGACTCATCCTCGTTCTCAGCTTTCTCTGTCTGGTCACTCTGCTAGTCTGGTTGCCAAATCATCGCCACAACCACCACCTAGAAAGCCAAAAAGAAAAGCAAGTCAAAGAGAATATTCTAAAAAGTAAAGATGTCTGGGCTATCATTATCTTTGGCGGGCTTCAGTCCTTGCTCTTTTATACAAGTATGACCTGGTTGCCAACTATGGCTGTTAGTGCTGGTATTTCTAATAGTGATGCAGCTCTTCTGGCTTCTATCTTCTCACTGATCAGCATTCCTTTTTCAATGACTGTTCCAAGTCTGACGACTCGTCTATCAGATGGTCACCGTCGAATCATGCTGGCAATCATTTCCTTCTCTGGGATGACAGGAATTGCCATGCTCTTGTATCCAACCAATAATTTCCTCTACTGGTTAGTCGTCCATCTCTTGATTGGAACGGCCTGCAGTGCCCTCTTCCCCTACCTCATGGTTTGTTTTTCTCTTAAAACCAGTTCTCCTGAAAAGACCGCTCAGCTATCAGGACTAGCGCAAACAGGAGGCTACATCTTAGCTGCTTTTGGACCCGCCTTGTTTGGTTACAGTTTTGAACTTTTCCAATCTTGGATCCCAGCTGTCCTTGCCCTTCTAGCCATCGATATCATCATGACCATCTCACTCTTTATGGTGGATCGGGCGGATAAGATCCTTTAATTTTTCTAAAATACTTCTCAGATACAAACAATGCAAAGCCAGATTCTGTCTGGCTTTTTGAGGTGTTGATAAAAATTTATAGTCTAAGATGTCTTAATTCTAGATTAACAGGTTATTTTGTGATAGAATAAAGTTGCGTATGATTAGATTTTTGACTTGTGTGTTCGCAAGTATTAACAACAATGTTATAGGAGTGTTTGGCTTCATCTGGTGTTATTAGCTTCAGGATTCATTAGGATTTCTACTGGCAATCTTGTTCGCGTAAGAGTTATCATACGCTTTTTGTATGAGGAAAAATGATGACCAAATTTAATCAACTACAGACAAAGGATGATTTTGCTAAGCTACTTGGCTTGAAAAGTGCCAAATACATCAATTATTTATTGTACAATATAAAAACTGATAATTTATATAACTCTTTCCCTATCCCTAAAAAGAATGGTGGAGAAAGAGTTATACATGCCCCCAAAAAAGAGTTGAAGTTCCTTCAGAAAAAATTGTCTAATGTTTTGTGGGAATGTTACCTTGAAAGCATAGAATCTAAATCTAAGGATAAGAACTTTAAAACACCTGTTCTGTCTCACGCATTTGAAAAGGGGAAAAGCATTATTACCAACTCTCAGATGCATCGAAACAAGAAATACATTCTGAACATTGACTTGAAAAACTTTTTTGATTCTTTTAATTTCGGAAGAGTAAGAGGTTTCTTTATAAAAGACAGGGATTTTGCCGTTTCACCAGAAATTGCTACTGTAATCGCACAAATTGCGTGTTATCAAGGTAAGCTACCGCAAGGAGCTCCGTCTTCTCCTATCATCACAAATTTAATCACTAGAATATTAGATTATCGGATTGTCAAAATTGCTAAAAAATATCGTTTTACATATTCTAGATATGCCGATGATTTGACTTTTTCAACAAATCGTGAATTAAACTCTAATAAATTGAGAGCAAGCAAAGAATTAGAAAACTTTTTAACGGAATTAGAAGACTTAATAATCTCATCTGGTTTTGAAATCAATCCTAAAAAAACACGATTGAGTAATAACATGCAGCGTCAAGAAGTTACTGGACTGGTTGTCAACAAAAAAATAAATGTAAAAAGAGAATACGTAAAAAATACTCGCGCAATGGCCTTTCGATTATACAAAGATGGAGCTTTTGAAATAGATAAAACACCAGGAACGATCAATCAACTAACGGGACGCTTTGCTTTTATTTTTCAAATAGAACAATACAACAACTATTTACTTTATAAAAAATCTTTGATGCAAAATAATCTAGATTCGCAAAAGTATTTATTAGGAAGAAATTCATCAAGAAAATCAGAGTCGAAATATTATTGGAAGTATATCTTTTATAATAAAGACCTACAAAAAGAATTGTTACACAACACAAAACATCATACATATAATTTACCTACAGAATTTTACAGTATCGGTAAAGAAGAAAAGAAAACGTACATGTCTTTATTTAATTCTAGAGAAAAAGAGTACAAAAAATTTCTATTTTATAAATATTTTTTCGGGAATGACAAACCTATAATTATAACAGAGGGAAAAACTGATCCTAGATATATTAAAGCGGCTTTAAAAAATCTTTATCAAAAGTATCCGGAACTTATTGAAAAAGAGGGAAATAACTTTATATTTAAAATTGAATTTCTGAATCGTAGCAATACGATAGAATACCTTTTTAATGTTCCAGAAGGGGGAGAAGGTTTTAAATTTTGGTATAATTATTTTTCTGATAAATTTTACTATAATGAGAAAAAAGAAAAAAAATTTTTTGCACTAAATTCAGAAGAAAGAATTTTATACACAAACTACATTACTTATTTCAAACAATTAACCAATAGTCTTCCCAATTATCCAACAATATTTTTATTTGATAATGAATCGAATAATAGAAATGGCAATGATAAATCGGCTTTATTTTTATTTGCGAGTCATGCAAAAGACTTGATGATCCCAAAGAATAAAGACTTGGAAGATTCAAAGAATATAAAATTAGAAGAGAAAATTTCAGACAATTTAGAAAAAGTTAGAAGAGATAAACCTTGGCGAATTAATAAAAAGGATAGCCTATATATAATGGCGACACCTTTAATGCCTCACATGAATGACGGTAAGTCCTCTGATATTGAAGATTTATTATTTTCATCGTCTCAAAATTCACTACCTATTTTAAAAGGAAAGGAATTTCATAAAGATGGTGGTGATAATCATTATGGAAAAGAAATTTTTTCAAAGTATGTTCTAAAGAATTATAAAGAATTCGATTTTACTGAGTTTATCCCTTTGCTAGACGGCATAAGAGATAATATCCTAGATTATAAATCATTATTCTAGCTTATCTTTAAAATATAAATTTCTGTGAAATAGCTGATGTCAGAGTCTCTAAACTCCTAGTTTTTACTAGGAGTTTTTTATATATAAAATTTTTACACATATTTCTTGACAGGGCTTTCAACTTGAGATACAATATATTTGAAAAGAGTATATATAAAATTTTTATATAATATAAAGGAGGTTTCCCATGTACTTCCCAACATCCTCTGCCTTGATTGAGTTTCTCATCTTGGCTGTACTGGAGCAGGGGGATTCTTATGGTTATGAGATTAGTCAAACCATTAAGCTCATCGCCAATATCAAAGAATCTACGCTCTATCCCATTCTCAAAAAATTGGAAGCCAGTGGCTTTCTCACCACCTACTCTAGAGAGTTTCAGGGGCGTATGCGCAAATACTACTCCTTGACCAATCGGGGCGTAGAGCAGCTCATTACTCTAAAGGAAGAGTGGACGCTCTATACCGACACCGTCAACGGCATCATAGAAGGGAGTATCCGCCATGACAAGAACTGACTATCTGACTCAGTTAGAAACCTATCTCCATAAACTACCTGAAGCTGACCGCATCGAAGCTATGGACTACTTTAAGGAACTATTTGACGATGCAGGTCCAGAGGGCGAAGAAGAACTCATTGCCAGTCTGGGAACTCCAAAAGAAGCTGCCCATGATATCCTCTCTGATCTTCTCGATAAAAAGGTCAATGAGGCACCTGCTCAAAAGAATGATCGCCAACTGCTACACATTGCCCTCCTGGCTCTGCTAGTAGCTCCTATCGGAATTCCGGTCGGGATCGGCATCCTCATGGCCATCATCGGTATTTTTATCGCAGCTGTCTCCGTCATTCTAGCCTTTTTCACTGTTTCGGTGACGGGTATCCTGCTAGGTGGACTCTTTATCATAGAGAGCTTTAGTGTTCTGGTCGAAGCCAAATCTGCCTTTATCTTGATTTTTGGGGCCGGTTTGCTTTCTATCGGTGCTTCTTCTCTTGTTCTACTAGGTATCTCCTATGTAGCCCGTTTCTTTGGTCTCCTAATCGTCCGCTTGGTGCAATGGATTCTTAAAAAAGGAAAGAGAGGTGACAGACATGCGTAAATTGACAAAAGGATTTCTCATCTTTGGTGTGGTTTCTACAATCCTTGGTTTTATCATGATCATTGTAGGCGCCCAGTCCAATGGTATTCAAAGTTTGCTTGCCATGTCAAAAGACCCCGTCTATGACAATCGTATCGAAGAAGTGACCTTTGGAAGCGAAGTGGAAAAACTTGATTTGACCCTTGAAGAACACAGCCTAACCATCACAGAGTCTGTAGATGACAAGATCCATATCACCTATCATCCTTCCGTATCTGGTCGTCACGATTTGACTACTGGTATGAGTGACAAAACACTGAGCGTCACTGACAAACAAGCCTCCCAACATCGTTTTCTCGGTTCAGGAATCGAAAGCCTACTTCGTATCGCCAGCAACTATTCTAATCGTTTTGACGAAGTCGTTCTCTCCCTACCCAAAGGAAGAAAGCTGCAAGCTATCACCGTCTCAGCCAATCGTGGACAAACTAATATTCGTCAAGCCAACCTTGAAAATGCAACCATCAAAACAAAAGGCTATCTCTTAAGACTAACAGAAAGTTCTATCAAGAACAGCACATTAACGGCATCTCATATCATCAATATCTTTGATGCCGAATTGACAGATAGTCAGGTCAAGACGGAGGGAGCACACATCTATGCTGAAAATATCCAAGTTCACGGCAAGGTCGAGCTAGAGGCTTATTCAACTCTACAACTCATTCTCTCCCAGAAAGAGACCGACCGTATCAATCTAGAAATTTCTTCTCAGCATGGTGGTATCTATCGTCAACCCAAAGAAGAACATCGTGGACAAAAAGAGAATGTACTTGCCAACCCTTATAAAACGGAAAAAGCAGATATCAAGGACCTACTCATTGCAAAAGCCAACCAAGATATCTACCTACCAAAAGAAGAGTACTCTTCTCCATCTAGAAACCATTGACAAAAACGCTTTCATCTGCTAATCTAAAAATAGAAAACGATCATAAAAAAGGAGGTTCCACCATGACACAAGAATGGTTTGAAAGCGCCGATCTTGAGAAGAAATCAGCTCAGACGAAATCGGAAATCCAGCCCGACCAACCAGAGACTTCGGATACTGTAGAGACCGAACCACAAGCAAGCCAAGAAACTCCTATCTCACCTAAAGAGTCGGAAAGGCATGAGGAGGAAGCTCCCGAAACGATAGAAGAAGCCCAAACAGAGGAAGAGGGAGAAGGGAAAGCTGAAGAGGGACACAAGCAAGAAAAACCTGTAAAAGAGAAAAGTATCCTCAGCAAGGCTTTAGAAAGCCCCTATATCCCAGATATTGACCCTCGTAAAACAGCCAGATTAAAAGCAGAAATCGCACTATTTTGGACTTGGCTGCTGGACGCTATCCAAGAACCAACTACCAGCAAGAATACGGACCAAAAGCATCGTTATAGTGTCTTTGCCCTACTCACCTTGCTGTCGTCAATCAACCTTTTCTTTAGTATCTATCATATCAAGCACCTCTACTATGGCTATATGATTTCTATTGCTAATAGTTCTCCTAACCAGTTCCCACCTTTAGATCTCTTTGCTGGCCTTTCTATCTTGGTCGCTAGCGCTCTATTTTACTTTTCCATCATTCTGGGAGGCTTTACTGTCCGACGTGTGCTGGACCAGGAGAACGACTTCACATTCCAAGAAGCCTTTGATCGGTATAGCAGACTTTTTGCTATCCCACTTGTTCTAACGGCTCTAGCAAGTTTCTTTGCACTCTTTGGTGGCTTACGATTTGCTGGCATCCTCACTCTTCTAAGCATGGCCATCTTTGCCCTTGGCAATCTCTTTGTGATTAGTAAACCAAGTAAGACTAGTGGCCTTGACCCATTCTATCGTTTCTTACTAGCTGTCTTACTTGATGGTGCTATTCTCTTACCCTTCTTCATTGCAGAGCTCGCGCTGACAGTAGACTACCTTCGCATCCTGACCTTCTTTTAACTAAAATCCCTGCCATTTGTTAATGACAGGGATTTTTATGCTTACTCTTTTTTGGACAAGGTCTACTCGATGCTTGCCAATTCCTCAAAATCTTGTCCTAGGATGGGTTTTATTCCTAAAGTTCAGTCGTATGATAACATTGCTATGAAACTCATTATTCCAAATATTTTGCAAATTAGTTATAGGTAAAATGAAGATTAGAAACCACCAATCTCCATTTTTTAACTTTTAATGAAATTCATCCATATTAATAACTTTGCTTGCTCTAGCAATAACATCCTTATCATGAGTCACGACAATAACAATCTTTTCCTCGTTCACTAATTTCTCAACCTCATTTAGAAATAATTCAGTTGAGTTTCTGTCCAAATTTCCTGTAGGCTCATCAAATAGATAGATGTCCTTTTCTTGCGACAAACTCCTCATGAGTAGAATTTTTTGTTTCTGACCTTGCGAAATATTGGTGGCTTTCCCATCAATCTGATGACTCAGAGATACATTGAGATTCAGACTATCAAGATTATTTAATTCATAGTTTTCCTTATTAAATAGGGTGAAATTAATATTTTTTGAAACACTTCCAGGGAATACATGAAATTCAGATGAATACACGCTTAAATAATCCAAAATATTAGTCTCCTCTAAAGTAGAAAAACTTTCCATTCCATTCAGTACAATATCACCCTCTGTTGGAGAAGATAATCCCTGAATAATATTCAAAAGAGATGATTTCCCAGTTCCATTACCACCTGTAATAACGGTTAATTCACCACTATTAAACTCGAAATTTAATTTATTAAACACCAATCTTTCATCCCATTTTTTACATAAATTCCGACATGACAACTGTTTAATTTTAGCTACTGAAACAGGAATAACATCCCTTTTCGCTTCTACCTCCTCTGTTCCAATAAACTCAAAGGAATATTGACTTTTTTTCAATGCTACCCAAGATGTAATTAAAGAACTTAAAATGCTGGATAAAAGTAATAGAATCAAAATACTATTTGCATACTCTGCTATATGTTCATAATCTCTCATAGAAATTATAGTAGCAATCAAAAATGAACCAGTTAAACCTATAAATATCTGAGTAGAAGCTAATAATCTATTGGTAATATGCGTACTATCTAGTTTCGTTCCCAACAGTTCATTGAGTCTTTCATTAAATTCTTTGATAAAGTCGCTAGATTTTTGGAAACTTATAATATCTTGCAAACCATAAATTGTATTTTCTACAAGAGAACTAAAGTTAGAACTCTTAGCAATAAATTCTCGCTGATTTTTTACAACTTTTCGTATCTCAAAATTTACATATAAACCAAGAATAACTATAGATAAGCTTGTAACTGCGAAAATAATGATATTCAATTTTAATAGCAATAATAGTAGCAAGCAAAACACTAAAAGTTGTACCTTTAAGTAAAATTTTTGCATAATACCTGTTGCTGATAACAATAAATTCCAAAAATAACTACTAACATACTCATAATTCTTAGTTAAAGAAAAATCATTTAATTGGTTCTGATAAAAAGAGGACAGAATATCATTTAAAAAATCATTTTCAATCTTTCCTTTTAATCTTGTTTCCAATATAGAAAACTGCCAATACAAATATGAACCTAATATTATTGAAGCGAGACTAAATAACTGAAAGCTAAACTGAATATTAAGCAGATTAGACATTGTTATTTGTAGAAAAAAAGCAATAGTAACTGGTAAGATAATTTTGGCTATTCCCAAGAAAAAGATTGCAAACTTCCTCTTCCAACCAAGTGAAGCTAGAAATCTATGATATAACTTATCTGCATAGCTCAAAGTAACAACACCTTTTTTATCTTCTAAATTAACACTCTCACTCTTTTGGGGAATTAAAACAACTCCTACACTCTGACTAAAAAGTTCTAATCTTGAAATTTTCTCAATTTCTTCATTCGCAGGATCGGAGACCGTCAATGAATTACTATCTCCATCTAATACAACAATATAATGAGGCAAACCAGCTCTTTCTACTACCATCAAATAAGGAAATGATACGTTATTTAATAAACTAGGAGTATCAATTTGATAAGAATCCGCATCAATACCATAGCTTTTTAATACATCTTCTATTTCAAACAAAGACAGTCCTTGGTGATTATTATTATCAAATTGTAGACTATCTAAATGTTCTAATTTGGGGAAATAATAAGAAATGATTGTCTTTACACAAGCCATTCCACAGTCCAGCAAAGTTGCTTGTTTATAGTGACTAACCATTATTTTCTCCTTTTTCAACACTTATCTTACTATAACCATCAACTTCAATGACGCTATTCGAAGTTTGATTTGTGGTAGGAACCCTTAAAATTTCCCCGGTATTATTTGTATGCAAAGTATAAATCCCATCAAAATCTTTAGGAACTGTAATAGATACATCGCCAACAAGAGTATCTATAAATATTTTTTCGAAAGTAGTATTTTTTCCTAAGGAAATAGTTACATATAACTTGTCTTTTCCTTCTGAACTCAGAGCCAAATTAAAACCATGTTGTGAAAATGGTAGATATAGACTATCTGAACTCATTTTAACGTTTTTAGATATATTATTCGCTGATTCTTCGGAAACTTTTCCTTCTATTTGAACACTTGTTTCATCTGATTCACTCTTGACAACTTTAACATCAATTGCTTGCTTTGATCCATAAAACTCTAACGTTTTAATATTTTTAGAAGAGAGAGTCCATGATTGTTTCACACTGATTGTTGTCTCTCCTCGTTTTAAGGTTAATAAAATTCCAGCTACTACAAACAGTAACAACAGTCCAATTACAATTCCTATTTTTTTCATCATTAGTCCTCCTACTTAAATTCTTTTTTACTAAATACAGCTAACGCAAGCACAAGTACTGCTATACTCACCACTATAGGATAGCATACGTTTGTAAGGGTAAATTGACTGATATCTGGTGATGCTTTCAAATTTAAAGTCATTAGTAAATAGTCTCTCACACTCTCACCAGAGTTTGGAAGGACGTAAGCCAATAGGTTATCAAATAGTAAAATGTAGAGTGTATAAATCATACATGATTCATAAACCTTATCAAATATTTGAAAAATCAATAAGGAGATACTGATAATAACCAAATAGTATGGTAGCTGGTGTAAAAATGTCGAAATAATCAACACCATGTCCCCTTCCAAATAAACAAGAGCTGCTAAACTATAAAAAATAGACACATATAATAAAGACAAACAAAAGGTTCCCAAAGTTTTATATAAAAATAACTTCCATCGTTGTTTTTCTTTTGTGAGCAAAATATTAATCGTACGGAAACTATAATCTTCTCCCCAGAAAAATAAATTGGCAGAGATGAAAAGTAAAGGAATAAAACCACTCACGTTTGAAATCAACACTCGAAATGCCGGCTCATTTTCATTTGATGACTTAAAAAACAAGGAGAATAACAAAACTAATAACCCTATCAACAAACTAGGAAGCACTCCTCTTTTTTCCCAGTAAAATTTATACATATCTGCCTTAAGAGAATTCATGACTCTCCTCCTTTCTTAAATCATCAGATAATATTACGCAAATAGTAGTCCTCAAAGCGTTCCTTCTTAATATAAATATCCAGTATCACTAGATTTGAAGTAACACAATATTGCAAAATAGCCATTAATTTTTCCTTCTCTGCCACAACCAGATAGTCATCCTGCTCAAAATGAACAATGCCCTCTTCTTCTAAAAACATTTTTAGAATCTGATTATCACTTGTCTTTAGGAAAATTTTTTCAGATAAATCATTCGCTAGCTCTTTTGAACTCATCACATTTAGAATTTTTCCCTTTTTCATGATGATATACTTATCTGTTATAAATTCCAATTCTGACAGAATATGACTCGAGATTAAAAAAGTAACTCCTAACTGATCCCTTAAATTCAAAATCATTTTTCTTAAATCTGAAATCCCTTGAGGATCTAAACCATTCACTGGTTCGTCTAGGATAATGAGCTCTGGATTATCCAACAGCGCAATCGCAATCGATAACCTCTGCTTCATTCCAAGGGAATAGTTTTTTACTTTTCGATTCCATGACGATTCAGGCAAGTGAACCAATTCCAACATTTTTGTGATATCTGTCTTTAAACCAAATCTTGTCTTGTAATATTGCAAGTGTTGACGTCCAGTCAAGTTTGGATAGAGGGCAGGTGATTCGATAATACTGCCAATCTTATGCTGCGAAACACTCTCTATTTCTCCCTTATCAGCTCGAATTAGTCCTAGGAGAATTCTCATTAATGTTGTCTTTCCAGCACCATTTTCACCGATAAGACCACATATTTCTCCTCGTTCAATATCAAAGGAAATATTATGGAGAACCTGTTCTTTCCCATATGTTTTATCGATATTTTTAAGACTTAAAATCACACGATTCATAGTTTCTCTCCTTCATTATATTAAAAAAGTCTCTGACAAGGAATGAACCCTGCCAGAGATTTTTAGCTTACATTAACTCCAACAGAAGAACCCAATACCTGTGAGCATTCCATAAATACCGAGTGGTGAAACAGCACAAAATTGACCTGCTACAATGTGTCTTTTATGTTTATTACTTAGTTTTTTCATTATTTAACCCTCCTTTTAATCCCAACAAAAGATACCTACTCCATATCGAAGACCTATAATACAAAAGCGACCTGCTACAATGTGCTTTTTATTTTTGTTACTTAGTTTTTTCACTACTTCATCCTCCTATTTAATCCCAACAAAATATGCCTACTCCATATCGAAGACCTATAATACAAAAGCGACCTGCTACAATGTGTCTTTTGACACGTCCAGTTAGTTTTCTCATCAGAAAACCCTCCTTTTAAAAAATTTTTTATAATAACCAAATGAGATTCTCATTTCAGTTATTTATTAACTGTTTTAAATCTTTAGATAACATTTCTTCGCTTCCTTGTTCAACATAAATTTCTTTCACTATCCCATCTTTATCCACTATAAAGATAGTTGGAATAGCTTTTACATCCAAGAACTTAAAAGCTTGTAAATCTTGATCTATATAAACTGGAAAGGTAAAACCCTGATCCCTTAAAAATTGATGAGAGGTTTCAAGTGTTTCACGTTCCCCATCAACTATATCCACCATAAAGAAATCAACTTTATCTTGATATTTATCATAAAGGCGCTGAATGATTGGGAGCTCTTTTTGACAATCAGGACACCAACTAGCCCAGAATACCACAACCTTTGGTCTAAACTTATACTCTGACAGTTGAACCTGCGCTCCCTCATTGGAGGTCAACAATGCATTCTTGAATGTTGTATTTTTAGTTTTTGAAATATATTGTTTTATTTCCTCTTCTTTTTTTAAGAGAAGCTCTTGTTTTGTTTCTTCTTGATGATGAGATTCTTGGTTTTTATAGTAAAATCCTGCTAAAAATAAAGAAGCTATCACAAGAATAAACATTGCCTCTACAACATGTTTTTTTGACATCATGGATTGTCCTCCACCTCTGAAATTTTAAAACTTTCGATAATAGATAATTCTTCTGGTAAGATTAAAACTCGCTCTTCGCCAGCATCTAAAATTGCTAAACGGAATGGTTCCTTGTTCAACTCTATTTGTACCAACCTTTGCTCAGTCGTGTTATTTCGAACTATCAAACTGTGGCGAGTTTGTGTAAAAGTCTCTAGCGAGATACTAAAATCTTCCATTTCCATCTCCTACCCAGAAAACCAAAAACTAAGACTTAAGAATACTGCAAATCCAAACATTTTTCTTTCCTCCTTATCTCTTGTTCTTTATGATTAAAGTATAACGCTTTCAAAAAGAAAAAAACATGACAAAAATGTCATGTCAGCTCTTCATTTCCTCAAAAGTTTTTAAATCTTTTTCTTTTTCTCCTAATATACGCGCTTCTAATACTGAGTCCCCAAATGCTTGAGCACAAACAATAGCTCTGTCATATAATTGGATAGCTTTTTCCTTATCCTGTTTATGAAATAAGGTACACATAGCATCTAGCATATCAACAATTGGCTTGTTTTGAAAATCCTGCGATATAGTCATCAATGTGTTCATTGCCTTAACATAAGGCTCAAAAGTGGAGTAAGATTTTTCCATCCATTGAACAGCTAAAGAATCAAGCACAGTTCTTTTTAACATATAGGCTGTCTCTAAATCTGATGAATTTGTTTCTCTTATAAGTTTTTTAGAAAGCATCCAAAATAGTTCAGGATTATACTCAGTCGGTCTTGCTAAACATGAAACAAAGTACAGCTTTATCAAAAGCAAATCATTCACCGAGTAGTTTTTCCTTATCTTTACTTGCTCAAAATACTCATCAAGCAAAGCATCGCCAAACCCTGCATCTTCACTTACAAAGACATCAAAACTAGCTTGTAAGGCACTAACAGCAATCTGCTCATCCTCAGGTAGACTGTCATAATAGTGTTCGTAAACTCTTTCAAACAACTCTTCCTTAACCTGGATTCTATCATCATCTCCATAAGTTTGAAACTTAATAAGTTTATCCTTTACTATCAAGTACTCTGAAGGTAAAATCATATGATCCATATCTACTATATGTGAAATTGGACAACCTAGTTTGTAAGCTATATACTCTACCTTAGATAAACTTGGGGAAGACTGCCCTGATTCAATCCGTGCTAATTGGCGCACCGTTATCTCAGTTTCATCATCACAAAGAGTTTCACGAGTGATATGTTTCATCTCTCGCAACATTCGGATTCTTTTACCTACTTCCTTCTTGATATCCATCTCAAGATCTCCTGATCATTATTTAACGAACAATATTCTATTTTTTGTTATATTATACTATTTTTCATTGAACTAAGCAATTTTTGAAATTTCACATTACAAAACCTAACTAAGCTAAACTATCTTTCGCATGCTAAATAGCAGTTGACCTGCTTTACTTTTCTTGTGCCAATTCTTCAAAGTCTTTTCCCAAAATGGCTTGTACTTCTAGTTGATTGGCATCTAGTTGGTGGTAAAATGCTGTTGGTAATGACTCTAGGAATCTTGCATAATCCAAGCGAGCGATGGCTTCATAGTCTTCTGCTTTTGAGCCATCACCAGAAATCGTCACTAGGTCAATCTCCCAAATAAGCTCCTTGCCTGCCAGCTGCTCGGTATAAGGAGCTGGTACAAAGGGTTCCTTTGGTAAAATCGTCTTGACTCCCTGGGCTAGGTGATAGATACCGTGTACCTTGCCTTGGGCGTCTGGGTAAAATTTCACACTGGCAAGGTAGGCATCAGATCCTTGAACCTTCTTGACTAGCTCTTCAAAACGTGCCAATCCATCCTCAGCCAAAAAGCTCTCGAGGTATTCCTTGTTGAGATAGATAGGGGACAAGAGTCCTTGGCAGTATACCAGACGAGCCGCCTTATCCGCTAGATAATTCTTGACCGTTTCTCGGAAATAAGCTTCAAAGTCAAATCCTTCTAGTCCTTCTACTGCCTCACCCAACTTGTTTGATAGGGCTTGGAGGAGAGCTTCTACAATCTCCCAGTCCGCTCTAGTAAGGAAGTCTGGAATCACCACTTGGTAGCCTTTTCGACTATCCGCATAGTTCACCTTGAAGAGAAATTGCGACTGGCCTACAATTCCACACTCGATATACTCGAGACGATTGAGGGGCTGACGGAGATAAACCGCATCATAACTGTGTGACTCCAAGCCCTCCACCAAAGCCAAGATGGACTTGGCAGTCAAGATCTCCTGTTGTCCTAGAATACTTTCTTTATTTGGGATAAAAAATGTTTTCGCCATAACTGGCCTCCTTTGAAATCGTTTACACATAGTATACCCTATTTTCCTGAAAGATACAGAAACAAATTTTAGATTTTTAGATAAAAAGCATAGAAAAACAGCCCTTAGGGGCTGTTTGCTTTATACTGTAGCGGCTTGATCCAAGCTTTCACCGATAGCTGCTAGGCGCTCGATTACTTCTGCTTGTGTCAATTCATTTTCTGAAACATAGCGGTTGCGTGGGTGAACACGGCACTCGTGTGAGCATCCACGAAGGTACTTGTCTTCATTTTCTTCTGATGTTAGGATACGACGGTTACAGAAGGGATTGCCACAGTTGACATAGCGTTCACATGGTGTTCCATCAAACCAGTCTTTCCCTACGATGGTTGGGTTGACATGGTTGACATCGACTGCGATACGCTCGTCAAAGACGTACATTTTCCCATCCCAAAGTTCACCTTGGACTTCTGGGTCTTTACCGTAAGTTGCGATTCCTCCGTGCAATTGGCCGACATCTTTGTAGCCTTCACGGACCATCCAGCCTGAGAATTTCTCACAGCGCACTCCACCTGTACAGTAAACCACGACACGCTTGTCCATGAATTTTTCCTTGTTGTCACGGACCCATTGTGGCAACTCACGGAAGTTGCGGATGTCTGGGCGGATAGCCCCACGGAAATGTCCTAGGTCATACTCATAATCGTTACGTGTGTCAAGAACCACTGTATCTTCGTCAAGAAGGGCTTCTTTAAACTCTTTTGGAGACAAGTAAGCACCCGTCGTTTCAAGTGGGTTGATGTCGTTATCAAAATCGTTGTCTTCCAAACCAAGGTGGACAATTTCTTTCTTGTAGCGAACAAACATCTTCTTGAAGGCTTGTTCATTTTCTTCGTCAATCTTGAACCAGAGGTCTTCCATACCTGGGAGGCTGTGAACGTAGTCCATGTATTTTTGAGTTGTTTCGTAGTCACCTGAAACGGTTCCGTTAATTCCCTCATCAGCGACTAGGATACGGCCTTTGAGACCAATTGATTTACAGAAAGCCAGGTGATCTGCCGCAAATTGCTCTGCGTTTTCAATTGGAGTATAAAGGTAGTAAAGTAAGACACGAATATCTTTTGCCATAAGATTTGTTCTCTTTTCTATTCTTAAATTTTCAGAATTTTTCATTCAACTATACTAGTATACCCACTTGGGAAAACGAATGCAATTTATTTGACCGGAAATTGTATAGAGAGATCTGCCACTGCACTTTATCAGTAACCATAGCGAATAAAAGATAATTCTCTCAATTTTTTGATTTGCTTAGCTTGACTTTCTGACAAACCCAGCTTATTGTCAATCAACACGCGTGAGATGTCAACGTTCATTTGGCTCAGAATAAATGGAGTAGAGGTTCCATCATCCTCTAATCGTTTTTTATAAATCACTAACTGATTTTTCAGGGGAGTAAGTTGAGGCGCAGCCTTTATATCTTCCAATAGATGATCAATGATGGTCATGGCTTCACAACGCCTTTCGCTTCCTCCAGCAAACCATTTTAATGGTGTCATACTCATTTCCCTCCTGAAATTCGCTTATAAATTGAAACACTATAATTCCTAACTTTCATGCTAATATTTTACCCAAATACCCTATGTAAAAAAGTCAACAAAAATGGCAAGGTCGCTACAATATTATTGATCACATGCACCGCATAGGAAGGATAAATGCTCTTGGTATAGCGGGTCAAACTAGCAAAGATGATGCCAGATGTTGCAAAGACGAAGATATCTAACAAACTAGGCAGGCTTGAAAAATGAGGAAGAGCAAATAAAGGCCAAATCGCGAATGTTTAAAGAAGGCGTGTTGAAGTAATCCTCTATAAATCAATTCTTCCATCAGGGGCACTAGAAAGAACAGAGTTAGATAAATACCGAACTCGGCAAAGTTGGTCCCACTATAACCGATCAATACAGCCCAACCTTCAGCAGTTGACTGAACATATCTAGCTGTCTGAATATTAAAAGATATATGAACTACCGCTACTAGGACTGTCAAAATCGAATACCAAAGCCATTTTTTTCTTGGAATGCGAAAGAGATAACCATAGCCTGTCTTAACCAGAATCCAAATCATGACTCCACTAAATAGCAGACTTAAGACATTTTGAATCCAGAAGATATTTCCTACCTGAGAAGAAAATTGCCAATAATTTTGAACAATAGACGTCAGCTGATAAAGACCAAATACGAAAAATAGGTAAGACAAGACTGCACTCATTTTGAAAAGAAGACGATATTTTTTCATAATAAATCCTCTATAGATGTATGTGTATCACATCGCATAAACCCTCAGAACCACTGTTTTCATTTTTTCATCCTAAAAATCACTACCTCCCCTAGAGAACTAAGGAAGGCAGTGATCACATTTTTAGGAATTAGGAATGAATACACGAAATCAATCGTTCTTATGATTTTTTGTTTTTCAAGAATTCGTCGTATTGTTTTTGCATTTCGTTCAATACTTTTTCGTAGGCACCTTCAGATTTCAATTTTTCCATCAATTCTGGGATTGCTTTATCTGGATCTACAGTACCAGTGTTGATAGCTGTATCGAATTGTTGCATTGTGTTAGAAATTGCTGAGATTTCAGATTTCACACTGTCAGTGTTAAAGATGAATCCAAGTGCTGGAGATTCTTTAGCTTCTGCCAATTGTTTCTTAGAATCTTCGATTTGTTGGTCTGTAACGTTTTCGTTGATGTAAAGGATCCAGTTGTTACCAGTGTTCCAACCTGACATGTGAGTGTTTCCTTTGTAGGCATCAAGGACGCGGACACGGTTTTCTTTACCTTCAACTTTTTCCCAGTTCTTGCCTTCTGGACCGTAAACAAGACCGTTCAAGAGTTCTGGGTTCGTGTTCAAGAGGTTCAACACTTCCATTGATTTTTCTTTGTTCTTAGAGTTGTTTGAGATGACAAAGTTAGCAACTTGTGTTGTTTGGTTTTTCTTGATAAAGTTAGTGATTGGTTTGATTTGGATGTCTTTGTTCGCAACACGTGAGAGCAAGCTGTTACCGTAGTCAGCTGGTCCTACTGTTTCTTCACGAACGAACCAAGTATCTTGTTGAAGGTCAAATGAAGTGTCGCTTGTTGCTACGTCTTTTGGAATGTATCCTTCTTCATAGAATTTGTGAAGAGTCTTCAAGTGTTCTTTGAAACGAGGCACTTCGTAACGGTTTACGATCTTAGTAGTGTCTCCTTCAAGGTCGATAACAAATGGAAGTCCATTTGGTACTGGGTAGTCAAAGTTATCAGATGGGATAAAGTTCTTCGTAACCGCAAATGGTACTACGTCTGGAGCTTTTTCTTTGATTTGTTTCAAGACTGGTTCAAGTGTTTCGTATGAAGTGACACCTGAAATATCGATACCGTATTTAGCAAGAAGTGTTCCGTTGAAGGCAAAGTTTTGAGATGATGCAACGTTGGCTGCAACTGGAACTGCGTAGATCTTACCGTTTACAGTGTTCCCTTTGATGTAAGCTGGGTCAAGTGCTTTGTAAAGCTCTGCTCCTTCTTTCTTGTACAAATCAGTCAAGTCAGCATAAGCACCTTTTTGAGCATTTACAACATAGTTAGATGCAAATGCGATATCATAGTTTTCACCAGATGATGTGATAACAGACATTTTCTTATCATAGTCACCCCATCCAAGGTATTGGATATCCAATTTAGCACCGACTTTTTCTTCGATGATTTTGTTTGCATTTTCTAGCAATTCATCCAAGTTGTCTGGTTTGTCACCGATTTGGTACATTTTGATTACAGGTTTTTCACCTGAAGTAGTATCAGCAGCTTTTTTGTTGTTACCTGTAAGGTTTCCACAAGCAGCAAGACCAGCAGCCAAAGCGACTACGCTAGCAGATGCAAAAGCATATTTTTTCCAGTTTTTCATGATAAAAACTCCTTTTTTTGTTTTTAAACTTATAAACGATTTAATGATTTTTACTTCAATCACCAAGATGAAGTTGGGAAGAGAGAAACGGTGTTTCTCAGCAAGTGCTATTCTTTCACACCACCGATCGTCAAACCTTTAACAAAGTAGCGTTGGAAGAATGGATACAGAATCGCGATTGGAAGGGTTGCAACAACAACCATGGCCATACGACCTGTTTCTTTCGGTAGAGCAACTCCCAGTTGGCCAGATAGGCCGACTGCTTTTGCAATGTAGTCCATATTTTGCTGGATTTGCATGAGCAAATATTGCAGTGGATACAAGTTATCACTCTTGATGTAAAGAAGAGCATTGAACCAGTCATTCCAGAAACCAAGAGCTGTCAAAAGCGTGATGGTTGCGATACCTGGAAGTGACAATGGCAAACAGATCTGGAAGAAGATCCGAGCTTCACTGGCACCATCGATACGAGCAGATTCGAGAATGGCTTCTGGAATGGTCTTCTTGAAGAAGGAACGCATCAAGATGATGTTGAATGGTGAGAGGAGCATTGGAACAATCAAGGCCCAAACGGTATCACCAAGTTGAAGCAGGCGAGTGACCACGATATAGCCCGGTACCAAACCAGCATTGAACAACATACTAAGAAGAGCGAAGATCGTAAAGAATCTGCGGTACTTAAAGGTTGTCCGTGAGATGGCGTAGGCATAAGTTGTCGTGATGAAGACATTGGTCACTGTTCCGACTACAGTTACAAAAACTGAGATAAAGAGCGCTTGGAGGATCTTATCTTTAAACTGAGCTAGGAACTGGAATCCATCTACACCAAATTTCGAAGGGAAAAAGCTATACCCATATTGGAGGATGCTCTTTTCGTCTGTCACTGAAATGATGATAACGAAGATAAAGGGCAAGATACAAGAAAGAGCGATCAAACCAGAGATGATACTAAAGAAGATATCTGCTTTCTTACTGAAGGAGTGAATGCCGACATTATCGATTTTTTCTTTTTTAATTTTCTTTTCTGCCATATTCTCCTCCTTTCTAGAACAAAGCTGAGTTTGGATCAACTCGTCTTGCAAGCAAGTTTGATAGGATAACCAGTATCAAGCCGACAACGGATTGGTAAAGACCGGCTGCTGAAGCCATACCGATATCTGCTGTCTGAGTCAAACCATTAAAGACATATACATCCAAAACGTTGGTTACATTGTAAAGCTGACCAGCATTGTGTGGGATTTGATAGAAGAGACCGAAGTCTGCGCGGAAGATATTTCCGACTGCAAGGATGGTCAAAACTGTCACAAGTGGAGTCAACTGAGGAATGGTTACGTTGCGAATGCGTTGCCACTTGCTAGCCCCGTCCACTGTTGCTGCTTCGTAGTAGGTTGGATCAATCCCCATGATCGTCGCATAGTACATGACACTGCTATATCCAAAGCCTTTCCAAATACCTAGGAAAAGGAGAAGGTATGGCCAAATGCCTAAGTCAGCGTAGAAGTTGACTTCCTTCATGCCAATGGATGTTAGGAAATGGTTGAAGACCCCTTTGTCAATGTTTAGGAAGGCATCTGTAAAGAAACTGATGATAACCCATGACAGGAAGTAAGGGAACAACATAGACGTTTGGAAAATCTTAACCATTCTCTTAGAGCGAAGCTCGCTGAGGATGATGGCAATCCCTACTGATACAATCAAACCGATAAAGATAAAGCCGAGATTATAAAGAACGGTATTTCGAGTGATGATAAAGGCATCTTTTGAACTAAACAAGAATCTGAAATTATCTAACCCGACCCATTTACTATTCACAATACTATCTATGAAACCATTACTGGTCATATGGTAGTCTTTAAAGGCGACCACATTCCCAAATACTGGAATGTAAAAGAATAGAATCAACCAGAGTGCCCCTGGTAAAACCATCAAGAGAAAGATCCAGTTATCTCTCAAGGTCTTTGAAAACTTTTTCATAATTTCCTCCCTTTTTATTCCTAAAAACTGATTTCATCGAATTTTTAGGTTTGATAACGATTACATAATTAGTATACTCTTATTTTAAGAATAGTTTAAACTACTAATTATAGAAAAAACTCCACAAATTATTTTATGTGGAGAAGTTTTTTATAAGAAATAGGTTTCACGAGAAACACTCTGACTCGGAAAAAAGACCTTTAAGTCGTATAAATCGTCGATGCGGTCGCAATAGTGTGCCACTGATTGGCTGTAGTTGCTGTGAAATCCTTGTCTGCGTAGAAGTCAGTAAATGGTAGGATCTCAACTTCTAATTCTTCGATGCGGTCAATCTGATCAGACAGATAGGCTTCGATACGGCTTTCTGCTCGCTTGATACGTTGCAAGAGTCCGCCCATACGGATATCGACTGTATCCAAGCCAAAGACCTTATTTTCTTTCAACCATTGGTAACTAAAGAGAGCATGGAAGTTTTCAATCTCGCTTCTGAGTTTTGGTAATTCTTGTCTGGCGATTTCTTGCAGACCTTCTTTATCGTTTACTTGGTAGGCCTGACGGATACGTCGTCCCACATCCACTTTACTGCTTAAAATCTGGTTCAATTGAGCCTGAGTTTCAAAGAGATAAGAGTAGTCACCAGCTTTTTCTTTGATAGCAGCAAGCGTTTCAGCGGCCTGAGCGAAGTGCGGTTTGTCCTGTTCAGGTGTCATGTGTCTATCAAGAATCGGGCAAAGAACATCCTGATAAAAGACATAGCGGTTGGGATTGATACCACTGAGATTGCCTGGTAGATCTGGCAAGAGGTTGGCTAGATCAATCTGCATAAAGTCCTCAACCGATAGACCTGTATTGGTCTTGAAGTGTGCAGACAAACGGTCTAGGTCATTGCGGTAGCTGAGTTCTGCCCAGATTTGCAAGCTGGGTAGGATAGAAAACTGGGCTGTCTCGCCACCGTTATCCCCCCAACCCGTCACGATGACTTCTTTGATTTGATTGGCACGACAGGCTTTGTTGGCCTCCATAGCGATGAGACGGCTGAAATGGTTGTTGGGCGTAAAACCGATCCACTTCCAAGCTCCGCCTGCAAAGGCAATATCTTGGCTAATCTTGTGGTGATTGCGGAAATTGCGATTGTATTTTTCCTCGCTATCCTGATAATAATCCCAGTAAACCAAGGTTACACGGTCTTTTAGACGGTCTAGGTAGATACGAGTTTCCTCTGGAATCTCCACGTCACGGTCATACTGGCCATCCGCTGACATGAGCTTAAAGAACATATCGCTCCACATCTGACAGTGGAAACCATACTTGTCAGCAATATCCAGTACACGCTCCAAGTGTTGGCACATAAGGAGACTACGGTCCACAACGCCGTTCAAGATGAGGTAGCGCCCCAAACCAACCAAGTGAGCCTCGTCCATCCCGATATTGACCTTGCGAGTCTGCAGTTTAGATAGAGTGGCAAACATGCCATCAATCAGGTCATACACCTTTTCTTCTCCGATGAGGAGAATGTCCTCCACATCACGAAGTTCCTGCACTTCTTTGACACCCCATTTGACGAAGGCTGACAAGTGGGCCAAGGTCTGGATGCAAGGCACAAAGGTCATGTCAAACTGCTGGGCATAGGCTTCGATTTCCTGCAACTCTTCAGCCGAATAGGCTCCACGGAAATAACCAAAGTATGGCTGCCCCTCAATCTGGTAGGTGTCTTCCATGTAGAGCTCGAAGGTCGAGTAACCCATGAGAGCCAAGACTTCAATCATCTGCTTGGCAGAAGCCACATTCAGCACCGCATTGCGGGAACAGTCTGCCATGTAGGCTAAATCTTCATAAGCCGCCTGCTCCTCAATCTCTACTTTGTCAGCTTCTGCTAGAGCCGTTGCCAACAAGGACAAGGCGCGGTAGAGTTGGTGAGGTTTGCGATAGGTTAGTTGATAGTATTCGCTTTCACCCTTGATAGAAATAGAGGCTTGATCAGACTGAGTGACTGCCACTTCCACATCTGGTAGGGAAATGTGACTTTTTAAAACCTCAATAGCTTGCGCTTGTTTGGGACTAAGTCCTGTAAATCTTACCATTGGTTTTCCTCCTGTAGCCAGTTGACAAGGGCACCGTAGAGATTGGCATCTGCATGATAGGTGCAAGCTTGGATAACAGGTGCGACCGTGTATTCTTCGTAGGTATCGACAAAGTTACCGACAGCCTTCTTGACACCTTGAATAAAATCAGGGTTTTGGCTGATGGAGCCACCTAGGCTAATGACATCTGGATCGATGAGATACTGGATATTGAGCAAGCCTTGAGCCAGATTGCGGTTCATACGCTCAATGGCTTCTTGACAAAGAACATTGCCAGCTGCGGCCTCTTGGTAAACCTTGCGTCCGTCCCAGTCAGTCTGACCAGATTTTTCAATCACGTATCGCACCATGTTCCCTGTAGAAGCTAGTTGCGACCAGTTATTGAGCTTTTCTGCTGGGGCAATGGTTGTCATGTAGCCAAACTCTCCCCCCAAGCCGTGTCGCCCTCGGTGAAGCCTACCATTGATAATCATAGCTCCGCCAATTCCTGTCCCAATCACGACACAGGCTGCATTTTCAATCTCTGGGTGAGCCAGCAGTTCACTAAGTCCAACACAGTTGGCATCATTTTCTAGATGGACAGGCAGCTGATGATGAGCAAGGGCCTCATACCAAGAAAAACCGTGAATATAAGGTACGGCACTAATTCCCTCAATCACACCTGTTTCTTGATTGACCGCGCCTGGAACACTCATAGCAATACCCTTATAATCTTTCTCCGACAGACGTTGGTCTAGCCATACCATTAAATCTTCTAGGGTTTCTGGTGTCAGTGTACTTGTCTTATCTAGTATCTTTCCATCAGGAGTCAGACTGGCAAACTTAATCCCAGTCCCTCCGATATCAATGGTTGCAATGATCATTGTTCTTTACCGTAAAAAGGGGCGAATCAGTAGTTAGTCCTTACTCTTTCGCCCCTCCTTTCTATCTCATAGTATTAGTTATCAAACACTTTAAAACTGTTAAATGTCTTCTTTTTTGATCAATTCTGTACGAATTTCTTGTGGTGCTAAGAGTCCTGAATGAACGGGATATGGTCGCTCAAGCAAGTCCAAAATGGTTTGTTGGTGTTCTGATATGCGAACATTTTCTTGGCTCATATTGTAGTAACGGAGGACATATCCTTCTTCATTTTCCGCCACTTTAAAGGCTGTTGGGCAAACTTGTGGTAAGCTGAGTGCCGCATGACTCAAGAGGCTACCAGTCGCAGCAACACTTCCTTCTTGTTTAGCAACTTGAAGACTAGTGAATGGTGTTTGGAAGGCTTTGGCACGACGGAAGGCTGAGAAGCGTTCCCCTGCTTGGTGGCATTCAAGAGCAAACTCGACTTCAAACTCGCGCAAGCACTGAGCCTCTGGTGTTGGGAAGTAACCCCAGTCACCTAGCTCACCTGAGGCACGAAGAATGGTCACTGCAATGGTGTCGTCTCCAAGGATTTCATACTCGTGCAGTCCTTTATTAGCCACCGTCACCCCTTTTTCATCATCATACAGGCTGACGAAGGCTTGTTGGTGTTGAGGATTTTCAGGATTTTCCCATGAAGTTGCTGGTTTATTTGGTCGTGTCACCACCTCATAAATGCTTTCCGAATCATTGCTTGGACACGTATTATGAGTCTTGACCAAGAGACGGATACGGTGGTCCTTAGCGGTGTTGGTAAAGCGAGTCTTGAAGCGGATTTGTGGATTGTCAACAAAGACGGTCATCTCTGTTTCCAGAGGAAGGGTTGTCAATTCTTCTGAGCGCCCAGCTTCACGCGTCATAAACTCGATGATACCTCTTTGTTCCGCATCCAGTTTTTCGTCTGCACTTACTGGAATTGTCAATTCATGCTTGAGCAAGATCTTGGCAAAACGAGCTGTATTTTCCAAGACTTCACAGCCTTTGAGTTCTGCGTAGATAGGCTCTGTTCCTTTTGGTTGGAAATAGATGTACTCATTTCCGATGTCACCACGGTCTTCAAAGCGAACAACATCTTCATAAGCTTCATGAGTTGTCTTGTCGTAGACTGTGATATTTTCATCCACACTTACCGTTACAAATGGCGTATCAATCACCCCATTTTGGTAAATACCATCACGGTGTTCTTGTTCCCCTTCAAGCAATTGGAAGGTTGTCCAAGAAAGTGGTGCCAGATGAACAGGTACTGTCACGCGCACTTGTCGAGCGATACGAGCCTGACGGAACTTGTCTTTTGGCAAATCATACTCAAAGTTAGCTCCCAGATCTTCGATTTTCGCTTCTACAGCATGGCCTTCCAAGTCTTCGACACGATAGTTTGGCAAGGTCAAGGCTGCCATCTTCTTATAGCCTTCTGTTGGATGCAATTCCTTGAAATCACAAATCGCCACATCAATCACTGTGCTGACAGTGTCAGCCTTGTCATGCAAGCCTGTGTTGATGACCGTAAAGAGATGGTCACTTTGAGCTTCCTGAGTTGCTATTTTACCCTTCCACTCGTTGAGAAGGTTGGTCTTAACAAAATTTCCGACTTGGTTGACCTTAGCAAAACGTGTCTCCATCTCGCGGTGAACCTCATCCACGCTACAGCCACAGATGCTATCATGGGGTGCATTTTGTAGAAGAACTTTCCAAGCATAGGTCAACTGGTCCTTATGGTTGTGGCCGCCAGTGATGACAGTCAATGGTTCCACCACTTGTTCTAGCAAGTTGCTATTTTCTTGGAAGGCTTGTTTAAGGTAGATACGAGAAGATGCTGTATTAGCAAGTGTGTACCAACCGTCTGTTTCTTGACTGGTCAACTCGCCTGTAACCGTTGATAACTGCTCTGGTAGGGCACTTTCCACAGCTTGAACATATTCATCAAAAGAACTATGAACAAAGGTTACATCTGGGAAGAGTTCATTTGCCACACGAATGGCTTCGCTCAGATTTTTCTGGACAGGTTGGTGGTCACATCCGTTCATCATCAACCATTGGTTGGTCGAAGCATAATCACGCACATCTGCCAATTTTTGTTTCCAGAAAGTCAAGGCTTGCTCCTTGTCAACAGGGATTTCATTCCCATTACTGTACCAGTTGGCAAAGAGGATACCGAGGACACGACTTCCATCTGCACCCTGCCAGTACATTTCTGAGAACTGGGAAGTGAACTGCTCGTCTTCGAGTACTTGGTTGTCAAATCCAATCGGCTTGACACCACGACCAAAAGCTGCTACGTGAATACCTGATTTTTGAAGGATTTGAGGAGCTTGTCCCATATTTCCAAAGGTATCTGGGAAGTAACCAATCTGGGTTGATTTGCCCCATTTTGCACATTCTGCTTGACCAATCAAGGTATTGCGGACGTTAGCTTCACTTGAGATCAAGTAGTCATCCTGCAAGATGTAAAAGGGACCAATTTTGAGTTTACCTTCGTCAATGTAACGCTGAACCTTGTCACGGTTTTCAGGGCGAATTTCCAAGTAGTCATCAAGGACAATGGTTTGACCATCCAAATGGAAGCTCTTGAACTCAGGATCATTTTCAAAAAGATCAAAAAGATTATCAAATAATTCCACCAACTGCATACGGTGGCTTTCAAAAGGTAGGTACCACTCACGGTCCCAGTGGCTGTGTGAGATAATATGTACGACAACATTTTCCATGAAGTAAAACCTCATTCTAACTTAAATTTTTATTTTTAACGTTTTAAACGTGAATTTGTGATTCTTTCCTAGAATCAATTGAGCGAAAGCATGCTCCTTAACGTATATCCAAGTAATCCAGTACCAACTCACAGAACATCATGTTGGCCCAAGAGAACCATTCACGAGAGTAAAGTGTTGGGTCATCCACGTGGAAGCTTTCATGCATGACACCTGTCCCACCATCGCAGGCAACGAGCTGATCGAGCAAGAATTTCTTCTCCGCCTTGTCTGTTGTCGTCAAGCCTTGGATAGAAAGGGCGATTGGCCAGATATAGCGATAGAAGGTATGAGAACTTCCGAGACCGCTAGCGTATTCTCCTTGGTAGAAGTAGGGATTTTCAGGGCTCAGAATGGTACGACGAGTCGCTTGATACACTTCGTCATTCACATGGCAGTAACCAAGATAGGGAGCAGCCAGTAGACTTGGGACGTTTGGATCATCCATGATGCTAGCATTTCCTAGGCCATCCACTTCAAAGGCGTAAATCTTTTCGCCCTTACTGTTGGTGGTGTAGGCATAGTTTTCAATACCTTCTTGGATCTCTGCTTGCAGGCGTTTAGCGTCTGCCATGATGTTTTGGCTATCAGCTATGTCTAGTTCTGCAAATATTTCTTGCACATACCCCAAGACGACTACGGCAAACATATTTGACGGAATCAAATAGCTATACTGGCAGCAGTCATCACTCGGACGAAAAGCTGACCAGGTCATTCCTGTCACGGCAAAGTCAGGTCCAAAACCATCATTTACCAGAGTATCTTCCCTGCGGTCCGTATCGCGGACAAAACGATAGGCAGAGTTGTTGTGGTCCTGCTCTACTGTCCAGAGATGAAGGATTTCCTTGGTCGCAGCGACAAAAGTGTCATCAAACTGACTGGTCTCACCAGTCTCTTTCCAAAGGAGATAAGCCAACTGCAAAGGATAGCAAAGCGAGTCCACCTCATACTTGCGTTCCCAAATCCAGCCATTAAGGTCCGTGTGGTCAGTCTCATGGTGGCCCTTCCAGTTTTCCTCAATGTTAAAGGAGTTGGCATAAGGATCCTTGAGCACCAAGGTCATCTGACGCTTGACCAAACCAGCGATTGTCTGGCGCAAAAGAGCATCTCTCTTAGCCACATGAAGGTAGGGTCTAAGCTGGGCAGTCGAGTCACGAAGCCACATGGCGGGAATGTCTCCTGTGAGCACAAAAGTTGAACCATCTTCCAATATCTCAACTGTATTGTCTAAGGTGTCTGTGTAGCAACGCTCGAAGACATCCACCCACTCCGGATGGTCCTTAGCCCGCTCCGCTACTTCGTCTAGCCATTCTCTAACAATTTCTTTCGAATAAATCATCGTGCAGTTTCCTCTTTCAAACAAGTTTCATGTTCAGTATATAGTTTTTGAGACAGAAAATACATACACAAATGATAGTCATTTTTCTACAAAATTGCTTACTTTTGAACCCCATATCTAAAGGCCCTCTTTTTCTGATATAATGTAGAAAAACAGCTAAAGGAAAGACTATGAAACCACTACTTGAAACCATCGATACCCGCTTTGGGACTGCTAGCAAGCATGCCTTTTCTCGGGGAAATACCCTGCCCTACACAGGCGTCCCTTTTGGGATGAATTATTTTGTACCCCAGACCAGTGACCATGAGGGAGCTTGGTTTTTCGATCCGCATCTGCCCATTTTTCAGGGAATTCGATTAACCCATCAGCCCAGTCCTTGGATTGGGGACTACTCTTGGCTCCTTCTGACACCTGTCACCGGCCAGCTTGGGGGAGATAGCCTCTTTCACCGTCAATCCTCCTATGATATGGATAAGGCCTCTTTCCAACCTCATTATCTGAAGATTTTCTCCCTGCGCTTTCAGATTGAAATCCAGCTCACACCGACTTGCTATGGCGCTTCTATTCGTTTGGAGCAAAAGCAAGGCAAGGCCCTATCCCTCTATCTTCACACAGCAGATGACTTGACAGTCAAGCAAGTAGATAAGCGGACTCTGGCCCTAAGACAAGAGGGCGAAACAGAGACCAATAAAAATCCGCTGATACTCTTTACTGCTCTACAAATGAATACGGATATTCTTG
This sequence comes from Streptococcus sp. A69, assembly GCF_058556195.1. Taxonomy (NCBI): domain Bacteria; kingdom Bacillati; phylum Bacillota; class Bacilli; order Lactobacillales; family Streptococcaceae; genus Streptococcus; species Streptococcus sp. A69. The sequence goes on along the minus strand of NZ_JBZUJU010000002.1, from coordinate 50,895 downwards.
CTATGAGCCAAGAAAGTGGAGACTGGCGAATTGACCTCGCAGATAGTCATGCCAAGATTCAGCTAGGGACTTCTTTCATCTCCCCTTCTCAAGCACTGCTTAATCTACCTCAAGAAGATTTTAATAACTGTAAATCAAGGGCCCAAGCGGATTGGAAAAATCTCCTCCATCGTTTTGATATCGTGGAGACAGGGGAAGCCGACCGAACCTTTTTTGATCACTGCCTCTACAGACTTTTCCTCTTCCCACAGACATTTTATGAGGTGAACGAGTCAGGGCAGGCCATCCACATGGATTTTTCTACTGGCACTATCAAACCTGGTGTTCTCTTTAGCAACAATGGTTTCTGGGATACCTTCCGCACCACCTTCCCCCTCTTTGCCCTTATCATACCAGAACACTATCACCGCTTTCTAGAAGGTTTCCTCAATAGCTACCGCGATACTGGTTTTCTTCCAAAATGGCTAGCCCCAGATGAACGCGGCATGATGCCTGGCACTCTTTTAGACGGCATTATCGCAGATAGCGCCTGCAAGGAAATGGCCCCCGACTTGGAAGAAGAACTCCTCCAAGCCATGCTGGAGACAGCCACCAAGTCTGATCCTCTTGGCATCAACGGTCGCCACGGTTTAGCTCAATACCAAGAATTAGGTTATCTTTCAACCGACCACCACGAAAGCGTCAGCCACACCCTTGACTATGCCTATAGCGACTTTTGTATCGCCAGCTGTTCCGAAAAGCTTGGTCAAAATGACATCGCCCAAACTTATAAGGTCGCATCGCAGAATTACCGCCATCTCTTTGACGCCGAGACGGGCTACATGAGAGCGCGAGATAGTCAAGGCAACTTCCGACCAGACTTCTCTCCTTATAGTTGGGGACGTGACTACGCCGAATGTTCTGCTATTCAAGCGACTTTAGGCGTCTTACATGACATCCCAGGTTTGCGTCAACTGATGGGTGGAAAGGAAAACTTTAGCCGCTACCTTTTGAAAATCTGTCAAGATGCTCCTCTATTTGAAACAACTGGTTATGGTTACGAGATTCATGAAATGAGCGAGATGGCTACAGCTCCTTTTGGGCAAATCGCCATTTCTAATCAACCTAGCTTCCACATTCCTTATCTCTTCCGCTACAGTAACTATCCTGAATACACTAGCCTTCTCATCAAGACGCTGCGTCAGAAGGCCTTCAAACCAAGCTGGGATGCCTACCCTGGCGACGAGGACAATGGCAGTCTCTCTGCCTGGTATATCTGGTCAGCTCTTGGGTTCTACCCGACCTGTCCAGGAAAACCAAGCTATGACCTCGGAATTCCCCTCTTTAATCATCTCCGTATCTACCTGGCTAAGGAAAATGAATGGCTGGATATCCATGCCGAGCAAAACCACAGCCACTTCAACTTTGTCAAAGAATGTCGATTGGACAAGACCATAGTATCTAGCATTCAACACCAAGACCTCTTGAAAGCTGAACAACTGACCTTCACCCTCAGCTGGCTACCAAATCACTCCTAACCCAAAAAACCTTTGCATCGCGCAAAGGTTCTTCTTTTATGAAACTTGGACCTGAAGCTGGTCAACCAGCTGCCCATCTACCGTCAGATTCAGATAAAAGTCCAAGGTTTTATCTCCTGCAAAATACAAGGTTGGTAGCGTTAGCTTTTTTTCAGTCTCGCCAACTTGAAACGCAAGGACTTGAATCTCGTCCCGATAAGCGACACCATGCACACCCGTCCCTGGTTGAATCGAAATCTTAGCTTCTAAAGGACTGCTAGATTCTATGTGTTTCACTGAAAAGTGGACATTTTCTCCCTTGGTCACAGCTAGACTTTTTTCTGAAAACTCTAGTTGCTGAATAGCTTCTTTTCTCGACAAGGTAGGTGTTTTATAGAGTGAAATTTTGGTCAACAAAGGCAAAGCCTGTGCCTCTGTAATGGTCACACGTATCTTCTGCGCCTCAACGACTGATCCTCGTAAGAGACGTTTGTAGCCAACAGTATAACCAGAGCCAAACTCCTGCCAGGCACCATCCAGCTCTACCTGAACATGGAAAGCAGCTATACGTTGCCCCAACTTCAAATCTTCTCTTAACTCAATCACATCAAAAGCTTTAGGAGCCCCTAAATCGAGCTCTAACTGAATTGGCAGTTCTACATCACTAGCCCAAGAACTGGTCTCTAGTCCATCTGTCAGGTGGCAACAAGCAAAGTCTGCTGATAGAGCAGGACCAGATACCTTGGCTCCCAAAGCCAAATCTTCTTTATAGAGCTCGTCACGGTAGGCTCTAAATTCATACAGTCGCTGGATATCCCGTTCATCAAAGAGACCATCTTGGTTTGGCGGGATATTGAGCAAGAGAGGGGTTCCCCGCCCCACTGAGTGAAAGTAGATTTCGACCAATTCCTCGAGAGATTTGGAATCCTGATCCTCATGGTAAAACCAACCCGGCCGAAGGGAAACATCTGCCTCGCCGATTGAAAACAGCGTTCCTGAGGGATCACCGTGCTGTAGATAATCTAATGCAGCCTCTGTCCCCAACTGGTCGGGCTTGACTTTTTGCCACAAGGGATCCCCTGCATAGCCCCGTTCATTACCAATCCAGCGAATACTAGTTCCCTCTGTTGAGAATATCAAGCAATCCCCTTGTAGGTCATGAATAGTCTCAAACCAAGTCTCAAACTCATAGTTGACCTGCTGGGCCCCCTCCCCTCGAGCACCATCCATCCAAACCTCGGCAAATTTCCCAGCATTCCCATAGTTAGGATTTGATAAGATTTCCTTCAACTGAGCCAGATAATAGGCATTGTAGTCCGCTTCTCGGTCCACGTGATAGAGGGGACTGTGGGCATCCCAAGGAGACAAATACACTCCCATATCCATGTCAAATTCAGTTGCAACTTGGGATACTTCAAGGAGCAAGTCCCCCTTTCCATCTCTCCAAGGGCTGGCCTTGACCGAGTAGTCTGTATAAACTGTCGGGTAGAGCACAAAACCATCGTGGTGCTTAACCACCAAAATCAGCTTTTTAAAACCTGTTTCTTTAAGCACTCGAACCCACTCCCGCGCATCTAACTTAGTTGGGTTAAAGCGCTCAGGATCCTCCTGTCCAGTCCCCCATTCTTGGTCATAAAAGGTATTAGGACCGAAGTGGATAAAGGCTGCTAGCTCATCGCCCAGATAAGTTAGCTGGACCTGACTTGGTAATGGTCCGTTTGGTTTTATGTTCGTCATCATCTCATATCTCTTTCTCTTATCAATTTGCTTATTCAAAAAGTTATCCACAACCTGTGGATAAGAAAACATACCTAAAAATTAGCTTTTTCAGACTCCAGCTCTTAGACTTTAACCCTGTCACTCTCAGGCAGACCTGCTCAAATCCCTACTAGACTAAGATTTCTACTAGAAAGATAAGCACGTTACTAGTTTCCGGAGCAATTCTCAAGATCCCTCTAGGATATTAGCTAAATGTCCTGTTCTGCCCAGACTTATCCACAACTTGTGAATAAACTATTGTTTCAGGCCACTCTCTCCTTGACTATAACAAAAAGCGATAGCAGCGTCAATATGGCTAAGCTCCCTTCCTAAATCCCCTGAAAAGATTCTATAATTTGTACAATCGTAGCTTTTGCATTCGCCAGCTAGTGAGAATCAGCCAGTAGAAAATGACCTCTTTATCACATTGTGAACAGCACAACTGTGGTACTATAATACCTAACAACCTAATCATTTCCAGCAAAAAATCCCGCAGATTTGCGGGATTCTCTCTTGCATCAATGTGCCAACATTTCTTGGGCGATTTCTTGTCCAGATAAGTTATCTGGATAGTAGGTTGGCCAGTTATCCATCTCTTCAAAGAGGGCTTCTTGGCTAGTACCTCCAAAGAAGATATGGAAATGTTCTGCCTTGACTGGGGCGATATTGTGGTCACTAAACTGAACGTACTTGAACTGTCCAGCATCCGCATCTGTCGCTTCAAAGAGGAAGCGCACGCCACGATTGCCTTTCTTGTAAGTCAAGATTTTCTTACCAACATACTTGTAGGTGAATTTCTTACTTTGTCCACCTTGAACAAATTCCATAGTGTTATCAGTAATGTTAATCTTGGTCACATCTGTCTGATAGCCTTTTCTATAGTAGGCCTTGTACTCATCCTTTGTCATCTTGCCAGTTAACTTAGCCTTGTAGTCAAAGACTTGATCAAAAGTTCCATCTTCAAGGAAAGGATAAACTGACTGCCAGTTACCAGCATAGTCACTCAAGGTACGGTCCTTGACAGCTGCATCCTCAAAGTAACCATTGTGAACTGTCTTGGTGTTTTCTTCCTTCTCTGGCTCGATTTCCGATCCTTCTTGGTCTGTTGTTTGTTTCAAAGCCTTGAGGTTTTTCTCCATGATAGAGATGTAATTTTCTCCCGCCTTGGTGTCCTCTTCTGTCAGACTTTCTAAAGGATTGAGGACATCTGTTTTGACACCTGCCTCTTTTGAAAGTGTATTGGCTAGGGCTTGTGAGGCATTTTCTTCAAAGTAAATATAGGCGATTTTATTTTTCTTGACGTACTCTGTCAATTCTGCCAAACGTGCTGCTGATGGCTCAGCATCTGGTGAGAGACCTGAGATGGATACTTGCTTGAGACCATAATCCAAGGCAAGGTAGTTAAAGGCAGCGTGCTGGGTCACAAAGCTCTTTTGTTTGGCTTGAGACAAACCATCTGTGTAGGCCTTATCTAAGGCTTGCAATTTTTCGATATAGGCAGCAGCATTCTTCTCAAAGGTTTCTTTTTTATCAGGATAATCTGCTGACAAGCTGTCACGGATATGCTCTACTAGTTTAATGGCACGGACTGGTGATAACCAAACATGGGGATCGAACTCATGGTGATGGCCTTCTTCTCCATGGTCATGGTCTCCCTCTTCTTCATCGCCACCTGGCAAGAGCAACATATCGCCTGTCGCCTTGATGGTTTTCACCTTTTTCTTATCCAAAGTATCTAGCAATTTTGGAACCCATGTTTCCATGTTTTCATTTTCATAAACGAAGGTGTCTGCGTCTTGGATTTTGGCAACTGCCTTGGCAGACGGTTCGTATTCGTGAGGTTCTGTACCAGCACCGATTAGAAGTTCTACATTAGCAGTATCTCCTGCGACTTGCTTGGTAAATTCGTAGATAGGGTAAAAGGTTGTCACGATATTTAGCTTCCCATTTGCCTGTTTTTGATTGGAACAAGCCACTAAAAACAGGGCACATAGACTAGCTAGTAGTAAGCTCAGTTTTTTCATTTCATTCTCCTATTTGATAAAACGTTTCAGTAGACTGACTAATAAAAAGACAGCTACAAAGATAATGGTAATACTAGCGCTGGCAGGGGTTTCCGCATAGTAGGAAATATAAAGTCCTGCCACCATTCCCAAAAAGCCAATAACGCTGGCTAGTAACATAACGGATTTAAAGTTTTTCCCCAGACGCAGGGCAATACTAGCTGGCAAAACCATGATGGTCGATACCAGAAGAGCTCCTGCCGCAGGAATCATAAGGGCAATGGCTACCCCTGTCACCATGTTAAAAAGAATGGACATGGTACGAACGGGCAAGCCATCCACAAAGGCCGTATCCTCATCAAAGGTCAGGATGTACATTGGTCGCAAGAATAAGAAAGTCAAGAATAAAACGACCGCCGCAATGGCAAAGAGGAAAATCACCTGCTCCCGGCTAATGGTCACAATCGAACCAAAGAGATATTGGTCCAAACTCATAGAACTAGAACTTTTACCCTTACTCATGACAATCAGAGACACTGCAAGTCCTGTTGACATGAGGATGGCAGTCCCGATTTCCATAAAGTTCTTGTAAACCGTACGGAGATACTCCAGAAAGACCGCAGCGATCAAGACAATGGCAATGGTTGAAATAGTTGGAGAAATTCCCAAAACCAGACCAAAGGCTACTCCTGATAGAGAAACGTGACTGAGGGTATCGCTCATGAGACTCTGACGACGTAAGATAAGGAAGGTACCAAGAACTGGAGAAAAGAGACTCATGGCAATGACCGCCAAGAAGGCACGCTGCATAAAGTCATAGGATAACAAACTAAGCATGTTCCACCTCCTGGTCGCTTTCGTGAACGTTGAAACAACGCCATGGCGAATCTTGGTTACGAACTAGATGAATATTGCGATCCGCATAGTCCTTGACCTCCTCAGGATCATGGGTAATCATCAAAACGGCCTTGCCATGATGATGAGCGCTGTGGTGCATGAGTTCGTAAAATTCATTTTTGCTCCCCACATCCATCCCTGTCGTCGGCTCATCCAAGACAAAGATGTCTGGGTCAGAAGCAAACATCCGTGCAATCACTGCTCGTTGCTTTTGCCCTCCCGATAGGGAGCCAATTCGTTTATCACGATGTTCCCACATACCAACTGAGTCTAGACTGGCCTTGATATGCTCCTCATCGTGGGCATTCAAACGACGGAACCAGCCCTTTCGCGGATAGCGACCCGACTTGACAAATTCATAAACTGTACTTGGAAAACCAGCATTAAAACTAGCAATCTGCTGGGGAAGATAAGCTATCCTTAGCTTTTTTCCATGAGTATTTGTCTTTGAAATGGTTACCTTGCCAAATCTTGGTTGCAAGATGCCTAGACTCGCCTTGATAAGCGTCGTCTTGGCAGCTCCATTTTCACCAGTCAGGATGACAAACTCCCCACTATCAACACTGTAGTTGATGTGCTCGAGGACAGGTTCTTTATCATAATAGAAAGACAAATCCTCTACTGTAATATACCGCATTATTTGATTTCTCCTACTAAAGCAGTTAAAAACCGCTGAATCACTTCTTGTTCATTTGGAGTAAACTGATTTGCTACTTGTTCATAGGCTGAGAGTGTGTGCTCATGGTGGTGGTGGTGTTCTGCCGCTACTGGTCGAGCTAGCTCTGTCAGTCGATAAAAGATTACACGCGCATCCTTAGGATCTCTGGATGTCTCTAACATACCCTCTTTGACTAAAGACTTGATAGCCTTGGTCACTGCCGCCTGACTGACATTAAGGCGACGGGCCAACTCCGAGTTAGTTAGGGATTCTTCTGACAAGAGCATGAGGATGTGCTCCTGAGTGTTGGTCAAGGCTACGTCACTTGTGCAATGCCCGATCAGAATTTCATGCTGGTTCTCAGATCTCAAGATCACCTCGTTTAAAAAGTTATCGATTTCCTGTGCAAGCTGTCTCATGTGTTACTCCTTCCCTAGCTATCTTTTTCGTAAAAAACTTAGATAGCCACCGATTCTTTACTGGTTAATTATATCATAAACCAAAAAAGAGTCAAGGGAAAAAGGCGTAAAAACGTTTCCCTAGACTCTTTTAGATGTGAAATTTAACCTATTTTAGCTTTGGTTTTCGGCTCGATAAGATACCTGACAATCCAGCTACCATACCCATCAAGAGCAAGAAGATGGATTGTTCACTTCCTGTATTTGGGAGAGCTTTTTCTGAGACAACTGCCTTCTTGCTAAATTGACCTGCCACCTCATAAGTCAATGGCACATTTGTAGTCGCATCGTTAGCAGCTGCATTCGTTTGAGGCGTTTCTACTGGTAAACTAGAAGTTGTAGAATCCACAGAAATCGTCCGTGAGTTCGGATTGATCTTTTCATACTGGGTCAAATCAGCGGTTTTCAGATACTCTTCAAAGGCTGCATCCATAGATGGGCCTTCTTCACGCGCGCCACCTAACATAGTGTAGACATCACCACCCGCAGCTAAGAAATCATTGGTTGCAAGATAGTAAGTTTTTGCGAGGTCTAGGAGATCATAACGACCAGTCGTGCGGTTTTTGACCTGGATGGCCAAGACACGTTTACCTGATGGTAGGTTGGTATCATAGTAGACCTTCACACCTGAAACTTGCAAGAAGCCACCACTTGGCTCTAGCAATGGTTGTCCGTTCTCATCCAAGACCTTCTTGCCATCCTTATTGACCTGTAAGATAGAACCGAGTGACTTTTCAAACATATCCAATACTTGTTGCCCAGTCACTTGGATTTGTGAGATGGTATTTCCAAATGGAAGAACAGCAATGACATTTCCTTTGGTAATCGGTTTGCCTTTTGCAATAGTTTCACGCAAGCCACCACCATTTGTCACAGCGATGTCTGTCGGATGGCTAAATCCTGTCTGACCATACTGATAGAGGGAGTCCGCTACGACGTTTCCGAGGTTGGTTTCACGAACTCGAACATTTTCACGATCACCGTTTAGTTCCACAGGGCTGTTTGAAACGACTTCAACAGCATTTTCAGCATCGTATTTTTGTTTAATGTCTTTGACTAGTTTTTCAACTGTTGGATTGGCAGTCAGTTTCTTGGCGTCAGCAGCTGCAATCAACGTAGGATTACCCAAAAGTTGACGTGATTTGTAGATAACCTTCCCAACATTATGAAGGTAGCTTCCTGTTTGGTTATAGGTAACATTGTCGCCATAAGTTGTGGAAGCTACTGTATGAGAATGCCCATCAATAACTGTCACACGTTTGCCTTTGAGACGAGGATTTTTAGATAGAGCTTCTGCTAAGGTTGAACCACGCCACTCGACTGGAGTTGTGGTATCTACACCGAGGTGAGCAAGCACAACATAGTGTTTGTAGTCCTTACCTTCTGCACGAGCCTTGGCTTGAACTTCTTCGATGACCTTATTGACTTCAGAGATTGGATCTGTAAAAGTTACCCCTTTAATGTTTTTCGGGTGGGTTTTTGTAGCAGTTTCAGGTGTTGTTACACCGATCACAACAAATTCATCACCTTCCACAGTCTTATCTTTATCAACAATTGTAGAAGCTTCAAAAAGACGAGCTCCATTGACGTAGGTATTTGAGCTAAGTAATGGGAATTTCAAGATTTCCTTGTATTTCTTAGCTTCGTCCAAACCAAAGTCAAACTCACGGTTTCCTACCGCCATGGCATCATACTGCATCTGATTGAGAATTTCAGCACGCGCTTCACCCTTTGTAGAGTTGGAAATCGGTAAACCTTGGAAGGCGTCTCCAGCATCTACGACGAGAGTCGTTTGATTTGATTTCGCGCGTTCCTGCTCAATGACAGTCGCTAACTTGGCATCTCCAATTACTCCCTTTTCCTCTACAATACGACCATGGACATCATTGGTGTGTAAGATAACGGTGTCCTTTTCTTCGCTTTTAGTAGATTCAGCAGGAGCTGACGGAGCTTCTGCAGATGCAACGGTTGCCGGAGTCTCTACCTCATTTGTTGGAGTTGCTGGCGCTGCAGGGTTCAACACAGAAGTAGGAGTCTCCGACGTAGCAGGAGTCGCTACAACAGCTAAACTTTCTGCAGGAGTTGTTGCTTCCTCAGCGTAGACTTATCCAGCTAAAAAGGCTTGGGCCAATAGGGCCGTCGACAAGACAGGTAATAAGAAACGTTTATTCATTTTGAAATCCTTTTCTTTTCTTTTTTCCTTTATGTTATACGATATTTCTAGAAAATTTGAAACCTTTGACTTATTTTCATCTAAAACATTCGCTAATTAAACAAAAAAGCTTGGGTTTAAATCCCAAACTTTTAGCTGATTTTATTGGAAATCTTTGATGTTCCCATCATAGGTCGCCCAGTCCTTGCTAAAGAAGCGGTCATTCATCTTGTAGTCTGGAGCTGGTTTCGGATCCGTCAAGAAAGGATTGACAACCTTATCAAAAGCCAGCCAACCTAACCATCCTAGATGAATGGTATCCTTAACAAAATAAGGGTCCCCTCCATTTTTTGAAAAATCAGCAATATTGGTAAAACCCTGACTTTCTAATTGGTAACGAATTTTCTCCACTGCATGCTGGTACATCTCTTCGCTGAGTCCTGTGTACTCCATCCACTTCTTGTTAACCGGCTGAATGACAAAGAGCACATTGACATTCGACTTAGCAAATTGATTGAGGACCAGCTGCAAATCATTGTATTCAGAGGACTTGAGGAAGTTGTAATTTTTTTGATACCCTTCCCATTTTTTTAAATCCTTTTGAACCTCTCTCGTATAGAAATGATTTTCCATCCCCATATCGTTATTGGTCGTATTTGCTTCTGCGTCCTTACGAACAATTTTTTCTAACTCATCATAAGAAAATTGATCCGGAAGATCCTTTAAATAGTTCTCCACGTGTTCCTTGTACTTGAGTTTTCCTCGAATGGAGAATTGTCCAAAGAGAGCGGATTGCTTTTCATTGAATCGCGCAAAAATATCAATAGCAACTTGATCAACCTCTGATAATTCTTCACCCTTTGACAGTTTTTGAACAATGCCTTTTAATGCAACATTAGGATTCTGCTTTAACAATCGAATAGCCGCATGCTTTGCAGCAATGTCACCAGATTGATTTCCCAAAAAAGCTGTCAATTGGTCACTGTTAAAAAATCTCTGAAACGCTGCGGGTTCATAATCTGTCTCCGTAAACCACTGAGGCGAAATCACAAATACAGCCTGCTTATTCTCTATTTCTGGCAAAATTTGCTGTAGACCAAAATATTGATTTAGAGAGGCTGCTCCTGCTTGACCTAGAAAGTAAGGACGATAGGGACGATGGTATTTTTCCGCTAAAACAGCTGGATGGACACTATCAAATCGAATCCATTCACTAGACCCTAGAAAAGGAATAAAACGCATATTTGGATCCGTAAGAGCCCTTACTTTTTGGCTTCTCTCTTTAAAACTCTCTGCACTAACAGAAGCCGCTGAGTACTTCTCCTCCGTCAGATTATGACTTGTTGTACTTGGATAAAAAAAGATGAGTAAAAGAATCAAAAGGCCAGCAATGAAGATAGGACCGAAGATCAGCCACAAGCGTTTAAGCATTCTTCAACTCCATAATACCTTCTACGATTTTATTAGCCGTATTCCAGTCATCACGACCGAACTCCGTCACTGGAACACGAATGTCAAAACGGTTTTCAATCTCCACAATCAATTCAACCGTTCCCATGCTATCCAAGACACCGGCATCAAAAAGATCTTCATCCATCATGTCAGAAACATCTTCCATAAATAACTCATCAATAATTTCAATAACTTCTGATTTGATATCCATTTTTTATATCCTTTTATTTTTTAAACCATAAATCATTCAAAAATCCAGAAAAGATTAAGAATGAAACCATCACGACATGGAAGGTGACAACCATGCCAAGCAACTGAATCCAGCGATTCTCAGGTAAGGAACCCTTTCCAGCTTTTTTCCGTTCTTTATTGAGCGCTTTTTTCTTACGAACCCAAGCGTCATTGATGACTAGCCCAATCCCATGGAAAAGTCCGTAGGCGATATAGTACCAGGTCACACCATGCCAAAATCCCATAATCAGCATATTGAGAATATAGGCTACACTTGAGGTCACATTGCGATTTTTAAAGACCTTCTTTCTGGTCAACACCATGACCATCCGCATAAAGACAAAGTCACGGAACCAGAAAGACAGACTCATGTGCCAGCGATTCCAAAACTCTTTTAAATCCCTTGACAAAAAGGGCTTGTTAAAGTTGATAGGACTATGAATACCCATCAAGTTTGAAATAGCTAAGGCAAACATTGAGTAGCCCGCAAAGTCAAAGAAGAGCTCCAGACCAAAGGTATACATGACCGCTAAAGCGTAGAGGTTAAAGAAACCACCTGTCTGCAAGGCCAAATTTTTCAGCGGAGGCAATAATGTCTCTCCTAAAATGTGAGCCAAGATAAACTTGTAGAGGAAGCCAAGCATGATATATTTGACAGCCTCTTCTAGCATGTCCATCAACTCATCCCGTTCAGGAATGGTCTCGTAATTTTCATTGAAGCGTTTAAAACGATCAATGGGACCACTTGAGAAAGTCGGCATAAAGAGAAGAAAACGCAAGAATTGCCAAATCGTTAATTCCTTGATGACACCGTCTCTCAACTCAACGATAACCCCAACTGCACGAAAGGTTAAGTAAGAAATCCCTAAAAATCCAAACAAAGATTGAGGACCATGAATAGCAGGAGATACTTTCACAAAGACGATTGGCAATAGGGATAGAAAGCTAACCAGGTAAAATATCCATTTACTATCCCGTTGTTTCCTGTACCTTTTGTAGAAAGATACAAGAAGTACTTGCCAGATAACATAAAGGATAAGAGCGCTTATTTGATTCGTCTTTCCACCGACCAACATGGTGACGATAAAGAAGAGACTAACGAGCACCTCGTACAAGGCAAAACGTTTCTTGAAAAAAAGACCAATAAAGATAGGTAAAGTCGCAGCAATTACGTATAAAAAGTACTGAAGATCACCATAAGGTTCCAAATGAGGTAGCTGTTTATAAAGCTCCATCATCGGCTGTTTACCTCATTGATCAAGCCCTTGATATCAATTTTACCATTAGGCGTTAGCGGCAAACTATCTCGATAAAGAAACTTAGAAGGCATCATATAGGACATCATGATATCTGCTAGATCTTCCTTAATAGCCTTGGTAATATCGATATCACGCTCAAACTGCTGACGGACACCATCCTTTAGGATGACATAGGCCAGTAGATTTTGTACCTTGTGGTCCTTGTTATAACGTGGGACAGCAACAGCAGACTCGATAAAGCGAGACTTGTTGAGGTTTTGAGAGGCATCTTCAAGCTCAATGCGATAACCATTAAACTTAATCTGGAAATCCATGCGTCCACCATAGAGAAGCAATCCCTCATCTGTCATGGTTCCTACATCCCCTGTGTGGTAGGCTGGAAGACCTTCGAACTCAAAGAAAGCTTCTGCTGTTTTTTCAGGATTATTCATATAGCCTTTTGAAACAGCTGGCCCAGAAACAATGATTTCTCCTTGCTCACCATTTGGAACTTTCTTACCTTCTTCATCAATGATAAAGGTTGGAGAATCAGCCTTAGTATAGCCGATTGGCAGGCGTTTGAGAGTCGCCAACATCTCATCAGTGACGGCAACTGCTGACAAAGCTACCGTCGCTTCTGTTGGTCCGTAGGCATTGATAATACGGGCATTTGGGAATCGCTCGCGTAGTTTTTGAGCTGTTTTGACTGTCAATTCTTCACCATCAAAGTAGAAATGCGTGATTCCTGGCATTTTCTCACTGTTAAAGTCTTCTGACAACATGGCCATATCTGCAAAGGATGGTGTTGAGGTCCAGATAGCAATGGGCAAGGAAAAAATCGTCGCAAAGAGTTTTTTGAAGTCCTGAGTAATGGCTGAAGGAAGAGCAAAAAGCGTACCACCCAGTGCTAAGGTTGGCGCCCAGTACATGACAGATAGGTCAAAAGAATAAGGGGGCTGAGCCAGCATTTGTGGACGATTTGGCGTCGCAAATTCCTTATCTGTAATCATCCAGTTGGTAAAGCTGAGAAGATTATCATGGGAAATCTGCACTCCCTTAGGCTTACCAGTCGTACCAGAAGTAAAGATGATGTAGTAGTTGTCATCTCCCTTGACTGGATGGGTCATCTCGTAGCTGGAAGCTTGAGCAAAAGCTTCATGGACTTGCTCTAAATTCAGCATCGGTGTGATAGTTTGCTCTAATGGAAAATCTGAGATGGCAATAATCAAACTTGGCTCTGCAACTTCTACGATAGCAGAAACTCGTTCCAAGGCCGAATGGCTATCAATTGGGATGTAGGCATGACCTGACTTAGTTAGCGCTACAAAGGTAGCCAACATCTCATATTCCTGACCACCAAAAACGACGACTGGAGATTTCTCAGGCAAGTCAAGTCGATCGATAGCTGCAGCTAAACTATCTGAATCAGCCTTCAGATCACCATAAGTATGCTCTTGACCTAAAACATTATAGACAGGATATGTTGGTTGTATTTGAGCAAAGTGCTCAATCGTTTCAATCATATCTTTTATCGGTTTATTAGACACTGTTCCTTTTCTCCTTTAAACTAGAACTCATTATAAATAAAGCCACCTTGTCCCTGCCCAAGGTAACTAAAAAAATAAAGCAGGCCAAGCAAGATTACAAAATATAGGGCCGTTCGGCCTAAGAATATATGTAGATTTCGTTGTTTTTTCATAAGCTATCCATTAATATATCATTTCTATCGACTACAAATACGAACTATTAGTGATTTATCTTCCTAACATTTTACCACTTTATCAACCTTTTTTTCAACTGTTTACCATAACTTAAAAGTTCGTTTTAGGTTATTTTAAGATAAATTAAAATGTTAACAGTAAATGTGAACAAAAATTTCCATTTCTATAAATCTCCTATACCAATCATTAGAAATTAAACAGTTTAAAGAATGACAGCAAACACACGGCTCCCCCTTTGAGCATTTTTATGCTAAAATAGAAGGTATGGATAAGATTATTAAAACTATATCAGAAAGCGGAGCCTTTCGTGCTTTTGTTCTTGACAGCACGGAAACCGTCCGCACTGCTCAAGAAAAACATCAAACTCAAGCCAGTTCAACTGTCGCACTTGGCCGTACCCTTATCGCAAGCCAGATTCTCGCAGCCAATGAAAAAGGAAATACCAAGATTACTGTAAAAGTTCTTGGAACGAGCTCTCTCGGTGCCATCATCACGGTCGCAGATACAAAGGGCAACGTCAAAGGCTATGTGCAAAATCCCGGTGTAGATATCAAAAAAACTGCAACTGGTGAAGTTCTAGTCGGACCTTTTGTCGGCAATGGTCAATTTCTCGTTATCACAGACTATGGTACTGGAAATCCTTACAACTCTATGACTCCTCTCATCTCTGGAGAAATCGGTGAAGACCTGGCCTTTTATCTGACTGAAAGCCAACAAACCCCTTCAGCAGTCGGCCTCAATGTCCTTTTGGACGAGGAAGACAAGGTCAAGGTTGCTGGTGGCTTTTTGCTCCAAGTATTACCAAATGCCAAAGAGGAAGAAATCGCACGTTTTGAAAAACGAATCCAAGAGATGCCAGCTATCTCAACCCTTCTGGAAAGCGATGACCATATCGAAGCCCTCCTCAAGGCTATCTACGGTGACGAATCCTACAAACGACTTTCCGAAGAAGAAATCCGTTTCCAATGTGACTGCAGTAAAGAACGCTTCATGGATGCTCTTGCCAGCCTTCCAAGCTCAGACTTAGAGGAAATGAAAGAGGAAGACCACGGGGCCGAAATCACTTGTCAATTCTGCCAAACGACTTATAACTTTGATGAAAACGACCTGGAGGAACTCATTCGTGACAAATCTTAATACACCTTTTATGATTGGCAATGTTGAGATTCCCAATCGTACTGTTTTAGCACCCATGGCTGGTGTCACCAACTCAGCCTTTCGTACCATCGCAAAAGAGCTCGGGGCTGGACTCGTTGTCATGGAAATGGTCTCTGACAAGGGAATCCAATACAACAATGAAAAAACCTTGCATATGCTTCACATCGATGAAGGCGAAAATCCCGTTTCTATCCAACTCTTTGGTAGCGATGAAGACAGCCTCGCACGCGCAGCAGAATTCATCCAAGAAAACACCAAGACCGATATCGTCGATATCAACATGGGCTGCCCTGTCAACAAAATCGTAAAAAACGAAGCTGGCGCTATGTGGCTCAAGGACCCAGACAAGATCTACTCTATCATCAACAAGGTCCAATCTGTCCTTGATATCCCCCTCACCGTCAAAATGCGTACAGGCTGGTCTGATCCATCCCTAGCCGTGGAGAATGCCCTGGCAGCTGAGGCTGCAGGTGTCTCTGCCCTCGCTATGCACGGCCGTACCCGCGAACAAATGTATACTGGTCACGCTGACCTTGAGACCCTTCATGATGTCGCTCAGGCCCTAACCAAGATTCCATTTATCGCCAACGGTGACATCCGTACAGTTCAAGATGCTAAACAGCGTATCGAAGAAGTCGGTGCTGACGCAGTTATGATTGGCCGAGCAGCCATGGGAAATCCCTACCTCTTCAATCAAATCAACCACTACTTTGAAACAGGAGAAATCCTTCCTGATTTGACCTTTGAAGATAAGATGAAAATCGCCTACGAACACTTAAAACGCTTGATTAGCCTCAAAGGAGAAAAAATTGCAGTCCGTGAATTCCGTGGCCTCGCTCCTCACTACCTTCGTGGTACATCTGGCGCAGCCAAACTTCGTGGAGCTATTTCACAAGCTAGCACTCTTGCAGAAATTGAGGCCCTCTTGCAACTAGACAAAGCATAGTCCCACATCTACAACTCAAAAAAACGGCAAAGCTCAAAAATGAGTCTTGCCGTTTTTTATATGTTTTCATCTTGTAAATCTAATTGCTTCACTCTAGCTATATAATAGGACATAATCAAAAACAAATTGAGGCTGACAATCCATATAGACCATTCATGAAGAAAATGCATCAATACAGCCAAGCTGATTGCGCCCACTATGAAACTTCCCACAACAATCCCATAATTTAAGGCCTGACGACGGTATTCTTGGATATTTCCTTCTCTTCTAGCAATGCGATACAAAGCGGTCAACATCTTTCGGTAATTTCCAGACGTCATAAAAATGACATAGGGATGATCTTCAATCAAACTGCCCGTAAATGTTAACATCATCATTCCTGTTCCAAAAGCGATGCAAGGAACTTCTATTAGAGGAAATCGTGAAAAGAAAGGGAGAATAAGAGTTCCAATAAATAAAGGGAGCAGCATCTTAACCCGCCAGTAGGCCGTTTTGCGGTATTCTTTCATGTGCAATGCAAACAGAAATCCTAGAGAAAAGAAAATAATAGAGCAGAATCGTAGCATCGTATTGATGACATTTGAGTCGTGCCAATCAGATATCAGTAGGAGAATATTCCCTGTCTGTGTCGCTACCAAACTATGGTATTGAATATGGCAAAACACATCCAAAGAACCACCTACAAATCCAAGAAATACTCCCATCAATCGTGTGTTTTGAGGTAAGATTAATTTATCCGCCATGTATTATCACTCGTTTTCCTTTGATTTTTTTATTATACCACTTTCTCTTGGAGAAACTAAGTGAAAAACAGTTGACTCACTCTTTTACAGAACGATTTCTAGTAAAAGTTAAAACACCAAATTTTATTATTGAATCAAGGCAACACTCGAAACTTTACCATCCGCACCTGTTGTAATTTGGATGATTTTTCCTCCTCCGATTTTGGCATTATACTTGCCATCATCAAGAGTGTAAGAGTAGCCTCTGATAGAATAGTTTTCTTTCTTTCCATCTGCAGTTTCTACTGTGAATTGCCCCCCTGATGAAACCGTAATCGTTTCGCCATTCGCTCCCTTCCAGTTGCCTGCAGCTGCTGAGAAGTCACCATCCACCATGGTTAAAACTCCCTTGTAGCGTTTGTTGTGTTCTGCTTGCTTGTCTTGAAGTTTGCGGTCAGTTGTTGGATCATAGTTTGACTGGTTAGACTGGGCTTGAGAACCTTGTTGAGTTGACGGAGCCTGAGAAGGGGCTGGTTGACTAGGAGTTGCTTGTTCTTGTCTTGATTCAGAGGCTGGTTTCGCTTGTGACTGATCTGCTGTTGTAGAAGACTGATCAGAAGATGCTTGAGCTTTTTCAGATGAAGCTGTGCTTGAAGATTTTTGAGTCTTGCTTTCTTTGTTAGAAGAAGCTGCTTTGGAGCTTGATGACTGACTTGTCTTTGCAGAGCTACTGGTTTGAGTGGTTTCGTTTTTATTTCCACAAGCTCCCAGTAGCAAGGTAGAAGCCA
Organism: Streptococcus sp. A69; assembly: GCF_058556195.1. Lineage (NCBI taxonomy): Bacteria > Bacillati > Bacillota > Bacilli > Lactobacillales > Streptococcaceae > Streptococcus > Streptococcus sp. A69. Next base: position 33,217 of record NZ_JBZUJU010000002.1, on the reverse strand, counting down.
ATACAGTCGCTGCCATCAATTTGATATAGGTTTTCTTTTTCATTTTTCTACTCCTTTGTAACATTTTTAAAATGTTAAGAAATCTTTTTGTAATATAATTGTAACATTGGGCTTTGAATCTGTCAACTATTTAGAGAACCTATTTTAAAAATTGTTCCCTCCACTATTTCAATTCGTAATTGAAACGAAAAAATAGAAAAATTTCCTAGATTAGAGTCCTATTTTTTGCATCGTACTTATATAATCGCTTGCATTGTTCTATAATAAAAACAGTCGCAACAGAAAAGCAATCTAATAATAGTAAACAAGGAGGTCGGGATTTTGGTCCCGACCTCTTTATTTCAATCGATAGGTTTTTCTTGGCTTCTTTTTAGGCACTCGTTTGAGTCCGACTTCTTCTACATATTCGCCGTATTTTACGAGAAAGTTATTGCTGACGATGGGCCGACCTGGGTTGATGAGATTGACCAGTTCGGTTCCTTCATAGACAGTAAACTCTTCCTCCAGCAGATAAAGGAAGGTCGGATTCCAGTCGAGACGGCCTTGAATTCGTTTGATGGATTCTTGGATAATGGCATAATGGTCAAAGGCGAAGGCTTGCTCCTCCAACTCTACTCCCTCAAGATAGCATTTGCCTGTCTGAAAATCGACATCTACAAAAACGACATCCTTGGCATCATCTCCTGCCTGAACGAGATCTAAGGCACGACTAGGTAGGTACACTAAGTGGGCAATGGTCACTGTCCAGCCCCGTGGATCACGCCCGGGAGTCGAGACGGTCATCAATTGCTCGATTTTTTCCAAAGGTAGATCGAGATTGACTTCTTCTCTCACTTCGCGCTGACAGGCATGTGCAGCATCTTCTCTCTTGTCCATAAAGCCTCCAACTAAGGCCAAACAGTTTTGATAAGGGTGGGCCTTGCGACGGATTAGCAAGAGTTTGATTTTTCCTTCGACGAAGCAGTAGGCCACCATATCCACCGTCACACTAGGTTTTTCATATTGAGGGAGTTCCTGCTTGTAGTACCAGTCTAAAAACTCCTCCTGACTGGCATGAATTTCATAATATTCTTTTTCCGTCATTCCTTCTGGAATCTTCGTGTCTACCATTTTAAGCCTCCTTTCGAACTGCCTTGGTCCATTGGTACCATCCCACTAGACTATTGAGTGTGTAAACCCAGTACATCCCTTGGATGTGGATATTTTCACCCCACCAGAGGTAGATACTAAAGAGATTGGTTGCAATCCAGAAAATCCATTGTTCACGGTAGAGACGTGTCATCAAGAGCTGACCGACACCATTGGTCGCATCGGTAACACTATCACGGAAAGGGCGAGCGCTATGGATACTTTGATAAGCCAAGCCCATACCAATCCAGATGATGGCAGTCAAGACCAAGTACTTGAGCCAGTCCACCAAAGACAGTTTCTTGGCTTCAAAGTGGGATTCTTCTGGTTTTCCTTGGTCGTTGATACGATTGGACAACCAAGCATAGAGACCAATCGGCTGCATGACAAAGAAGTAAACAGTCGTCAAGACTTCGCCATAAAAAGTCGCATTCATAGCTAAAATCAAATAGATAGCCGAGTTAATGGCTCCAAAGAGATAATTGCTTGCACGCCCTTCTGCTACCAAGATAACACAGACAATCCCAGTCCAAGATGCAAACAAGCTTAACCAATCGTGACTATCTGTATTTTGAGTGAATTCCAAAATCAAGGGAACACTTGACAAGGCGATGAGATACAACCATTGGAAGAGGCTACGGCCGACAAAGAGATCTTTCCAGAGCAAGTGCATGATTCCTACAAAACCAATCTTGCGGGCTTCTGCATGGACATTTTTAAAGTTTTCGATAAATTGTGTGATTTTTTCAGTTAGTTTTTTCATATTTTTCTCCTAATCTGCTTGGTAAATGGCATCAATAGCCACTTTTGCTGCTTCATAATTGCCTAGGTAATCCTCCGCTAGATAAACTAAAGGAATGGTCGTTAAATATCGCTCCCTCATCTGATCCAAATGCTGGGAAAAACTGTAGCGAATGTGGTCTTCTGCCATGGTCATATCTCTAAATCCGTCATTGACATAGGAGCCAACAGGCTGCAAAAAGAGAATCAAATCCCATTTTTCCTTGGCCAAGATGGAGGCAAAGAGATTGTCAAAGGTTTCTCCTGATAAGTCCTCTTGGTCCTCAGTCTCCATGTAATAGTCATAGTAACCCTTGGTTACCAAGGAGTTGGTATCGGCTATCACTAGGCCTCGATTGGCATTGCTATCGATTAGCTTGGAGGTCTGGTCATACTGCCCTAAAAGGAGATAATAGTAATCTTTTGGAGTCAATTCATCGTCGCGGACATTGTTTTTGATCTGGTACTCACGCGCGTATTCCAGACTAACGGGCGCATCGTAATACCTTGCCAAATCCTTGGCCAGAGTGGTCTTCCCATTGCTAGCACTTCCCATAATTAACACTTTCTTAGTAAACTGACGACGGAAGGGTTGAGCAATATATTTCCAATATTTGCTTGGATTTTCTCGAATCATAGTCGCTGAGATACCAAACTTTCTTTCTTGCAAGACAGTGCCAAATCCACGTTTAGCTAGTTCTTGCTGGTATTCTTCTTCTCCCACAAAGAAAGTCAGTTCTTGCTGGGTTTCATCATAGGAAATCTCCTCTAACATCTGGTTCAACCACTCCTGCCAGCCCATAGGATAACGGGGAAGATTGGTCTCATCCAGCTTGCAGACAGAGGTCAATTCGTCATCACGAAAAGCCTCTCGGATATAGCGAAATCGTTTTTGAAGACTTAAACCTACCTGCTCCCCTCGGTCTCCCTCGTAGCCTGAAACGACTACCCAGACCTGGTCACACTTACGCTTCGCTCGCTGGATCAGATCGATATGACCCTGATGAAGAGGGGCAAAGGTCCCAAATACTACTGCTGTTTTCTTTTTCATAAACATTTTACCTTTTTATAATTTTTGATATTTTTATTTTCTATGTTTTTATTATATCTTATATTTTTATTTTTTCAAGGGTTTTTATTATTTTTTATAAAAAAGTGATAAAAAAGAATCAGGATTCCTCCTGATTCTCATTTTTAAGCAATATCAAATTTCAATTGTCCAGCTTTGACACCAATTTTGAGGGTCTTACCTGCTACCAGTTCTCCCTTAAGGAGGAGTTCTGCCAACTTGTCTTCCACTTCTGTTTGCAGTGTTCTGCGAAGTGGACGAGCTCCCATTTCTGGATTGTAACCGTGACTAGCTAGTAACTTCAGTGCCGAAGCTTGCAGTTTCAAGTCGATGCCTTTCTCTGCTAGGCTAGCAATCAATGGTTTAACCATGATCTTGACAATTTCCTGCATGTGTTCGCTATCCAAGCTGTGGAAGACCACCTTTTCATCAATACGGTTGATAAACTCTGGTCGATAAGCTTTTTTCAACTCTTCGAAGATTCGTTTTTCCATATTTTCTTGGTCAAAACGAATGTCCTTGGCCCCAAAACCGACAGTCTTGTCATCACGAAGGGCTGTCGCACCAAGGTTTGACGTCATGATGATAATGGTATTTGAAAAGTCAACCTTGCGCCCCTTGCTGTCTGTTAGAACTCCATCATCCAAGACCTGCAAGAGGACATTAAAGATATCTGGGTGGGCCTTCTCGACCTCGTCAAAGAGGAGTACGGAGTATGGTTTATTGCGGACCTTCTCGGTCAACTCCCCCCCTTCTTCGTAGCCCACATAACCCGGAGGAGCTCCATTGAGACGGCTGGCTGCGAATTTCTCCATATACTCACTCATGTCAAAGCGGATAAGGGCTGATTCGTCATCAAAAAGAACTTCTGCCAAAGCCTTAGCCAATTCGGTCTTACCGACACCCGTCGGTCCTAGGAACATAAAGGAGCCAATCGGACGCTTGTGACTGCGAATACCTGACTGGTTACGGCGAATGGCACGGCTAATACTTGAAACAGCTTGATCTTGTCCGATGACGCGTTTATGCAGTTCTGCTTCCAAGTTCAAGTATTTCTTAGCATCTGTTTGCGTCAGCTTTTGGACTGGGATACCTGACAAGCGACTTAAGGTGGTTAAAATATCAGATTCTGTCACCAAGTCTTTATAGACAGGCAATTCTTGTTCTTTTGCGATTAGCTGGCCTGCTTGTTTCCACTTGCCATCCATCAAGGCCTTGTCAGCTGGACTCAAGTCGGTTTCATCCATTCTCACATGCTTGGATTTGTTTTGCACTGTTGCTGCCGCCTCATCCAATAGATCGATGGCAGAGTCTGGCAAGTGACGGCTTGTCAAGTAACGATGCGCCATCTTGACAGCTGTTTCAACCGCTTCATCTGTGATTTGCACACGGTGGTGTTTCTCATAGGTAGCCTTCAAGCCCTGTAAAATGGTCATACTGTCGGCCACGCTTGGCTCTTCGATCGTCACTTTGGCGAAACGACGAGAAAGGGCTGCATCCTTTTCGATATGTTTTTGATATTCCTCCTGAGTAGTCGCACCAACAGTTTTCAAAGTTCCACGAGCCAAGGCTGGTTTCAAGATATTAGCCGCATCCAGAGTCGAGTCAATCCCGCTCCCAGAACCCATGATAGTATGGAGTTCATCGATAAATAGGATGACTTGGCCATCTTCTTCAATATCCTTGATGATATTGTTCATGCGCTCTTCAAAATCCCCACGGAAACGTGTTCCCGCAACGACATTCATCAAATCAAGCTCTAACACACGCATCTTGGCCATTTCCGCAGGCACATCACCACTAGCAATACGCTGGGCAAGTCCAAGTGCCAGAGCTGTTTTCCCGACACCAGCATCCCCAACCAAGACCGGATTGTTCTTGGTCTTCCGACTCAAAATCTGAATCATACGCGAGATTTCCTTGTCCCGACCGATGACTGGCTCTAACTTGCCAGAGCGCGCTTGCTCCGTCAGGTCATGCGTGTAGTCCTCTAGACCGCCACTTGGAGTCTGAGGCATGCCCATCATATTAGCCATAGAATTTTGCTTATCAGAAACCGTACGATGGCGTTGGCGTAAAGCCTTGAGGTCTTCACGAGTCCATCCTGCACGTTCCTCTAAATTGCGACGAAGGGCAGCAATCTTGACCTGATCTTTCTTGTCTTCATAAGAAAAACCAGCCCTCTCCAAGATACGAGTCGCCAAGGCATTGCCATCATGCAAAATCGCATAGAGGACATGCTCTGTCCCCAACACCTTAGCATGGACCACTGAGGCCACATACTCTGCTTCTGCAAAGAGAACCTCCAAACGATGGGAAAAGGGCAATTCTGTAAAGGTTTCATCCTGGCTATAGTCCGTTTCAGTCAGTTCCAACGCAACCTCTTCTAAACGGTCCATTTCATAAGGATAATCATTTAGAGTCGCACCTGCCACACTGTAACTGTGATTGGACATGGCAATTAACAAATGCCAAGACTCTAGATATCGGGCTCCAAAATGGCCAGCAACCATGTAGGCACTTTCGATACATTCATTCAATGCTTTTGAATAATTCATCTTACTTCTCTTTTCTATCTACCTCTTGTAATAGCTGCCGGAGCATATTGGCACGGACAACTGAGGATTCCTCCCCTAGGACACGATCTGTTGCTACTGAAGTCAGCAAGGTCATTTCCTGCTTGGTCATCAAGTCCTGCTCCACCAAAAGCTGGAGAATATCCTCATAAATCTCCTGACTAACTCGCTCACCAATCGAGTAAAGCAAATCGCGGAGCATCTCATGATGACTGGAAAACTCAATCCGCCCAATGCGAATGTAGCCTCCACCACCTCGCTTACTCTCAACCAAGTAACCTCTACTTTCCGTAAAACGTGTCTTGATGACATAGTTGATCTGACTTGGCACAACCTGAAAGGTATCCGCCAACTGACTCCGCTGCAATTCCACGATACCAGACTGGTCTAAAATTGCCTTGATATAGGCTTCGATATGATCTGATGTATTTTTAAATCTCATAGTAAATCAAACTCCTTCTTTGAACCTTGACTATCTTTGACTATTATACCGAAATTTTTGATTTTTTAAAAGGAAAAGGGAGCAAGTAAAGAATAATCTTCACCGACTCCCTATTTTTCTACTTATCTAAACCTAATTCTGCCAAGATTTGACGTTTGTAGGCAATCTTTTGGACTTCCTTGTCCTCATCTTCAGACCAATCTAGTTTAATTTCTGAAACAATCTGCCCAGGGCGATTTTTCAAGATATAGATGCGGTCGCTGAGACTGAGGGCCTCCTCGATACTATGCGTGATGATCAAGGTCGTTAGCTGCAACTGCTTATGAATCTCCAGATACCAAGCGTGAAGCTCCATCTTGGTCATCTCATCCAAGGCGCTAAAGGCTTCGTCTAAAAGAAAGAGTTTGTGCCCAAAAAGGTAGGTACGAAGCAAGGCCACACGCTGGCGCATTCCACCACTAAGTTCGTGAGGATATTTGTTCCGTACAGCTGTCAACTGGAAGGTCGCAAGGATGTCATCCGCTCGAGCAATGGCTTCTGCCTTATCAATCTTTTGGATCAAAAGGGGCAGGATGATATTGCCAAGCACCGTCTTGTGCTCCAAGAGGAGATCCTTTTGCAACATATAACTCACGCGCCCCTTAGGATTTTCCTCGCCATCAAGGACAATTCGCCCAGACTGGACTTCTAAAATCCCAGCGATTAGGTTAAAGAGAGTGGTCTTTCCAACACCACTTGGACCTAGGATAGAAACCACTTCACCCGAAGTCACCTGCAGGTTGATGTCCTCTAAAATCTTTTCATCGCCATAGGCATAGCTTACGTGTTCTAGTCTAATTTCTGTCATTATTTTACAAATTCATTAGTGAAGCCTTTGTCTGTCAAGTCTTCTTTAAGGATACCATTTTCTTTGTCCCATTTGTAGAAGGCATTCCAGCGAGCAGCATCAAATTGTCCCCATTTTTCCTTGTCACTTGCGTATTCTTTTGACAAGTATTTTTGCGATTCGATGACAAAGTCACGTTTTTCCTTGAGTTCAGGTGCATTCTTGATGAGAATATCCGCAGCTTCTTCTGGATGTTCCATAGCATATTGGTAGCCTTTTTTGATGGCTTGGATGACTTTACGAGCTTCTTCCTTGTTGTCTTTGAGATAGTCGTTGTTTGCGATAATAACTGGTGAGTAGTAGTCAAATTCCTTGACATAGTCTTTCAAGTACATGAAGTTGGCGTCTACACCTTGAGATTTGGCAAGGATACCGTCCCACCCATAGTAGATCCAAGCAGTGTCAAAGACGCCATTGGCAATTGGTGTGATGGAGTTTGAGTCGTTGTTTGGTACTTTTTCGACCTTTTCGAAGTCTCCACCTTGAGATTCCACCAAGGTTTTCAACATAGCAAGTTCAGTCGGGTCATTCCAAGTTCCGTATTTCTTCCCAACCAAGTCCTTTGGACTGCTGACATTGTCCGATTTACGTGAGATGATTCCTGATGTGTTGTGCTCAACGATAGCGGCAACGGCAGTGATGCCTGCCCCTTTTTCTAATTTCTTAGCCATGTAGTCTTGGAAATAGATAGCAAATGGTGCCTTGCCATTGATCACCAAGTCTGAAGAACTTTCTTCTGGTGGCAATTTCAAGTCAACATCCACTCCAACTTCTTTGAAATAGCCTTTTTCCTTTGCTACATAAAGACCTGTGTGGTTGGTATTTGGCGTCCAGTCTAGGATAAAGTCAATCTTCTTAACTTCTGCTTCTTTGTTGTCCTTAGAAGCAGTTCCTTGACCACAAGCCACAAGCACGACAGCTACAAGAGCTGTTACAAGCGTTAAAAACACTTTCCATGTTTTCTTCATTTTCATTTCCTCTTTTCTTTTTCAAAAACGCTCTATTTTAAGTACGTTTCCATTTAATCACATATTTTTCACTGATATCGACCAGCTTCATACCTAGAAGACTGATAATCGACACCAGAATAATAATGGCAAACATGGTATCATACTGAAACAGTTTTTTAGACTGAATCATATAAACACCAAGACCTTCAAAACCTCCCAACCACTCAGACACCACGGTTGTGATAAAGGCGTAGGAGACACTGACCCTCAATCCCGCATAAAAGTAGGGCAGGCTGACTGGTATTTTAAAATGCCAAAGGATTTGCCAAGGGTTTGCTCGCATCAGACTAAACAAGGTCAGCATATCCTTGTCACAATGTCTAAAACCGTCCAAGATACTGACAATGATAGGGAAGGTTGTCGTCAGAATAATCAAGACAATCTTGGGCAAAATCCCATAACCTAGCCACAAGACCAAGATAGGAGCTATCGCAATGGTCGGAATGGTCTGGATAACCACCATCATAGGGTAAATCAGATCATTAAGCCAAGTCAGACTATCCATGAGCACAGCCATGAGACAGGCAATCAAAACTCCCAAAATTAGACCTAGTAAAGCCACTCTCAAGGTCGCCCAGCTATGGTGCCAGAGAAATTCTCTGTCGCGAACAAAGGCCTGGAGAATTTCAAAAGGAGTTGGCAGGATAAACTTGGGTAAAAGTTTGAATATTCCCGCTAACTGCCAGACCGACAAGACTCCGAGAAATCCCAAAAGACTAATCTGTCGTCTCATCATACTTTTCAAGTTTCTCATCAATGCTTAAAATCTCTCCCACATTTATTTTGACATTGGCAAAGACATTATCTGCCTCCTGCCCGGCCACTTCAAGCGCTTCTTTGAGAATGCGCATAAGCTCATCAAACTCCCCTTCCAAGACCGTTTCAAATGGTGTCACCACCATGGTCACGGACTGAGCTTGCAGATAAGCAATCACTTGATCGATAATACCAATTCGATCAATCCCCTGTGATAAGGGCAAAACTTGCAAGGCAATGCTTGCTTTCATAAAAACCTCCTTTTCTCAGGTTTCCTTTTGACAAAAAGAAAAACCTTTCCCATATATACGGAAAAGGTGCAGAATTCGACTAAGTATCCTTCCCTACGCTGGCATTACCCAGATCAGGTGCGGTCGAAGTTTAACACTTCCTCTCAGACTGTACACAGACTCCCGTATATTATATGGACATATGATAACGCAAAACAAGTAAGATGTCAAGGAAACTGCTTACAGAAAACCATGAAAAAGAGTTTGAAGGCAAATGCTTCAAACTCTTTCATAACTTTCTTATTTAGCCTCGTACCAGGTTGCTCCTTCATTCTCATCAGCAATGAGTGGGACACTGAGCTGGATGGCTTCTTCCATGGTTTGTTTCACTAGAGTTTTGACGGCTTCTAGTTCTGATTTTGGAACCTCAAGGACGATTTCATCATGCACTTGCAAGAGCATCTTGGTCTGATAGCCACCTTCAACTAGAGCTTTGTCTAGCTGAATCATAGCAATTTTGAGAATATCCGCCGCCGAACCTTGGATAGGAGAGTTGATAGCTGTCCGCTCTGCAAAACCACGAATGTTAAAGTTGCGCGAATTGATATCTGGTAGCTCTCGACGGCGCTTGAAAAGGGTCTCTACATAGCCCTTATCACGCGCCTCACGTACCACTTCTTCCATATAGTTTTTGATTCCAGGAAAACGTTCAAAATAGGTATCAATGTAGGCTTTGGCCTTCTTACGACTAATACCAAGATTGTTTGCCAAACCAAAATCTGAAATCCCGTAAACCACTCCAAAGTTAACAGCCTTGGCATTGCGACGGTCATTTGGAGTCACATCCTCAGGGCGTTCAATTCCAAAAACACGCATAGCTGTTGAGGTATGGATATCGGCTCCCTCTTGGAAAGCCTTAATCAAGTGCTCATCCTTAGAGATATGCGCCAAAACGCGCAACTCAATCTGTGAATAGTCCGAGCTGAGTAGTACACTATCCTCCCACTCTGGCACAAAAGCCTTACGAATCAAGCGACCTTGTTCCAAACGAACAGGAATATTTTGCAAGTTTGGATCCACACTAGACAGACGACCTGTCTGGGTCAAATCCTGTACATAGCGCGTGTGAATCTTGCCATCATCTAAAATCCAATCCTGCAAGCCAACCACATAAGTCGATTGAATCTTAGCAATCTGACGGTAGTCTAGAATTTTCTTAACAATTGGCACAATAGGGGCTAGGCGCTCTAGCACATCCACCGCTGTTGAGTAACCTGTCTTGGTTTTCTTAGTGTATTCGAGGGGGAGACCTAACTTTTCAAAAAGTAGTTCACCAAGCTGTTTAGGCGAGTTGATATTAAACTCCTCACCAGCCAGCTCATAAATCTCTTGAGTCAGTTTTTCAATGACAAGTTCATTTTCAGCCTGCATCTCGATCAAAGTATCTTTTTTGACCTTGATACCAGCAATTTCCATCTTGGCAAGGACAAAGGCCAGAGGCTGCTCCATGTCATAGAGAAGGTCTAACTGTCCATGTTCACTGATTTTTTCAAGTAAAACAGGTTCGGTCTCAACCAATACAGTAACCTTGCGAGCCAAATGCTCCAAGAATTTCTCTCTCTCAGGGATGGCCTTCTTGACCCCCTTGCCGTAGAAGGTCTCATCATCGACCATGTAAGTTTGACCATAGAGACTCGCGATTGTTGAAATTTCATTATTCTCGACAGTAGAGAGAAGGTATTTGGCCAAGCGACTATCAAAAGCAGGGGCCTGTAAATTCAAACCAAAACGATTTAAGAGGACTTTGGCTTTCTTAAAATCATACACTTTCAGAGGCGTTTTTTCTAAAAATTCCTTGAAAATCGGTTCCTGCAAGAGCTCAAGTTTATCTGTAGCATAGAGCTTGTCTCCACAAGACCATGCAAAACCAACCAAGTCATCTGTATGGTAGTTCTCACCAAAAAGCTCAAAGTGGAAGATAGAGTCTGCACTCAGCATGTCTTGACTGACGTGGTCAACAATAGTGAAATCCAAGTTTTCAGGCGCATCCGTTGATGAAATATTTAAGGCTTGCTTGAGCTGTTTGAAGCCCATCTCATCGTAGAATTTTCCGAGATTTTCCACATCTGGTCCACTATAGAGCAAATCATCAAGGCCAATCTCAATCGGTGCCTGAGTCTCAATAGTCGCCAAGGTTTTAGACAGGAAGGCTTGTTCCTTGTCATTGATGAGATTTTCCTTCATCTTCGAAGCCTTCATGCCATCGATATTTTCATAAATACCCTCTAGCGAACCGTGTTCTAGCAAGAGCTTGATACCCGTCTTTTCACCAATCTTAGTGACGCCAGGGATATTATCAGACTTATCCCCCATAAGGGCCTTGAGATCTATAAACTGAGACGGTGTGAGTCCCATCTTCTCCATAAGATAAGCTGGTGTAAAGGCCTCAAACTCAGCCACACCTTTCTTGGAAATCTCGACCACTGTGTGCTCATCCGTCAACTGGATTAAGTCTTTATCTCCGCTGACGATTGTTACATCAAAAGATTCATTTTCAGCCAAGCGACCCAGAGTCCCGATGATATCATCCGCTTCATACTGCGGCAACTCATAATGGCGAATTCCAAGATGGTCTAGCAACTCACGAATGAAGGGAAATTGCTCACGAAACTCATCTGGAGTTTTCGCACGCCCACCCTTGTAGTCTGCATACATCTCTGTTCGAAAGGTCGTCTTACCTGCATCAAAAGCTACCAAAACATGACTAGGCTCAACTCGCTCTAAGACATGATTCAACATGAGTTGAAAGCCATAGATTGCATTGGTATGAAGGCCATTAGCATTTTTAAAACGATCCAACTGCTGATAGAGCGCAAAAAAAGCTCGAAAAGCAACAGAAGATCCATCAATTAATAATAATTTTTTCTTGTCCATACACCCATTATAAAGGAAAGCAAGGAAAAATACCATCGGAAAGAATAGGCAAATGGTAGTGAAGTTCTCTTTTTTATATTCTTTCTAGATTCTAGCTCCATTACTATCCACTCGATAGCCATCCACTGTAGTATTCACTGCTAAAGCCCCTGAAGCATTGACGTAGTAAGATTTTCCGCCTACCTGGAACCACTGACTAGACTTCATAGCCCCTGAACTTTCCAAATAGTACCATGTTCCATTTTCCTTGAGCCAACCTGTCTGCATCTCCCCTGATGCCTTTAGGTAGTACCAATGCGAATTATCCTTTACCCAACCTGTTGACATGGTCCCGTTTTCTTTGAAGTGATACCAACTGCCATTTATTTTCTTCCAACCAGTCGAGAGTTTCCCGTTCTCACGGTAATTCCAAATATCGTTTTGCTTCTTCCAACCATTCTCCACCGATTCTGTTTCCGTATGCTGGACGTATCGTCTAGCACCACTGTAAGATAGATAGCTGAGCCATTTATAACCGTCCTTTTCTACGATTTGGTCGTAGCTAACATTTTCACCAGGATAGTAGTAGTCAATAACTTGTGCTGTACTTGACGGCTGGTTTCGAATGGCAGACTTTTGAGTAAACGTATGAATCCCACTAGACGCCAACCCTGATCCTATAGGGCTTCCAGTTCTACCATCATTCCCTACCAAGTCCTTAAAATGGATAAAGCCTGTCATAGAGCTAGCTTTTACGTTTCGACGATTGTATTTCTCCCTAACACCATAGTTGTACTCTTCAATCTCAATCGTATCCCCTGATACATTAGATACCCAGGCCACATGCCCATAGTAACCTTCCGTAGACCAGGCGATAGATCCAACTTCTGGCTTCGTGTCAACACGGTAGCCTTCTCGCTTTGCACGATGCCCCCATTCATTTGCATTTCCATAGGCAGGAGGAATCTCAAAGCCATTTACATTACTCAAACGAAAGGCCGCAAAAGAGGTACACTGACGAGAATACATCCGCCACTGATCAATTTCAACACTACCATTTTTGTAGTGAAGCGGATAGTCATCTCCACGCGCTACACTGTCGGCCTGAACCGATTCCCCACCAAACAAAAAAGCACTCGTAACCAACAAAGTAGCCAGCCCTACACCCAACTGAGTATATCCATTCTTCTTAACTCCTGATTTAAAAAACGTCATTCATTCTCCTTAATAATATAAATTTCCGAGGTTACCCTCGTTTATACTATTCGAAAGAAAAAGAAAAAAGTGAGCAAAGCTCACTTCATTTTAGGATTCTTGGTCTAGATAATGAATCAAATTCTTCTCTGTTAAGATATCTGAGTAGGTGAAGGATTCAACATAGACATTGGCTTGTTTGTCTCCTTCAACATCCCCAAATTCAACGATAAATAAAGATGGATAAACCTCAATTAACTTACCCAGTCTGTTTTTTTGGCGCTTACGGCCATTTTCCAAAGTCATTTCAACGACTTGTCCCTCATGCGCCTTGATCTCTTCTTTGATTTTTTTCATCTTGGCTACATCTGTAAATGCATCTGACATCTTATGCCTCCCTCTTTGAGATACTTGAAAATTTATTGTATTCTTTTTGGAAAATCAATTCCACCGTTCCACGAGCCCCACTACGGTTTTTCTCGATGATAACCTCTACCTTGTTATTTGGAATTCCTTCCTCTTCTTCACCCGCACGATCATAATAGTCGTCACGATATAGAAAGGCTACGATATCCGCATCCTGCTCAATGGAACCCGATTCACGAATATCAGACAAGACTGGTCTCTTATCCTGACGCTGTTCCACACCACGAGATAACTGACTGAGAGCAATGACTGGAACCTTTAGCTCCTTAGCTAGGATTTTCAACTGACGAGAAATTTCAGAGACTTCTTGTTGGCGGTTCTCACGACCAGTCCCTGTGATAAGCTGTAGGTAGTCGATCAAAATCAAGCCTAGATTGCCTGTTTCTTGAGCCAGTTTACGTGAGCGCGAACGAATTTCCGTGATTCGAATCCCTGGCGTATCATCGATATAGATACTCGCGTTGGCTAGGTTCCCTTGAGCAATGGTATACTTTTGCCACTCCTCATCAGTCAATTGACCTGTACGGATAGAATGAGACTCCACCAAGCCTTCGGCCGCCAACATACGGTCTACTAGACTTTCCGCACCCATTTCCAGTGAAAAGATAGCTACCGTCTTGTCCAACTTAGTCCCAATGTTCTGAGCAATATTCAAGGCAAAGGCCGTCTTACCAACCGCTGGTCGCGCCGCTAGGATAATTAGCTCCTCCTCGTGGAGACCTGTCGTCATATGGTCCAAATCTCGATAGCCCGTTGCAATACCAGTGATATCCGTTGTTTGTTGTGACCGAACTTCTAAGTTCCCAAAGTTGATATTTAAAATATCGCGAATATTCTTGAACCCACTACGATTGGCGTTTTCGCTAACATCAATGAGTCCCTTTTCAGCCTGAGCGATGATTTCATCTGCAGGCTTAGAAGCCTCATAGGCTTGGTTGACAGACTCTGTCAACTTGGAAATCAAGCGACGTAGCATAGCCTTTTCGGCTACGATTTTAGCATAATATTCTGCATTAGCTGAAGTTGGTACAGAGTTGACAATTTCGACAAGATAGGACAGGCCACCAATATTTTGGAGATCACCTTGACTATCCAAAACCGTCCGAACCGTCGTCGCATCAATCGCTTCCCCACGATCCGACAAGTCTATCATCGCTTGGAAAATCAACCGATGGGCATACTTAAAGAAGTCACGAGAATCAATGTATTCTCGGACAAAAACGAGCTTACTCTCATCTATGAAAATAGCCCCCAAAACAGATTGTTCTGCCAAAATATCCTGAGGTTGAACTCGCAGTTCCTCTACTTCTGCCATCCGACTTTCCTTCCTTTTACAATCTTGTCAAGAAGTTGTAAACTTAACCTTCTTTTACACGAAGATTGATGACACTTGTAACATCTTGATAGATCTTCACTGGTACATCAATCAAACCTACTGCTCGAATTGGTGCTTGCACTTGAATATTGCGCTTGTCAATCTTGATACCAAATTGCTTTTGCAATTCTTCTGCAATCTTCTTGTTGGTGATGGAACCAAATGTACGACCATCTGGCCCAACCTTTTCAACAAACTCTACAACAGTTTCTTCTGCTTCTAGCTTGGCCTTGATGGCTTTTGCTTCAGCAATCATCTCTGCATGGGCTTTTTCTTCAGATTTTTGTTTTCCACGCAACTCGCCTACTGCTTGAGCAGTTGCTTCCTTGGCCAAATTCTTTTTAATCAGGAAATTTTGAGCGTAACCAGTTGGCACTTCCTTGATTTCGCCTTTTTTCCCTTTTCCTTTGACATCTGCTAAAAAGATTACTTTCATTCTTCTTTCTCCTTTTCCTTTAGTTCATCCAAGACAAGTTGAGTCAATTTTTCTCCTGCTTCTGACAGACTCATATTCTCGATTTGCGCAGCAGCTAGATTAAAGTGGCCACCGCCGCCCAACTCTTCCATAATGCGTTGAACATTGATTTTACTGCGACTTCGAGCTGAGATTGAGATAAATCCTTGTGTATTTTTCGCTAGAACGAAGCTGGCTTCAATACCGGACATGGCCAACATAGCATCGGCAGCCTTACTGATGACAACTGTGTCATAAGTGGTCGAATCCTTAGCTTGGGCAATTAAGACATCTGAACCCAACTTACGACCTTGTAAAATGAGTTCATTCACTTCGCGGTATTCTTCAAAATCTGTCGCAGCAATCTCCTGGATAGCAATACTGTCACTTCCCCGTGTTCTCAGATAGCTAGCCACATCAAAGGTTCGGCTCGTCACGCGAGATGTGAAATTCTTGGTATCCAGCATCATACCAGCCATCAAAACACTGGCCTGCATACGACTCAAACGATTCTTCTTAGAATTTTGGAACTGAATCAATTCTGTGACCAGCTCACTAGCACTACTTGCCCCACTTTCAATATAGGTGATGACTGCATTATCAGGGAAATCCTGATCACGTCTATGATGGTCAATAACAATAGTTTGAGTGAACAAATCATAAAAATCTTTCGACAAGGTCAAAGCCGTCTTGGAATGATCCACCAGAATCAATAATGAACGGTTTGTAACTAGCTTCATCGCATCTGTAAGAGATAAAAGTTTCGTGACATCTTCCTTCTTCAAGAACTGAATAGCACGTTCGATATCTGCTGGCATATGGTCTGCATCGTAGACAGCATAACTGTTCTCAATAATATTACTTGCAAACAACTGCATACCAACAGCAGAGCCTAAAGCATCCATATCTAGATTTTTATGACCAACTACAAATACTTGGTCTACACTGCGAATTTTATCTGAAATAGCTGTCATCATGGCTCTGGTACGTGTACGAGTACGTTTGATAGACGCAGCAGTTCCTCCACCGAAGTAAACTGGATTCTTGGTTTCGTTATTTTCCTTGACCACCACCTGGTCACCACCGCGAACTTCTGCTAAGTTCAAGTTGAGCAAGGCAATTTTCCCTATCTCTTCATGGTTTCCATCACCATAAGAAAATCCCATACTTAAAGTTAGGGCTAGCTGCCTCTGTTTTGATTCTTCTCGGAAAGTATCAATAACAGAGAATTTATCATTCATCAATTCCTCTAGTACTGTGTAATCTGTGAATACATAAAAACGATCCATCCCCACACGACGAGAGAACATAGCATACTTACTAGCAAATTCTGAGACAAAATTGGCTACAAAGCTATTGATATGGCTGATATCAGAGTCAGATGTCGCATCCTCCAAATCATCATAGTTATCTACCGAGATGACCCCAATCACTGGTCGACTCGTTACCAATTCAACAGTTGCTTCGTATTCCCCTGAAACGTCAAAGAAATAAAGGACACCCGAAGCCTTGTCCATATGAACGGCATATCGTGTTTCCCCCAAGGTAGCGTAAGAACCAGGGGCCCCCACAGAAGCCTTGATAATGGTTTGAATTAACTCAACATCAATTTCGCCTTCTTCAGTAGTCAAAATCAGCTCAGCATAGGGATTGAACCATTCCACTTCTCCAGTAGATAAGTCTAATTTCAGAACACCAACCGGCATTTGTTCGAGTAGCGTGTTTAAGCTATCTTCCGCTTGATGATTTACGTATTGGATTTGTTCAATTTCGCTCTTTTCATACTGTTTTTTTTGCCAGATGAATAAAAGCAGATAAAGAAGTACAAATAAAAACAAGACACTGATTGTTACAACATGATTTTGTGAAAAAATAATCAGCATTGTTACGGTTCCGAAAGTTGCAATCCCTAGTAGAATCGCAGAATTCGGAGTTAAATTATTTTTTTTCATTCTAAACCTCTTGCGCATTATTATATCACAAATGCCCTTAAAAAGCGACCTTTAAAGAGAGAGTACTGCTTTTATTATAGCAAGATTCTCTCAAAAACCATATATAAAAAAGGAGAACAAATACCTCGCTCTCCTTTTTCCTCATCAGTGCTGAATCTTCCGCCTAGATTAAATTATTCACCTAATTCTAGTCGAATTTCTTTTAGACGCTCCTGCGCCTGTTTCACAATTGATTCTAAAATAGCCTTACATGGCTTGATGTCTTTCACCAAACCCGCAATTTGTCCGCTCATCATTGAACCATGAACTGTATCACCTTCATAGACAGCTTTAGATAGAGAACCGATCGTAATTTCTTCCAGTTTCTCTCTGTTTGTACCTTTCTGCTCTAATTCAATGTAGTGATCCGTCATCTCATTGCGAATACAACGAACTGGCGCTCCCGCAATGCGGCCTGTAACCGCAGTCGCTGTATCACTTGCCGCCAAAATAGCTTCTTTATAGGCTGGAGAAATTGGGCATTCTTCTGAAGCAAGAAAAACTGTTCCCATTTGAACACCTTGTGCACCTAGGGCAATCGCAGCAGCAAGTCCACGACCATCTGCCACACCTCCAGCAGCAATGACTGGGATCGTTACCGCATCAACGATTTGTGGGATAAGAGCCATTGTATTAGTCTCTCCAATATGGCCACCAGCTTCTGAACCTTCAGCAATTACAGCATCAACTCCCAATTCTTGCATTTTTTGAGCATGCTTGACACTGGCAATAACTGGAATAACCTTGATTCCAGCTTCTTTTAAGTAAGGCATGATATGTTTAGGAGTTCCTGCACCTGTAGTTACCACTGGAACCTTTTCTTCGATGATAACAGTCACAATATCCTTGATATTTTTCATCATCAACATGATGTTGACACCAAAAGGCTTATCTGTCAACTTTCTCAGTTCACGAATTTCTTCTCGCAACTGTTCTCCGGTCATACCACCTGAAGCGATAATTCCCAGACCTCCAGCTTCAGAAACAGCTGCTGCCAGTTGATAGTGTGAGATTTGAGCCATAGCCCCTTGGAAAATTGGATATTGAATCTGTAAAAGTTTTGTAATTGACATATGAGTCCTCCTTCTATTTTCTGTTGATTCTTGTTGGCAAATGGATGCATGATGCACCATTATCCCCGTCAACAAGAAAATGTTACATTTGTCTCCTCATATTCTGCTATCCTAAGAAGTCTGGCTTACGATCCTGCTGATCTGTAAAAGGAATCAGTGGGGGGCGAGAACGTAGAACATAATCTACAAATTCCTTCCCTTCCTTGTCAAACTCTACTACCGCGAAAAATTGATCATGGTAAAAGAAAAACTTGTAATGATTCTCAAAAGCCTGACGCAACCACTTCTCTTTGGCTAAAATTGACTTCATAGGATAATCATCAACTGCTGGAACCCAGAGAGGATTTCGATGAACATGTGATAACATCAAATCCCCCATATGGATCATCGTATCTTTCCCCTGTTTGAGCAAGATAATACTGTGGCCATTGCTGTGACCACTTGTGTGAATCATTTGGATTTCTGGAATGACATTGATATACTCTGAGAAAGTCGTCACCTGATCTTGAATCGGTTCCCAATTTTCTCTCAGATAAGTTCCCCGCGTTCGATTATTAGGGTTTCTCATCTCATACCATTCGACATCATTCACAATAATCTTGGCGTTTGAATACTTGGAAACCAGCTTCCCTTGATCATTCACATGCGTCAAGCCACCAGAATGATCATGATGCATATGTGTCATCAGCACGATGTCAATGTCTTCAGGCGAGAGTCCTAAAAGAGCTAAACTTTCTTCTATACGACTTTCAGACAAGATTCCTAAGTTGCGCCTTTGTTTATCGGATAATTTTGCCGTATCAAAACTTGCATCTATCAAGTAATTTTTACCCTTGTACTGGATCAAAATAGGATCCGTCAATTCCGCCATCATATTAGCATCATTTGTTGGGTAGTAACGAGACCACACAACTTTCGGAACCGGACCAAAAAGAGTCCCTGCATCCGTCAATTTATCGGCTCCACGTAGCCATATCAGTTTCATATCATGAAATTGATATTCCTGTAAGGTGAGTTCTGCCATGCTTTACTCCTTTATCCATTGGGCTGCTATTCTTTTGTGAATCGAATCCCCAGATTTTCCATAGATTTCAATTGTTTTGGCATCCTTTAGATAACGGTCTATGGGGATGTCATCCAAGGTTTGAAGAGGTCCAATTAATCTAATAATTTCCTCAGAAATCTCAATTGCTACTTTTGTCGTATAAAGTTTTATCTGAGATACAAAGAGTGAATCCTCCTTTATCCTATCCTTGTAGGAGGCAAAGTAAGATTCAGCCGCACACAGCTTAGTATACAAGTCTGCAAATTGATGTTGATAGACTGTCGCATCGATTAATCGTTTCCCAAATCCTCTTTTGACCTTTACAAAAGCCAGACCTTTTTCAAAAGCTCCCTCAGCGATACCGATAGAGATTGCGCTTAATCCTAGCTGTAATTTTTTGATAATATCATTTAACTGACTTTCCCCATTTAAGGTCAATCCTAGCAAACTATCTTCTGGCAATTTGACCTGATCAAAAGTTACCGAATTCACAGGTAAGCCCTGTAAACCAGGTTTTGTAATATCATCTCCAAAAGCAACTCCCGGTCGAGTCGTATCAACAATGAAAAATCCGTATCCATCTTGTCCGTTAGCTTCCTGAACCTTGGCTAAGATTAACAAAATATCTGTATAGCGGCAATTTGATACAATTGACTTCTTCCCAGTTAAAGACCAACCTGTTTCTGTTTTCCTTGCAGTTGTTTCAATAACCTCCAATCTGTCCATCAATTTTCCTTCAGAAAATCCCAAGCCAGCTAAGATTTCTCCCCTTACTAAGGGTTCTACATAACGCGATTGTTGTTCCTGACTCCCATATCGTAAAATAGGATAGATACCATAACATGCCTGAGTTAGTAGAACAGCAGAAAAAGCAGGGAAATCTTTTGAAATCAAGCGAATAAAGGTCAAAAACTCGGTTCTCAAAACAGAATCTTGACTATCTAAAAGCAAGGAAAAGATATCAAATTGCTCGATAAACTGATAAAGTAATTCTCTAGGGAACTGTTGTTCATCCTCACGAGACTTGAAATAGTCCCGAATCAACACTTTCACGTCTGCCTTCAATTCTCGCGCCAGCACGTCATTATAGGTCATCGCATTCACCTCATCTTAGTTGTCAGAAAACGGTTGGTAATAATCTTTCAACAATTCTTCATACACATAAGACTCTACTTCATTGTAGGAGTTTTTATAGGGTCTACAAAACCAAATATTAAATGGAATCGGGTCCTTGAATCTAACCGCCTTAAAACGACTCTTGTCCACAAAATATTCAACCGGCCTTGGCAAAAGGGCAATCAAATCTGTCTGATAAGTTGATTCAACTAGGAAGTCCCAGGTAGAGGAAAGATAAGCAAATTTAGCCTCAATTCGTTGCGAACGAAGTTTTTCTGTCACTAAATCATAAGTCGTAAATGTTTTGTTGAAGGTTGCCAATTCATAACTAACAATATCAGACCATTCCAATAAGCTTTTCTGAGCCAACGGATGATCCTTATCCATATAAGCAACGTATTCATCCAATTGAATGATATGTTGCTCATATTTTTTAGCATCCAAGCTTGTAGGCTCTATCAAAATAGAGAGACTCAAATCTCCATCAACCATTTTTTGACGAATTTCCTTCCCTCCACCTTCCGTAACCTGGATATGGATATGAGGATTATTTTTCAGAAAATGCGGCAAGGCACTAGCAAAATAAACTCGTAAAATCAAGGACGGAATACCAAGGTTAATGGTGCCTTTTTGCTTTTGAGCTTCTATATGGATCATGGAAAGCATTTCTTCATGTCGATTCACAATCTCGGTCGCATAACGATAAATCTTGCGTCCCGCCTCTGTTAAACTTTCTAATCTTCCATTCTTGCGATTGAATAATTGAACCCCTTCAGCTGCTTCAAAATTTGTCACGAATTGACTCAAGGCTGATTGACTAATGTGAATCTTCTTTGCAGCAATGGAAAGGTTGCATCCGCATTCTATGATATTGATGAAATAGTTCATTTGGATAATATCCACTTACCCATCACCTAGCTTTCCTTCACTATTTTAGCAAGTCAGTAGACAACTATTCTAGTGTTTGATAGTTGTCTACTGACTTTCTTATCGAAATAACATTTCGAATACTTCATTTAACGTTGTATATAAAGCGCTTACAATACTATCTAGTTTATATCATAACACACTGAGTAAAAAATAGCACTTTTTTTGCTTAAATCGGCATCGTCTTTAAGTCTTCTGAGACAATGACTTCCCCAGCTGTTTTTTCAAGAACTTCTTCTAATGTCACACCAGGAGCCAACTCTTTCAATAAGAATTTACCATCTTGGAATCCAAAAACAGCTAGTTCTGTTATGACAAGATCCAATACTCCTTTAGCTGATAGAGGCAATGTGCACTCTTTCAGCAGCTTTGACTGTCCATCAACAGTTGTATGTTGGATGGCAGCGATAACTTTTTTAGCACCAACGAGAAGATCCATCGCTCCACCCATACCAGGTGCAAATTTTCCTGGGATAATCCAGTTAGCAATGCTTCCATCTTGGCTTACTTCAAGAGCTCCAAGAACAGTCGCATCAACGTGACCACCACGAATAATTGCAAATGATGTTTGCAAATCAAACAAAGCAGCTCCTGGAAGAAGAGTGATTGGCGCACCACCTGAGTTTGCTAGGTTTGGATTGTAGTTATCTTTAGTTGGTGTTTCCCCAAATCGAAGGGCACCATTTTCAGCTTGAAGAATTACGTTAACACCTTCTGGGATGAAGTCTGCAGAAGCATTTGGAATACCAAATCCAAGGTTTACAACATCACCATCTTTAAATTCAAGAGCAACACGTCTTGCAATAATTTCTTTTGGTTTCATATTATTTTACCCCCGCCAGTTTTTTTGTCTCTGTCCAGAGGTCGCCCATCATTTTATGGTGTTCTTCTGGAGTTAAGCCTTGGACTACATAGTCAACAAGGATACCAGGGATGTAAATATCATTTGGATCAATTTCTCCGACTTCAACCAGCTCGTTTGTCTCAACAATGACTGTGTCAGCCGCTAGAGCGAGTTGAAGGGAGATATTTTTAGTAGTCCCATCTAGATAAAGGTTGCCATACTTATCCGCCTTAGTAGCTTTAATTAAGGCAACATCGATTTTCAATGGATCATAAATCAAATATTCTTTTCCGTTTCGAGTCACTTTTTCGTGCTCATCTTCAAGAATTGTTCCCACACCGGTTGGCGTTAAGACTGCTCCAAGACCCGCTCCCGCAGCATGCAAGCGTTCTACAACAGTTCCCATCGGAGTGAACTCCACTTTCATGAATCCTGAGAAATAATCATGCTGAGCAGCAGCAGATGTCCCTACATGGGCTGCAATGTATTTTGTAACCTGATGGTTTTCACAAAGACGACCAACTCCAACTTCCTTACCGGGTTGAGAGGTTACAACAGACACCAAGGTCAAATCTTGCTGGTTTTGACGAACCAGTTCCTCAATTAACTCAAGTGGTTCTCCCACTCCGAGAAATCCAGAAATACCAACTTTATCTCCTGAATGAATCAAGGAAATAGCTTCAGACAATGTTACAACTTTCATAACCTATCTCCTCTCTCTTATTTACGTTGAAAGACAGCTTTACGTTTTTCAACAAATGCGCGCATTCCTTCAACTTTATCTTCTGTAGAGAAGAGAAGAGCTTCAGCTTCTGTCTCCAAACGAATTGCGTTTTGTAGTGGGAGTTCTGAGCCAACTTGGATAATATGTTTAGCTTTTTCAACTGCTAGCGGGGCATTTTTCATAATCGCTGCCGCCAGCTCTTCTGCTGCAGGCAATAGTTCTTCTGCTGCTACCAACTTGTTAAGAATTCCAAGATCATATGCTTCTTGTCCTTTAACCATTCTAGCAGTAAAGATTAATTCCTTTGTTTTACTAGTACCAATCAAACGAGACATTCTTTGGGTACCTGCAAAACCAGGAATGATTCCCAAGCCAACTTCAGGGAAGCCAACCATTGTCTTGTCATAGCCGATTCGGATATCAGTTGAAAGAGCTAATTCCAAACCGCCTCCCAAAGCATAACCATTCAATACTGAAATAGTTGGCTGGGTCAATTCAGATAAACGGGTAAAGGTATCGTTCGCATAGGTCATGTATTCATGAGCCTGAATTGGAGACATTTGGTCCATCTCTTTAATGTCTGCGCCTGCGACAAATGCTTTCTCCCCTTGACCAGTCACAATGACAACACGAATGTCATCGCTTGCTTCAATTTGGTCTAGAACGAGATTCAAATCCTTTAAGACTTCTGAACTTAAGGCGTTCAAAGCCGATGGACGGTTAATTGTTAGATAGCCAAGACCATTCTTAACCTCTAATAAAACAGTTTTACTCATTGTTCTGCTCCTACTTGATTTATTTTGAGTACAGAGTACAGCGTCAACAAATACCAACACAAAATGTAAGAGCTTACATTTTCATCATAACCCTTTTTTCTCCATCCGTCTACTTAATCATTATTTATAGTTCTATAAGTTCAGCTTATAGAATATGGTCGTCCAATCCATCCTTAAAGTCTTAGGAAAAATAAAAATACCTTATCAAGCCCTTTTAGAGAAAGACACTTGATAAGGTATGTAACTATGAGATCGGATCAAAATCTCATTTTGTAATCATAATATTGAAAAAGAGGAAATGACGTTCAGTTTTCTAATAACTAACGTTCAACGATGAGGGCTGTTCCCATCCCTCCTCCGATACAGAGAGTTGCTAAACCAGTTTTAGCATCACGTTTCATCATCTCATGTACCAGAGTCACTAGGATACGGCAACCTGAAGCCCCAATTGGGTGACCAAGAGCAATCGCGCCACCATTGACATTGACAATATCTGTGTTAAAACCAAGTGTTTTACCAACCGCACAAGCCTGAGCAGCAAAGGCTTCATTTGACTCAATCAAGTCGAGATCATCAACTGTCAAATTGCCTTTTTCAAGAGCTTTGCGAGTCGCATAAATCGGTCCACATCCCATAATCTTAGGATCCAAACCTGCACTTGCATACGAACGAATGCGAGCAATGACTGGAAGTCCCAATTCTTCAGCTTTTTCAGCACTCATGACCAAGACAGCCGCCGCTCCGTCATTGATACCTGAGGCATTCCCCGCTGTAACAGAACCGTCTTTTTTGAAAACAGGACGTAGCTTAGACAGACTCTCCAAGCTAGCATCTTTTCTAGGAAATTCATCTGTATCAAAGACGATAGGATCGCCTTTACGTTGAGGAATAACCACTGGAACAATCTCTTCCTTAAAGCGTCCAGATTCTATAGCCGCCACTGCTCGTTTCTGTGATTCCAAAGCAAGCGCATCTTGATCATCCCGGCTAATACCATATTCTTCTGCCACATTCTCAGCTGTAATCCCCATATGGTAGTCATTAAAGGCATCAGACAAACCATCCTTAATCATGGTATCTACCACTTTCGAATCTCCCATACGGCCACCCCAACGGAAGCTTGGCAAAACATATGGAGCCTGGCTCATGTTTTCTGCACCACCAGCCACGACAATATCTGCATCTCCACACTTAATCGCTTGAGCAGCTAACTGCACTGCCTTCAAACCGGAACCACAAACCTTATTAATGGTAAAGGCTGGTATATATTCAGGAAGCCCAGCATGAATACTCATTTGGCGAGCCACGTTTTGGCCTAAACCTGCGCCTAGGACATTCCCCATAATCACTTCATCTACCTGTTCTGGTTTAATATTCGCTTTTTCCAAAGCACTCTTAATTACCAAAGATCCCAAATCAACAGCAGAAACATTCTTCAAGCTCCCGCCAAAGGAACCTAAAGGTGTTCGCACTGCCGAAACAATAACTACGTCTTTCATGACTACCTCCATCAGTGTCTAGTAAGTAAAGAAGCCTTCTTTTGTCTTCCGTCCCAATTTTCCTGCTTCGACCATTTTCTTAAGAAGAGGGGCAGGACGGTATTTTTGATCGCCAAACCCTTGGTTTAGGACGCCCATAATAGCCAAACAAACATCCAATCCAATCAAGTCAGCAAGAGCCAAAGGTCCAATAGGATGATTTGCACCAAGTTTCATCGCTTCATCGATTTCCTCGGCACTAGCCACTCCTTCACCTAGAATGTAAATGGCTTCATTGATCATAGGAATCAAAATTCTGTTCACAACAAAACCATAAGAATCTTTAACATCAACTGGTGTTTTACCAATTTTCACTGTCAGTTCACGAACCGCCTGAACCACTTCTTCTGAAGTCTGCAAGGCCTTAATAACCTCTACAAGTTTCATGATTGGGGCAGGATTAAAAAAGTGCATTCCAATCACGCGCTCCTGATGTTTAGTAGCAGCAGCTATATCCGTGATTGACAAAGAGGATGTGTTTGATGCTAAGATAGTTTTAGGATCAGTCAATTCATCCAATTGTTTGAAAATATTCAACTTAATCTCACGATTCTCAGTTGCAGCTTCAATCACCAATTGGACTTGTTTCGCATCTTCATATGAAACAGATGGAAGCAAATTGGCCAATACCTGATTCTTCTCATCCGCAGACATCCGTCCTTTTTCAACTGAACGTTCCAATTGTTTTGTGATATTGTTCAAACCTCTTTGAACAAATTCTTCTTTAATATCGTTTAAGTAAACTGTAAAACCAGCCTGAGCAAATACTTGAGCAATTCCGCTTCCCATTTGACCAGAACCAATAATCATCACCTTAGATATCATTATTTTCTCCTTCTTATTTTACAAAAATCCAGTGCATGAAGCAAGGACGATTGAACAGAAATCCTTCAATCGCCTTTCTGACATTAAACAAAGGCACCTAATCCAGTAATCTCACGACCAACAATCAAGGCATTCACTTCGTGTGAACCTTCATAGGTATAGATTGATTCAGCATCTGCAAAGAAACGAGCAACGTCTGTCTCAAGTGTAATACCATTACCTCCGCAAGTTTCACGAGCAAGGGCAACTGTTTCGCGCATCACCAAGGAATTGTGCATTTTAGCAAGAGCAGAGTTAAGCATCAATTCATTACCTTTCTCTTGCATCTCAGCAATACGAGTTGAATACGCAATAACTGCTACAGCATTCGCTTGCATACGAGCCAATTTTTCTTGAACAATTTGGAATTTAGCAATTGGACGTTTGAACTGTTCACGATCTTTAGCATATTTAAGAGCTGCAACATACGATCCACAAGTCACTCCCATAGCAATGTGAGCAACGTCCGCGCGAGTGAAGGTCAAGATACGGGCTACATCACCAAAACCATTGATATTTACCAAACGGTCTGAATCTGGAACCTCTACATTCTTCATGGTAATATGGCCATTGCGGATACAACGAAGAGCAATCTTGTGTGGGATTGGTTCTGCATGATATCCAGGAGCTCCCTTACGAACGATAAAGCATTTCACCTTGCCATCCGCAACATCACGAGCAAATACAGGAACAACATCCGCAGTATCTGAACCACCAATCCAGCGTTTTTCACCATTTAGAATCCACTTGTCTCCAACACGTTCTGCAGTAGTCGCAAGTCCTCCAGCAATATCAGAACCTGAAAGAGGTTCAGTTAAAGCGAAGCAACCTTGCCAATCAAATGCAGCTAGTTTTGGAAGAAATTCTTTTTGTTGACGCTCATCACCACCCAAGAGAATTGTGTTGTAGCAAAGTCCGCCATGAACGGTGTAGAATGTTGCAATAGAAGCATCGAAGCGAGCAAGTTCAAGATACAAGAAAGCAATATAAAGTTCAGAAGGTTTCCAGCTACCCTCACGTCCCTCAAACAATTTTGGATTGTTCATAATTTGAGCGCCCTTAGCTACAGCATAGAATTCTTCAAAAGGAAAATCAGGTTTTTCCCAGTATTCATTAATAACCGGACGGAGATGTTTCTCAATCAAACGGCGAGTTTCTTGTAAAACCTCTGCTTCTCCCAAAGTTAGACCATCCGCATAGTGAAAAAGGTCTTCAGGATATAGTTCGCGTAAAATTTCTTCTTTTGTTGCCATAGTTATGACTCCTTTATTTGTTATAAGAGCGCTTACATTTTTGTATTCGCTATTTGTTGACAACACCATTCTATCCCTTAGGGTATTATTTTGTCTACTTAATAAATATAAACACCCCTATAAGTTCAGATTATAGGGGCTGATTCTGACTGTTTATCAAGGATTTCCTCGTTTTTCTACTTACTTAGGCACAAGAAAAAGTGGTTTACAAATCAGTAAACCACTTTTGTTAGTTATTTCAATTTTATGATTCTTTTACTTCGAGCAAACCAACTTCACCATCTTCACGACGATACAAAACATTTGTTGTTTGATCTTCTACGTCTACATAGATAAAGAAATCATGTCCCAACAAATCCATTTGAAGAAGGGCTTCTTCTAAATCCATTGGCTTCAAATCAATTTGTTTTGAACGAACAACTTTTGGTTGCACAACATTTGCATCCTCAACTAGAGCATCTGTAAAGAGTTGACTTGTCGCAACTTTATTTTTATTCTTACGTTCGATTTTAGTCTTATTTTTACGAATCTGACGTTCAATTTTATCTGTTACAAGATCGATAGAACCATACATATCTTGAGAAATATCTTCAGCACGAAGAGTGATAGATCCAAGTGGAATTGTTACCTCAACCTTTGCTGTTTTTTCACGGTAAACTTTCAAGTTCACACGTGCATCCAACTCCTGCTCAGGTTGGAAATACTTTTCGATCTTTTCGAGTTTAGAAACTACATAATCACGAATTGCTTCTGTTACTTCTAGGTTTTCACCACGGATACTATATTTAATCATATAAGTACCTTCTTTCTAAACATTTTTGTTTTTCTAACTATATTATAACGCTTTCATTTTCATTTTGCAAATTTTTTCCTCATCTTACAAGGGAAAAAGTTTTAACTTCCAAAGCACCTGCTTCTGCCAAAAGTCGTTTCACACGATTCACAGTAGCCCCTGTTGTATAGATGTCATCAATCAGCAAAATCTTCTTAGGAAGTGAGATTCCATCTTTAATAAAAAATGGAATTTCAGTAGCCAACCTTTCTAAACGGCTTTTAGAAGAACTAGCACTCTCTTCTCTTTTTCCTAGTATATCTTTAAAAGAAAAGCCTGCTGCCTCAACCAAACCCTCGACTTGGTTAAACCCCCTCTCAAGCAATCTTTCAGGACTTAGGGGAATGATAACAAATTGATAACCTCTATACTTTTTCAGTTCCTCAGCAAGAACGGAAGCAAAAACTTTTCTAAGCAAAAAATCACCATCAAACTTATATCGACTGAAAAAGTCTTTCATAGCTTGATTATAGGTAAAGATTGCCTTATGATCAACCTGAATTCCTTCTTTACACCAAAGTTTACAATCTTGACACTTAGTTGACATGCCTGTTTTCATACAGTTTGGGCAATAATTCTCACCAATCCTCTCAAAACTAGAAGCACAAGCTGAGCAAAGATAACTGCAATCATCCTTCAAAAGGAAGAGACTGCTAAATGTCAGCTCACTCTTTGTAGTCTGGCCACATAATAAACAGTTCATAACCCTGCCTCCTTATTCATATTCTTGATTTCCTTGATTGCCTTTTTGATGGAAGCATTTAATCCATCATGAAAGAAGAGCAACTCACCAGTTGGTCTGTCCATACTGCGTCCAACTCGCCCTCCAATCTGAATCAAGCTAGACTTGGTAAAGAGTCGATGATTAGCTTCTACTACGAAAACATCCACACAAGGGAAGGTAACCCCGCGTTCCAAGATTGTCGTACTGATCAGTATTGTTAGTTCTCCATCTCGAAAAGCTTGCACCTGCTCTAATCGGTCTTCTGTCACAGAAGACACAAAGCCGATATTCTCATTCGGGTACTGCTCCTTCAAGATTTCTTTTAGTTTTTCGCCTTTCTTAATCTCTGATGCAAAAATCAGTAAGGGATAACCTGTTCTTCTCTGTTTCTCAATATAAGTCTTTAACTTGGTTGACAATTGATTTTTCTCTAAACAGCGATTAAAGTCTGATAACCAAACTGGCTTTGGAATAATCAATGGATTTCCATGAAACCGTCTTGGCAAGCTTAATCGTTTTAATTCCCCTGTGCGAACCTTCCTATCTAACTCATCTGTAGAAGTTGCCGTAAGGAATATCCTCAATCCATCCTCCTTTACACTATTCTTTACAGCATAGTAAAGCATAGTGTTGTCAACATAAGGAAAGGCATCTACCTCATCCACTATCAACAAATCAAAAGCATGATAAAATTTTAATAACTGATGAGTTGTTGCAACTACTAAGGGAGTTCGAAAATAGGGCTCTGATTCGCCATGGAGTAGCGCTATATCGCAAGCAAAGTCATTCTGCAGTCGCTTATACAGTTCTAAACACACATCAATTCGAGGACTGGCCAAACAAACTGCACCACCATCATCAATCACTTTAGCCACAACTTGATAAATCATCTCTGTCTTTCCAGCTCCTGTCACAGCGTGAACCAAGGTTGGCTCTTGCTTGTCTACCGCCTGAAGCAGTCCCTCTGACACTTTTTCTTGAAAAGGTGTTAACTGACCACGCCATTTGAGGACGTCTTGCTTAGGAAAATCCTCTTGAGGAAAATAGTATAAAGCTTGATCACTCCTGACTCTCTTCATCAGTAAACACTCCCTACAATAGTAAGCGCCGATAGGCAAATACCATTCTTCTAGAATCAAACTATTACAACGTTGACAAAACAGTTTCCCCTTCTCTTTTCTCATTGCTGGCAGTCTCACTGCTTCCTGTCGTTCTTCTTCCGTTAATTCTTTCTCAGTAAACAAGCGACCGAGATAATTTGGATTTACTTTCATACTTTAATATTCGTAAAAATATAGCGCTTTAGGTAATTTTTTAGTACAATTAAATCATGGAATTTAGAACAATTAAAGAGGATGGGCAGGTCCAAGAAGAAATCAAAAAATCACGCTTTATCTGTCATGCCAAGCGTGTCTATAGTGAAGAAGAAGCTCGTGACTTTATCACTGCTATCAAAAAAGAACACTACAAAGCCACCCATAACTGCTCTGCTTTTATTGTAGGGGAACGCAGTGAGATCAAGCGTACGAGTGATGATGGCGAACCTAGTGGTACTGCTGGAGTCCCTATGCTTGGCGTCTTAGAAAATCATAATCTTACCAATGTCTGCGTAGTAGTTACTCGTTACTTTGGTGGAATTAAGTTAGGCGCTGGAGGTTTGATTCGTGCTTACGCAGGAAGTGTAGCCTTGGCTGTCAAAGAAATGGGCATTATTGAAATCAAAGAACAGGCTGGCATAGCCCTTCAGATGTCTTACGCTCAGTATCAAGAATATGGCAATTTTCTTAAAGAACATCATCTCATGGAGCTGGATACAAACTTTACAGATCAAGTTGATACAATGATTTATGTTGATAAGGAAGAGAAAGAAAATATCAAGTCTGCTCTTGTAGAGTTTTTTAATGGAAAGGTTACTTTAACAGATCAAGGTTTACGAGAAGTTGAAGTTCCTGTAAACTTAGTGTAAATGAAGGAAAAATTATGGCTTTTGGAAAATTTATTCAAGGACTTGCTGGAAATTTTAGCGAGGAAAACAAAGAGACTCTTATTAAAGAATATGGACAATATCTACTAGAGAATGAAGAAATTCAAAGCGGGTATAAACTTATTCGAGATTCAATCATCTTTACAAATATCCGTATTATTTTTACAGATAAGCAAGATGCCACTGGTCGCAAGGTATCTGTTAAGTCACTCTTTTTGATGAACATTGTAAACCTTAAAATGGAAACTGCTAGAGCAGGTATAGATGATAGTGAGATTACAATCACTTATTTATAAAATGTCTTTCTAAAAGCACATAATGAGCATCTGAGTTTCCATAAATTTGAATTTCCTAAAAAAACAGACATCCTCCCTCTTTACACCTATTTATTAGAATTGGCTTATCACAATCGATTAAAAATTAATAGCTTAGACCTTTGATATAAAAAAATCCTATCACTTTGATAGGATTTCTATATTTTACAAATAGCCTTGAGCGCGTTATACTAGTATCATCTTATACAAAGAGGTATATCTATGACTATTTATAATAATATCACTGAACTAATTGGACAAACACCGATTGTTAAACTTAACAATATTATTCCAGAGGGTGCTGCAGATGTCTATGTTAAACTAGAAGCTTTTAACCCTGGATCGTCAGTAAAAGACCGTATTGCCCTTAGCATGATTGAAAAAGCAGAACAAGATGGTATTCTAAAACCGGGAGCTACTATTGTTGAAGCAACGAGTGGAAACACTGGTATCGGTCTTTCATGGGTTGGTGCCGCTAAAGGATATAAAGTTGTTATCGTCATGCCTGAAACGATGAGTGTGGAACGACGCAAGATTATCCAAGCCTATGGTGCTGAACTCGTCCTTACTCCTGGTAGCGAAGGAATGAAAGGGGCTATTGCCAAAGCTCAGAAAATCGCCGCTGAACGAGACGGCTTCCTTCCACTCCAATTTAATAATCCAGCTAATCCAGAAGTACACGAAAGAACAACAGGAGCTGAAATACTGGCTGCTTTCGGTTCTGATGGACTAGATGCTTTTGTAGGTGGTGTTGGCACCGGTGGAACGATCTCAGGTGTTTCTCACGCTCTTAAAGCAGCAAATTCAAACATTCAAGTTTATGCAGTTGAGGCAGACGAGTCAGCTATCTTGTCTGGTGAAAAACCAGGACCTCACAAAATTCAAGGCATCTCAGCTGGATTTATTCCTGAAACACTTGATACAAAAGCCTATGATGGTATCGTCCGCGTAACGTCAGATGATGCTCTAGCGCTTGGCCGTGAAATTGGTGGAAAAGAAGGCTTCCTGGTTGGGATTTCTTCAGCTGCAGCAATTTACGGGGCAATTGAGGTTGCTAAGAAATTAGGTACAGGTAAGAAAGTCCTTGCTTTAGCACCAGATAACGGCGAACGTTATTTGTCTACAGCACTCTATGAATTTGAAGTGTAACCTCCTAAATACACTTAGCCCTTATTAAAGGGCTTTTTATATACTCATATAGAGCCTATTCTTAAAATAAAGTTTTGGGGCAGATAAAGGCTTGTTGGAGTTACAAGAGATGTGATCTGAGAGGTAAGCGTCAAGTGAGAATTAACATGGGATTCATACTCATGGCCAATAACCTCTTAAAATACAATAAGAAAAGGGGGCAAAATTAAAAAGCTAGAGTTTGTACTGACCCCAAAAAGTTAGACAAATAATTATTGAAAGGATTTAGTTCTGTATTGCACAGGACTGAGTCCTTTTAGTTTTACCTTAATTCGTTTGTTGTTGTAATAATCAATATAGTCTACAATGGCTTATTCAAGGTCCTCTAAAGACCTAAAGTGCTTCTCATAGCCACAAAACATTTCCGATTTCAAGATGCCAAAGAAGGACTCCATCATGCCGTTGTCTGGGCTGTTACCTTTACGTGACATAGATGGCTGAATTCCCTTACTCTCTAAAAACCTGTGATAAAAATCGTGTTAGTGTTGCCAGCCCTGGTCGCTGTGTAAAATGGTATTTTCATAGTGTTTCTCTGTGAATGCCTGTTCTAACATACTCTTCACTTGTTCTAAGTTTGGTGAAGTTGAAAGATTATAGGCGATAATTTCGCTATTAAAGCCATCTAAAACTGGTGATAAGTAAAGCTTTTGAGTACTTGCTGGAATGGCAAACTCCGTTACATCTGTATAGCACTTTTCCATTGGTTTGGTTGCTTCAAACTGGAGTTGAATGAGATTATCTGCTTTCTTGCCAATCTCTCCTCGGTAGGAAGAATACTTCCGTTT